>DASRQS010000138.1:0-35238 GCA_035696365.1 Gaiellales bacterium | reverse complement strand
CGAGTACCAGCCGGCGCGAGTGCCGCACGCGCTCCGAGTCGGTGCGCACCTTCATACCTGCCTCGGCCTTGCGCGAGCACGACGGCGCGAGCACGCGCCCGCCCTCCAGCTCGACGACGCAGACCCGGCAGGCGTTGGCCGGCTGGAGCGTGTCGCCGTAGCAGAGCGTGGGCGTCTCGATGCCGAGCTTGCGCAGCGCGTCGAGGATCGTCTGCCCCTCGAACACGCGCACCGGTTGCCCGTCGATCTCCAGCTCGATCATGCGCTTGGGCAGGGACAGCGGCTGGCTGCTCACGTCGCACCCCCGAAGGCGCCGAGGCGCCCGATCGCCGATTCGATGGCACTCGACGCGGTCTGGCCGAGCCCGCAAATCGAGGCGTCGCGCATGCATTGGCCGATCTCCGCGACGAGCGCGAGCTCGGCGCCCGCCCCGCCGCGCGTGCGGCCCGAGACGAGGCGCGCGAGGGCTTCCTGCTGTCGCACGGTGCCGACCCTGCAGGGCACGCACTGCCCGCACGACTCGTTGCGGAAGAACGCTGCGATGCGCTGCAGGAAGCGCGGCAGGTCGACGCGGTCGTCGAGCACGAGCACCACGCCGGAGCCGAGCGTCGTCTTGGCCTCGCGCGCGCCCCCGAACGTCAGCGGCAGGTCGAGCTCGTCGGGGCGCAGGAAGCCGCCGGCGGCCCCTCCCATCAGCACCGCCTGCAGCTCGCGCCCCTCCGCGACCCCGCCCGCCAGCTCGAGCAGCTCCGCCAGCGTCGCGCCGAAGGGCACCTCGTACACACCGGGGAGCGTCACGTTGCCCGAGAGGCAGAACAGCTTGGTGCCGCTCGACCCTTCGGTGCCCGTCTCGGCGTAGCCCGGCCCGCCCGCGAGCACGACGTCCAGGACGTTGACGAGCGTCTCGACGTTGTTGACAACGGTCGGCTTGCCGAACAGCCCCGCAACGACCGGGAAGGGCGGCTTCGAACGCGGCTCACCGCGGAAACCCTCGATCGAGTTGAAGATCGCCGTCTCCTCGCCGCAGATGTAGGCGCCGCCCCCTTTGCGGATCTCGATGTCGAAGGCGAAGCCCTCTCCGAGCACGTCGTCGCCCAGGAACCCGCGCCGGCGCGCCTCGGCGAGCGCCGCGCCCAGGATGGCGTGCGCCTGCGGGTACTCGCCGCGCAGGTAGACGTAGCCGTGCTCGCAGCCCGTCGCGAAGGAGGCGATCGTCATCGCCTCGATCAGCGAGTAGGGATCGCCCTCGATCACGACACGGTCCTTGAACGTCCCGGGCTCGGACTCGTCGGCGTTGCAGATCAGGTAGTGCGGCCGGGCGGACTGATGCGCCACGGCCTCCCACTTGACGCCCGTCGGGAAGGCCGCTCCGCCGCGACCCATCAGGTGCGAATCCTTGAGCTCGCGGATCACGCCTTCCCCGCCCAGCTCGATCGCGCGCCGCAGCGCGGCGTAGCCGCCCGCGGCCCGGTAGTCGTCGAGGCTCGTCGGATCGACACGTCCGACGCGGGAGAGCAGGCGGAGCGAGTCGTCGCCGCTCTGCGGCAGCGGAGTGACCGGGTCGACTCCTGAGAGCTGGCCACCGTCGATCGCCGTCAGGACGTCCGACGCGGTTACCGGGGCGAGCACGTGCTCCTGCGGATGCTCGCCGGCGACGGTCAGCATCGCCGCCGGCGCGCGGTCGCACTGCCCGAGGCACGGGCTGCGCAGCCAGGTGGCGGAGCCGTCGGCGTTGAGCTCGCCCTCGGCCCCGACGTGCTCCTCGAGCTGGGCGATCAGCTCCTGCGAGCCGTTGCAACGGCAGGCCAGGTCCTCGCACACGTGCACGACGCGCGGCGGCCGCGGCTCGACGCTCAGCAGCGCGTAGAACGTCGCAACGCCGTACACGTCGGCGGGCGGCACCGTCAACCGCTCGGCAATATGGTTGAGAGCGCCCGGGCTGATCCAGCCGACGTGCTCCTGCACCGAGAGCAGCACCGGGAGCAGCAGATGCCTCCGCGAGCGCGCCTCGTGCCCCCCGCCGCGCAGCGAGTGGCCCTGCCGGTCGGAATCGCGGGCGCCGCCGTCCCAGCCGCCCGAGGGCGGGCCGAGCACGTGCTCGACGGCAGCGCTCTCGGCAACGGTCGGCGCGGCGTTCAGGAGGTGGATGTCCATCAGTCTCCGGGGATCGTGGCCGGCTCGGCGACCAGCGCGCTGGCCTGCTGCTTGGGCGCGGCGAGCTTGTCGACCCGGATCGCGCAGGCCTTGAACTCCGCGGTCCCGCTCTTGGGGTCGGTGACGTCGATCGTGAGCAGGTTGGTGTCGACCTGGTCGGGGAAGTGGAACGTCATGAACATGAGCCCAGGCCGCAGCGCGGGATCGACGTGCACGGGCGTCTCGACCGAGCCGCGGCGCGACGACACGCGTACGACTTCGCCCTCCTCGACCAGCAGCCGCTCGGCGTCCTCGGGCGAGAGGTCGAGCGACTCGCCGCGGTGCAGCGGCGAGCGGTAGCGGTTCGTCTGCACTCCGGTGTTGTACGACTCGAGCCGGCGCCCGGTGGTCAGCCGGATCGGATACTCGGCGTCCAGCGCCTCGTAGGGCGGCTTGTGCTCGACGGGCGAGAACGGGGCGGGCTCTCCCTCGAGCGGCTCGGCCCACAGGCGAGCATGCAGGAAGGGCGAGCCGGTGCTCTCCTCGTCGGGGCACGGCCACTGGAGCCCGCCGAGACGATCGAGCTTCTCGTAGCTCATGCCGCGGTGCATGGGCGAGAGCGAGCGCAGCTCCCTCCAGGCCTCCTCGGCCGTCGGCTGGCCCCAGCCGAAGCCCATGCGATCGGCGATGGCGCTGATGATCCAGCCGTCGTCTCGTGCCTCGCCGGGCGGGTCGAGCGCCTTGCGCACGCGCTGGACGCGGCGCTCGGAGTTGGTGACGGTGCCCTCGGACTCACACCAGGAGGCGCTCGATGGCAGCACCACGTCGGCCAGCTCGGCGGTCTTGGTGAGCAGGATGTCCTGCACGACCAGGAAGTCGAGGCCCGAGAGCAGCTCGCGCGTGTGCTTGATGTCGGCCTCGGACTGCGCGGGGTTCTCGCCGATCACGTAGAGCGAGCGCAGCTCCCCGCGCTTCATGCCCTCGAACATCTGCGTCAGGTTCCAGCCGTAGCGGGGGACGATGGTGCAGCCCCAGGCCGCCTCGTAGCGCGCCAGCGCCTCGGCGTCGCGCTCGATGTCCTGGAAGCCCGGCAGCTTGTTCGGGATGGCGCCCATGTCGCCCCCGCCCTGCACGTTGTTCTGGCCGCGCAGGGGGTTGAGGCCCGAGCCCCAGCGGCCGACGTGGCCGCACAGCAGGCTGAGGTTGATCAGCGACAGGACGTTGTCGACGCCCACGTGGTGCTCGGTGATGCCCAGCGTCCAGCAGATCATCGCCCTGTCGGCGCGCGCGAACGCATGCGCGGTGTCTCGGATCATGTCGGCCGGGACGCCCGTGAGGCGCTCACCCTCCGCCAGCGTGAACGGCTCGACGTGGGCCGCGAACTCGGCGAACCCGACCGTGGCGCGATCGACGAAGCGATGGTTCACGAGGTCGGCGTGGATGATCTCCCGCGCCATGGTGTGCGCGAGCGCGATGTCGGTGCCGACGTCGAGCCCGAGCCAGCCGTCGGCCCACTTCGCCGAGGAGGTCCGGCGAGGGTCGACCGTGAACAGGCGCGCGCCGTTGTGCACGCCCTTGAGCAGGTGGTGGAAGAAGATCGGATGTGTCTCACGGGCATTCGATCCCCACAGGAAGATGACATCCGTCTCCTCGATCTCGCGGTAGGACGAGGTCCCGCCGCCGGCACCGAACGCTGTCGCCAGACCGACGACACTGGGCGCGTGTCAGGTGCGGTTACACGAGTCGATGTTGTTCGTGCCCATCACCTGGCGCGCGAACTTCTGCGCCAGGAAGTTCATCTCGTTCGATGCCTTGGAGCACGAGAACATGCCGAAGGACTCGGTCGTGTCGGTCTGCCGCACGCGGTTGAAGCCCTCGGCGACGACGTCGAGGGCCTCATCCCAAGAGGCGGGCCGGAGGGTTCCGCCGGAGCGGACGAGCGGGGTCGTGAGACGGCCTTTGGGCATTCGGGAAAATCCTCCCTAGCGGGTGGTTCTTATCCGTAGGATGCATCCGTCCCCGATTGTCCGCAAATCGATGCTGCGCACTCCGCAATAGACGGCGACTATCGCTTGCGCTTGGCGCGGCTGCCCGCGACGAGGCGGTCGACCTCGCTCTCGAGGTCGAGCCGCAGCGACAGCTCGGCGAGCGCCGAGGTGAGCGGCGGCAGCGGCTCGGCGTCGGGCACGACGATGCCGATCGAGTGCGTCACCTCGGGCGCGACGAGCGGCACCGCGCGCATCGCCTCGGGGACGCCGAAGAGCGCAAGCCAGGCGTGCGCCATCACGCTCGACCAGCCGCGGCGCACGTGCGAGCAGAGCGTCGAGATCGAGTTCGTCTCGACCGTGGGAGAGGCCACGGCGCCGGCGGAGGCGAAGATGTCGTCGAGGATGCGCCGGTTCTGCATGTCGCGCGAGAGCAGGCACAGCGGCACGGTCGCCGCCTCCGCCCACTCCACGGTCGAGCGGCCGGCGAACGGCCCGTCCACGGCGCACAGCAGCACGTAGCGCTCGCGGTAGAGCGGCAGCGTGCGCACGTTGCCGAGTGGCTCGTTGTCGAGGTAGGTGAGGCCGGCGTCCAGCTCGAAGGCGTCCAGCCGTCGCTCGATCTCTCGCGAGGAGAGCGAGAGCACCTCCACGTGCATGAGCGGGTGGCGCTCGCAGAACGGCGAGGTCACGAGCGAGATCGTGGGCAGAGAGGTCGGGATCGCGCCGATCCGCAGCGTGCCCTCCAGGCCGCCGCGGATCTGCGACAGCTCGTGCCCGAGGCCGTCGTAGTCCGCCAGGATGCGATGCGCCCAGAGCACCACGCGCTCGCCCTCCCGCGTGAAGCCCTCGAAGCGCTGCCCGCGGCGCACGAGCGGCACCCCGAGCTCGGCCTCCAGCTTGCGCAGCCCCGTCGAGAGCGTCGGCTGCGAGACGTGGCAGGCGCGCGCGGCACGCCCGAAGTGGCGCTCCCGCTCGAGCGCGACGAGGTACTCGAGCTGGCGCGGGAACACGAGCGTCAGCCTAGAGGTCGGCGCTGAGGCCGCGGAGCGCGGCCTCAGCCTCGCGCACGAGCCGGGCGACGATCTCCTCTGCAGGCTCGCGCGCGCCGCTCAGCGCTGCGCCCTGGCCCGCCAGCATCGGCATCAGGTCGGCGCGACCCTGCTCCGCTGCCGCGCGGCGCAGGTCGGCCACGAGGCGCGCCTGCTGCCCCCAGCCCAGCGTGCCGGCGCGGGCCTCGACGAGGGCGTCGACGAGGCGATTGCGCACCCAGCGCGCCGGCCGCCCCGTGATCGCGTCGGTGACGACCGTGCGCTCGCCGCGTGTCTCCGGCAGCGCGCCGGAATACGCGTCGACCGCACCGCTCTCCAGCGCGGGCAGGAAGCGCGTGCCGAGCGACACGCCCTGGCCCCCGAGCGCGAGCACGGCGACGATGCCGCGGCCGTCCATGATCCCGCCCGAGGCGACCACGGGCACGCCAGGCCCGACCGCGTCGACAACCTGCGGCACGAGCGCGAACGTCCCGACGACCGCGGGCGCAACCGGACCCCCGGCGGCACCCACGCCGAACGTGCCGCGGTGGCCGCCGGCCTCCCCGCCCTGTGTGATCACGGCGTCGGCACCGCAGGCGACGGCGCGGACGGCTTCGTCCACCGTCGTCACGAGCGGCAGCAGGTGCGCGCCGGCGGCGCGTGTAGCCTCCGCCACCGGCGAGGGGTCGTCGAACGTCGCGATCACCGAGACGCCCGCCGCGAGCGCGGCCTCGGCGAGTGCGACCGGAGATGCCGCCGGGGGCGGGTCGGGCGGCTCGTCCGGCAACCCCAGCTCGCGCCGGAAGGGCCGCAGTACCTCCAGGATGCGGTCGCGCTCGCCCGTCGCGGGCGTCGGCGGCGCAAGTTGCACGTTGACGCCAAACGGCCCCTCGGGCGCGAGCTCGCGCGCCCGCGCCAGACCCCTTTCGAGCGCTTCGACGGTCATCCCCGAGGCCCCGAACACTCCGAGACCGCCGGCGCGCGTCACAGCGGCGGCGAGCTCGGGCGTGCCCGGGCCCTGGGCCATGCCTGCGAGCAGGATCGGCAGGCGAATGCCCAGCAGATCGCAGAGCGGCGTGTGCAGATCGCCGCTCATTCGTCGCTCGAGCCCGCCCAGAGGTTGATGCCGCTGTCGGTCGCATGGCGGTCGATCTCCGCCAGCTCCTCCGCGGTGAAGGTCAGGTTGTCGAGCGCGCCGACGTTGACCTCGAGCTGCTCGACGCTGCTCGCGCCCACGAGCGTCGAGGTCACGCGCGGATCGCGCTGCGCCCAGGCCAGGGCCATCTGCGCCAGCGTCTGGCCGCGCTGCTTGGCGAGCGCATCGAGCGCCCGGATCTTCTCCAGCGCCTGGTCGGTGAGCATGTCGGGCGAGAGCGACCCGCTACGGCTTGCGCGCGAGCCGGCCGGGATGCCGCCGAGATAGCGGTCGGTGAGCATGCCCTGCGCGAGCGGCGAGAAGACGATGCAGCCGATCCCCTCGTCCCCGAGGACGTCCAGCAGGCCTCGTTCGATCCAGCGGTTGAGCATCGAGTACGAGGGCTGATGGATCAGGAGGGGCGTGCCCAGGTCACGCATGATCCGGGCAGCCTGGGCTGTGCGCTCCGCGGAATACGACGAGATGCCCGCATACAGCGCCTTGCCCTGCCGCACCGCGGTGGCCAGTGCGTCGAGCGTCTCCTCCATCGGCGTGTCGGGGTCGCGCCGGTGCGAGTAGAAGATGTCGACGTACTCGAGCCCCATGCGCTGCAGGCTCTGATCGAGGCTCGCCAGCAGGTACTTGCGCGAGCCGTGGTCGCCGTAGGGACCGGGCCACATGTCGTAGCCGGCCTTCGTCGAGATCACGAGCTCGTCGCGGAAGGGCGAGAGATCCTTCTGCAGCAGCGCGCCGAACGTCTCCTCGGCGGAGCCGTAGGGCGGGCCGTAGTTGTTCGCCAGATCGAAGTGCGTGATGCCGAGGTCGAACGCCCGCCGCACGATCGCGCGACTCGTCTCGAGCGGCCGGTCGCCGCCGAAGTTCTGCCACAGGCCGAGCGAGATGGCCGGCAACCGCAGCCCGCTGCGCCCGCAGCGGTTGTAGATCATGCGCTCGTAACGATCCTCGGCGGGCAGGTACGGCATGCTGACATCCTCGACGCGGGGACAGGCTCCCCGACCATAGAACGTCGAGGCGGGTCCAGTCGAAGGAGCACGCCCTGCCCGGCGGGGCGCAAGCGAGTCGGGAGGCTCTGGGGCGCCCCGCCGGAGCGGGTGTCGTCGGTTGCAGCTCAAGGCCGGTAGCCGACTCCGGGCGCCAGTGTGCCACTGCTTTTCGCTGCCGCCTAGCCCCTGAAGGAGGTCTCGTCACGGAGCTTCGATGACGCGCGCCAGGCCCGTGCCCCGGAGCGTCAGCGCCGTACGACCAGCGAGCTCTGCAGGCTCGCGCTCCTCGCGTGCGCGGACCGGCCGCTGAGCGTGAGCTTCAGCGTCGTCCTGGGGAGCGCGCTCAGCAGCGCCCTGCCGCGCGTCGTCAACCTGACGTGCAGCGTCCGGGTGCCCGCAGGCACCTTGCTGGTCACCGCCCCCACCGCCACGGCACGCGTGCCCGTGGCGGACGCGTTCGGGACGACGGCGACGAGCCTGGCGACGAGCCTGGTCGAGGCCGCGGCGACCTGCACGGTGAGCGTCAGGCCAGCTGTCCGGAGCCTCGGCAGGCCGAGCTTCGACAGCCTCAGCCGTGCGATGGCCACGGGCTTGGCGACCGTGTAGCGGAGGGTGCTCGTGGCCGTCAGCCCGGCGCCGTTCGTCGCGGTGGCGCTGAGCAGGTGCGTGCCGAACGCCGAGTGGTAGCCGGCCACGCTGCAGCTCACGACGCCGGAGGTCGGGTCGGCGGCCTTGCAGGCGACCGTCCGGGAGCGCGGCAGCGTCGACGGCACGTAGGTCTTCGCTCCGATGCCCGTGAAGGCCGGGGCCGACGGCGGCGACCCATCGATTCTCACACTCACGGGAACCGACGTCGTGCCGCCCGCGCTCGTCGCGCTGCAGTTGACCGACGCCGAGGCCGTCAGGCTCGCCGGAGCGCAGCCCGCCGGAGCGACGACCGGAGAGTCGGGATCCTCGACCTGCCAGGTCACGCCGACCGGTTCGCGGTACCAGTCGTTCGTGCCGTCGGGCCGCGCCGGGGAGAGCACCGGGGCGATCACCGGCGGCGTGGGATCGAGAGCCATCGCGAGGGCGCTGTCTGCGAGCAGGAAGCCGGCGCCGCAGTCGATGTCCGGGTTGCCCGGAGCCGGGCAGTCCAGGGCGTTCTCGGGGCTCGTCATGATCGCGTACAGCTCGTCGATCGGCATGGCCGGCTTCGCGGAGCGAATCAACGCTGCGATGCCGGCAGCCGCAGGCGCAGCGGCACTCGTCCCCGGAAACGGGGAGAACATGGGCGCGATGCTCGTCTGCACGTCGTCCGGGGCTGCGAGGTCGGGCTTCTGGCGCGTCTCCGCCACGGCAAAGCGGGCGCCACTCGCGTCGAAGAAGTGCGTGACGGGGCCGCGTGAGCTGTAGGCCTCCGGGACGGTCGGCGTCGACCAATCCGAGGCTGCAACGGTCAAAGCACCGTCCGCGGAAGAGGCACCGGGGTCGATCGCACCGCCGTCCGCCAGGTGCTCGATGTTCACCTGCCCGGCCCCATTCGTGAAGGCCACGAGTTTGAGGAAGGGAGTGCCGCTGCCCGAGACGCGCCGGATCGCGACGCCGATGGTGGCCGTCGCACCGAACTGGAGGTGCACGAACTCCTCGGGAATGCCCGTCGCAAGGTTGTTCGTGTCGCTTACGGGAATCGGCGTGGGATTGCCTTGCTGGTACACGTCGACCGCGAAATCAGACGACGCCTGGCCCCAGGGCTCCGCCCATTGGAGCACGAGATTCGCGACATCGCCGCTGCCGAACGTCCCGATCGTCTGAACCGTGTCGACCGCCGGGCCGGGATCGAAGTCCTCGGTGCTCGCACTCTGCCCCGACGGATCGGGTGCCGGCGCGTAGGCGGCGCCCCAGCCGTTCTGCCCGTCGTTGCCGGCGGACACGAGATACGCGACGCCCGCAGCCTTCGCGCGATCGACGGCCTGCGCGATCACGTCGTCCTGGAAGAACGGCTCCGTGATGTAGCTCGTGTCGTCCGCGATCACCTTCGCGCCGTCGGCGACCAGGGCATCGATCGCGTGCGCCTTCGCGGCCGGCCCGCCGTTGGCGGTCGCGAAGCGGATCCGGCTCACGCCGGGCGCCTCGTCATAGACTATCTCGGCCATCGCCCGGCCCTCGTCCGTGCCGCTGGACGGCGGGCTCGACAGGTCCGCGGTGTCGGCCGGCAGGTCCGCGCTCGCGACCGAATGAGCGATCCCGCCGCCCACGCTGTTGATCGAGTCGGAGATGATCCCGACCGGGACGCCCGCTCCCGCCGGGCCGAGCGCCCGTGCCTCCGGCCCGTTGATCGCGTCATCGCCCTGGGAGGTCACGCTTCCCGTAGCGAGGCGCGCGACCGGCGTGACGATCGCCCTCGTCTTGTCGAGCGCCGCCGCCCTGGCGATCGCCTCCGGCGGCAGGTAGCCCTCGACGATGCGCTGGGGCTCCCGCTCGCTGACGGCCGTCACGCGCATGCCGAGCGCGCGCAGAGCGGCGGCAGCACGAGCCGGATCGCCACTGACGTAAACGTCGGCCAGCGCGTCGCCCCCGGCCGTGATCGTCACGCCCTGGCGCCGCGCCGCGGTTGCTGCGGCGGCCGCGTCCCCGGCGCCCAGCCGGCTCTCGGCCACGTCCTGGAGATGGCTGTCGATCTTCTCCAGGTAGGCGTAGCGCTGCGGCATCGCCGCGGCGCCGCGCCCGCCGACGTCCTGCACCAGCTGGGCCAGCGTGGCCTGCGGGGCGGGAGCACGGACAAGCCCACCCGGCGTGCCGGCCGGCGCCTGGGCCGGGCTGCACGCGAGCAGCGACGCGGCGACGACCCATCCAGCTGCGACGCGGCGCCTCACGCGAAGAGCGCGCCGTAGCCGTTCAGCGCCGGCTGGCCACCGAGGTGCGCGTAGAGCACGTTGGAGCCCGGGTCGATCTCTCCGCGCGAGATCAGGTCGATCAGCCCCGCCATGGACTTCCCCTCGTAGACGGGGTCGGTGATCATGCCCTCGAGGCGGCCGGCGAGCCGGATCGCCTCGAGCGTGCGCTCATCCGGGATGCCATACGTGCCGGCGTGGTAGCGCTCATCGAGACTGATCTCGTCCTCGCGCAGGTCGCGTTGGAGACCGATCAGCCCCGCGGTCTGGCGGGCGATGCGCGCCACCTGCGCGCGTGTCTCGGCGGGCTTGGCCGAGCCGTCGATGCCGATCACGCGACGCGACCGGTCCTGCAACGCGAAGCCGGCGATCATGCCGGCCTGCGTCGATCCCGTGACGGCGCAGACGATGACGGTGTCGAAGAACACGCCGAGCTCGCGCTCCTGTTGCTCGACCTCGTGGGCCCAGCTCGCGAAGCCGAGCCCGCCGAGCGGGTGGTCGGAGGCGCCGGCCGGGATCGCATACGGCGTGCCGCCGGCGGCCTCGATGTCGCGGATCGCCGCCTCCCAGCTCTCCTTGAAGCCGATGCCGAAGCCCGCCTTCACCAGGCGGACGTCGGCGCCCATGATCCGGCTGAGCAGGATGTTGCCGACGCGGTCGTAGACGACATCCGGCCAATCGACCCAGCTCTCCTGCACGAGCACGCATCTGAGCCCGGCGCGCGCCGAGACCGCGGCGACCTGCCGGGTGTGGTTCGACTGCACGCCGCCGATCGAGACAAGCGTGTCGCAGCCCTTGGCGAGCGCGTCGGCGACGAGGTACTCGAGCTTGCGGGTCTTGTTGCCGCCGAACGCCAGGCCCGAGTTGCAGTCGTCGCGCTTGGCCCACACGGACGCGCCGCCGAGGTGCCGGGTCAGCCGCTCGAGCCTGTGGACGGGCGAGGGACCGAAGGTCAGCGGATAGCGTGCGAACTCGCCGAGGGATCCGGCCGCGGCGGTCGCGCCGGTTGTCGAGCGGATGGACACGTTCAGCCTCTCTGGACGACTCCGGGCTCTGCATGATGCCTGAACGCGGCGCAGACTCCTCAGCCGGCCGCCTCCATCGCGGCGATCCCCTCGCTCCGCGTCTCGTGGATCGTGAGGAAGGTCGTCAGCCCCGCGATCTCCATCACCCGCTGGAGCGCCGCGGCCTCCGCCGGGACGACGAGCTCGAGCCGGCCGTCGCGCTCCCACATGCGCTGACACGTCACGACGAGCAGCCCGATGACGGTGGAGTCGAGGAAGCCGCACTCGCTGAGGTCGACGAGCAGGAAGCTGTGCTCGCTGCCGCGCGTCAAGGCTCCGTCCAGCTCGGCCCTCGAGTCGAGATCATGCTCGCCGCGCAGTGTCGCGATCGCGATGTCCGGCGCGTGCTGTGCGAGCTCCACTGTCTGTTGCCCGCGCTCGTTCGCGTTCATGTGACCCCCAGCTGTCGCTTTCGCTTCCCCGGCCCGCCCGCAGGTCCGAGCACGGGGTCCCCTGCGGCTCCGCGGGGGTCAAGGGGGAGCCGCGCGCGAATGCTACGCGGCCGCGAATGTGGTGAGGCGCAATGGTCGCGGGTTGCGGCGTGCGCGCCGCCTCCCTCGAGTCCGTTGATCTGGTGGCGCAATCCCTTGACAAGCTACTTAGCCCGCCCTAACTTTAGGTACTCCTAATGGCGAGCTCAACGTGCCCGAGCCGCCAGATCACGACGGGAGATCCATGGGACCGAAGCGACGACACCCGTACCGCGCCTGGGCGATCGGCGGCCTCTGCGCCATCGTCACCGCCGCGTTCGCCTCGACGGCCGTGGCCGCCGGGACGGGTCATGACGGAGCTCGTGCGGGCTCGATCACGCTGTACAGCGGCCAGCACGAGCAAACGGTGTCGAAGCTCGTCTCAGACTTCGGGAAGCGCACGGGGATCCGCGTCGATGTCCGCTCGGCCGACGAGGCCACGCTCGCGAACCAGATCATGCAGGAGGGGTCGAAGTCGCCGGCGGACGTCTTCCTCGCGGAGAATGCGCCGGCGCTGCAGGTGCTCGCCGAGAAGAACCTGCTGGCCAAGGTGGCTGCCGCGACGCTCGACGCCGTGCCGCACGCCCGCAGCTCGCCCTCGGGCAGCTGGGTCGCCGTCTCGGCTCGTGCGGCCGTGCTGGTCTACAACACGGGCAAGCTCAAGCCCGCCGGGCTGCCCCGCTCGCTGCTGGATCTCGCCTCGCCGAGGTGGAAGGGCAAGCTCGCGATCGCGCCCGGTGAGACGGACTTCCAGCCACTGATCACGTCGATCGCGCGCCTACGCGGCAACGCCGCCGCGCTCGCCTGGCTGAAGGCGATCAAGAGGAACGCCGAGGTGATGGCGGATAACGAGGCGATCGTGGCCGCCGTCAACCAGGGGACGGTGCTGACCGGCCTGGTCGACCACTACTACTGGTACCGGCTGCGCGACGAGGTCGGCGCGGGCGCTACGCACTCGGCGGTGCACTACTTCGCGCCGCGCGATCCGGGCATGCTCGTCGACGTCTCGGGCGCGGCCGTCCTGAAGTCGAGCAAGGACTCCGCAGATGCGCAGCGCTTCCTGGCCTATCTCGTCAGCAAGCCCGCGCAGACGATCATCGCCACCTCCGAGAGCTACGAGTACCCGCTGCGCCCGGGTGTCACGAACCACAGAGTCGCGCGCTCGCTCGGCTCCATCGTCCCGGCGAATGTCAACGCGACGCAGCTTGGCGATGGCAAGGCCGCGCTCGCCATGCTCCAGCAGGTCGGGCTGCTCTAGCGCATGAGCGCACTGGGCGGGATCGGGTCGGTGACGCCGCTACGGCGGCGTCGGCTCGGTCCCGCCCCACTGTGGCTCCTGTCGCTGCCGATCGGCGCAGTCCTGCTGCTGCCACTGATCTTCGTCGGGGTGCAGGCCTCGAGTGCCGGCTGGGCGAAGGCGATCGACCTGCTGCGGCTCCCCCACGTCGAGGAGCTGCTCCGCAACACGGTGGAGCTCGTCGTGATCGTGACGCCGTTGTGCGCGGTCATCGGCGCCGCGGCGGCCTGGCTGCTCGAGCGCACGGATCTGCCGCTGCGGCGCATGTGGGCGGTCGTGCTCGCGCTCCCGCTCGCCGTCCCCGAGTTCGTCAACGGCTACGCGTGGGTCGGGCTCGACGACCGGGTGCGCGGCCTGGGCGGAGCCGTTCTCGTCAGCACGCTCTCCTACTACCCGCTCGTCATGCTGCCGGCGATCGCAAGCCTGCGGCGCGCGGACGCCGCGCTCGAGGACGTCGCGCGCAGCCAGGGGCTGCGCTCGTTCGCCGTGTTCAGGCGCGTGACGCTGCCGCAGCTCCGCCTCGCGCTGCTCGGCGGCGGCCTGATCATCGCCCTGCACCTGCTGGCCGAGTACGGCGCCTTCTCGCTGCTCGGTTTCCGCACGTTCACGACCGAGATCTACACCGAGTATCAGCTGGGCTTCGACGCGGCCTCATCGGCGGTGCTCTCGCTGGTGCTCGTCGCGCTCTGCCTGCTGCTGCTGGGCGCGGAGTCCGGCCTCCAGGGCCGCACGCCGCCGACCTCGGAGGCGACCGCCAAGCGGCGCCGTTTGCGGCTCGGCCTGCGCGCCGTGCCGGCCGTGCTCGCGCTTGCCGCACTGGTGGCGCTCGCGATCGGCGTCCCCGTGGGCGCCCTCGTCTACTGGCTGCTGGCCGGCAGCTCCACCACGCTGCCGTCGGCGTCGATCACCGCTGCCGCGCTCTCGACCGTCGGCCTCGGCGTCGCGGCTGCGCTGGTCACGACGCTCGCCGCCATCCCGGTGGCCGTACTCGCCGTCCGCTACCCGACGCCGCTCGCGCGGCTGCTCGAGCGCAGCACCTACATCGCCCGCGCGATGCCCGGCCTGATCATCGCCCTGGCGCTCGCCTACTTCGCCGTACGCCACGCCTTCGGGCTGTACCAGTCCTCCACGCTGCTCATCACGGCCTACGCCGTGCTGTTCTTCCCACTGGCGCTGATCGCCATCCGGCCGAGCATCGCCCAGGCCTCGCCCAGGCTCGAAGAAGCGGCGCGCTCGCTCGGGCAACCGCCGCTCGCGGTCTTCAGACGCGTAACCCTGCCCTTGATCGCACCGGGGCTCGCAGCCGCGGTCTCCATCGTCTTCCTCTCATCCGTGACCGAATTGACCGCCACCCTCGTCCTCCGCCCCACCGGCACGGAAACACTCGCGACGCGCTTCTGGACCTACAGCTCCGGTCTCGCCTACGGCGCGGCCGCGCCCTACGCGGCGCTCATGATCGCGATCTCGGCCGTGCCCACCTACTTCCTGGTGCGCTGGTTCGACGCATTGGCGGCGACGAGCACGTGAGCACCCTGACCGTCGCCGGCGTCGCGAAGTCCTACGGCTCGACGGCCGTGCTGAGCGACGTCGCGCTGACGGTGCCCGCAGGCGGTTTCGCGGCCGTCCTCGGCCCGTCGGGATCGGGCAAGACGACGCTGCTGCGGCTGATCGCGGG
Organism: Gaiellales bacterium; assembly: GCA_035696365.1. Taxonomy (GTDB): domain Bacteria; phylum Actinomycetota; class Thermoleophilia; order Gaiellales; family JALYLC01; genus JALYLC01. The sequence goes on along the minus strand of DASRQS010000138.1, from coordinate 20,571 downwards.
CTTCGACCGTCCGGACAGTGGCCGCATCGCGCTCAACGGCGAGACGTTCGACGACGGGCAGCACCACGTCCCCGCGCATCGCAGGCGCATCGGCTACGTGCCCCAGGAGGGCCTCCTCTTCCCGCACCTCAGCGTCGCCGAGAACGTGGGCTTCGGGCTCCCACGCCGCGACCGCAGCGGCGCGCGGGTGACCGAGCTGCTCGAGCTGATCGGGCTTGGCGGGCTCGGCCACCGCCGCCCGCACGAGCTCTCCGGCGGCCAGCAGCAGCGCGTCGCCGTCGCGCGCGCCCTGGCGCCAGAACCGCGGCTGATCCTGCTCGACGAGCCCTTCGCCGCGCTGGACGCCGGCCTGCGCGACAGCCTGCGGGCCGAGATCAAGCAGTTGCTCGCGTCGCTCGGCACCACCGTCGTGCTCGTCACGCACGACCAGGAGGAGGCGCTCTCGCTCGCTGACGTCGTCGCCATCCTGTACGACGGCCGCATCGTGCAGCACGCTGCGCCGCGAGCCGTCTACCAGCAGCCGGAGACGCTGGAGGTCGCTCACTTCCTCGGCGACACGAACCTGCTCGCGGCCCGCTTCAACGGCGGCACGGCGCACACGCCCCTGGGCGAGCTACCCATCGAGGCGGGATCGCGCAGCGCCGGGGACGGGCTCGTGCTCATCCGGCCCGAGCAGATCCTGCTCACGGCCCTCAAGAACGGGCATCGGCCGCCACTCACGGCGCGTGTGACCGCGGTGACCTACTTCGGGCACGACGCGATCGCGCGACTCAGCCTGGAGACGGGCGCCGGCCTGCTCGAGCTGGTCGCGCGCACGCGGGGCGACCTTGCCCCGGCCGTCGACGCGCACGTCACGCTCGCGTTCGACGGGCCGATGCGCACCTACGACGCGTCGTAGAGCGTCTTAGCCGAGCTCCACGAGGCGCCGCTCGAGCAGGCGGCGTTCCGCGTCGTCGTAGGTGAGCGCGAGCGCCTGGCGGTAGGCCTCGAGCGCTTCCTGGGTGCGGCCGAGGCGGCGGAGCAGGTCGGCGCGGGTCGAGTGCAGGTAGCGGTAGTCGCCCAGGGGATGGTCGCCCAGGGCGAGGTCGTCCACGATCTGCAGCCCCTCCCCGAGCGCTCCCGCCTCGGCCACCGCGATCGCGCGGTTCAGCTCCACCACGGGCGAGCCGGTGATACGGGAGAGCTCCCCGTAGAGAGCCGCGATCTCGTTCCAGTCGCGTGGCTCGTCGGCGTGCAGTGACGCGATCGCCGCCTGCAGGACGTAGGGGCCGCGCCCGTGCAGGGCCAGGGCCCGCTCGAGCGCCAGCTGGCCCGCCGTGATGCCCTGCCTGTCCCAGAGCGAGCTGTCCTGGTCGGCCAGCAGCACCAGATCGCCATCGCGGTAGCGCGCGGGACGGCGCGCCTCGTGCAGCAGCATCATCGCGAGCAGCCCGTGCACCTCGGGCTCGTCGGGCATCAGCTCCGCGAGCGAGCGGCCGAGCCGCAGCGCCTCGCCCGCGAGCTCGCCCCGGCCGCTGTAGCCCTCGTTGAAGATCAGGTAGACCACGGCGAGCACTGCGGCGAGCCGATCGGGCAGCAGGTCGTCCGGTGGCACGCGGAACGGGATCCCCGCCGCCTTGATCTTGTGCTTCGCGCGCACCAGCCGCTGGGCCATCGTCGGCTCGGGCACGAGGAAGGCGCGGGCGATCTCGACGGTGCTCAGGCCGCCCAGCGTGCGCAGCGTGAGGGCGACCTGGGCATCGATCGCGAGTGCCGGGTGGCAGCAGGTGAAGACGAGCTCCAGACGCTCGTCGGGAAAGGTCGTGGCGTCCACGTCGTCCTCGGCTTCCTCGCGCAGCTCGAGCAGGCGGGTCTTGGCAGCGAGCGTGCGGTCGCGGCGAATGCGATTGATGGCCCGGTTGCGTGCCGTCGTGATCAGCCACGCGCCTGGATTGGTGGGCTCTCCGTCTCGCGGCCAGCGCTCCGCAGCGATTGCGAAGGCCTCCTGCGCGGCTTCCTCGGCGAGATCGAAATCGCCGAGGAAGCCGATCAGGGCAGCGAGAACGTAACCCCACTGAGCGCGGAAGACCCGATCGAGCTTGGTCACCACTCCTTGATCGGGCGCACTTCGACCGCGCCGCCCAGGCGGGCGGCCGGGATGCGAGAGGCCAGCGCGATGGCGGCATCGAGGTCATCGGCCTCGAAGTGCAGGTAGCCGCCCACGGCCTCCTTGATCTCGGCGAAGGGGCCGTCCGTGATCAACGTCTTGCCGTCCTCGACGCGCACGGTGCTGGCCGTCTCGGGCTCTGCGAGCCAAAGCCCCGGAGTGACGCCAGGCGTCTCGCTGACTGCCTTGTAGTCGGTGGCGACCGCCTGCTGCTCCTGCGCGGAGAGACGCGACCAGGCCTCGGAGCTCGGCGTCGGGGTATCGCCCTGGTGGATCAACAGCATGAACTTCATCGCTTCCTCCTTCTTGCGGATGGTCGCGGAGTAGACAAACGGGCAACGCCAAAATCGACAGCCCGGAAGATCGGCCTCCATGGCCGCCCCACGCGGGCACGATAGGCCCGGGGATCTGGGGGGACCGCATGCCCGCCGTACCGTCGCGGAGGCGAATGTCAGTCGAGCTCCGCCGCGGACGTGCCGCCGCGAGCCTCGACCCAGGCCGCCAGCTCATCGGCGCCGCTGCGCCGCGCGTTGTCGAGCGGCGTGAGGTCGTCGTAGCCGATCCAGTTGAGGTCCGCCCCGCGCTCGGCCAGGTATTCGGCCGCCGCCCGTTGATCGCCGTGGCAGGCCTGCCAGAAGGCCTCGGTGATCTCGGCCGGCGTAGGAGGCGGGTCCTCGGCGAAGCGCGCCTCGATCTGGTCGGTGAGCCCCAGGGCTGCTGCGTGCCAGAGCTTGACCTGGGCGCCGCGCTCGACGAGGCGGCGGGCGGTATTCCACTGCCCGAAGCCGACGGCGTTGTCCAGCGGGCCGCCGACCCCGTTGAATGCCCCGGGCGCCTCGATATCGGCGCCCCCGTCGAGCAGCGCATCGAGCACTCCGACGTCGTCACTGCTCGCGGCCCAGTGCAGCGGTGTCTGGTCGTGCGGGCCCTCGTAACGCGCGTCCACATCGGCACCCGCCTGAAGCAGGGTCGCGACGACCTCCGGGCCACTGGCGAAATGGCCGGGCCAATCGGCCGCCACGTGCAGCAGCGTGAGGGTGTCCCCCCGGCGGCGCACGATGCGTGCCGTCGCGAGAACGGGATCATCCTCCAGCAGTCGCGACAGCTCTGCGAGGTCGCCGGCGCGGATGGCCGCGATCGCCCTCGACGCCGGTGGCTCGTTCGCCGGAATCGTGTGCATGGAGGCGGATCCTAGCCCGTCGCGGGCGGGAGCCGGATGCGCCCTGTAGGGTCGCTGCGCGGAGCGGCACTTACGAATTCCCGCCGATTCGAGGTCGGCCACGTGGACGACGTGTCGCCTGGGCTTCACGAAGGCTGCCGGCGCCGAGCGGACCGGCGCAATGCTCGACACCGGCCGGGACCGGAATTCGCTGCGCCCGGCGCCGCGGCGATGGCGGCCCGAGCCGAATGCCGGCCCCGCTCCATCCGGCGGGCGTTCGCCAGGGCGGACATCGGGCCGGGCTCACAATGTGCCCAGCGCCTCGGCCGAGGTGACCATGGCGCTCCAGTAGACGAACCGGCCTTCCGGGGTGTCCCAGTAGGCCGAAGCGACGGTCGGCATGCGCATGCCGCCGAGCACCTCGTAGCGGCTGTACTCGCCACCCCAGGGAAGAACGTCGAAGCCGCCGCCCCTGCGCTGGTGCGCCCGCTCGTCGGTGGATACGCGCACGAGATCGCCGGCCTCGTCGAAGTCCAGCTTCGCCGCGAGGCGCTTGCCCTGCACGACCGTCGAGACCTCGACGGCGCGAGCTTCGAGGTCGCGCCAGGCCAGCTGCCGGTTGTGCGCCATGGCGTACGGAACCAGCGGCAGCTCCGCCAGGTAGCGCAGCGCTTCGCCGGCCGTGACCTCGGGCCCGCGCGCGCGGACGATCGGATAGCCGAGGAGCCGCACCGACAGACGCCCGGCACCGTCGGCGTACTCGTCGCGGACGTGCAGCGCGATCGGGCGGACGATCGGAAAGCGTGCGTGCCAGCTGAACTCGACGCGCCCGACGGCGAACTCCTGCGTGGCCCTGAAGCGTTGCGGCTGCGCACCGGGGGCCTTTCGCATCTCGCCTTCCTGCCGAACGCGGATTCGTCGCGGAGCCGCTCGGTCCGGCAGGCAGCGATCAAGGTACGCGCGGACCACTTCGGGCAGCCGGGAGCCGGACAAACGTGCCTCGCCGTGCCGTGGTTGCAGCATCGTGCCGACTCCCCTTCGTTCCCTCGCGTGTTCGCGAGGATCCCTTGCCTCGCAGCCTTCCACCGCGAGACGAGCGGGTCATCGGGGAATCGGCGGCCGGGCGTTGCGGGGAACTACCGACCGCGACTGCAGCGAGGGGCGTGCTCCTCGCACCCGGATCCACGCGGGTCAGCAGTCGGGATCTGCGATGCGGTGGACGATCGTGATCGGGTCACGCGTCATCGCCAGGGAGAAATGCCCGGCGTGTGCGAACCGCACGATGGACATGCCGGCTCGGCCGCGCACCACACACGTGGCTGCACCGCCCGACGTCCAATACGGCGAATAGGCGACGCGCAGCACGTCGAAGCCGCCCCGCCGCACCGTTCCCGCGATCTCGTCGTGCTTGAAACTCGTGAGGCGCACGCCTGCGCCGCCGATCATGAGCCGGGCGGGATGATCCACCGCGTAGATCGCGAAGCCGGCGCGCCTCCAGATCACCGGGAGGCCCGAGCGCCCGCTCCGGAGCAAGCGCGCCTCCGTGCGCGCGCCGTGGTCATCCAGGGGGAACGGCGTCACGAGGACGAACTGCACGGCGGTGCGATCGAGCCATGCCTCGTAGGCGGGACGCGTGAGGGTTTTCCTGTAGAGCAGTGCGTTGCGCTGGAGATCGGTCTGACGGAACCAGCCGCGAGCGATCGGAATGCCACGCGCCGGCAGGTAGTACGACTCCCAGCGCGCGGAGGTCGGCACCACCTCGACACGTGCGCCGACCGGAAGGTGACGCTCGAGGTACGCCACGGCCGGCCGCCAGACCGCGGCGCGCGAGCTGCTCGCGTCCGCCTGACCCCCGACCTGGATGAGGTCGGGAGCAGCCGCGTAGACGAATGCCGCGGCGGCCACGATCACTGCGAACCCGCGCGGCCGGCGGTGGATGGCGAGCAGGAGCAGGAGCGGGAAGACGGCATAGCGGAGCCGGGCAACGTTGTCCCCGACCGGATTCGCGAACGAGAACGAGACGACGCTTGCGAGGCCCCAGACGCACAGGAAGCAGGCGATCGGGCGCGTCGCGCGATCCCGGAAGGCCAGTAGCGTCCCCGCGATCGCGAGCGCGCCGACGGCTACGAGGTGCCAGACGAGAAACGGGTACACGCCGGAGCCGGGGAAGATCAGAAGCATCGCCGCGGCCTCGAGTCCGGCGAGCACGCCCAGCCCACCACCCACGACGGCCAGGCTTCGCCACCCGCCACGACCCGCCAGCAGGATCGCGCCAACGCCTCCGAGCAGGAAGACGAAGGCGAGCGGACTGGCGCCCAGCGTCAGCGCAGCGCACGCGAGCGCGATTCCGCGACGGCCCCGCTGGAGCGCCACCACCGTCCCGAGCACCAGCGGGACGCCCACCACGTAGGCATCGAGCCCGGGCAGCAGGGGCAGCGCGGCGGCAGCCGCGAAGGCCCGCGACGGCCAGCGCGCCTCGCGTCCCCACTCGCTCGTCGCCATCGCGGCGAACAGCGCACCCGCCACGGACGTGCATACGACGACGAGCACGGACACGCCCAGCAGCGCGGAGAGCACGGGCGTGAGCAGGCTGTAGCTGACGAGTGGGTAGGTCCCCGTGTACCAGTAGTTGTCCCACAGGAACACGCCGTGGCTCACGAGCGACGCGCGATACACGTGTGCCGCCAGGTCCTGGGCCGGAGGAGCGAACACCAGGACTGCGAGCGCGCAGGCCGCGCCAATGGCGGCGCACAGGAGCGGCTCCCGTTCCTCCAGGGCGGTCCGCCGAGCCGTGCGCATGAGCAGCATCGCGACGATCGTGCGACGACGGGGGTGACGGGCGCCTGAATACGGCACGAGCCGGCCCGACGCCTCTAGCCGAACGGCTTCTCCATCCAGTAGGTCGCCCAGGTGTTGCCGTTGTAATCGGGGATCTCGATGTAGCCCGCGGAGCGGAAGAGGCCGAGCGCCTCGGGCTGGCGATCGCCCGTGTCGAGGCGGACGCACCGGTACCCGAGCGCGCGTGCCTGGGCCTCGAGTTCCTGCAGCAGGCGGCGCCCGAGGCCGTGTCCGCGGGCGGCCTCCGCGAGGTAGATGCGCTTGAGCTCGACGGCTTCGTCGTCCAGGCGCTTGACCCCACCGCAGCCGACCGCCTGCTCGCCGAGGTAGGCGACGACCCAGGCGCCCGCGGGCGGGGCGACCTCGGCGGGATCGGCGCTCGGGATGAGGTCCGGGCTCCAGCCCGGATAGCGCCCCGCGATATCGGCGAAGTACGCGCGCTGGAGCTCGGTCGAGGCCGGGCTCTCAGAGGACTCGAGCACCAGCGAGATGGCGGAATCCTCGCGCACGGCCCGCACGCTACAACCCGGGCATCCAGGCAGCCGGCCCGCCTAGCCCGACTCGCGCACCACGTCCTCTGCGGCCTTGTCCTCGCGCAATCCCAGGAACCTCGGATGGCGCAGCCGGCCGTCCCGCGTCCACTCCGTGAAGCCGACCTGCGCCACGAGGCGCGGCTCGACCCAGGTCACGCGCGGCTCGCGGACGATATCGGCGAATGGAGAGGTCTCGCGACGCAGTGGCGCAAGCCGCGCCGCCAGATCGCTGAGCGTCGCGGCAGTGAAGCCTGTGCCGACCTTGCCGGCGTAGCGCAGCCGGCGGTCGTCGAAATGACCGAGCAGCAGTGCTCCGAGGTTACTGCGGCTGCCTTGCGGCGCCGTGTAGCCGCCGATCACGAGCTCCTGCTCGGCCGTGCATTTGAACTTGAGCCAATCGCGCGAGCGCCCGTGCGCGTACGGCGCGTCGGCGCGCTTCGCGACGAGGCCCTCCCAGCCCTTCCGGCAGGCATCGGCGTACAGCCGCTCGCCGTCACGCTTGTGACTTGGCACCAGCCGTATGGGGCCACGGAACCCGACAGCCCGGCGGAGGAGTCGCCTGCGCGCAGAGAGCGGCAGCGCCGTCGTGTCGTTGCCGGCGAGGTGGAGCAGATCGAAGAGGTAGAGATAGACGGACACGTGGCGCTCGCCGCGTTGCTGCAGGCGCTCGAAGCTCGTGTTCCCGCCGGCGAACGCGACGATCTCGCCGTCCAGTACGCGGTCCGTCGCCGGCTCGGTCTCGAGTGCAGCGGCGACCTCGGGAAAGCGGGGGTTGAGGCTGAGATCGTTCCGGGAGAGCAGGCGGACACCCCGGTGCGAGGAGATCGCGATACAGCGAATCCCGTCGAGCTTGCGCTCGTACACCCAGGCCGGGTCGGAGAAGCGCTCCTCGGTCAGCACCGCGAGCATCGGCTCGACCCGCTCTGGCAACGGCGCTGGGCGCAGGAGCGCCCGGTCTTCCGCAGAGAGTCCGGCGAATGGATCGGCGCCCATCACGCTGTCATTCCCCATCAGGCAATGCTCGTTGCGTGCCCGGCCGCGCCACGTACGAACAGTATCGACCGCCTCCGTCACCCGATCTCGACAACTCACCACCTTCATCGACGGCCTGAGGGCCTGACCTCGCTGAACGAAGCCGACTGACGTCTGGCGCTCGCGGGCCGGTTCCTCAAGCATGGACGAGGGCCCGCCCCCGGGGCTGGGTGGTCGGAAGCAGCAGCGAGAGGAGCGCGGTGACGACGACGAAGGCCGCGGATGCCCAGAGGCACGCGGCGAGGCCCCGCCACTCGTACAGCGCTCCTGACAGCACGGTTCCCAGGAGGCGGCCGCCGGCGTTGGCCATGTAGTAGAAGCCGACGTTCATGGCAGCCTTGCCACTCTCGGCGTACGACAGGATGAGGTAGGAGTGGACGGCCGAGTTGAGGGCGAAGATGACGCCGAACACCGCGAGACCGAGGACGGCGACGAGGGTCGGATCGACGTTGGACTCCAGTGCGATCGCGATCACCGCCGGCGCAGCCGCGAGTGAGATCGCGAGCCAGGTCGCGCTGCGCCCGTCGGGTTGCGTGCGCCGTCCGAGCAACCGGGGTGCGGCGGCTTGCACGGCTCCGTAGCCGATCACCCAGATCGCGAGGAACGCGCCTGCCTGCCAGAAGCTCCAGCCGAGCGTCGTCTCGAGGAACACCGGGAGCCCGACGACGAACCAGACGTCGCGCGAGGCGAACAGGAATAGGCGCGCGGCCGAGAGCAGGTTGACGGCGTGGCTGTTCGAGAACATCTGGCTGAAGCGAGCCTTGCCGTCCGGGTGGCCGAGCTCGCCGTGCATACACGCGAGGATCACGACCAGGGCGGCGAGCACGACCGCCGCGAGCAGGAGCAGCGAGGTGCGAAAGCCGACGAGCGTGAGCAGCAGTCCACCGAGGAAGAAGCCGACGCCCTTGAGCGCGTTCTTCGATCCCGTGAGGATCGCAACCCAGCGGAACAGCACAGCGGGCGCGTCGGCAGGGACGACGAGCTTGACGGCGCTCTTGGCGCTCATCTTCGTCAGATCCTTGGCGATGCCCGAGAGCGCCTGCGCCGCCATCACGTAGGGCACGACGAGCCATGCGGCCGGTGCGGTGAGCATTGTCAGCGCGGCGACCTGGACGGCCAGCCCCATGACGAGCGTCGATTTGAGCCCGAGGCGGGCTGCGAGCCAACCGCCGACCAGGTTCGTGATGATCCCGAAGACCTCGTAGAACAGAAAGAGCGACGCGATCTCGAACGGCGAGTAGCCGCGCTCGAAGAAGTAGAAGAGCACCAGCGCGCGAATGGCGCCATCGGTGATCGTGTCGGCCCAGTAGGCACCGGTGACGAGCGCGTAGCTCCGTACGTCGCCCCGCCGCTCCGCGGCTGCCGCGCTCATCGGCGTGCGGCTCCGACGCCGGAGAGACTGCGCGCCGCGATGCGCGCGAGTTCGACGAGGCGGTTGGCGTAGCCCCACTCGTTGTCGTACCAGGCGAGGATCTTGACGTGCGTGCCGTCGACGACCATCGTCGAGAGTGCGTCCACGATCGCCGAGCGCGGATCGTCCTTGTAGTCCACGGAGACGAGCGGACGCTCCTCGTAGCCCAGGATCCCCGCCAGCCGACCCGACGCCGCATCGGCCAGGAGACCGTTGACCTCGTCGACGCTGGTCGCTCTCGCGACGTCGAAGACGCAATCCGTGAGCGAGGCGTTCAGCAACGGCACTCGCACCGCCAGTCCGTTCAGCCGGCCCTCGAGCTCGGGGAAGATGAGTCCGATCGCGGTCGCCGATCCCGTCGTGGTGGGGATCAGCGACACACTCGCCGCACGCGCGCGGCGCAGATCCTCGTGCGGCGCGTCGACGACCGTCTGCGTGTTGGTCATGTCGTGCAGCGTCGTGATGGACCCGCGGAGGATGCCGATGCCCCGATGGATGACCTCGACGATCGGCGCCAGGCAGTTGGTGGTGCACGAGGCGGCCGTCAGAACATCGTGTACGACCGGGTCGTAGCAGTCGTCGTTGACGCCCACGACCACGTTGAGCGCGCCATGCGTGACGGGCGCGGCCACGACCACCTTGCGGACGCCGCGCTCGAAGTAGGCATCGAGCGCAGCGCGCGTGCGGAAGCGACCCGTGCACTCGAGGACGACCTCGACCCCGTGCTCGTTCCACGGCACCGCTCCGGGCTCGGCGATTCGACTGTAGGTCAGCAGCCTGCCGTCGATCGTGAGCGCCTCCCCCTCGCCGGTCGCCTCATGGCCGAAGCGTCCGTGGATCGAATCGAACATCAGGAGATGCGCGGCCGAGCGGGCATCTCCCGTGAGCTCATTGACGTGGGCGAAGGTCAGGTCGGGCCCGCCCCAGCCGGCGCGCAGCGCAAGCCGGCCCATGCGCCCGAAGCCGTTGATCCCGACTCGCGTCACTGCACCGAGCAGCCACAACTCGAGGGCGCTCCGGACGTGGGTTCACCGCAGCACTCCGCCTTCGCGGACGACTCGCAGCACGAACCGAGCGCTGCCTGCGGGCAGCACGTCTCGGAGGGCTTGACGGCACGCACGATCGCCGCTGCAGCGTGCTCGTGCACGCGATGGGTCTCGCGGATCTCGACATCGACCAGTCCGGCCTCGCCGAGAGCCTGCTCGAACTCCTCGCGCGTGAGCGCGCCGGCGACGCAGCCTGTCCACTGCTGCATGTCGCTCCGGGACGCCTCGTCCATGTCCGGGTCGGCGATCACGTCGGAAACGGCCAGGCGCCCGCCCGGCCGCAGGACGCGAGCCGCCTCGCGCAGCACGGCGGGCTTGTCACCCGAGAGATTGATCACGCAGTTCGAGATCACGACATCGACGCTCGCGTCCGCCAGCGGGATCTCCTCGATGTGACCCTTCACGAACTCGACGTTCGAAGCGCCCACGCGCTCGGCGTTCTCGCGCGCGAGGGTGAGCATCTCGTCAGTCATGTCGAGCCCGATCGCGCGTCCAGACGGACCGACGCGGCGTGCGCTGATCAAGACGTCCGCTCCGGCTCCGGAGCCGAGATCGAGCACCGTCTCACCCTCGTGCAGGTCGGCGACCGCGGTGGGCACGCCGCACCCGAGCGATGCCGCAACCGCCTCCTGCGGTGCGCCGTCCGTCTCCTCCGAGCCGTACAGCGCATCGCCGAACACCGAGCCGCGGCACGAATCGCCCACCGAATCCCCGCAACACGACGCGCGGGTGCGCGCACCCTTGGCTGCGGCGGCGTAGCGCTGGCGCACGATCTCGCGGATATCGGCTCCTTCCTCCACGTGCTCGGTCATCGAATGCTCCTCCTGGAAATCGACGTTCGGATGCCGCCCGCACCAAGCAGGCGCGCGGACAGGACACAGTCCGCCCGCTCCTGGCGCCTGTCGGGGTCGCCGCGCGGATCGTCAGCGCCCGAGCCACGCGGCGAACGGGTCGAGGGCACCGTCGACGACGTAGTAGTACGCCCACTGACCTCGCCGCACGACGCCCACGAGACCGGCCTCGCGCAGCTTCTTCAGATGGTGCGACAGCGTCGGCTGCGAGATGTCGAACAACGTCTGCAGGTCGCACACGCAGACCTCGCCTGCCTGGCGACGCAGCACGTCCACGATCTGAAGGCGCACTGGGTCCGAAAGCGCCTTGGCAACCTCGCTGAGCCCCTGCACGTCGGTCGTCGAGAGCTCGACCTCCACGTGGGCGCAACAGCCGTCCCCGAGGCTGCGCCGCGGCTCGAGCTGGATGAGCGGTAGATTCACGCCCGTCAATCTAGCAGGTAGATAGACGAACATCTATATGCGATTCCCCTCCCCCGCGCTACGGCTCGTGCTAGATCTTGCTGTCGGATCCTCGGCACTGGCACTGCGGACCGCCTCGACATCGCCGTGGAAGTCGCCTCTGCCGGTCGGCCCTCAGGCCTCGCAGCGGGCGCCCGCGACGTGCGACATCGGCGGCGACGCCGACTCGGGGTCACTCGGTCACGGGAGCGTTCTCCCGGCCAGGTGCCCGGCCAACTGCGACGAGCGCGCCAAAAGCCGCAAATTGCGAGGGGCACCGAGGGCTCCCGGCGTGCCGTCTGTGACTCGTGGCCTAGTGAAAGATCTAGAGATCGACTAGAACGCGCGGCGAGAGCTCGCGCGGATCTCAGCCGACGGGGCGGTGGCCGCTCGCCTTTGGGCTCAGGCACAGCGCCCCGTCGGCGCGTTACGTCGACCTCCCTGCGGCGCTCAGGAGTCGATCGCCGGCGCGGCGCCGTATTCCTCGTCGCTGACGTGCTCACCCCAGGTCGCGCTGTTCCCGTCGTCATCGACCTGCAAGATGGCCAGGTGGGCCATGAAGCGCGTCGCGGCCGCGCCGTGCCAGTGCTCCTCGCCCGGCTCGAAGAACACGCGGTCGCCGGGGCGGATCACCTCGACAGGTCCGCTGCGCCGCTGGGCGTGCCCGACACCTTCCAGGACGTAGATCGTCTGGCCCTTGGGGTGGGTGTGCCAAGCGGTGCGCGCACCGGGCGTGAAGTGGACGTTGGTCGCGCTCACTTGCGAGGCGTCCGACGGGGCCGCGACGGCGTCCAGGTAGACGGCTCCGGTGAACCAGTCGATCGGCCCCCGCTTCGTCTCGGAAGTGTTTCTCGTGATCTCCATGCTCGCGCTCCTGATGAGAGGAAGGACGTCCGCTCGGTATCCTCGCAAGCCTGGGCAGCGCCAGGGCCGCCGCGATCGGCGCCGGACAGGAGTAGCGGCATCCCGCTCATCGAGCACACCGCCGTTCGGGAACTGCGGCCGCGCGGCGCCGTCCTACCCAGCGTGCGTCGCATCGACTCGCCGCTCCTGATCGTCGTGCTTGCACTCTCGCTGGCGGTTCCTGCCGTCTCGAGCGCACGCGCGGAAGCGACGGTGCGCGGGCGCGTGCTCGCCGGGCCGACGTGTCCGGTAGAGCGTCCAGGCGATCCGGCCTGTGCACCGAGGCCCGTCGTAGCCGCCATTACCGTCTCGACGCCGGGCGGCCGCGTGATCCGAACGATCCGCAGCAGCGCCAGCGGCCGCTTCACACTCACGCTCGCTCGCGGCGCATACCTGCTCAAGCCGCGTGCGCTCTCCGGGGCTCTGCCGGTTGGTCGTGCAGTGCGCATCCACGTGCGCGCCGGACGCATTACTCGCGTCGTGCTCTCGATGGACACCGGCATCCGCTAAACCGCACAGCCGGTCCCCCGGCCTGCGACCCTGGAACCTGGGCTCACTCCGGCAGCGTTGGCGGCTCATGCGCAGCGCAGTCGAGGTCGGAGACGCTCGAGGCTCATCGTCGCTCAGGTCGGCCTGCGCCACGGGACGCGACTCAACGAGGCGTGGGGCGAACGTGCGGAGGCACTCGCTGCCCTTGCGCTGGCCGGCTACGGCGTGTATCTCGTCGTGCAGTCCTCGAGTTGATCCAATTGTGCGGGCGTGCCTACCCTCGTCAGGCCCCGGCGCAGCGAAAGCCGACGTGGCTCATTCCGGTGTCGATCATCTGCGCGCGCCGGGCGGCAGGGCGGTAGCGCATGCAGTAGCTGTCGGCACACAGAAACGAGCCGCCCTTGACCACCTTGCGCGCGACGGGGAACTGCGGCTGGCCCCTGTCGAGACTGGCCTCCTCGGAGCCGCCGTACCAGTCACCGGTCCATTCCCAGACGTTCCCCGCCATGTCGTATAGCCCGTGGCCGTTGGCCGGGAACGACCCGGCGGTCGTGGTCGCCCCATAGCTCGCCTCGGGCCGCCACGGGAAGTCGCCGTGCCAGTAGTTGGCGAGTCGCTCACCGCTGGTCTCGGGGTCGTTGCCCCACGTGTAGGCGGTGCCGTCGAGGCCTCCGCGGGCGGCGTACTCCCACTCGGCTTCGGAGGGGAGCCGCTTGCCCGCCCACGTTGCGTAGGAGTCTGCGTCCTCGTATGCCACGTGGACGACGGGATGATCCTCGCGGCCGGCGAGGCTGGTTCGCGGCCCCTCGGGACGGTGCCAGCACGCGCCGGGCGTCCACGCCCACCACTGGTTGAGATGCCGGAGGTCGACCGGGCCCGGCGTCCCCGTGAACACGAGCGACCCGGGTTGGAGGTTGTCCGCCGGCGCGCCCGGGAAGTCGGCCGGGTCGAGTGGCCGCTCGGCGACGGTCACGTACCCGGTCTCGCGCACGAAGTCCGAGAACTCGCGGTTGGTAACTGCGTACGCGGCGATCCAGAAGCCGTCGAGCGTGACCTCACGGCTCGGCGCCTCCTCGGGGTAGTGCCTGTCGGAGCCCATCCGGAACGTCCCAGCGGCGATCCATTTCGTCGCGGCCGTCATGCGAACACGCGGCTCCAGTCGTTACGCATGCTCGCGACCGTCCAGCCGAACCGCTGCGCCGTCGTCAGGATCGGCTCGGCGTTCGAATTGGTCAGCGCCTTTCCGCTGTAGGCGTACTCTCGCTCTGCGTCGTCGTGGTCCACGACGATGCAGAGCGACGGACGCGCACCGGTGTGCGCGAACTCGAGCATCTCGCTGTCGCCGGCGCTGTTGCCCGCCGCGACGATCGGGCGTCGCCCGATGTGAGCGTGAATGCTGGCGACCTTCGGCGGGCCCTCGTTCGGCGAGCCGGCGAGCGCGGCCGTGCGAACGAGCTCCACCTTGCCGTCGCGGCGCTTGAATTCCACCCGGACCGCCGAGCCGATGACGTCGTCGGGCTGTACGCCGTAGAGCTGCGCCGCGAGAGGCCGGAGAAAATCGACGCCGCCGCCCGTGACGATGAAGATCCGGAAGTCGTGCTCGCGCAGCAGTTCGAGCAGCTCGACCATCGGCGCGTAGACGAGCTCGGCGACAGGCCCACCGAAGCGAGGGTGCCGAAAGCGCTCTTGCCAGCGGGCGACGGCTTCCTCGAACTCGTCCGTGGTGAGGCCGGAGTGCATGTCGAGCAGCACTCCGAGCACCGCGGCGGTGCCCTGCTTGCTCGCCCCCACGAGGTCGTTGGCCCGAAGCACCTTGACCACATCGCGCGCGGCGAGCTCCGGGTCCGCGGCGGCTCGGGCGTGCAGTCGCTCGAGGATGAAGAATGCCTGCACGTAGGCGGGCTTCTCGCACCAGAGGGTGCCGTCGTTGTCGACCACGGCGATGCGCTCGGCGGGCGGGACGTACTCCGGCCCCCCGTCCGCCGAGATGCGCGCGAGGTAGTCCAGGATCGCCGCTCGCGCGGCTCCTTCATTCCACGACGCGAGGGTCATCGGCCTGACGCCAGCGCGCTCTCGAGCTTGGCGACGACCTGATCGATGGTGAAGCTGGCGGCCTTCTGGCGCGGCGGGAACTCCTGGAACGTCGCGAGGAAGTTCGCGATTAGGCCCATTCCCGCGAGGATGATGTAGTCGTTCTCAACCAGCCAGTCGTAGTACGTGTTCGACGTGATGTCGGCGCGCTCGAACGGGTCGGTGCGGAGGTTGAAGAGCTTCGGCACGCGCAGGGCGACGAACGGCTCGGCCCAGATGCGCAGCGTGCCCTGCACGCGCTGCTCCATGAAGACGACCTTCCAGTTGTCGAAGCGCAGCGCCAAGACGTCGCCGTCGTCGGAGAAGTAGACGAGCCCCTTGCGCGGCGACGTGTCGACCTCGCCGGTCAGATACGGCAGCAGGTTGTAGCCGTCGATGTGGACCTTGAAGGTGGTGTCGCCGATCGTGTGCCCGGCCTTGAGCATCTCGACGATGTCGGGCTCGCCCGCTGCCGCCAGGAATGTCGGCAGCCAGTCGTGGTGCTGAAGGATCTCGTTGGAGACGACGCCCGCGGGGATCTTGCCCGGCCAGCGGATCACCTCGGGAACCCGGAACGCCCCCTCCCAGTTGGTGTTCTTCTCGCTGCGGAACGGCGTCATGCCCCCATCAGGCCAGGTGTTCATATGCGGGCCGTTATCGGTGCTGTAGACGACGATCGTGTCCTCGGCCAGGCCGAGCGCATCGAGCTTGTCCAGCAGCGCCCCGACGGCCTTGTCGTGGTCGATCATCGTGTCGTGGTAGGGCGACTGCCAGCGCCCGGCCTGACCCACGCTCTCCGGCTTCGGATAGGTGCGGAGGTGCATGTGGGTCGTATTCACCCAGCAGAAGAACGGCGTGCCGGCGGCGGCCTGGCGGTCGAGGAAGTCGAGCGCGTGCTCGAGCACCTCGTCGTCGATCGTCTCCATCCGCTTCTTCGTGAGCGGGCCTGTGTCCTCGATCCGCTGGTGGCCGACTCGTCCATAGCGCGGGTCCTCGGTCGGGTCGTCGTCCTCCGTCGCCCACGAGCGCATCACCCCGCGGGGCCTGAAGCGCTCGTTGAAGTGCGGGAACTCCTCCTGCGATGGCCAGTTGGGCGACTCGGGCTCCTCCTCGGCATTGAGGTGGTAGAGGTTGCCGAAGAACTCGTCGAAGCCGTGAGCGGTCGGCAGGAACTTGTTGAGGTCGCCGAGGTGGTTCTTGCCGAACTGCCCGGTGGCGTAGCCGAGCGGTTTGAGCAACTCGGCGATCGTCACGTCCTCCGGCTGCAGACCGACGTCGGCGCCGGGCATGCCGACCTTGCTCAACCCCGTTCGGAAGACGCTCTGGCCCGTGATGAACGAGGACCGCCCGGCCGTGCAACTCTGCTCGCCGTAGGAGTCGGTGAACCGCATTCCCTCGTTGGCGATGCGGTCGATGTTCGGAGTCCGGTACCCCATCAATCCGTCGCTGTAGCAGCTCAGATTCGTGATTCCGATGTCATCGCCCCAGATGACCAGGACATTGGGCTTGTCGGGCATTCCGCACCCCCGAGTTCAGCTGCCGACGTGCAACCATCCGCGTCCGAGAGGCGCCCGCGCATCACCCGACTCGGATGAATGCGATGGTCGCGCCGGCGACGTCATGGCGCATTCATGTGCCGCCTGTACCGTCTTTTCCACCTACCCGAGGAGACGATTGTGAATCACACACGGATCCTGACGGCGACGACCATCGCGCTCGCGGTCGCCCTGACCGCGACCGGCAGTGCGGTCGCAGCACACTCCAGCCCGAGCTTGGAGGGCGCACCGCCCACGCGACCGCCGGCGACGGATTTCACAGCGCGCGTCGACAACCCGTGGTATCCGCTCAGGCCCGGAACGCGCTACCTCTACCGCGGTACCAAGGACGGGCAACCCTCGCGGGACGTCCTGGCCGTCACGCACGAGACGAGGGTCATCGACGGAGTCACCTGTGTCGTCGTGCGCGACCGCCTCTACCTGCGCGGTCGTCTGGGCGAGCGCACGACCGACTACTACACGCAGGACTCCCGCGGCAACGTCTGGTACTTCGGCGAGGACACCGCGGAGCTCGACCGCAACGGGCACGTCAGGAGCACCAGCGGTACCTGGATGGCAGGCCTCGACGGCGCACAGCCGGGCATCTACATGCCGGCCCACCCGCGGATCGGACAGTCCGGCCGGCAGGAGTACTACAAGGGCCAGGCCGAGGACCACTTCAAGGTGATCGGTCTCTTCCACACTGTCACCCGGCCTCGCACCACCAACACCTTGCTCACGAAGGAGTGGACACCGCTCGAGCCTGGCATCATCGATCACAAGCTCTACGTCCGCGGAATCGGCACCGTGCTCGAGCAAACCGAGCAGGGGGGTAGCGAGCGCGCGGAGCTCATCTCGGTCACGACCAACGCCTGACCTGGGCCTCGAAGCGTGGAAGACGGTTCACCGAAACGAGGATGGCGTCGAGCGGCTCCGTCATGGGACCGCTGGTCGATTTGGCGTGCGATGGCACTCGTGCGTGCCGTCCGGCCTTCACCCCGATGGGGTGAGACGTCGTCGCTGTGGGTTCGCGACGAGTGAATCGCAATCATCAGGGTGATCGTCGCGCGCGGAGACGGGCGGCATGGCTCGACGTGCGATGCTCCGAGGCATGATTCGGAACTATCGGCTGGTCATCGACGGGGAGCTCGGCGATCGCGTCAAGCCCCTGTTCGCGGGCATGACTCTGACGCGCGACACCGGCACGACGGTCCTGGTCGGAAGCTTCCGCGACCAGGCGGAGCTCCGCAGCCTCATCGAACGCCTGTCCGATCTCGGCCTGACGCTGCTGAGCTCACATGCGATCGTCGAGCCGAGCGCAGAACTGCCGCACGCATAAGGGCCGCGCCCTACTGAAACGGGCTCTGAGCAAGCTTTCGGGTGACTCCGACTCTGGTCGTGATCTACGACGGCGGCCGGCCGCCGTAGTAGTCGCGCTCATTTGGATGGCGGCGGTCGTACCAGTATCCGAAGCCGAGCGCGACAGCGGCCAAGACGGCAAACATGCCGAAGAACCCCCAAGCGGCCCAGGCCGCGCCGATCACGAGCAGAACCACCGCCGCGGCGACTCCGATGCCGATCGCGATCGCCACCAGCGAGATCCAGAATCGAGCCCCCAGGCCGTCATCGTCACCGCGACTCATCTCTCGCTCCCTGTGGAGGCGCTGCGGGGATCGAGCGCCTCGAGGGCCATCGACAGCGACGTCCGCGTGAGTGCCTCGCGACGGTCGCTGTGTGCGTCGACGGCTTCGACGTCCGTGGCTCGCTTGGCCATTCTCCGGCTCCTTGCTCGGTGGTGAGTGCACGGATCGATGTCTCGTTCAGAGCCCGGTCTGGGCCCCAAGCTACGCGACCTGGCGTAGGCGGAAGGATCGATCATCCGCTTTCACCTATGCGAACGCGAACGGGCCGTGCCGCTGCGCTCGCAGCAGCCGGCCGGTGACGAAGCCCGCCGGAAGCCGGACAGGAAAGAACCACAGTCGATCGGGCGGCGGGTTGCGGTGGGCCTCCATCGGCTCGTGTGATCTCACCCCGAACAGGTGAGCCGAGGCTTCCGCAGGCGTCGTAGGTTCGCACTGGAACCCAGGGTAGGGGACGAGATGAGCAAGCCGTTCAGTGGCACGATCAACGTCGATGTCAGGGATTCGCAGCCGGATCACGGCGACCAGAAGGTCGGCGAGGGACAGATCCATACCCAGCCCGGCACGTTCATGGTCGCGGGGAAGGCCTTCGCGTCGGATGGGACGGCGGCACCGGCGTGACCGACGACTACCCGGGCACCGAGCTTTTCACCTTCACCGGAGGGACGGTCCGCCGAGTCGCCGTCGATGTCAGCGGCGAGGGCTCTGTCGACCTCGAGCGCGAGGCCCAGGCAACGCTCACGCGGGAATAGAAGGCGGTGTCCTCCGTGACTAGGGACCGCAGCCGCTTTGCGATGCCCCCCGCCGACGCCCCCGCAACGACCGCAGCGGTGGTCGCGTAGTGGTCAGCTGGCTCGAGAGCCTGTGGGACAACCTGACCGCGGTCTCGTTGCCGCTGTTGCTCCTCGGCTTGGCGTTCCAGGCCTCGCAGACCATGCTGGTGGCACTGGCCTGGCGCAACATCCTGCGTGCGGCGTACCCGAAGGGCGGTGTCACCTATCGCCCGATCCTGAGCTACTACGCCGGCGGCACCGCGCTCAACGGCGTGTTACCTGCTTCGGCGGGCACGGTGGCCATGCTCGGTTTCTTCCGCACCTCGATCCCGGGCTCCACCGTCAGCGGCCTGCTCGGCGCGACGGTCGTCGAGAACGTGTTCTTCGCGGTCGTCGCGGTCGTGATCTACGCCTGGCTCTTCCTCGACAAGGCGGGATCGTTCGACGTGCACTTCGGCTGGTTTTCCGATCACGTGGGGTTGACGATCCTCCTGGTGATCGGATCAGCGCTGCTGATCGCGATCAGCCTGCGAATTCTCTGGAGGCGCGCCAAGACCACCTGGGCAAACGCCAAGGAGGGCGGCGCCATCCTCGGCCAGCCGCGCAAGTTCCTGACGCAGGTCGTCGGCGTCGAGGCGGTCTCCTACGTCGCCCGCATGGGCGTGAACGCCACCTTCATGAAAGCGTTCCACATTCCGGTGTCGCTCACCAACGTGTTCTTGATCGTCGCGGCGAGCTCGATCTCGTCGACCGTCGCAATCGCGCCGGGTGCCGTCGGCGCGCAGACGGCCCTCGCATCGGTGGTGCTGAAAGGCGTGGCGCCGGCAAGCGCCATCAGCGCCTACGCGATCGGGCAGCAGATCATCACGACCGCCTGGAACGTCGGCTTCGGTCTCGTACTGCTCGCACGTGAGATCGGCTGGAAAGCGACGCGCCGTCTCGTCCACTTCCGCAAGAAGAAGGAAGGCGAGGCAGGCGATCTCGAGGCAGCGGCGAGCGGAGAGGCCGAGACCGAGCCGCCGCCGGAATCGCCTGATCCTTCCCCCACGTCTACGCCGTAGCGCTGAACGCTACGGCCAGCCACCACGCTCTCACGCGCAGGCAGGTCATCCACTGCTGCGCACGGCCCCGACATAGCCGCGGTAGGCGGAGAGCAATGAGATCTTGACGACATCGCCGGTGTGCGGTGCGTGGACGAACTGATCGTGCCCCATGTAGATCCCCATATGGCCGAGGCCATGGAAGAACACCAGATCGCCGGGCGCCAAGTCCGCCTGTGAAGGGATCTGTGTTCCCGAGGTCCACAGCGAGCCTGTGTAGTGGGGCAAGCCAGAGCGTCCGGCCTGTGCGAACGCCCAGCTGACGAGCCCCGAGCAGTCGAACCCTCCTGGTGCTGCGCCACCCCAGACGTACGGCATACCGAGCTGGCCAACGGCGAAGTTCACCGCAGCGGCACCCAGCGACGAGGGAGCGGGAGCGACAGCGGGCGAGGTCGAACCGCTCGAAGTGGACGCCGCCGCCTGATCGGTGGCCACGGCGCCGATGTCATTGACGACGGTCGGCTCAGATTGGTGCGCGCAGCGGCGAGACGCACCTCGTTCTCGCGCAGCCGGCGCATGGTCGCCGCCAGGCGCACTCGAGCCCCGTCGTAGCGCTCGATCACGAGCTCGAGGCGCTGCCCCTCACTCTGGATACGCACCCACT
>DASRQS010000137.1:0-3691 GCA_035696365.1 Gaiellales bacterium | reverse complement strand
GTCTGGCTCTTGATGTCCCGCAGCGGGACATCAAGAGCCAGACCCCGAGTGTCCCGCTTCAGGTGGCGGGGACGTCCCGCAGGCGGCGCGGCGGATCGCTGCGCTCGCGGGCGAGCTGCGTGAGAGCTGCGTTCACGACTTCGGGGTCGAGCGCCTGACCCGACTGTGCCTTGAGGGCCTCCGCGAGGGGCTCTCCCGAGAGGATGCGGGCGAGCTTCGCGTAGGCCGCGGCGCAGGCCACGATGCGGCTCTCGAGGGGGATATCGTCACCGCTCAGGCCGAGCGGGTAGCCGGTGCCGTCGAAGCGCTCCTCGTGGGCGCCCACGAAGTCCGCCGCCTCGCTGACCCCCGCGACGCTGCGCACCATGCGCGCGCCGGCGGCCGCGTGCTCCTCGTACGCCAGCCAATCGCGCGGCAATGGCGGCCCCACGAGCGAGAGGATGCGATCGGCGACGACAACTGTGCCCATGTCATGTAACAGGCCTGCCAGTCGGCAGCGGGTCGTGGAGGCCTCGCCGAGACGCATCTGCTCGGAGATAGCCGCCGCCAGCTCCGAGATGCGCTCGGTGTCGACCTGCGGCAGATGGGCGCGCGCGCTCGAGGAGAGCGCCAGCGCGCGTGCGAGGCGGAGCGTCTCGGGCTCCTCGGCAACGAGATCCTCGACCGTCAGATCGCCGAACAGCTGTACGCGATCGCGGCCGCGCCGCTTGGCCGCGGCGAGCGCGCGCTTGGCGCAGTCGACGAGGCCCTCGACCGAGCGCAGCGCATCTCCGGCCCGCACGGCCCCAACAGAGATGGTCACGGGCAGGAGCGTGTCGTCGTCGACGGCAACGGGAAGTGACCCCACCAGCCTTCGGAGCTGGTCGGCCAGCGTGCGCAGCGTCTGGTCGTCCGGCAGGCCGGGAACGAGCGCGACGAAGATCTCGCCGTCCCAGCGGCCCACCACGTCGTAGCCGCGCAGCCGTGCGCGTAGCCGGCGTGCGACCTCGGCCAGCACCCGATCCCCAACGACGCGGCCGTAGCCGTCGTTGATTAGACGGAAGTTGTCGAGGTCGAGCATGAGCACGCCGGGCGGGACGCCCGTGCGCTCGGAGCGGGCCAGCTCGGCCGCGATCGCATCCAGCATGTGGCGGCGGTTGTAGAGACCCGTCAGCGCGTCGGTGCGCGTGCGGCGCTCGGCCTCGGCCCGGCCGCCCTCGGCCTCGATCAGCGCCTGCGCTTCGCCGAGGCGCCGCTGCCGCAGCGAGACGAGACCGGTGATGGCCAGCGCGAACGAGAACGCGAGCAGGACGGCGACGCCGAGCGAGAGCCCCGCTGCGGCCACCAGCGACGGCTGCGCGCTCGAGGCGACGACGACCCAGCCGAGACCGGCTGGGACGCCCGTCAGCGCGCGGAAGGCCAGCCGGTCGCCGCCGCCCGAGAACGCGCCGTGGCCCGGCCCCGGCGACGCGAGCGCCCGGTAGGTGTCCTGCGCGCCGGCGCTCCAGGCGAGCACGCCGCGGGTCGTATCGAGGATCGCCCGGTCGCTGGAGGGATCGACGAGCGCGACCTGCACGCCCAGCTCGTCCCCGAGCGCCGCCGTGGCCGCTGCGCGAACGCTCGCGAGCGTGAGTTCGAAGCGCACGATGCCGATCGGCGCGCCCTGGGCGTCGCGCACGAGCGTCGAGCTGGAGACTACGAGCTGACCGGTGTCGGCCGAGCGGTAGGGCTGCGAGACATGGACACTTCCCGGCCTCGTTGCGAGCGTCGCGCGGAAGAAGGCCTGGCTGCGGTCGTCGTGCGCCAGCGCCGCCGCCGGAGCGGGAATCCCGCGCACGACCCGCGCCCGCTCGCGGCCGTCGAGGCCGATGGCCGAGGCCGCGCCGACCACGCCGGGATCGGCGTGCTCGAGCGAGCCGAGCGAGAGGTTGATGTCGTGGAGCGCGCCCGGCCCGCCGCTGCGGATGCCCTCACGGAAGGCCGTGTCGCCCGCGAGCAGCCGGAGCGCGAGCGTGCTGCGCACGAACACGGCGCCGATGGCGTTGGCCTCGCCGTCGGCCTGCAGCGCGAGCCGCTGGTCGAGGCGTGCGCTCGTCCGAGCGCGCTCGGAGACGGCCAGCGAGATGCCAGCGAGCGCGAGCAGCAGGCTCGTTACCAGTGCGGTGAAGGCGGCGTTGCGCATGCGGATGAGGGCGCTGGGCCGCCCGTATGACCATCGGCACGGTCGAGCCGGAAACGCACCCCCGCGAAGGGGGAACGGAGGGCTTCCCTGGCGCTGCCCGCTGGGCGATCTGGGAAGGCGTCCGGACGCGGGTCGCCTAGATCGAGAGCATGGCGCCGACGCCGCGGCGCTCGAGCCCGCGCGCCACGACCAGGCGCTGGATCTCCGAGGTGCCTTCCCAGATGCGGTCGACCCGTAGCTCGCGCCACAGACGCTCGGCCGGGTTGGTGCGCATGTAGCCGCGTCCCCCCAGGACCTGCACGACGGCGTCGGCGACGCGGCCGGCGGCCTCGGAGGCGGCGAGCTTGGCCATCGAGGCCTTGCCGTGGACGAGCTTGGGATCGGCGCCGGAGTCCGAGAGCTCGGCGACGTGGCGCGTCAGCAGCTTCATCGAGAGGCACGAGCAGGCGGCGTCGGCGAGCGGGAAGGACACGCCCTGGAAGTCCATGATGCGCTGCCCGAACTGCTCGCGCTCGAGCGCCCACGCGGTGCCGATCTCGAGCAGCCGCTCCATCGCCCCCACGCAGCGCGCGGCGATGTGCACGCGCTCCTCGATGAACCACTCGTTCGTGAGCGCGTCGCCCGCGCCGACGGCGCCGAGGCGCTGCGTGTCGGGCAGCTCGACGCCCGCGAAGCGGACGGTCGGGTGGCCGACCGGGAATGTGTGCGTGAACGGCGGGTCGTCGACGATCGAGACGCCCGGACCCTTGTCGACCAGGAAGAGCGTCGGCCCGAGATTGCTCCCGTCCTCGTCGATCGCGAGCACGTGGACGATGAAGAAGTCGGCCACGTCGCCGCTCGTCGCGAACCACTTCTCGGTGTCCATCACCCAGCCATCGCCGAGGCGCCGCGCCGTGCCGCGCACGCCCCCGGGATCGGAGCCGGCCTCGGCCTCGGTGATCGCGTAGCACTCGCCGCGCTCGCCCCGCAGGGCGGGGCGGAGGTAGCGCTCGATCTGGTCGGGTGTCCCGTGCGAGAGCACGTTGGCCACGCTCGGGATGTGCCACCAGACGCCGTTGGTGTTGCGCCCGAAGGCCTCGTGCACGACGACCTGCTCGAGCAGGCTCATGCCCTGGCCGCCGTGCTCGGGTGAGTGATCGATGCCGACGAGGCCGGCCTCCTGCGCGGCGCGGGCGATCGCGAGCACGGTATCCCGCGGCAGCTTGCCGCCGCCCCGCTCGGCAGTTTCCTCGTGTGGCAGGCAGTGCTCGTCGACGAAGCGCCGCGCGCGGGCCGCGAGCTCGTCCAGGTCGCGCCGGCTCACCCTGTGAGATCGGCCGCGAGCTCCGCGAACACGTCGATGAAGCGGTCGATGTCGGCGTCGTCGTGCTGCACCGAGAGCGTCCACACCTCCTCGCGGCCGGGCGTCATGAAGACGCCGCGATTCATGTTGTAGAGCCAGGCGAGCTCGTTCAGCGGGCCATTCGTCTTGTGCGCCCAGTCGCGGTAGTTGAGCACCGGCTCCGGCGAGAAGACGATGCAGCCCTTGGC
>DASRQS010000136.1:0-64492 GCA_035696365.1 Gaiellales bacterium | reverse complement strand
ATGCCGAGAAATAGCCCCGTGCTGCAGATCAGGAGCGAGACGACGACAGCCAAGGTTCTGCAGCGTCACGGCGGTTCGGTCAGCTGCACGCGGATCGCCGCGACGAAATCGGCGAAGTGCTCGCGGATGACAACGCCCTGGTTCTCGAGGAGGTCAGCAAGCCAAATTCTACGCCCGGACTTCACCCGATTCGTCCCTAGGGCTGCACGCGCCCATCACCGCCGTCGCGCCGACTGCCTGTTTCCGGCACCGTCGTACCGGGCGGGGCCGTCCAGGCACCCGAGAGACGGCGAAGCTTCCCGCACGAACCCCCCGTGCGCGTCACGAAAGGCCTTGGCAGGGTCGAGGCCTAGCGTTGCCTCGCAGGTTGCCGCGCGCGAGTCGCAGCGACCCTCGCCAACCTTGCTCGATAACGGCTCGAACAGCCGTTTACAGGAGCTCGCCGAACGAGGCTGTCCTGAAGATCACGACTCGGAATTGAGCGCCGGACAACGCTTCGGCCGGCGCGATCGACGGATCGCTAGGTGGGGACCTCAAAGGCCTAAGCCTGGCAGCTCGCTTCGTCCAGATCCATGTGATGCGAATGCTCTCGCCCGCCGGGCCAGTTGCGCCCCGCGCTCGACATCCGGGAGCGCTGCGGCCGGTAGACTCACCTCCGGTGTCGCCGCTCGGACAATCGCAACGCGCGACGTGATCCTCCCGGACGTGACACAGGAGGCATTGCGGCTCGTCGCTGCCGCTGACGAGGCGGGCGTGCAGGCCAGGCTCATCGGCGGAACCATGAGGGGAGGCAGCATGAAGCGGCGGCAGCGCCGCTGCGCCGCTCCTGCAGCGACCGCGCCGCGAGCGTCGCAACTGGTCTCGTGTAGGCTCGAACTCGCGTACCTCGATGCCGCGCGGGTGCAACGATGGCGGCGATCAGCAACCTCGAGGGCCTCCACACGAACCAGCGGATGAGCCAGACCAGCCAGGTCGCAGCCGACGACTCGGCCGACGTCGCCGGTCAGACCCAGCAGACGTGAAGGTCATCGTCATTGGTGCCGGCGTTGTCGGACTGACCACGGCGTACGAACTCTGCAAGGACGGCCACGAGGTATCTGTTGTCGAGCGGCACGAGGGCGCCGCCGACGAAACGAGCTTCGGTAACGCCGGCCTGATCGCGCCCGGTCACTCATATACCTGGGCCTCGCCAAGGGCGCCGAAGATCCTCGTCAAGTCGCTCTTCCGCCGCGACCAGGCGCTGCGCTTCTCGCCCAGCCTTGACCCCGATCTCTATCGCTGGTCTCTGAAGTTCCTGCGTGAGTGCACCGCCGAGCGCGCGCGCGTCAACACGCTCACCAAGCTGCGGCTCTGCAGCTACTCACAAGAGCGGCTGCACGCGATCGTCGAGGACACGGGCATCGCCTACGACGGGCTGAGCAAGGGCCTGCTCTACCTCTACCGCGACACGGCCTCGTTCGAGGCCGGTGTGGCGCACATGGAGATACTCCGCGAGGCCGGGCAGGTGATGGAGATCCTCACTCCCGAGCAGGTGATCGCGGTCGAAGCCGCGTTCGCCGCAGCGAGCGACCAGATCGGTGGCGCGATCTACTGCCCAAGCGACGAATCGGGCGACTCGCGCCTCTTCACGCGCGGTCTCGTCGACTGGCTGGCGCAGCGCGGAGTGACGTTCCGCTTCGCGACGAACGTGCTCGGCTTCACCCTCGCCGGCGACCGCGTCGAGCATGTCCGCACATCGCGCGGCCCGGCCTCCGCCGACGCCTACGTGCTGTGTGCCGGCTGCTGGTCGGCCGGCCTCGGCAAGCAGCTCGGTTTGCGCCTCCCGATCTACCCCGTCAAGGGCTACTCCGTGACGCTGCCGGCTCGCGAGGGCGCACCCTGCGTCGGCGGCGTCGACGAGAACAACCTCGTTGCCTGGGCCCGTTTCGGCGATCGCCTCAGACTCACCTCGACGGCGGAGTTCAAGGGCTACGACACGTCCCACAGACCGTCGGATTTCGACGCCATGCTGCGCTCCGCACGCTCGCTCTTCCCCGCTGCGGCGGATTGGTCGACGCCGAGCTACTGGGCGGGGCTTCGTCCGATGACGCCCGGAGGGCCGCCGATCATCGGACCCTCGAAGCAGGCAAACCTGTGGCTCAACACGGGCCACGGCCACATGGGCTGGACGATGTCGGCCGGATCGGCGCGCCTGCTCGCCGATATGCTGCGTCAGGAGCCAACCGCGATCGACGTGACCGGTCTGGCGCTCGCCGCCGGCAGCCGGTAGACGAGGATCACTATCGCCGCGACCGACCACAACCTCCGCGTCAACCGCCACCACATCGCCCACACGCTCGACGGCGGCGTCGCGTCGCGCGCGGCGATCGGACTGATCGTGCTGGCGACGGACCACACGATCGAAGCTGAATGGCGCCAGATCGTGCCTCGCTTCGCGGGCGTCGGCGTGTTCGCGAGCAGGATCATGAACTCGCCGGACATCAACTCCGAGACCCTCGCTGCGATGGAGGCACGGCTGGTCGACTGCACGGCCGTCCTGCGTCCTGGCGAACGGATCGACGTTGTCGGCTACGGCTGTACGTCGGGTGCGATGGTGATCGGCCCGGCGAACGTGGCCGCCCGCGTGCACGAGGCGCGACCCGGCATCGCCGTCACGAACCCGTTCACGGCGGCACTCACCGCCCTTGCGGCGATGCGGACGAGCCGCATCGCGCTACTCACACCGTACGTCGACGAGGTCAACCAGGGAATGCGCCGCGCGATCCTGGCGGAGAGCCTCGAGGTGCCCGTCATGGGCTCCTTCAACCTCCCCGATGACAACGCCGTCGCCCGCATCAGCGAGGCCTCGATCGAGGACGCGTTGATCGAATTGGCTTCCGATCCGGCCGTCGACGCCGCCTTCGTCGCCTGTACCAGCCTGCGTGTCTGCGGCATCGTCGAGCGCGCCGAGGAGCGCGTCGGAAAGCCGATCACGTCATCGAACCACGCGCTTGCCTGGCATTGCCTACGACTCGCCGGGATCCGCGACGAGATCGAAGGTCTCGGCCGCCTCTTCCGGACCCAGCTCCCGGGATAACGGAGACGTCAGCAACGGGCAATGGAACCAATCAGGATTCAAAACCGCCGACCTCCTGCCTGCGCATTCGGCCGTGGTACTCGGCGTGCTGGTCGGGGTTCGCCGCGATACTTCCCAGGTGGACCGGGAGAAAGCGCTCAGACGGGTGCTCTCTGCGCGGGTCGCGCGGCTGGCGACGATCGATGCGGACGGCTGTCCGCACCTCGTGCCGATCGTCTTTGTCATCCACGGCAAGACGCTCTACAGCGCCGTCGACGCCAAGCCCAAGCGCTCGCGCCGGCTACGCCGCATCGAGAACGCCCGCGCCCGTCCCGGCGTCACCGTCCTGGTTGACCACTACGAAGACGACTGGAGCCGGCTGTGGTGGGTGCGACTAGATGGACAGGCGCGCGTGCTCGACGCCGGTGAGGAGGCTGAGTTGGCACTCCGCCTGCTGATCGAAAAGTACGAGCAGTACCGGCGCGAGAGCCCCAACCTGCCCGTGCTCGCCATCGACATCCATGACTGGCACGGCTGGGAAGCCGCAACGAGTACGCGATGATCCGAAGCGACAAGGTGACTCACCGGGCGGCGACGTCGCGCCTGGCAGTCCGGCGCTGCCGGACAGCGGCAGGCTACTCGGTTGGGAACGCCGGCTACGAAAACCACGACGACTAGCAGGGCCTCCGCCGACCCATGCGCCGGCGTCGCCTTCTCCGTTGCCATGTTGGTTTACGGCTCTGCGCCCTCAACGGCTCACGCGAAGAGTTCTGGTGGTGGAAGGCACCCCTGGTGCTCATCCGCACGAAGAGTAAACTTGCGCTCCGGTGGTGGGTCTGTTCGATACCTGACCCACCACCGACGCTCCCCAGTTGAGGCTCTGGGTGGCGGCACGACGGGCCGACGCGCGAGGTGGTCGAATCACCCCATCCTCCCCGTAAGGTTTCGCGCCGTCCGCCGGTAAAGGCTGGTGAACGAGGATCGCGAGGAACGCGTTGCCGGGTCACGACGATCCCGAACTCGAAGAAGGGCTCCACGAAGAGCCTGTCGATGCGGGCGAAGAGATGACGCTCTCCGAGGCGCGATGGGCGCTTGCGGTGGTCGTGCTCTTCCTGGCCGTACTAGCGAGCTGGGTGGCGTTCAGCGGGGTCGGCTCCGTGTCGAACACGTTCAGAGAGCAATTCTTAGGCCCGCTCCGGCAAGCCGCCAACTCCTCCGTCGCCGCGCTCCGCTCGGCCGTGGGCGAGTCCGCCGACAAGGTCGGCGCAGTTGCCGGAACGATCGGCGCAGTTTCGAACTCCGTGAGCGGGGACGTCGTTGGAGCGCTCCAGCAAGCCGTCGATTCCTCGACCGCGGCGATTGACTCGGCTACGGGCGGAACCGCCAACGCGCAATCCCCGAGCCGCAGCCCGGCGCCAGCCGACAAGCAATATCACACCAAGGTCTCTATCTGCATGACGCAGGAACACCTTGCCAGCCGCGTTTCGGCTCGCTCTGTCCCAACGCTCGTCTCCAAGGGCGCGATCTATCCCGTGCCTGGCAGCGGCTGTCCCTGAACGGGAAGCCCACCGGCGACATCAGGACGGCGTCGAGCGGCTAGAGAGAACGTCGAAGGAAGGCGTGGCTTGGCCATCGTTGTGCCACGCCCTGCCGTTCGCTCATCAGTGAGATGAGCGCGTCGTGCTGCCCGCCGCAAAATACGGGGCGGTAGGGTGCCCACATCCACCCAGAGGCGCGCAAACCATGCGCAAACTGGCGAAGACCTCCGGGTGTTTGTCGAGAGGTACAGCTCTGGTACATCCATTTTGGCGCTTCTCGGCGAGATTGGACCGTGGGGTGCATTGCCGCACGATCCAGCTCTCGCCACCATCCGTGTCCATGCGAAGGAGAGGAACCACTCGGGCGCCGTCGCGAGGCTTGCTACGCGAAGGTCGTCGGATTGCCAGGGCTTGGCGCTTGGAATTCCGCCGGGCATGCGGATGGACGCCCTCTCCGAGACGCTCTCGCAACGTTCGCCGGAGCACGTGAGTGAATTCCATCGTCATCGAGCGCACGGAGCTGGCTACAGACTACGGCACCGCCAGCACTGAACGGCGATCGAACGATCGTCGTGGCGACAAAGTCCGAGCTGCCCTCGTCGGGTTTGACGTCCTGGTGACGTCGGCCTTCCTCGCGCTCATGCGCGATGGCGGAGCCCACCCGGTCGCGGCCAGGATGTCCTGGCAGGCGAACGCCGGTTTGCTGCTGACAACCGTCCTGACGATTCTGCTGCTTGGCGCGACACGCGCATACGATCCTGCGACTCGCTTGCCTGGGGCGCGGCTGCGCACCGCTGGCCAGCTTGCGCTCTTCGGCTGGGTTGCGGCTGTCGTCGCGGCACTCGTCTCGGGGGGCTTTGACGGCATCCTCGACGCCAAACGGCTCGTGATCGCCTCTATCGGCTTGCCCGCCGCGTGGGTAGCGGCACGCATTCTTGCCGCTGTGGCGGAACGCCGTGTTCCAGCGAGGACGGTCGTCTTGGGAACGGGTTCGACGGCGCGCCACGTGTGGGAGCTCTCCCTGCGCCACCGCGAATGCGCTTTCGAGGTCGTCGGCTTTCTCGACGATGAACCACTCGAGCTTCCAGCGGGAGCCCCCGCGACACTCGGGCAGCTCGCCGAGCTACCGCGTCTCGTCGCAGAGCACAACATCGAGCTGGTCATCGTCGCGTACACAAGCGCAATCGACGCCGATGTGCTCGAAGTACTGCGCACCCTGCAAGGTGTCCGCGTCCAAGTCATCCCGCGCCTCTACGAGATCGTGCAGGCGCGCGGCTATGAACTAGGCCGCATCACGGTGCTCGAAGCCGGCGGCATGCCGCGATGCCTCGGCGAGCACGGGATCAAGCGCGCGCTCGACATTCTCGGCGCCTCGCTTCTCCTTCTGCTGCTGTGCCCGCTCCTCCTCGCGATTGCGATCGTGATCAAGGTTGCGGATGGGGGACCGATCATCTTTCGACAACGCCGGGTGGGCAAAGGCGCCCAGGTGTTCAGCATGCTCAAGTTCCGCACGATGGTCCAAGGCGCCGAACTACAGGGCTCCGATCTGATCGAAGGCCTCTCGATCGAAGACGCTGCACTTCAGCTGAAGGCCGGCAGCGCGTACATGCACGCCACACGCATCGGTCGTCGGTTGAGACTGCGTAGCCTGGACGAACTGCCTCAGCTTTGGAACGTCATACGAGGCGACATGGGGCTCGTGGGACCACGCCCGATGCGCGAATACGAGGTCGAAGCGCTGAGCGAGTGGCAAGCCGGCGTACGGCATTCGGTGCGACCTGGAATCACCGGTCTGTGGCAGGTGTCCGGCCGAAACGCGATCAGCTGGGAAGAGCGACTGCATCTCGACTGCGTGTACGCGCGCCATTGGTCCGTGACATCTGACATACGCATCCTTGCGCGCACGGTGGCAGTGATCGTACGCGGCAGCGACACGGCGTGAGGTCGGTGCGCTGTGAATATGAGCCTAGAGACTCGACCATCGCGAACCCCGCGCGTGTTGCATGTAGCACAGCCGCAGGACGGTGGAAGCATCGTCTGCGCCGCGAACCTGGTCGCCGATCAGGCTAGACGCGGATGGCACGTCGCCGCAGCCACGTGTGAAAATGAACTCTCCCGGACGACTCAGCGCTGCGGAGGCACCTACCTGCCGTGGGAAGCTTCGCGCTCACCGGGCATATCCGTGCTGGGTGAGACACGACGGCTATGCGCGATCATTTCGCGCTTCGACCCGGACGTAATTCATCTCCATTCTTCGAAGGCGGGCCTGTGCGGAAGGCTCGCCATCAGGGGTCGCCGACCGACCCTGTATCAGCCTCATGGGTGGTCCTTCTACGCGGTCGAGGGTTTGCCGCGGCAAGGCGCCCTCGGGTGGGAGCGCTTTGCGACCCGCTGGACAAGCACAACCGTCTGCGTCAGTGCTGACGAGAAGGTCGCGGGTGAAGCACACGGCGTATGCACGACGTGGGCAGTCATTCCGAACGGAGTCGATGCTCAACGTTGGCAACCAGCATCTGCCTCGAGGCGCGCACACGCCCGCGCGCGCCTCGGCGTAGCGCGAGGAACCCCGCTGGTGGTCACGGTTGGTCGCCTGGCGCACTCGAAGGGAATCGACGTACTGCTGAAGGCATGGCGCATGCTGAGCGTTGTTCACCCCGAGGCGCGCCTGGTGGTCGTTGGCGACGGCCCTGATCGAGAGCATCTCGACTCCACCTGTCCGCAGCACGCTGAGCTTGTTGGTGCGGCAGACCCCACTCTGTACCTCGCGGCCGGCGATCTCTTCGTCGCTCCCTCGCGCTGGGAGGCGGGCGCTTCGCTGGCGGTGATGGAAGCCATGGCGCAGGGTCTTCCGGTTGTAGCCACCCGGGTGAACGGCATGGCCTCCATCCTCGACGAGCGCTGCCTCGTCCCCGTGGGTGAACCGGATGAGATGGTGCGAGTCATATCCGGCTTGCTCGATGATCCAACAGGCCGGCGCCAGCTTGGCAAACGTAACCGGGCCCTGGTGGAGACGCACCGCTCGTTGACCGCCACCTTGGCCTCGACCGCAGAGCTCACCCAGCTGCTCCGGTGCTAGGTGCCGAAGACCTCTGGGCAGCACTCGACGACCGGCGCTCAGCAGAAATCGCTGTCCACGCGCGCGAGCGCTTCGAGCAAGCGGTCGGCTGCCCTCGGCCACGAGTACGCCTCGGCGATGCCGCTTGGATCATGGGGCGCGTATGCCGCGCGCTCCCGGAGAACGCGGAGCAGGCCGGAGGCGATTGAAGCCGCCGAGTACGGATCGACGAGAACGCCGCCAAGCGAAGCGAAGTTCTCCACCAGCGCCGAATTCGCCGACACCACCACCGGCGTGCCGCACGCCAATGCCTCCAGCGCCGGCAAGCCGAAGCCTTCGGCCAGCGACGGCATGACCACCAACTCCGCCGCCGAGTAGATCGCGGGCAGGTCCGCTTCAGGCACATGCTCGACGACACGAACGCCGAGCGGCTCGAGCACGTTCAGCTCGGGTAACGAGTAACCGTACAGGCGCTTGAAGCTCGCGCCCCCGGCCAGGACGAGTTGCACGTCGGGTGACGTGGTGCGCACGACACGCCAGGCGTCGATCAGGCGCCCCAAATTCTTGCGCTCCGAGGCGACGGCCAGGCAAAGTGCGTAGCGTCCGAACAAGCCCATCCGCTGGGCCGTGACGCGTGCCTGCGCCCGATCCAACAGACGGAAACGCTCACTCACGCCATCTGGGACGATCGCGATCTTATCGGGATCCACACCGAGTGTGTTGCTAATCTCATCACGGGTATACTGTGACACTGCGGCAAAACTCACCCCACGCTGCACAAGCAAACGGTGCAAGGTCTTGTACCACACACGGAACGACCGCGTATGGTGAGACGGGAAGCGAAAGACGAACATGTCATGCAGCGTGACCAACTGGCGCTGCGTGGCTACTGGGCCCGTATTCCCGGGAGACCACAGTACAGCGCTGCCCCGAGCCGCAAGGCGTGCGAGGTCACACTGCTCCCAAGAGTGGCCTCCCCGTGTGCCGAGCTCGCGGACGAACGGCCGGAGCTTCGGCGGCACCGGCGCGCCGCGAGGCGTTGCGATCACGACTTCAAGGTCACGACCCGCAAGCTCCGAGCTCAATTCGAGCCCATAGCGCTGCACACCGCTAAGCGGCTGGGTCAGGAAGCGTCCGTTGATAAGTAGTTCATCGAGCCTGCGCATCTTCAGCTCCCGCTGGCAACGCCTATACCTCCGACACGCAGGCGAGCGGCGCTCGGGACGGGACGGGAGCAATAGGCGAGCGCGAGCAAGCTCGTGCCCGACGCGAGCAACGCCAAGGGAATTGAGTGATAGGCGTCGCCCCGCACGAAGGTGTACGCATACGGCAGGACGTTCGCGTAGACCAGAATCGCCTTCGGGGTCGGACGGACCATCATGCGGCGGTACAGCGAGGCCAGGCCGAAGCCAAGCAGCCCCGGCACGAGCAGTACACCAATAAGCCCGAAATTAGCTTGCGCTTCGCCGAGCATGGTCACGCTGGTCTCGACGTGATCGGGACCGTAGTAGCCGGAAAAGTATGTCGAAGTAAACCACGCACTGCCGCCGCCGAGCGGCTTGCCCAGCCATAACGCGCGCGGCACCGGAAACGCCAGGGTGTCCAGGTAGGTGACGCCCCACTGACGAGGCGTGTTCTGCTGGTAAGCGCCGTTGAGAGTAGCCAGGGAGTCGAACGCGATCGTGTCGTGGCCCCCCACTACGGCGTCCAGCGGCTGCCGGTAGGCCTGCTGCAGGAGCGACGTACGCGAGTGGTCGCTACTGCCCGAAAACTGCGAATCACGGAAGACGACGCGGAAACTGATCGCGATTGCCAGAAGGACTAGTCCGGCCACGATGACCGTGTGGGCCCGCAGAGGCCGTAACGCGTAGTGAACGATGAGGAGGGCCGGCAGAATGGTCCCGATGATCAAGTTCGCACGCCCGCCGGTAAATACGTCAGTCGTCGCGGCAAGCGCTCCGAGAAGCAGGATCAAGCGCCAGCTTGCCCGCTGCGGCCGTGGTGCGCGACGACTCAGCAACGCGACGAACAGCACGGATTTTATCGGCAGTGCGAGCTGAGTGAGAAAGGCGATGTTCGTGAACGTGTGCTGCCGATATCCGATCTGCCCGAGGTACGCAGCCAAACCGCCACTCTTGATTACCAGAGTGCCGATGAAAGCGATCGCGCAAATCGACGCAATTACAACGGCGAAATGAAAATGCTCGCGTTCGAGCGCAAGCCAGGCGTGCTCAACCCGCTCGTCGGTGAGCGATCGCGATGGCTTGCGGATGGCCGCGATATAGGCGAGAAAAAAGCTTGCGACTCCGAACGCCGCGAGAAGCAATGCCATCCGCACCGATGGCAGCACCGCCGCGATCGGCGTGTCGTAGCTCGACTTAGCAGGGCCGAGAACCCCACTCGAAAGAACATGCAGCGGACGCAACACATAATAGACAAAAAAGATGGCGGCAAACGCGAGAGCCGGCGAAAGAGGGTCTCGCGCGCCGCGCAGATATGCCGGAATGGCCAGCCCGACGGCTGCCGCGGTGAGCCCAACGAGCAGGTAGGGGCTCGATGGGTCGCGCAGTGCTCCCGCCAAGAAGATTGCCGCGCCAGCCGAGACAGCCACGGCGGCCGCAGGAAATGTCCACACCCTCATTTCGCCCCCACAGCTTGCAAACAGCACGCTAGTCCAGTTTCGGCACGGCGGCGCAGGGCCGCGAAGACGAGTTCGTCCATCGCCGCAGCGTCCGCGAGCGCAGCGTTGAGGCCGGCCGGAGCGCGCGCATCGACCAGTGCCAGCGCGCCATCCGCTGCGAAGCTCCGGAGCTTTGGCGACGCCGCAATCACGACTGCGGGTGTGCGAGCGAGCGCAGCCAACATCAGGAAGTGCATGCGCATGCCGACTGCCAGCTGGCAGCTGCCGAGCTCGGCGACGAGCTCCTGCCACGGACGGTCGGCGGCAAACCAGCTGACGCGGCTCGGCTCCATCAGACTCTGTTGGAGAATGCGCAGAGCGACACCGTCACAGTCGACACGACGGTCGGTCGGGACGAGCAACAGGTGCGCGTGCGGGAAGAGCGCATCGAGCGACCGCGCAAGGGTCTTGATCAATTCCGGCTGGGCGAGCGACAGCAAGCTCACGGCCACACGAGTGCGCGCCTGCCCGCGGGGTACGGGAGTCGCGGCCAGAAAGACCGCATCGGCTCCGACCGCCAGCCTTTGAGGCGTTGCGAACGAGGTGAGCAGCTCCGCCGAGGCCGGATCGCGCACGGCTACACATGCCGCGTGCTCGACGAGAAAGCGCACAGCGCGCCTCGCTGCCGGCCGCTCCAGGTATTCCGCCCCCACGAGCGCGTAGGCATACGGCGTGCGAGTCGAGCGGCACAATGCGACGACAGCCAACTGCAGACGCAACAACCCGCGTAGTCTCCATGACGACTCAATAGGCACGTTGTCCTGAAGTAGTGTGCCACCGCCGATCAGCACCGCGTCGGCTCGAGCGACCTCGTGAGCGAGCCGGTGCACCGGGCGTGGTGAAAACCGGCCCGTTGGCGCCGCGCGATTCGCCAGCCGAGTGTTCAGCGTAGCTACTACCTCGGAAATGCCCCGATGTCGGCCAATCGCGCCGACGATCGTCTCGGCAATTGCCTCGTCGCCGAGATTCATGACATGCCCCTCTCGCGTCAGGGCGGCTGCTCCGGCCACGATGATGCGCACAGTTCAGACCTCCACAACCGGGGAGTGCACCGGCAACCTCGCGATGCGCCGCTGCAACGTGCGCAGCTGCGCGTATAGGAAGACCTCGCAAGCGATCACCACACACGGCACCAGGCGCACGTCCAGCGCAGCCGCGGGCAGCGTCAGACAAATGGACACCACTGCTACGCGCGAGGCCGCAAGCAGTCGTGCCTTGGCATTCCCAGAGGCGACGGCGACTGCCACGAGCTGGTAGTTGACGAACTTGAACGGCAGCGCGAGCGCCAATGTCGCGATCACGACGTCGGCGTCCTGCGCACCGCGCGCGAGGTGATGAGCCAGGAACGGGGAGGTAGCTACGATGACGAGTGCAATCAGCGCGCCAGCCGTCGCCGCGACGCGCACCTGCGTTCGCACAAGCGCGTCGCGCTGCCGCGACGGAGCGCTCACGAGCTCTGGCAGTCGAACTGATGAGAATGCCGCCGGCAGTACCTCGGAAGGCTGTGTGATGCGCGTGGCAACACCATAGATTGCGCCCGCGCTGAGTCCGCCAACGGCGCCGACGAAGATTGTCGGCAACTGCGAATAGAGTGCCGAGACTCCCCCACCTGCCGAGAACGGCCACATGTCCCGCAGCGTCACGCCGGCCGGTGAGGGTGGCAGGGTGCCTGCTCGTGCGAGCGCTCGGCTGCAAGCGACGACCCAGCCGAGGCCGACGAGCAGGGTGAGCGGCTGAAGGGCCAGGAACACGTCGATGCCGCCGATCAGGAGCGCACCGGCTCCGACCAGGCGGCACACGCCCAGCGTGGCGTCAACCGCGGCGTAGCTCGCGAACTGCCCACGGCGTTGGAAGCTGCAACGCGCGAAACGCGCGACGTTTTCGGCCATCGCCGTCGTTCCCAGCGCCATGCCCACCAACACCCCCTCACGCGAATCCGCCACCGCACCGACGATCAGAGTCAATGCGCCTACGGTTAGGACAGCCGCGGCGAGTTGCAGGCGCAGCACGCCACGCCAGACGCTGAAGCCAGCACGCTCGCAACGTTCCCACGCCACCACGGTGAACGCCGCCGCGGTGTTGGGGTCGACGATGACCTGAACTGCGGATGAGGCGGCCAGTGCGAACGCGATGAGTTGGAACTCGACGTGGCTAACGTCTGCGGAGCCGGCGGCCACGAGCACGGCCAGCAACGCGAGGCGCGAGACGACGGCGGCGCTCGTCACGAGCGTGACGTGCCCCAGCGTGCGCTTGGCCGGGGAAACGACCAATGCTCAGAGCACCTGCTCGCGGGTCGCCGGGCGGCCCGGTGTGGCAGCAAACGAGGGGTTGGGCACCAGCGTCGGCGTGTCGGACCGCAGCGTCGATGCAAACGTAACATCGACGTTCCGGATCGGCGAGACGGTGAGACGGGACATGTCCGGCTGTGTGCGCGAGCCGCCGGCGTGCGCGCAGTCACACATCTGTGGAGCCGGTCGGCGTGCCGGCGCCCTCACGTTTTGGCTCCAGCCCGTAACTCCCGTAGCCGTACCCGTACCCGTAGTTACGATCGACGCCCGCAGCTGTCAGGACGGTTCCCAAGATCTGGCAACGTGCGAGGGCGAGAACACGGCGCAATTCGTGCAACTCGCCGCGCTTGGTGAGCGAGAGGTTGGAGACCAGCATCAGCGCGTCCAGCTGCGAGGTCAATGCGAGCGTATCGCCGACGCTCAGCATTGGAGGCGTATCGACCAGCACGACGTCGTAGCTTTCGCGTAGCGTTGCGAGGATATTCGCGAGACGGCGCGAGGACACGAACTCCCCCGGATTCGGTGGCGGGCGCCCCGCGATCAGCACGTCCAGCTGGGGCTGCGCGTGCCCCGCCACATCCGCTTCCTCAGAGAAAGTCGCGACGTTGATCCGTATGAGGGCCTGTTCGAGCGTGACGCGGCCGAGTGCCACGTCGGTCAAACCAGGCTGCGCACGAGCCTTGAAGAACGTCGCCAAGATTGGCTTGCGTAGGTCGAGATCGACGAGAGCGACGCGGTGACCGCCACGCGCGATTGCCACGGCCAGATTCGCAGCGGTCGTCGACTTGCCTTCGGATGGCAGGGCGCTCGCTACCGCGATGACCCTCGCCTCGCGCTCCAAGTTGGACAACTCGATGTTCGTGCGTAGCGTGCGAAAGGCCTCTGCGTGCTGCCCGTAGGGCTCCTCCAGCATGACGAGCGCGTTGCGGTCACGCAGCTTCTTTGGCGGTTCGGGCAGCCGCCCGAGCAGGGATACTCCCAACCGCTCGGCGACTTCTTCGCCGCTGCGCACTCGCGTGTCCAACGCCTCGATGACCAACGCGAGGCCGAGACCGATCAAGGTGCCGAAGACGACGCCCAGAATGGCGTCACGCCACGGGCGCGGCGAGACTTGCGGCGCAACGCTGGCTATTTTCACGACGGTCGCGTTGGCGGTCTGAAGCGTTTGCAACGTCTGAAGCTGCTGCTCGGTCTCTACAAGCTTGGCCGCAAGGGCCGAAGCGCCCTGGTGGTTGGCGCGCAGCGACGCGATGCGCGTGCCGACGTCTTCGCGCGCGCGCTGCAACGACGCGGTATCCAGCTCGTGGCGGTACGCTGTATACGATTGCGCATAGGCAGTGGCCAAGCGGGTTGCCAGCTCCGGCGAACGCGCGGTGACGGCGAACGTCAGTAGGTCGGCGTTCTGGCGTGCCGTCACCGTCGAGGAGTGCAACAACTGGAGCCCCGTGAGGCCAGCTCCCGGCACCGCTGCCAGCGTGCGTTGCACTACAGGGGGCACCCGGGCGAGGTCGGCCTGTGTGTTCGCTACGCGATCCGCGAGCTGCTGGTTCGAGCTTTGGTCCTGCGTATTTGTCAGGAGCGCCGCAAACGATTGATGCGTGAGAAGCACCTGTGCTTGAGCCTCGTAGCGGGCTGGAGAGCGCAGCGAGATCGCGATAGCGATCGCAGGCACGAGAACGATCGCCTGCAAGACAATCCATTTACGCCGGCGTAGCATCTGCAGGTAGTCTCGTAGCGTGCCGCCGTGGCGTTGTCCTTCCGGCTCCCGAGGTTCGGGCGCTGTCATGCGTCCTTCTTCTGCGCTAGCGAGCTTGCGTCCATACTCTCGCGGAGCTTGGCAAGCACGCGGTGAAGTGCGACCTCCACCGTGTTGACTCGGGTGTCGGTGATTCGCGCAATGTCGCGCGCCGTGAGGTCGGCGCCATAGCGCATGGCGAGCAGGTCACGCTCGTCCTGCGCGAGTGCCGCGAGTGCGCTGCGGAGCGACAATCGCTCGATCGCCTCCGAGCTTAGTTCGTCGTCGCCCGCGACATCGGCGTCTGAGCCGCAGTTCACCAGCGTCCGCGCTCGCGAGAGGTGATCGTCGACAACCCGGCGCGCGATGCCCAGAAGCCATGCCTGCGCGCTGCCGGCTCGAGGATCGTACGACTGGCGGTATCGCAGAGCTCGCTCGAGCGTTTCGCTCGTCGCATCCTCAGCATCTGCACCGTCGCCCAAGCGATACGCCGCGTAGCTATATACCCGTCGAATCAAGGGCTCGGGGTTAATCAGCGGGTCGCGCCGACGCTGCATCTGTCTCCATATGCAAAAGCCCACGCCTTGACGCGGGGGAAAAGCCAGGATACCCCAATTTGCGGTGCCTGACTATACTAGATCTGACGTGCAGACTACGGTTGATGATGCGGCTTCTGTTGCAGCCAGGCGCACGTTTGGTCGATTCCGAGGTGAACTTGCTGGGCCTGTGCTGCTCGGCGCGTTGCTCGTCTTCCTTGCGCTGCAACATGGCGGCTATTACCCGGAGAGCTGGGGGCTACCCACAGCGGCGTGCGCCTGGCTGGTCGCGTTGACCGCACTGCTCGGGAGGCGGCAACGGCTTCAGCGATTTGAACTCCTGCAGCTCACCGCGCTCACGCTGCTGGGCGCCGTTGCTCTTTTCTCAGCCGCCTGGGCTCCCGGCGGCCTCGGATCGGCGTTGCCCCAGGCGCAGCTGATCGCCCTCTACGTGGCCGTGCTCGCCGCGGTGCTCACGCTCGTCCGTTGCGCAACTCATGCGCTGACGGCCATCTGGGGATCGCTCGTCGTTGTCTCGCTCGTCGCCCTGGGTACCCGGCTGTTCCCGGGCGGGGGCGTCCGCGACGACGCCTCGGGCAACAACCGCCTGTACGAACCGCTGGGCTATTGGAACAGCCTCGGGCTCTGGGCGGCTATGGGTTTGTGCTTGGGCGTTGTGCTCGCCGCCCGGGTGCGCTCTCCGGTTCTCCGTGCGGCCGCGGCCGCAAGCACGGTTCCGTGCGCGGGAGCTCTCTATTTCACATTCTCTCGAGGGGCGTGGGTGGCGCTCGCGGTCGGCCTGCTGGTGGCACTGGCGCTCGATCCTCGCCGGCTCGGCCTGGTCGCGTGGCTCGGGGTAATCGCGCCATGGCCCGGCGCGGCTGTCTTGCTCGCCTCGCGCTCGCACGCCCTCACCAGTGCGCAGCCGGTGCTATCAGAAGCGCGTAGCGACGGACGATCACTCGCCCTCGAGTTCCTCGCGCTGGCGGTGGCGGCGGCACTCGTCGTGGCCTCACTCGCGCGCGCCGAGCGGCGCGTTCGTGTTCCGCTGGGCGCTCGGCAAGCATTCGCGCGGATCCTCGCAGCGCTGTGCCTCCTGGTACTCGCCGGCGGCGTCCTGCGGTTCGGAGCACCGTGGACGATGGTCGACCGTGCCGCGCATCGCTTCGCTGCCCCACCCCCGTCGAGCACTGCCGATCTCAACGCGCGCCTGTTCGACGCATCGGGCTCCTTCCGGATCGACCTGTGGAGTGTGGCATGGCAGGATGCCGGTCGCCATCCGCTTTTCGGCTCGGGAGCGGGCAGCTATGCATCCAAGTGGCTGCAGAACCGTCCGCTGGCGCTTGACGCGGATAACGCGCACTCCCAATACCTGGAGACGCTTGCCGAGCTCGGACCGCTCGGACTGGCGCTGCTCCTGACTGCTCTCGGCGCACCGGTCGTCGCCGCCTGGCGCGCCCGCAGGCATCCGCTGGCTGCCGGTGCCACCGCGGCCTACGTCGCCTTCCTCGTCCACGCGGGCGCCGATTGGGACTGGCAACTGGCGGCTGTCTCGCTGGCGGGACTGGGCTGCGGTGCTGCTTTGCTGATCATGGCACGCAGGTCGCACTCCTCTCGGCCGAGTACGCCGGCGCGGATTCTGCCTATCGCGGCAGGCATCGCGTTTTCCGGTTTCGCGCTGTGGTCACTGCATGGCGCCTACCCGCTCGGGCAAGCGCGGAACGCCATCGATAATGGTGATTGGGCCGCGGCCGAGAGCCACGCCGCCCAGGCCGCGGCGCGCGTGGGCGGTTTTTCCGCACTGCCCTGGCAGCTGCTTGGTGAGGCGCAAACCGCGCGGCGCGAGCCGGCCGCCGCGCGTGCCTCTCTGCGTGTCGCCGTGGCGCGCGACCCGGCCGCATGGCAGGCGTGGTACGACCTCGCCCAAGTTGCGAAGGGAGCCGAGCGCCGCAAGGCTACAGCCAAGGCCCTGGCGCTGAACCCGCTCGATCTGGAGACGCTGAAGCTCGCACGGCTTCTTGGGGGCAATCCACTTAAGTAAGGCTGTCGCCACCCGCGAACAGTGGCAACGGCAACTCATTGCCTATCGCGTGGCCGGTACCCGCCTCCGGCACGCCCGTTCGATCCCTCACGGCACGGCCGACGAACTGGTCGTGCCCACCGCACGACGACCGTCGTGTGGTGGTCTGACCCACCCCGTCCTCTCCGTAAGGTTTTCCGCTGACTGCCGGTAGTAAGTCGTGTAGCAGGAATCTCGGAGGGGGTAGCAGAGATGCCGGAACGCGACCGTCACGACCTCGAACGAAGGTTGCGCGACGCGCGCAGCGAGCCGGATGCGCAGTTCGTGCAGCGCGTCACCGCTTCGGTCGGCCGTCGTCAGCACTCGACGCCGAGGCCGCGTCTGACGCTGGCCTTCGCGGTGACGATGGCGCTCCTCGCCAGCATGCTCGCATTCGGCGGCGTGGGCGCTGCCAAGAATGCGATCAATTCCTCCACTTCAGCGGTTCGCTCGGCCGTGGGCGAGTCCGCCGGCAAGCACTCCAACAGCGGCAGCCATGAGCCATTCGCCAAGCAGTATCACCGCAAGGTCCTCATCTGCTGGCCGAAGCACCACAAGCGCCACGTCGAGCTTTACGTCACACGGCGCGTTTCGGCTCGCTCGGTCCCGTCGCTCGTCTCCAAGGGCGCGATCTATCCTGTGCCCGTTGGCGGCTGTTCGAGCCTGCAGAGCAACCACGCTGACGGCAGCAGCGCGACGTCGAGCGGTTAGGACGTCGGCGGAGGGCGGAGCTGGTGCCGCCCCGGTTCGCTCATGAACAGACCCTTGCCATCGACGATCTCGCTTGCGGCGGCTTTGCCGCCGTGACATGCGAAGGTCGCTGAGGCGCTGACAGCTGCTGGAATACGCGGAGGGCACGGCTGCAACTCCGCCTCGCGCGTCGCCGCCTCGCCGATGACGATCGGCGGGACGCCGTTGCGATGCTCGATGGCGAGCCAGTAGTCGCGCCACGGGCCGGCAGAGCCCCGCGCCGCGACGATCGGCTCGGGGAGGATCTCTTGGATGCCGACGCTCGCCCGCCCCGCGAGCGGATAGTCGTCGGCAACGTGACGACGCGCGGCTCATGGGAGAGCAACTGTGTCTCGCTCAGGGCCTC
The DNA here is from genome assembly GCA_035696365.1 of Gaiellales bacterium. GTDB lineage: Bacteria > Actinomycetota > Thermoleophilia > Gaiellales > JALYLC01 > JALYLC01. The sequence goes on along the minus strand of DASRQS010000136.1, from coordinate 46,450 downwards.
ATCCACGGGCGGCCGGAAGTCGATCCGCTACCCGTGATGAGGACGGGCGACGGTGTGCCCCACGACCGCCTGCCAGACGCGTGACCCCGATCCGCCCTCGTCGACCAATTAGCACCTGGCTCATGTTCGTACGAACATATAGCGTGTACCTTAGGGTTTATGGATGGTTCGCAACGTCTGAGTGAGCTGGTCGACGTGCTGCGACGGGACGGCCGGGTCGAGGTCGCAACCGCGGCCGCGGAGTTCGGCACGGCGGAGCTGACGATCCGCCGCGACCTGGACGTGCTGGTCGCACGGGGCGTGGCTCGGCGAGTGCGGGGCGGGGCGGTGAACCTACTGATGCGCGGCGAAGAACTGCCGTTCGCGATGCGCGAGATCGAGGCGGTGGACAGCAAACGCCGGATCGCCGCCGCGGTGGCGGAACTGATCGCCGACGGCGAGGCCGTCGGCCTGGACAGCGGCACCACGGTGGTCGAGACGGCACGCGCGTTGACCGGGCACCGGTTGACGGTCATGCCCCTGTCGCTGCACGCGACGATGGCGCTGGCTGGATCGGCGTCTGTTCGGCTGATGCTGCCCGGTGGTGAGGTCCGTCCCGGCGAGCTGGCCATGGTGGGTCCACTGGCCCTGGCCGGCATCGCGGCCCTGCGGTTCGACACCGTCGTACTGGGCTGCTGCGGAGTGTCGCCGGAAGGGAACGTGATGGCCCACGATCTAGGCGACGCCTCGGTCAAGCAGGCGCTGCTGGCATCGGCCCGTCGCAGCATCCTGGCCGTGGACGGCGCCAAGTTCAGCCGGGCCGCGATGGCCGTGGTGTGCGAGCTGGCCGCGATCGACGTCGTGGTCACCGACGATCAAGCGCCCGAGTCGGCGGTCCGCGCGCTGGAAGCCGCCGGCGTGCACGTGCACCGTGTCTGACACGACCTGGCAGACCACCGCGGCTGTCGGTAGCTTGGTGCGCTGGCCACGGATCGCGGTGACCGCAGTCTTCGTCGTGCATGGGTTGCTGTTCGCGTCGTGGACCGCGCACATCCCCAACGTCAAGGCACATCTCGGGTTGACGGACGGCACGCTGGGGTTCGCGCTCCTGGGCGCCCCGGTCGGTTCGGTGACCGCGATGATCGCGTCGTCCTGGCTGCTGCTCAGGCTGGGAAGTCGCCGCATCGTGCAGGTCGCGCTGGTCGGCTACTGCGCCGCCGGCCCACTACTTGGCCTGAGCGGCAGCCTGCCGATGCTGTTCGCGGCGCTGTTCGTGTGGGGCGCGTTCCAGGGCACGCTCGACGTGGCGATGAATACCCAGGCCATCACCGTCGAGCGAACCGAACGGCGGGTGCTGATGTCCGGGCTGCACGGCAGCTGGAGCCTCGGCTCGTTCGCCGGCGCCGGCATCGGCGCTCTCGCCGTGGCCGCCGGCATCACCCTCAGCATCCAACTGCTCGTTATGGGCATGATCGCCCTGCTGGTCGCCGGGCTGCTCACCGCCCGGATGCTGCCCGCCACAGCGGAACGCCCCGGCAACCCCAACGCCCTCTCCGGCCATCCCGATGCCGACCGGCACGCGGTTGGCTCGACGTCGCGGTGGTCCGGTGGAATGATCCTGCTGGGCGCGATCGCGTTCGCCGCGATGCTGTGCGAGGGCGCCACCGCCGACTGGGCTGCCGTCTACCTATCCGGCCCGCTGCACACCAGCGGTGTGACGTCCGGCCTCGGCTACGCCGCGTTCTCCCTGGCCATGGTGACCGTCCGGCTGTTCGGGAACCGCCTGCTGACCCGCTTTGGCCCCGACCGCTTGATACCCACATTGGCCGCGGTCGCGACGGTCGGGTTCGCCGCCAGCCTGCTGATCGCCCAGCCCGCGATCAGCCTGCTCGGGTTCGGCTGCCTCGGTATCGGATTGGCCTCCGTGATCCCGGCCGTGTTCAGCGCCTCCGGACGTATACCCGGCCTGCACCCGGGCACAGCTGTGGCCACCGCATCAGCCTGCGGATGGGCAGGATTCGTCTGCGGCCCACCGCTCATCGGGCGCCTGTCGGAATGGACGTCGCTGCCCGTCGCGCTGGGTCTACTGCCGCTGCTCACCGCCTTTGTCATCGCCGGCACCCGCACCTCCCGAGCGCTAAGCGATCGCCAGCCCGCTGCCTACGGCCATCACAACGGAGCGGCATGATCCGGCGGCTGCTCGTGGACTACGGCGAGGTCATCAGCACCCCGCTACCCGAAAATACCATCAACGACCTGGCCGGCCTCGCCGACCAACTGCGCGACGCCTTCCTCGAGCGCTACTGGCACCACCGACACGCCTACGATCTCGGCCAACCACCCGCCGACTACTGGTCCGATGTCCTGGCCCGCGACCTGAGCGGGTCACGCCGCCTGGTGGACCGGCTCACGAGCATCGACGTCCACGGCTGGCTCCGGCTGAACTCCCTCACCCTGCCCACCCTGCTCAGCTACGCGCGCCGCACTGGCGCCCAGCTTGCGCTGCTGTCCAACGCGCCCGAACCGCTGGCCGACGCTATCGATCAATGCTCGTGGTCACGAAACTTCGAGCACCGCTACTACAGCTGCCGACTCGGTGCCGCCAAGCCCGACCCGCAAGCCTTTCAGCTTGTGCTGAACGATCTCGGCGCGCAGCCGAGCGAGGTGCTCTTCATCGACGACCGCTCCGAGAACACCCTGACCGCCCGCGACCTCGGAATGCACACCGCCACATTCACGTCGGCCCGTGCCCTCGACCGTGAACTACGCCTGACGACGCATGAGGGTAAGCAAGGGGGGTGAGAGCCGACTCCGGATGCGCGACGGTCTCGGCGGGCGTGGCGCTTGCCTCGGCCTCGAACGAGGAAACGATCTGGCCCCCACAAGGTGTGCGCCGCGCTGTCATCCACTCGAGGATCCTGTCACCGCAGCCGACCCGAACGGGCACGGCACGTTCACGCAGAGGGTCGATGCCAACATCGGCATCTCGTGAATCGTGAGCATCACCCCCGAAAACCGCCGTACTCTCTCGACATGATCCGCCGGCCTTGCCACCCAGGCGAGAGGATTCGATGAGCGCGGCCGACGAGCCCGGCGAGCGATCCCCGCTCGGAGTCGGCAGTCTGGCGGCGAACGTCGTCGCACAAGCCGCGATGCTGGTTGCCGCGCTCGCGCACGAGGACGGCGACGGAGGGACCGCCGCGCAGGCGCAGCGCATCGGCATGCGCGCCGGGGTGCTCTCCATCTCGAATGACGCGGCGTTCGCCGCCGCGAGGAAGCAGCTCGTAGCGGCGGCGACCGGCGAAGGCGACGGGTTCTGGCTCGAGGTCACGCTTGGCGAGGCAGCTGCAACACCGCGCGTGATCGCCGAGACGGCCTGTGACCTCGCGTTGCTCGCGGCCCACCTCGCTCACACGTGCGACGGCGTCCGCCGCGCCGATTACGTGGGCATAGCGCACCTCTCGGCTGCGGCGGCCTCCACCGCGTCGGTGCTCGTGCGCAGCAACCTCATCATTGGCGACGACGACTGGCGTCGCACGGGCGCGAGTGCTGCGGCCGCAGAAGCAGCCCGCGCCGCTCTGCGCGCGGATGAGCCCGGCCCCTAGTCGGCCTCGAGGCGGCGCGAGAGCTCGCGCCGCAGGGTCGGTGTCGGCTCGATCCCGTCTGCCGCGAGGGCCTGCTCGAGGTCAGCCACCAGCCGGGCGCGATACTCGGCGTCCCGCTCGGCTCGCGCCACGATGCCGTCGATCTGCGCACGGGCCGCGGGCAGCTGCTTGGCCGCCTCGACCCACGCCGGCGGTGCCGGCGACAGCAGGGAAAGGAGCGCCGCGATCCGCTCTTCGGGGAGGAAGCCTTCAGACATCGTGGTCAAGAGACGGTGGCAGGATGCGATTTCTTCCCTCGCCCATCAGCGGGCCTCCATGTGCTCGCGCAGACGCGCAAGACAGCGGGAGATACGGCTTGCAATCGTGCCGCTCGGGATGCCGAGCGCATCGCCGATCTGGCGATACGACTCGTCGCGGCAGAAGAAGCGATCGACGACCTCGCGGCAGTCGAGGCTCAGAGTACCGAGTGCCTCCTGCACCACGCAGGCTTCTTCGATCCGCTCGATCGTCTCCTCCGCTGCCACCTCGATGTTCGCCGCGAGCTCCTCGCGGCCGCTCGAGCGGAGCCGGTCGACGCAGAGGTGACGCGTCAGCTGCCCGATCCAGGGCCTGACCCCATCGTCGTTGCGGAGGCTCCCGAGGTGGCTATAGGCACGCGCGAAGACCTCCTGGAACACGTCCTCCGCATCGTGCTCGCGCAGCCGGTAGGCCCGAATCGCAATTGCGTAGACGTAGCGCGAGTAGCGCTCGACGAAGGCCGCCCACGCAGCCTCGTCGCCGTTGCGCATCCGCCGTACGAGCTCGGCGTCGGGGAGATCGGCGAGCGTCATCCCCGGGGCCGCCCGCCCGTCTGCCCTTCGAGGATCTTCGCGAGCGCCACGAGCAGCGCGACCCGATCCGCGCTGGCGGCCTCGGGCGTCGAGAGCGCGAGTACCTGGGCGAGTCGCGCCACCGCCTGGGTCTCGTCGCTCTGGCCGGACAGCACGCGTTGCACGCGACGCGCGCGTTGCAGTTGCAGGAGCGCCAGCGCCGCCTGGTGCGCGAACAGGCCGAGCAGGTCGATCTCCTCGAGCGCGAAGCCCGGCCGCAGCGGCCGGTCGAGGACGTTGATCACCCCGAGCGACTGATCGCCGTGCAGGAGCGGCGCGCACATCAGGCTCTTCGGCACGAACCCCGTGCGCTCGGCCGCCTCGCGTGAAAAGCGCGAATCCGCCGTCGTGTCGTTGACGATCAGCGGCTGGCGGGTCGTCAGCACCCAGCCCGCGACGCCCGTGCCTGACGGCATGCGCGTTCCGACGAGCGACTGCTCGCCCTCTCCGGACACGGCCTCGAACACGAGCTCGTCGGCCTCGCCGTCGTAGAGGAAGACGGACGCGGCCTTGGCACGGAAGATGGAACGGGCAACGTTCACGATCGAGCCCAGGAGCGCCCGCTGCTCGCCCTCGGCGGCGCTCACGCCCGCGGCCAGGGCTGCTTGCAGATCGCCGTCACCCATCCCGCGTCTCCGCATTGTCGGCCAGGAGCGCGAGCAGATGCTTGACCGCGGTCGGCGTGAGCGTCGGGTGCTTGGCGCGAATGAGCGCGCAGATTCCGGTGATGTGAGGCGTCGCGAAGCTGTTGCCGGTGGCCGTGATCGTGGTGCCGCCCTCCCACGCGACCTCCACGTCGACCCCACGCGCGAACAGCTCCACCGGTGGCTCCGGGTTCGCGTACCAGGTGAGCGCGCCGGGCTGGTCGTGGCTCCCGACGCTGATCACGCTCGAGAAGCGCCAGGGGAAGGAATCGACCGGCATGTTATGGGCTGAGGCCACGATCAACGAGCGCTGGAACACGCCCCGGTCTGCCAGCTCGTGGAGACCTGCGGACCACTCGGCATTGGTCGTCGAGAGGCTCAGGTTGATGACGTCGTAGCACTCCTGCACCGCGTATCGCAATCCCTCGAGCAGGAGCGCGCCATTTCCGGTCGAGCCCGCGCCCAGCACACGGACGCTGTGCAGCTCACAGCCCGGTGCGAGCGCGCGGATCACGCCGGCACAGGCGTTGCCGTGGCCGCAGAGGTCGCCCTGATCGTCCGGCTCGACGCGCAGCCGGCCGTCCTCGTCGCGCGCTACGGCAACCGCCGACTGCACCTCGCCGACGAGGGGGTGGGCGTCGACGCCGCTGTCGATCACGCAGACCCGCACGCCTGCGCCAGTAGACCCGCCGAACGCCCACTCGCGCGTCACCCCCGCGGGCCAATCGCTCTGCACGTGGGCGGAAGCGAGGCCGCCCGCCGGCAGGCTCCAGGCGGGCAGGTCCTCGCCTGTCTCCTCGGCATCGACCATGCCCGGGCGAGTCTACTCCCCGCTCGCGGCGCCCAAACGGCCGGAAGAGGATTCGCGCCGCAGGCGTCGAGTGTGCACAATCGGCCGACCGACCCGAGGGAGACCGCCATGCAGCATGCCCCCGACGAAAGCGACTCCATCCAGCGCCAGGACGACGAGTAGGCGCGGCTCTGACTCGCGGGGATTGAGGATTTCGTGGGTTCGGGGGGAGCGCTGCGCGCGGTCTGGTCGAACGAGGCGGTGCGCCGCGCGCAACTGGCGCTGGCGGGCTCGACGATCGGCAACTGGTCGTACTCGGTCGCCTTCAGCGTGCTCGTCTACGACCGTGCAGGCGCGACCTGGGTAGGGCTCGCACAGGTGTTCCGCCTCGTCCCGGCGGCGCTCGCGGCGCCCTTCCTGGCCTCGCTCGTGGACCGCTATCCCAAGCAGCGCGTTCTGTTCCTGACCGATGCCGCCCGAGCTCTGATCATGACGGGCTTCTGCATCTGTGCCGCGCTGACCGGGCCACTCTTCGTCCTGATCGGGCTGGCGACGGTGAACACGCTCGTGGGCACGCTCTTCTGGCCGGCCCAGGGAGCCATGCTCCCCACGCTCACGCGCGAGCCCGAGGAACTGACCGCCTGCAACGTGGCGCAGAGCACGATCGAGTCGACCGGCAGCGTGATCGGCCCGGCGCTCGGCGGCGCTGCGCTCGCGGCGTTCGGGACCACGCTCGCATTCCTCGTCCCGGTCGTCGCCTACACGCTCTCGGCCATCGCAGTGACGCGAGTCCATCCGCGCAGCGCCGCGGCCGCCACCGCGTCCGCGGAAGGCGGCGGCGAGGCGGCCGGCGACGAGCCGAGCCACGGAGTGCTGGCGGGCCTCGCCGCGATCCTCCGGAACGGTGACGTGCGCGTGCTCGTCTCGCTCTACGGGGCGCAGGTGCTCGTCTGCGGTGCGCTCAACGTGCTCACGGTGGTGGCGGCCCTCGAGTTGCTGCAAGCGGGCGACAGCGGTGTCGGTGCACTGGTGGCGGCGGTCGGCATCGGCGGGCTCGTGGGCGCGGTGCCGGCGCTCATGCTGTCGCAGCGCGCACGCCTGACGACGGTGTTCGTGTGCGGGCTGATCCTGTGGGGCGCGCCGATCGCACTGATCGCGCTCGCCAGTAGCCTGCCGCTCGCGCTCGTGATGATGGCCCTCGTGGGCGTCGGCAACACGCTCGTCGACGTCTCGGCGGTCACACTGCTGCAACGGGCAACGCCGGGCGAACTGCTCGGCCGTGTGTTCGGCGTGCTCGAGAGCATCGTGATCGCATCCGTCGCAGTCGGCTCGGCGGTCACGCCTGCGCTGCTCGACCTGCTCGGCGTGCGCGCGACGTTGGTGGTCACAGGCGCCCTGCTTCCGATCGTGACGCTCCCGCTCTGGAAACGCCTGCGCCGACTCGACGTCCCGACCGTCCAGGAGCGCCGGATAGAGCTGCTACGAGGCGATCCGATCTTCGCGCCGCTGCCGGGCGCGATGATCGAGCAGCTCGCGAGCGCACTCGAGCCGGTGTCGCTGGCCGCGGGCGAGGTGCTGTTCCGCGCCGGGGACGCCGGCGATCGCTACTACCTCATCGACCAGGGAAGCGTGCGGATCGCGCCTCCAGGAAGGGAAGAAGTCGTGCTCGCAGCGGGCGCGGGCTTCGGTGAGATCGCGCTCATCCGCGCTATCCCGCGCACCGCCACCGTGACCGCCGAGACGACCACGAGCCTGTACGCGCTGCGCGGAGACGAATTCGTCTCCGCCGTGACCGGGCATGCGACGAGCGCTGCGGCCGCGGACGCGGTGATTGCCTCGCGCTTGCACTCGCTGCGCCCGGCCCTTGCATCGGTCTAGCGCTGCGGCCAGACTGCAGATTCCATCACGTCGGGAAGAAACCCGGCGCCGTCACCGTCCAGGGAGCAACCGTCCTATCCAGGAGGAGCACTATGCCCGACGAGACGCCCGCTGCTGAGCCCAACGAGGATGACGAGTCCCGTAGCCGCAAGGAGCACGACCCGGCGGATGACGTCGAAGCCCACCGCAAGGAGCACGAGCCGGCGGACGACGTCCAGGCGCACCGCCACGAGCACAAGCCTGCGGAACGGCACGAGCACTAGCCCCAAGAGGCGCGTGCGGGATCGGGGCCGGCCCGGCGGTTTCCGATCCCGCAGGCTTGCGTCTTCCGGTGCGGGCCTGCGCTCCCAATGGGACCCGCGCGCCAGCGCTCGAGCTCCCAGAATCCGGAATTGCAGCATCTTCTCAGGCGGCGCCTTGTATCCGATGCTACACACTTATTTTCAAAAACGTGCCCCTATGCAGGCACAACAGCCCTGCCGGAACGCGTACGCGTTCACACCTACTCGGCGGCACCAGGCCCGCTCGGATAGCCTCGCCCGAGGGCGTCAGGCGAGGCGACCCGAGATGTAATCGCGTGTGCGCGGATCGGCTGGGGCCATGAAGATCTGCTCTCGCGCCCCGAGCTCGACGAGCTCGCCATCGAGGAGGAAGCCGACGCGGTCCGCTAGTCGCCGGGCCTGCGCGAGGCTGTGCGTCACGATGACCAATGCGAGATCCGCCCGGAGCCCGACAAGCTGATGCTCCACGAGAGCAGCCGCGCTCGGGTCGAGCGCAGAGCACGGCTCGTCGAGAAGGATCGCCTCGGGACGGGACGCGAGCACCCGCGCGATGCACAGGCGTTGCTGCTGACCCCCCGACAGTTCCAGCGCCGACGCGTCGAGCCGGTTTCTCACCTCGGCGAGCAATCCGACTCGTTCGAGCAGGTGCAGCACGCGCTCCGTGCACGCCTCGTCACCGGCAACGAGGCGATGCTCGCGCAGCGGCAGGGCGACGTTGTCGTAGACAGACAGCGGAAAGGGGTTGGCCTGCTGGAAGACGTAGCCGACCCGCCGCCGGAGCTCCTCGCACCCAAACGCACCGCGTCCCGTGGCGGGCGCACCGCCCAGGCGGATCGACCCCTCGCTACGCCCGCCTGGGGTGAGCTCGTGCATACGGTTGAGCGCTCGCAGCAGCGTCGTCTTTCCCGATCCCGAAGGCCCGATGAGCGCCAGGATCTCGCCTTGACGCACGTCGAACGACACGTCCCGCACGGCCGCGCGGCGTCCGTAGGCGCACGAGAGGTGGCGAACCTCCAGCAGTGGCTCGCCGGCGACAAGGTTCCCTCCTACGGCCCTGCTATCCATACGCTCGGCGTGCCTCCCGCCGCATCACCGGTGAGGAAGATGTCGACGACGTCGTCGCGCGGCACGGAAGCGATCTCCGTCCCCGCGGCGACGATGCGTCCGTTGCGGCGCACCACGGCCTCGACGAGCACGTTTCGCGGCGGGCCCGCCGCCGGACGATCCTGCAGTGTTGCCGTCGCGATCCAGCCGAACGCGCTATGACGCAGCCTGGCCGATCGCACCGCGACGCCCGCCGATCGCGGGGCTGAGAACGTCCCGGTCGCCGAGGCCCGCGCGGCCGACGGGACAGGACCGGCGGCGATGGTGTCGTTTACAAACAGGACGCTCTGGCCGGGGCCGACATAGGGAACGCGCACGCGAAGCGGATCGGTGCCCGCAGTCGTGCTCCTCCCCACCACGGTCCCGGCGCGGTCGACGAGGTAGGTCACGATCAGCACGTTCCGGGCTGCGCGGCGGGCATCCGGGTTCTCGATGCGCACGACGACGGCGACCGAGCCGTCCGCCCGGTCGGGGAGGAACGCCACGACCGAAGTCCGCAGAGGGTGACCGCGGGTCTGAGGCGCCGAGTTGCCGGAGGCGGTCGGCGTCGGCGTCGCGGTGGGGACCTCTGCGAGCGAGGCCTCGAAGCCATGGCTCGCCGCCCCCAGCACGAGCACGACCACCGCAGCAAGCGCCGCCGCGCCTGCAAGAACCGGCGATCGCGGGCTCCCCCGGCTCATCCGAACGCGCCGGCGAGGTAGGCCGCCGTCGTCTCCTCGCGCGGCTGCGCGAACACGCGCGCGGTCTCGCCACTCTCGATCAGCCGGCCGTCGAGCAGGAAGGCGACCTGGTCGGAGAGACGCCTGGCCTGGGCAAGATCGTGCGTGACGACCACCACGACGAGTTGCGAGCGGAGCTGCCCGATCAAGGTCTCGATCGTTGCCGTCGCCGCGGGATCGAGCGACGAGCAGGGCTCGTCCATGAGAATCACCTCGGGCTCGGCGGCGAGCGCACGAGCAATACAGAGACGCTGCTGCTGTCCACCGGAGAGGCGCAGCGCCGGACGGTGCAGCCGGTGCTCGACCTCCTTCCACAATCCCGCTCGCGCCAGCACACGCTGCACCGCGTCGGCGAGCGCGCGTCGGCCCGGCCGGCGCGACCCCTGCGGGCGCAGTGCGTAGGCGACGTTGTCGAAGATCGTCATCGGGAAGGGGTTGGGTCGTTGAAAGACCATGCCGACGCGCCGGCGCAGGGCTTGGGCGGTCAACTCGCGCACGTCGTCGCCGGCGAGCAGGACGCGGCCGCTCACCTGCGCGGACGGAGTCGTCTCTACGAGCCGGTTGACGACGCGCAGCAATGTCGTCTTGCCGCATCCGGACGGCCCGACGATCGCGCCCACCTGGTGCGCCGCCCATCCGAGCGAGACGCCCTGCAGCACCTGGTGCGCTCCGTAACGGACGGAGACGTCGTCTACCGCCAGCCGCTGTCGGTCTCCCGTCGTCAGCGTCTCCACCCCCCACTCCTCGAGACGAACGCGATGGCCGCGTTCACGAGCAGCATCAGCAGGATGAGGACCAGCGCCGCGCCGAGCGCGGCGCTGCTCTCATTGCCGTCGCCTGCGGGCGACGTGTAGTAGATGTAGGACGTGAGCGTCGCGCCACCCCCGCGCACAGTCTGCGACCAGTGCGCCGGCTCGTACCAGCGATCTGTAAACGTGATCACGGCGCCGAGCACGATGAACGCGATGGCCGTGTCGGCGGCGATCCGTCCGGCGCCGAGGATCGCTCCGGTGGCCATGCCCGGGCGTGCGCCTGGCAGAACGACACGCCGGATCGTCGCGAAGTGCCCCTTGCCAAGCGCGAAGGACGCCTCGCGCAGGTCGTGCGGGACCGCTTCGATCGCCTCCTGCGTGGCTCGCGTGACGGGCGGGAGGGCGAGCAAAGACATCACGATCCCGGCAACGAGGAACGATCGGCCGTAGGCCTGCCCCGACGTGGCCACCGTGCCCGACAGCGGACTCAACCAGGGAGCGGTGAAGACCGCGAGGGCGAGCAGCGCGAACACGACTGCAGGGACACCGAAGAGCAGGTCGACGGCTGCGTCCACCGCGCGAGCGAGCAACGCGGGCCGGCGGTATTCGGTCAGGAAGACCGCCGTGCCGACCCCGAGCGGAAAGGCGATGCCGAGACCGATCGCGGTCACGAGAAGCGTTCCCACGAGCGGCCCGCGGATGCCTCCCACGACGCCCTGCTGCAGCAAGCCCGGCAGCGGGTCGCTCGTCAGGAACGACCAGCCGAGCCGGCCCGCACCTCCCCAGACGAGCCAACCGATGAGACCGCCGGTCGTGCCGAGGAGCGCAAGCCCGCAGGCCCACGCCAGGATCACGCCGGCGCGGTCGGCGATGCGACGCATCAGAGCACCCCGCCGCGTGCCCGCACGGGCGCGAGCGCCAGGCGCACGGCGAGCATCATCGCCAGGGCCGAGAGCAGAATCAGCGCCGCGAATGAGAACAGGTCGGCCGCCAATGCGCCCTGCACCAGGCCCTCGCTGTTGTAGTCGACGAACATGCTGGCAAGCGGGTGGGCGGGCTCCAGGAGAAAGACGAGACGATCGAGCGGGTTTGGCACGAACGCGATCGAGCCCGCCGTCATCGAGAGGGCGATCGCCTCGCCGATCGCTCGCCCGGTGGCGAGCACGACCCCGGTCGCGATGGCGGGGCGAATGACGGGCAGCAAGATCTTGACCGTCACCCGCCAGGCGTCGAGACCCAGCGCGCGTCCACCTTCTCTCCAGGGGGCCGGGACCGCCCGCAACGCGTCGGTGAAGATCGCAATCTGGAAGGGGACGGTCATGCAGACGAGCACGACGATGCCGAGCAGGAGGCTCTCCCCGCGCAGTGGCACGACACGCGCGTAGCGGGACGCCAGGTCGTCGGAGATGAGGACGCGATCGACAAACGGGGCGAGCACGAGCAGCCCGAACAAACCCCACACCACGGACGGGACGGCGGCCATGACGCGTATGAGCGGCTGCATGAGCCGGGCCAGAGGCCGAGGCGCAAGCTCGGCCACGAAGATGGACGTCAAGAGCGAAAAGGGGAGACCCAGCAGGATCGCCCCGCCCGTCGTCAGCAGCGTTCCGTAGATGGCGGGCCACGCGTGCAACTGGCGGAAGGACACGCCGACCGGTTGCTGGGTGGCAAGTCCCAGCTCGCCAGCAAGGTCAGGATCCTGGTGCTGACCGAAATACGAGAATCCGTTCGCCTCGAAGGCGGGCCAGGCCCGCCAGAGCACGTAGCCCAGGACGAGGCCGAGGACGACCAGCGAGACCGCGCCGGCGAGAGCGAAGACGGCGTGTGCGAACCGCTCGCCAGGCTCGAACGTGGGGGCGCGACGCAGCGGCGGCCGGGCAGGGCGCGCGCTCAGCACCGCCCCAGCGGCAGGACATATGTGGCGATCAGGCCGCATTGGACGCCCGTCGAGCGAACCCACTTGATGTAGTCCGCCACCGGCCCGCTCGGCGGGCCTTTCGTGACGAACCAGAGCGCGCTCCGGTATGGGTAGCGTCCAGCGAAGGCGTTGCGGCGCGTCGGCGCCAGACCGTTGACCGCGAGCCCTTTGATCGTGCCGCGGGCGGTCGTCAGGTACGAGAGCGCAATGCATGCGATCGAGTGCCGGTCTCGCGCCACGTCGACCCTGGTGATGCCGTGGGAAGGCGTCTGCGGAGCGTTGCTCGCGAACTCGAGGTCGTCCGTGAAAAACCGCTTGCAGTTGACGTACGAGCCAGACGCAGGGATGCGCGAGTAGACCTGGATCGGCCCGCCCGCGGCCCAGCCCACGGCGCCCCACGTGACCGTCTGGCCTGTCAGGATGGCCTTGATCTGCGCGTGTGTCAGGCTCCTAATCGGGTTGTGCGGGTTGACCACGATGGCGAAACCCTCACGCGCAACGGGGATGAACGTCAGCCCGGGCGGATCGCTGGGCAATTGGTCGCGCGAGGAGAGGCCGATGTCCAACGTACCCGCAGCGACCCCGGCGATGCCCGCTCCCGAGCCCCCGCCGATGACCGTGATGCTGACGTCCTTCTGCACCTTGCCGTAGTCGATCGCGAGGGCGGAGACGATCAGTTGGAAAACCGATCCGCCGCCGCTCCTGATGACCGTGGAGGCCTGGGCGCGGGGCACAGCAAGCAGCGCGGGCACCAGGAGCGCCGCGGCGAGCGCCGTCAGGGCGGAGAACCTACGGCGCACGGTATGCCCAGACTGCGTAGAGCTGGGTGCTGCCAGGTGCTTGGGCGCTCCAGATCAGCTTGAAGCCGCGCCGACCGTTGGAGATCGGGTGCGGCTCGGCGCTGAGAAGCCCTTCCCCGGTCTTTGCGACATTGACGAGCTCGGGCTCGTTCGGATAAATGCACAGATAGCCGGGTGCCGGGTCCGGACGCTCGGCGTCTCCCACGCAATGCGGGTTCTCGAGAGTGCCGCCCTGAACACCCATGGCGGCTTCGTTGACATTGCTCGCCGCGCTCGGGAAAAGCGACGCGGTCGCTGCGCACGCGTCACCGACCTTGAGCGCGACGCATCCGCCTCCGACCACGCCCCTGACCACCCTGTGGGATGGCACGACGCTGTTCCACGGTGCTGCCGACTGCTGGCTGGTGCCGCCAGCCTGCGACGCGAAGCCCAGGGCCAAGAACAAGCCCACGCCTCCGGTGGCGAGAAGAGAAGGCCGTGCCCGCATACGCGTTGTCCCTCTTCGGCTGGACCGCGAGCCTACAGACGCGACGGAGCGCGGTCAACGTGCCGGGAGTCGTCCGAACCGTGGCGCGAAGACGGCGCTTCCAGACGCGATGAAGGCGGGATCGCAGCGATACAGTAAGCACGTCATGTAGGAAGGCGAGGAATGCGTCCCGCGCTGTCGCGCGACGCGGCTGATGGAATTCGGCATTCTGGGCCCGCTGGAAGTGCTCGCCGACGGTACTTCCGTGGTGATCGGCGGTGGCAACCAGCGATCGCTGCTCGGTGTGCTGCTGCTGCACCCGAACGAGGTGGTGTCGGTCGATCGCCTGATCGATCTGGTCTGGGACGGCCAGGCGCCGCCCGCAGCGCGCACGAGTGTTCACGTGTACGTCTCAGCACTGCGCAAGGCCCTCGGTGAGGACGTGTTGTTCACCCGCCCACCCGGCTACGTGCTACGTGTGAGGCCGGGTGAGTTGGACGCGGAGCGATTCGAGACGGTGCTGCGCGAGGCGCGGAGCTCCGAGCCGATGGCCCGAGCGACGGCCCTCGCGCAGGCGCTCGCGCTCTGGCGCGGACCGCCGCTCGCGGACTTCACCTATGACCGGTTCGCGGCAGAGGCCATCGGCCGCCTGGAGGAGGCGCGCGTTGCTGCGCTCGAGGAGCGCATCGCGGCCGACCTCGAGCTCGGCCGCGAGACGCAGCTGATCGGCGAGCTGAGGGCGCTGATCGCCGAGCACCCGCTGCGCGAACGGCTGCGCGCCCAACTGATGCTCGCGCTCTACCGCGCCGGCCGCCAGGCCGAGGCGCTCGAGCTGTACCAGCAGACGCATCGCTTGCTGGGCGACACGCTCGGACTCGAGCCCACGGAGGAGCTTCAGCGGCTGGAACGGGCGATCCTCAACCATGACCCCCAGCTCGAACCGGAGGCGGCGGCAGCGGCGCGCGCACCGCGTCGTGACTTGCCGCAAGGTACCGTGACGCTACTGTTTTGCGACGTCGAAGGGTCGACCCGCGTGCTGGAAACGCTGGGCGCAAGCTACGCCAATGCGCTCGCCGAGCACCGCCAGCGACTGCGTGAGGCGCTCGAGACGCACGCCGGCGTGGAGGTGGACACCCAAGGCGACGCGTTCTTCGCAGTCTTCGCCACCGCGACTGACGCTGTCGCCGCCGCGCTCGACGCGCAGCGCGCGCTCGCGGACGGGCCACTGCGGGTACGCATGGGCGTGCATACCGGCGAGCCGGTGCTGACGGACGAGGGCTACGTCGGCATGGACGTGCACCGCGCAGCGCGGATCTGCGCCGTCGCGTCGGGCGGCCAGGTCCTCATCTCGCAGGCCACCCGCGACCTCGTCCAGACGGCGGTCAGCGATCTCGGCGAGCAGCGGCTCAGGGACATCGGGGATCCCGTGCGGGTCTTCCAGCTCGGCGACGAGTCCTTCCCGCCTCTGCGAGGAACCGGGAACATCTCGTTGCGGCGTCCCACGAGCTCCTTCGTCGGCCGGGAGAGAGAGGTCTCGGAAGTCGTGGCGCTCCTACGAGATGCCGACACGCGTCTTCTGACGCTGACGGGCGCGGGTGGCAGCGGAAAGACGCGACTCGCGCTCGAGGTCGCCCACGAGCTCTGGCGGGAATTTCGCGACGGCGCGTACTTCGTCGCGCTCGCGCCGCTCGCTGAAGCCGCCCTGGTCGGGCCCGCGATCGCGGACGCGCTGGCGAACACCGATGCGGGGAAGCTCGGCGACGCACTACGCGAGCGGAGGACCCTGCTCGTATTGGACAACTTCGAGCACGTGCTCGCTGCTGCACCCCTGGTGACGGAACTGCTCGAAGCCGGACCACACTTGAAAATCCTCGTCACCAGCCGCGAGCTGCTGCTCGTCGAGGGCGAAATCGCCTACCGCGTGCCCGCGCTTGCGGAGCCGGAGGCCGTCGCGCTGTTCTGCGCGCGCGCCCGCATCGGTCCGAGCGACGACGTCCGCGAGCTTTGCCGGCGCCTCGACAGCCTGCCGCTTGCGATCGAGCTCGCCGCTGCGCGCACGAACGTGCTCTCGCCGGCACAGATGCTCGGGCGGCTCGCCGAGCGCCTCGATCTACTCAAGGCGAGGCGAGGCGGAGAACCACGCCAGAACACACTGCGCGCGAGCATCGCCTGGTCGTTCGACCTGCTTGCACCGGACGAACAGCAGCTTCTCGCTCGACTGGCCGTGTTCGCCGGCGGCTGCACCAACGAGGCAGCCGAGGCCATTTGCGCAGCCGATCTCGACACGCTGCAGGCTCTCGTCGAGAAGAGCCTCCTGCAGCGAACTGGCGAGCGCTTCTGGCTGCTCGAGACCATCCGCGAGTTTGCCTGGGAGCGGCTGGAGGAGGGCGACGAGAGGGACGACGTCCACCGCCGTCTCGCCGAGCACTTCGTCGCGCTGGCGGAGACGGCTCAACGGCAGCTTCGCGGTCCCGAGCAGGAGCTGTGGTTCCGGGCATTGGTCGCCGAGCAGGACAATTTCCGCGCCGCCCTGAGCTGGGCTGTGGCACAACAGGAGAGCACCGTCGCCTTGCGTCTGGCGACCGCACTCGAGATCTTCTGGCGCCGCCGAGGCCAGTACCAGGAAGGCGCGCGCTGGTTCGACGGGGTTCTCGCACTCGCGCCGCCGGCGCTCCCGGAGGGGCGAGCGCGCGCGCTCGCGGCCGGCGCCCACCTGAGCGCTCTCGCCGGCAACGTCGACGTCGCCGAGCAACGCTACGAGGAAAGCATCCAGAGTCTGCGCGAGCTCGGCGACGAGGCCGGGCTGGCCGAGGCGCTGCGTGGTTTCGCCGAGCTTGCCGGCGAGCGAGGGCGGAATCGGGAGGCGCGGGCGGCAGCCGAGGAGTCGCTCGAGCTCTTCACCGCGCTGAACGACAGAGGAGCGATGGCGGGGCGGTTGAGGTTCCTCGGCGAATTGGCACTCGATCGACGTGCCGTCCCGTCGGCGCGCGACCTGCTGGGCCGCGCACTGACGGTCGCGCGCGAGGCAGGTGACGACCGAAATGTGGCTCGAACGACACAGACCCTGGCCGACCTCGAGTTGAGTGCCGGCAACCTCGACGCAGCCGAGGAGCTCTACCGCTCCGCCCTTCTGGCCTCACGCGACACTCCGTACCAGGCTGTCGCCGCGCACTGCCTGCTCGGGCTTGCGGCCGTGGCCGGCGCCGGCGGGGAGGCCGAGGCGGCCGGAGCCCTCTGGAGCGCCGGCGAGCGATTGGCGGAGCGACTCGGGATGCGCTTCGACCCCAGTCCTCAGGCCCGCTACGAGCACGCGCTCGGCGCACTCGATCCGGACGCCGCGAAGCGGTTCGCCGTGGCTCGCGCCGCAGCGGCAACGCTCACGATCGACCAAGCGATCGCGTCCGTCTAACGACGGTTCGCGCGGCGCCGAGTGGGCACGGCGCGAGGACGTTCCCAAGCGGCAGCAAGCGCGCCTATAGCCCGTCGCAAGCGCGACCGCGCACGCTCGACTGGTCGGGCCGTATCGGACGGCCCCGGTCAGGAAACGGAGCACCGATGAACCGTCGCATCCACACCATCGCATGTGCGCTGCTGCTGAGCGCGCTCGCCGTGCCAGCCGCTGACGCCGGTCAGCTGCGGACGCCCGCCATTCGCCACAGCACGGTGTCTCTCGCCCAGGCAAACCGCAAGCCCGTCGGCGGACGCACGTACATTTCGCCGGGCGAGCGGGCCCTGGCCATGGCAGCCTGGCCTCATCGGATCGCCTGAGAGCTCATTTCAGAATGAGCTCTGAACCGATAGGCAAACGATTCCGCGAGGATCCGGCACGCGAATCAATGGAGGCTCCGCCGCTCTGGACACGGGCAGTCGCGCGGGCTACCATCCACGGATGATCCCGGCGAGTCAGCCGGTGACGGTCGGAGCGCGGACCCGCGTGAGTGAAGGCAGATTCGGTCTCGAGATGCGGGTTGCCGGGCGGACGGGCGTGGCGGCTCGAGGCATGGGCGTGAGTGCGCCGGCCGGTCGCGTGGGCTGAACGATGCGTGTCTTCATCAGCTACCGGCGCGAGGACACGAGCGGTCAGGCCGGCCGCCTCTACGACGCCCTGGCCGGCAGGCTCGGCCCGGACAACGTCTTCATGGACGTCGACACGATTGACATCGGTGTCGAGTTCAAGCACGCGATCGAGGCCGCGGTGTCGTGCTGCGACGTGCTGTTCGTCATGATCGGCCCGCGCTGGCTGACGGCTGCCGACACCCGAGGCGAGCGCCGTCTCAACCACGTGGACGACTACGTGCGTCTCGAAGTGGAGACGGCACTCGGGCGCGGCAATATCCGCGTCGTCCCTGCACTGGTCGGCGGAGCGGTCATGCCTGTCCTCGACGACCTTCCGGGAGCGCTGGCGCCGCTCGCGCTTCGCAACGCCGTCGAGATGGCCGACGGTCCGCGCTGGCAATACGACGTCTCGCGGCTCCTGAACCTGCTCGAACGCATCGGCGCGGGCGAAGGCAACGCAGAAGCGGCGCTGCCACTCGAGGCCGGCGCGCCGGCAGGTGTTCCGGCCGCCATGCCGGGGGACGTTCGCAACACGGACGAAGCGGGTCAGACCCAGGAGCCTTCGACCGAGGAGAGCGTCGCCCCCGCGTTGCAATCGCCGGCCCACTCGTCGGCCGGTATGGCAAGCGCGCCGCGCTCGGCCAGTGCCGGCCCCGTTGGCGGCTCGCCCCGGCCCGCGCAAGGCGGCGCCGGCGGTGGCTCAGGCGGACGCAAGTCCGGTGGGCTCTCGGACGCTCCGCGCTGGTTGCTCGGGCTGGCCGGCCTCGGCGTCGTGGCCCTCGTCGCGTTGGCGCTGTTCGCTGCCTACCAGCTCGGCAATGACAACTCGGCGAGCCCCTCGAACACGCCGACCTCCACTCCGGGCACCGTTGCGGGGAACGCGGGCGGCACGACGACCGCCACCGACAAGGCCGCCGTGCCCGCGGGCGTCGATCCCGACCAGGCCAAGCTCTGGCTCTCGATCCCCAAGGTGATTCGCCGTAGCGCCTGCAACTTCGCGAACACCGAGCACGCCGGCGGTGTGGCGACCATCAACTGCGACTACAACGATCCGAAGCACGGCCGCACCCTGGTGCATCTCGATCGCTTCATCGACAATGCGCACCTCCAGCCGATCTACAAGCTCCATGGTCCCGGCGAGGTGGCGGCGCGCGGCGGCAATCCCGACCCGCAACTGAAGGCCGCGACGGGCGGCTGCGACCGCACGCACTGGAGAGGCGAAGGTCCGTGGAGCCACGAGACGAGCGGCGGCGTGATGGGACCCGTCAGCGGTCGCTTCGCCTGCTATCAGGCCCCCGGGCAGTGTGATCTCGTCGCGAAGATGAAGCTGACCAACGTTCACGGGACGACCTGCTCCGTGATCGTGTGGACGGACGTCTCGGCCAACATGTTCGTCAAGGCCGAGCAGCAGTCCGGCGTGCACGCCGGAATCGCGTCCTTCTACGACTTCTGGCACCACCAGTTCGGCTAAGCCTCCGGCCTGCGTACACTCAGCCGATGCTGAAGCTGCCGCTGCCGCACGCGCGGCCCGTCGCCGGCGCGGCGGTGGCGTGAATCGGCCGGCCACCGACTGGCTCGAGGCCGTCAAGGGGGCAGAGCGGCGCGGCGAGCTGCTGACCGCAGTCGATCTCGCGGAGCAGGGGCTCGCCGAGCGTCCCGACGATCTCTGGCTGAAGCACCGCGCGGTGCTTGCGCTCGCGCGCGCCGGCGCCACGGGAGAGGCGGCGCAGCGCTTCCTGCAGTATGGATTGAGCGCTTCGGAAGAGGAAGACATCGCAGCACTCCGGGCGCGCATCGCCAAGGACCTCGCGCTCGAGGCCCCACCATGGGAACGGCGCGCCGGGGCGGTGCGCGCGCGCGATCTGTACGAAGCGATCCATGGCCGCACAGGCGGCTACTACCCGGCGATCAACGCCGCGACGCTGAGCCTCGTCGCCGGCGATCCGGCGAGGGCGCATGAGCTCGCCCGCACGGCCCTCGCCGTGCTCGATCGAAGCGGCGAGGACTCGTACTACGCCGCTGCCACCGAGGCCGAGGCGAGGCTCCTGCTCGGAGACGAGCCTGCCGCGCGCGACGCGCTCGAACGGGCGGCCGCCACCCATGGTGGCGACTACGGATCGCTGGCGACGACCCGCCGGCAGCTGCGCCTCGTGTGCGCGCTCACCGGCATGGATGCCGAGATCATCGGCATCCTCGCCGGGCCCGGCGTGGCGCATTTCTGCGGTCATCGGATCGCCGCCGTCGGGGCGTCCGGGCGGTTTCCGGCCGAGGCCGAGCAGGGCGTCTCGGATGCCATTCAGGCGGAGTTGGCGCGCGACACGCCGCGCTACGCGTACGGATCGCTGGCGAGCGGCGCGGACATCCTGTGCGCCGAGGCCTTGCTCGCGCGCGGAACCGAGCTCCATGTCGTGCTGCCGTTCGCTCGCGATGCGTTCATCGAGAGCTCGGTCGCCCCTTCGGGCTCCGCCTGGGTGGAGCGCTTCCACCGCTGCCTGAGCGCGGCGTTCACCGTCACCTACGCGACGGACGACGCGTTCGTGCCCGACGACGCCCTCTACCGCTACGCCGGTGAGCTCGCCATGGGGCTCGCCCTGCTGCGCGCGCGCTATCTGGACGCCGATGTGCGGCAACTCGCCGTGTGGGACGGGAACCCCGATCCCGGCGACGGCGAGGCCGGCACCGCGCAGGACATCGCCACCTGGCGCGCTGCGGGGCAGGCCGTCTCCGTGATTCCGGTCGAAGACCCCCCGGCGCCCCGGCCGGGCCCGAACGGAGGCGTCACGGACCCGTCCGGACGGGTCATGCGGGCGATGCTCTTCGCCGACGTCAAGGGCTTCTCGAGGCTCGCGGACGAGCAGGTGCCAGCGGTCGTGCAGCGCGTCCTGGGGGCTTTCGCCGCGGTGCTCGCGCGCTACGACGAGGTGATCGAGCACCGGAACACCTGGGGCGACGCGCTGTACGTCGTCCTGACCGACACCGTGCATGCCGCCAACTGCGCGCTCGAGTTGCAGGATGCGATGTCGGCGACCGACATGCGCACGCTCGGATTGGAAGACCAGCTCGTGCTGCGAATGGGCCTGCACATCGGGCCCGTGTTCCCCATCGAGGATCCCGTCCTGGGCGTGCGCGTGTTCGCCGGGTCGCACGTCAGCCGCACCGCGCGGATCGAGCCCGTGACCCCACCCGGCACGGTCTACGTGACCGAGCAGTTCGCGGCGGCCCTGGAGCTCGCCCAGCGCCGGGAGCTCGGCTGCGACTACGTCGGCCACATGCCAACCGCGAAGGACTACGGACGTCTCAGGATGTACCGCCTGCGGAGGCGGTTGCCCCGCGGACTCGAACGCTGACGTCACACCCGGGTGCCGACCGCGAGCAGGTACTCCTTCATGAAGCGCGCGCTCTCCGGCGTTCCGCAGTTCCATTCGTCGCAGAACGCGTCGAGCGCCTGCTCGAACTCGGCCTCGCGCTCGTTGCGGCGCGCGTTGGCCTGGGCGGCGATCGTCGGTCCGTAGCGCTGCTTGAAATGCTCGCCGTAGTCGTGCGGATGCTCGAAGGCGGTGATCTCCAGCATCTCCCGATCGAGCGTGCCGAAGTCGACCCGGTCGCCGAGCAGCTCGCGCACGTGCTCCTCGCTGCCCCACAGCGGAGCAGGCTGCGCGCCGGGCGGCGGCGCCGGCGCGAACGGCCCCATGGTGCGGAAGAGCGCGCCGATCATGCCCTCGGGCGTCCAGCTGAGCAGCCCGATCGTGCCGCCCGGGCGACACACGCGGTCGAGCTCGTCCGCGACGTCCTGGTGGTGGGGCGCGAACATCGCGCCGATCGACGACATCACGACGTCGAACGACCCGTTCTCGAACGGCAGCTGCTCGGCGTCACCTTCGGCCCATTCGAGCGCGAGACCCTCGGCGTCCGCGCGCCGGCGACCCGCCTCCAGCAGCTCCGGCGTCAGGTCGCTGGCGGTCACGCTTGCTCCGCGCTGCGCGGCCGGGAGCGAGGCGTTGCCAGTGCCGGCGGCGACATCCAGAACGCGCATAGCGGGACCGATCCCGCAGGCGTCGACGAGCCGCGGCCCGAGCGGCAGCAGGAAGGTCTCGACCATGGATGGGTAGTCACCGGAGGCCCACATCGCGCGATGGCGCGACTTGAGCTCGGAATCCGAGGGGCCGGACGACACGGCTCTCACCTCCTGTAGACGCGCCCACGATAGCGCCGCCCGGGCGGCGAGTCCACGCACGCCCGGACCGCCGCAAACGGGCCGGCCGAGCCGTGGCCGCGCGGCGGCCTCAATAGCGGAACCGCGCTGCCGATTACCAGCCGGGCACACGAGTGCCCCTGCCGATGACCGGACGCCGCTTCGCATTCAAACTCGAGTCCATCAGGACGCTCCGCAAGCACACGGAGCTCGTCGCCATGCGCCAGCTCGCCCACGAGCTCGATCGCGCGGCGCAGCTCCGCGGGGAGCTCGACAGCGCCGAGGCCGTCCTCACCGGTGCCTGCGCGGCGTCGCCCGGGATCTCGAGCGCGAGGGATCTCGCCGTGCGGCAGGCCTACCTCGAGCGCTGCGAGCGCGAGCTCGGCGAGGCGCGGATGCGCGCCGAGGCGCAGGCGGGACACGTGGCGATCGGACGGAGTCAGCTGGCCTCGGCCGCGCGCGATCGCGAGACGCTGGATCGGCTCGAAGACCGCCAGCGCTCGGTCCACGACGATCTCGCCCGGCGCGCCGAGCGCGCCGCGGGCGACGAGATCTCCCTGGCGATGCGCAAGCAGCACCTGGGAGGTGTGGCGTGAGCCTCGCGAGCGTGCTGGCGCGCATCGAGTCGCTCGTCCCCTCGCCACCGCCGGCTGCCCCGGCGGCGCCTGTGCAGGCCGCGACGCCTGCGACGACCTTCGCCACCGCGCTCTCGCAGGCGTCGACCGCCCCAGCGCCGGCCACTCCGGCAGCGACGACCGGCGCCGCGGGCGACCCGGCTGCCGCGCCGTACCTCGACGCGATCAACAAGGCCGGGGCCACCTACGGCGTCGACCCGCTGCTGCTGCAGGCCGTGATCTCGCAGGAGTCGGGCTTCAACCCGCACGCGACGAGCTCGGCCGGCGCGCAGGGCCTGATGCAGCTGATGCCGGGCACCGCGGCCGGCCTCGGCGTCACCAATCCGTACGACCCGATGCAGTCGATCGACGGGGGCGCCCGCTACCTGCGCAACGACCTGGCCCGCTTCGGCGGCGACCCGGTGCGCGCACTAGCCGCCTACAACGCCGGCGCGGGCGCGGTCGAGCGGTATGGCGGCGTGCCGCCCTACCCCGAGACCCAGAACTACGTCCAGAAGGTGCTGGCCCACTACGAGCGCTTGAAGAGCGAGAGGAGCGCGCCTTGACCGAGCTCATGACCCCCCCGTCGCCGAGGGTGACGGGACCGGAGGGGGCGATCGCGCCGGAGCCGGCGTCGCCGCCCGGCGGTGCACCGCCGGGCGAGAGCTTCGCCGAAGCGCTTGCCACGGCAGCCGGCGGGCCGCCTGGGAGCGGCGCCAGATCAGACACCCGGACCGCCGATGCGGAAGGTGCCAAGGCCGAGAGCGACTCTCCCGGCCACGAGGACGAAAAGGGAGCCACGACTGCCGTCCCCCCGGCGGATGTCGCCCTGGCGCTCGCGGCCTCGTCTGCGGTTGCCGCCCCCCTTCAGCCGCAGGCACCCGACGTCGGAGCGGCGCAGCCGGGTCAGGTCGTCCCCCCGTCGACCGGCCCGGCCGCGGACCCCGGCGAGCAGCCGCCCGGCCCTGCAGCCGCGCTCGCCGGCGAGACGCCGATCGCCGCCACCGTTCGCGAAGCGGCGACCGCACCGGTGCAGGACCCGACCGCCCCGGCCGCTCCGCAGCCAGCGGCCGCGCCCGCCACACCTCAGCCTGCGGCTTCCGGCGCGGATCCCGCCCCGCCGCATGCAACGCACGCAGCTCCGAAGCCAGCGGCTGCTCCCCCGCTGCCGACGGCCCCGGCTCCGACTGCGCAGGCCGACATCGAGGCAGACGCTGCGCAGGTGCCGCCGCGCGCACCGGCCAGCGCCGGGCAGTTGCCGCAACCGACGGCCCCGCAGCCGGCGGACAACGACCAGACCGTCGCGGCGCCCACGACCCTGGCCCCGGCCGCAGCGCGGGTCGAGACGGCACCGGCGACGAGCCCTGTCGCTCCTTCCCCGCCGCCGTCCGCGGCGCCCGTGCGGCTGAGCGAGCTGGCGCACGCTACGCAGGTGGCGATCCGCTTCACGGCCGGGCAGGGCGGTGGCAGCGCCCGCATCCTGCTCCACCCGCAGGAGCTCGGCGCAGTCGAGATCCACCTGCACTCCGGCCCGGACGGGATCTCGGCCACCGTCCGCGCAGACAACCCACAGGCCGCACAGACGCTCATGCTCGCGAGCGACGAGCTGCGTCGCTCGCTCGAGGCGCAGGGCCTGCCGGTGCTGAACCTGGACGTGACCGACGGCAGCCGTCGGCAGGCCGCGCAGGACGACCGGGAAGCGGCGGCCCGCCGGCGCCTCGCCGCGGAGCCGGGCGCCGAGGAGGACGACCCCGTGACCACTGCGGGCGTCCGGCTGCCCGAGGCCGGAAGCCAAATCGACGTCCTCGCATAGAGGAAGGAAAGCGACCCGATGACAACCATCTCCGCCCTCGCCTCGAACGGTGCGACGCCGACTGTCGAGGCGACCAATCCCAGCGCGACGCTCGGGCAGAACGACTTCTTGCTGCTGCTCGTCGCGCAGCTCAAGTACCAGGATCCGATGAAGCCGACCGACTCGTCCCAGTTCATGGGCGAGATGGCCCAGTTCTCGACCGTCCAGGGCGTCACGAGCCTCGGCACGACCATGAACGCGATGAGCCACTCGAACGACGTCTCGCAGGGCATCGCGATGATCGGCAAGCAGATCACCTACGCGGCCCCGGACGGCTCGCCGGCCTCCGGCACCGTCAGCTCGGTCTCGTCCGCGAAGGGGGGCGTGACCCTCCAGGTGGCGGCGGGGAACGTCGCGCTGAAGGACGTGCTCGGGGTGAGCTCCGGTGATTGAGCGCACCGCCGCCGACCAGATCGCGAAGGCCGGTCAGCGCCCTCCGGCGCCGGCTGCCGGCGTGCCGGCACGCCCGGGAGGCGCGTCCTTCGGGGACGTCCTGGCCCAGAAGCTCGACGCGGCTCCGATCCGCTTCAGCGGGCACGCCCTGCAGCGCATCGAGCGCCGCGGCATCAGCGTCGACGCGGCCGTCATGGCGCGCCTCGGCGAGGGCGTCTCGCGCGCCGCTGCGAAGGGGTCGCGCGACTCCGTCGTGCTCGTCGACCAGACGGCGTTCGTCGTCTCCGTCCCCAACCGGACCGTCATCACCGCGGTCGACCGCGAGCACATGCGCGAGCACGTGTTCACGAACATCGACAGCGCAGTCATCTCCTGAAAATCCGTCAACCGCCAAGGCTGGACCCTGCGGGGAAGTCGCGGCAAGGAAAGGCAGAGAACCCGAAATGATGCGAGGAATGTTCGCCGCGATCAGCGGCCTGCAGGTGCACCAGACGATGCTCGACGTCGTCGCCAACGACATCGCCAACACCAACACGGTCGGCTACAAGAGCGAGCAGACGACCTTCAAGGACGCGCTCTCCCAGACACAGCGCGGCGCCAGCGGCGGGTCGGGCGCCATGGGCGGCACGAACGCCATCCAGGTCGGCCTGGGCGTCCAGCTCGGCGCGATCTCGAACCACATGGATGCCGGCGCGATCCAGCAGACGGGCAGCCCGCTCGACCTCGCGATCCAGGGCGACGGCTTCTTCCGCGTCGGCGACGCCGCGGCGATCGCCGGCACGGGCGCCGTCTCCTACACGCGCGCCGGGAACTTCACGCTCGACGCCGGCGGCAACCTCGTCACGCAGGACGGCCAGTTCGTGATCGGCTACCTGCCGACGACCCCCGCCACCCCGGCCGGCTACGCCAATCCCGCGAACCAGACCAAGCTGACGGTCCCGACCGGCGGCAAGTCGCTCTCGATCCAGTCCGACGGCACGGTCACCTACGTCGACCCGGCCGGCGTCCTCACGACCCTCGGCACGATCAGCATGGCCAAGTTCCCGAACCCGTCGGGCGTCGAGCGCATCTCGGGGAACCTGTTCCAGGCCTCCAACAACTCGGGCGCGGCCGTGTCCGCGGTCCCCGGTGACGCGACGACCGGCATGGGCACGCTTGCGACGGGCGCGGTCGAGATGTCGAACGTCGACCTCGCGCAGGAGTTCACGCGCATGATCTCCGCCCAGCGCGGCTACGAGGCCAACAGCCGGATCATCTCGACCGCCGACCAGCTCCTCCAGAACCTGGTCAATATCGGCCGCGGCTAGCCGATAACCCGATGGCGGCGGGCACCCTCGGCCCGCCGCCATCGACTCGGCCCACAGCATGATCCCACTGCATCGACTCACCCATCCCGGTCTCCCGCTGTACCTCAACCCGGACCTGATCCAGACGATCGAGGCGACGCCCGACACCGTCGTCGCGCTCACGAACTCGTCGAGGTTCGTCGTGAGCGAGACGCCGCTCGAGGTGCTGACGATGATCCGCGACTGGCGGGCGGGCATCATCGCGCAGGCGCTCGAGCACTCCAATGGCGCGGTTCCCGAAGATCTCGGCCAGGTCGTGCACCTGAGCGGGTACAGGGATCCGGCCGCGCACGATTCCTGAGCCCTCGGGTTCAGGAGCGCTAAAGACGGATCGCCATCGGGCGATTACCTGAACGTGGCCACGGACGGCCATGTGTGATCTCCAACGGACTGGAGCGACGTGAAGGCGAATACCGCGATCGGGGTCTTCGGTGCTGTGGCGTGCCTGATCCTCGCTGTGATCATGGAGGGCGGCAGCCCCGCCTCGCTGCTCAACCTCCCCGCCCTGCTGATCGTCGTCGGCGGCACCGGCATGGCGACGTTCGCCTCGACCACGGTCGACGGGATCAAGAACATCCCGAAGCTCTACAAGCGGTCGTTCGGCGGCTCCGAGGTCGATCCCACCGCAGCCATCACGCAGATGGTCGGGCTGGCCGAGAAGGCCCGCCGCGACGGCCTGCTCGCGCTCGAGAACGACCTGGCCGGGATCGACGACGCGTTCACGCGCACCGGCATCCAGCTGGTCGTCGACGGCACCGACTCCGATCTCGTCCGGAACATCCTGCAGTCCGAGATCGACGGGATGAGCGCTCGCCATCGGGCCGGCGGCCATCTCTTCGCCACCGCCGGCGGGTTCGCGCCGACGCTCGGCATCCTCGGCACCGTGCTCAGCCTCGTGCACGTGCTCGAGAACCTCTCGAGCCCGGGCACCCTCGGTCACTCGATCGCCGGCGCCTTCCTGGCGACGCTGTACGGCGTCGGCAGCGCCAACCTGATCTTCCTGCCCGTCGCCAACAAGCTCAAGGAGCTCTCGGCGGTCGAGCTGCTCTACCGCGAGATGCTGCTCGAGGCGGTGCTCTCGATCCAGGCGGGCGACAACCCGCGCATGTTGCGCGAGAAGCTCGAGACCTTCATCGAGCCTGCAGCGCGCGGCAGCCAGCCGGAGACGGCCTCGGCTCCGGCGGCCCCGGCCACCCCCGCGGCACCGGCGGCGGAGTACGAGATGGCCGAGGCGGCATGAGCACCGGCACCCACGATCGCCGGCGGCGCCAGGTTCCCGAGGAGCACGTCGACGAGCGCTGGCTGCTGACCTACAGCGACATGATCACGCTGCTGATGTCGCTCTTCCTCGTGTTATGGGCGATCTCGTCGGTCAACATCTCCAAGTTCGACCAGCTCAAGGTCTCGTTGCATTCGGCCTTCTCGGGCAAGGTGCTGCCGGCCCCCGCAGCTGTGCTCACCGGCGGGCGCGCGGTGCTCTCCGACTCGGGCGCGCCCATCACGCCGCCCCTGCAGAGCTCGCAGCCGGCCTTCAAGATGACCTCGATCAAGGCCTCGGTGCAGGCCGCGGCGAGGCGGCAGGACAACGACAACCTGCGCCGCATCCAGCGGCAGGTCGATCGCTATGCCCGGCAGCACGGCCTGTCCGCGCGACTGAAGACGACGATCGACGAGCGGGGCCTCGTGATCCACGTGCTCACCGACGCGGTGCTGTTCGACTCCGGGCAGGCGGCGCTCAAGCACCCGGCGACGCTGCTCGGCGAGCTGGCGCACCTGATCACGCGCACCGGGATCGTCAACCCCGTGCGCATCGAGGGCTACACCGACAACATCCCGGTCTCGTCGTCGCAGTTCCGCTCGAACTGGGAGCTGTCCTCGGCGCGCGCCAACGCGGTGCTCGAGTTCATGCTCGGCCATGGCGTCGCCGCCCGCCGCCTCTCGACCGCCGGCTACGGCGACCAGCACCCGATAGCGTCGAACGCGAGCGCGACCGGTCGCAGCCGCAACCGGCGCGTCAGCGTCGTCCTCCTCCGCCGCACCTTCAACTGATCCGAAGAGAGAGCCCGGCCATGAAGAAGAAACTCCTGTTCGTCCTCCCCGTCGTCTTGCTGCTGGTCGGTTACGAGGGGTACACGAACTTCCTGACCTCCAAGCCGGGCCACGCCATGAAGAAGATCCAGGGCTCGCTCGTCAGCGTGGGAGAGCCGTTCACGCTGGATCTCGCCAACGGCCGCTTTGCGCGCATCTCCGTGTCGCTGCTCGTGAGCAAGGCGCCCGCTCCCGACCCCGCCGCGCCTGCGGGCACGCCCGTCCTGCCCCAGAACGACGCCGTCCGCGCGATCGTCACCGACCTGCTGACCGGGGTCGACTCGAGCACGCTCAACAGCTCGGGTCCCCGCCACGGCCTGCAGGCCAAGATCCTCAAGACGCTTAAGAAATCGACCGACGTGCCGGTGACCAAGGTGTTGTTCACCGACCTGGCCGTCCAGTGACCATGGAACCGAGGAGAGAGATGTCCGATTCGCACGACACACACGCGGGCGAGGCGCTCGCCGAGCCGCCCTCGCTCGACGAGCTCGGCCCTCCCGGTGCGGCCGAGGACGGCGACGATCTGACGCTCGTGCTCGACGTGCACGTCGAGATCGCCGTCGAGATCGGCAGGACCGCGATGACGATCCGCGAGACGATGGCGCTCGCGCCCGGATCCGTCGTCGCCCTCAAGAAGCCCGCGGGCGAGCCGGTCGAGCTGCTCGTCAACGGCAAGCGCTTCGCCCGGGGCGAGGTCGTCACGATCGACGAGGAGTTCGGTCTGCGCATCACCGAGCTGGTGCCGCCGGCCTACCGCGTGGACACGAGCCTCGCGGCATGAGCGCGCACGCCGCAGCAGGAGTCCGCGACGATCACGGCGACGACGCCTACTTCGAGTTCACGCGGCCCGAGCTGCGGGCGCTGGTGCCGGCGTCCGCGCGCCGGGTGCTCGACGTCGGCTGCGGCGCCGGTGCTCTCGGCGCTGCGCTCAAGGGCGAGCGCGGCTGCCAGGTCGTCGGGCTCGAGGCCTTCCCGGAGGCCGCAGCGCGTGCTCGCACCCGCCTCGACGAGGTGCTGGAGCTCGACCTCGATTCGCTGGCCGCGCTGCCCCCTTCGATCGGCAGCTTCGACGCCATGGTCTTCGGCGACGTCCTCGAGCACCTGCGCGACCCGAAGCGCCTGCTGGGCGCGCTCCTGCCGTCGCTCTCGCCGGAGGGCGCGCTCGTCTTCTCCGTCCCGAACGTCCGGCACTGGTCGGTCGTGTGCCCCCTCCTCGTGAACGACTCGTGGGAGTACACCGACGCCGGGCTGCTCGACCGCACGCACGTCCACTTCTTCACGCTCAAGGAGTTCTGCAGCCTGCTCGCCGGCCTCGGGCTCGAGGCGATCCATCTGGGCGTCAACGACCATCAGCCGCTCCCGGAACAGCTGCGGCCGTTCGTCGACCTGGCGGCTGCCTACGGCGCCGACCCGGACGAGGCGGCGCTCGGCCTGGGTGCCTACCAGTACCTGATCGTCGCGCGGCGTCTCAGCTCTTGAACGGGCCGCGGCGCGCGAGCGCGTAGGCCCAGATCAGCGTCTCGGCCACGGCCTGATAGAGCGCGGGTGGCACCTCTGCGCCCAGCTCCAGCCCCGAAAGCGCCTCGGCCAGCAGCCGGTCCTCGTGGATGGGGACGCCCGCTTCCCTCGCGGCCGCCACGATCGCGTCGGCCACGGGGCCGCGCCCGGATGCGACGAGCAGCGGGGCGCCCGCTCCCTCGTCCTTGCCGTAGCGGAGCGCCGCCGCAGTGCGCCTAGGCGTAGGCATCGAAGCTCTCGTCGACGCGCGGCCGGGCGGGACGGACGTGCTGCGGACGGCGGGCGGCGACGCCGACCAGCGCGGGCCCGGAGACGGCCCGTTCGAGCGCGCTCACCAGCGCCGGGGCTGCTTCGGCGAACTGCCGCCGCGCCTCCGGCTCGACCGTCACCTCGACCCTGAGAGCGCCGTCGACGAGCCGCAGATGCGCCTCGATCGGCCCGAGCGTCGCGGAATGCAGGACGAACGACGCCTCGCGCCCGCCCTCCCCCGCGCCGCCCCGGGCAGCGGCTTCCTCGTCCTCGGCGACCGCCAGCGTGAGCGCGTCGCCGTTCGGCAGCGGCAGTGCGAGACCCGGCTGCTGAAGCGCGTTCGCGACCTGGACGAGCTGCCCGTCGCCTGCCAGCGCGAGCGTCCCGGCGACCTGGGCGACGCGCGCAGCGGGAGCCGCAAGGGGAGCCACAAGGGGAGCCGCGTCGGCCTCCGTCTTGAGCCGCAACAGCACCTCGTCGCCGCCGGAGCGCACGACCCGCACGGGCAGCCGCTGCCCGGGAGCGAGGCCGGCGGGCAGCTGTGCCGAGAGCAGGACGCCGGCGAGCGAGATCATGCCGCGGCCGCCGTTCGGCGGAGCGGCCTGGACGCGGACGACGAGGTCCGTGCCGGGGCGCAGCGCGAGCTCCTCGAGCAGCACTCCGGCGGCGACCTGGCGGGCGAGGGTTGTGACATCCATCTCAAGTTCGCGGGGTTCCTGCCGACGACTCGGCTGCCGAACGGGCGCTCCCGCTCCCTTCGTTATCGACCAATGGATCGCGGCCTCTACATCGCAGCTGCCGGAATGCTGGCCGAGCTGACGCGTCAGGACCAGATCGCCAACGATCTGGCCAACGCGTCCACGCCCGGCTATCGCGGCGACCGGTCGGCACAGCAGAGCTTCGGCGAGCTGATGCTCTCCAACCGCGCGACCGGTCAGGTCGTCGGTCCGCTCGCGGAGGGCGTCCAGATCGTCGGCCACACGACCGACATGACGCCGGCCGCGCTCAAGAAGACCGGCGAGCCGCTGGACATCGCACTGGACGGCGAGGGGTTCCTGACCGTCCAGACCCCGACCGGGAAGCGCTACACGCGCGACGGCCAGCTCGTGCTCGACTCGCAGGGACGGCTTGCGACTGCCACCGGCCTGCTCGTGCTGGACGACAGAGGGCGACCGCTCAAGGCCGGGAGCCCGACCGGGCTCGTGATTGCTCCCGACGGGACCGTCACGAGCTCAGGCAAGACTGTCGGGCGACTCGGCGTCGTCTCGCTGACGAACCCGGTCAAGCAGGGCGACACGCTCTTCGCGGGCACCGCCGGCCGTCGACCTGGCGGCACGCAGGTCGTGCAGGGATCGCTCGAGGGGTCGGGCATCAACCCGATCACGGCGATGGTCGACATGCTGACCTCGCTGCGCACCTTCGAGGCCGGCCAGAAGGCCATCCAGACGATCGACGAGACCCTGCAAAAGGGCATCTCGGTAGGCGGCGCCTAAAAACGTGGACGCGCTGGCCGATGACCGTGCAGTCAGAGAGGGACATCACAGGCCGGACTGCATCGCGCAGAAGCCTCGGGAGTTCGCAGACGTCGGTCTCCCCACCTCTCTTCCAGGTACTCCGAAAGGCTGAGGGCTTCATGGCGAACGGGATCTACTCTGCCGCCGCCGGCATGGCGGCGCAGCAGGTACGGCTCGACGCGATCGCGAACGACCTGGCCAACGCCAATACCTTCGGGTACAAGAGCGAGCGGGTCGGGTTCAAGGATCTGCTCTACGGCGCGGAGCAGGGCGTCCCGGTCGGCTCCGGCACGGCCGCCGTCGATGCCGGGCGCTCGGACGCGCAGGGTGCGCTCGGCTCCTCGGGCAATCCGCTCTCGCTTGCGATCTCCGGCCCCGGCTACTTCTCCGTCAGGCGCGCCGACGGCACGACGGCGCTGACGCGCAACGGCAGCTTCCAGCTCGACGCGACGGGTGCGCTCGTCACCACCAGCGGCGAGCACCTCGTACCGCCGATCCGCGTGCCGCGCGGCACGCAGCCGAGCGACGTGACCATCGCGACCGACGGGACGGTACAGCTCGCCGGCAGGACCATCGGCCGGATCCGGCTCGTCACCGTGACGGCTCCCTCCCAGCTGCGGGCGGTCGGGGACAGCGACTTCGCGCCCACGCGGGCAAGCGGCGCGCCGACTGCCGCCCGGGGCGCGAAGATCCTCCAGGCCCAGGAGGAGGAGTCGAACGTCGACGTCGCGACGGCGATGACCGACATGCTCGACGCACAGCAGACCTACTCGCTGGTGAGCCGCGCGCTCCAGACCCAGGACCAGCTGGCCCAGATCGCCAACGGGCTGAAGCGCTGATCCGATGGCCGACTCCCTGCCACCCATCGATTCGGCCATGATCCCGGCCTCCGTGCGCGCGGCGGGCCCGGACGCGCAGAAGCTCTACGGCGTCGCCCTGTCGTTCGAGCAGATGCTCACGCAGCAGATCGCCCAGGCCCTGACGCCCGCGCAGCAGGACGCGAACGACGACACGGGCGGCGGCTCGGGCGGCGATGCGAGCACCAGCATGGTGCAGCAGCTCTTGCCGACGGCGCTCGCACAGGGCGTGACGCAGGCCGGAGGGCTCGGCCTCGCAGACCAGCTCTACCAGGCGCTCGGCGGCACCACCGCCGCGGAGAACGCCGCGAAGGCCGGCGGATGAGCCGCCTGCTCGAGCATCTCGGCAGGCAGGTCGCATCCTCGCGGCGCCTGCTCGAGATCGTCATCGTGCAGCGCGACGCGATCCGCCGCCAGGACGTCGAGACGGTGCTCGCGAGCCTCGCCGACGTGCACGCGGAGATGGGCTTCCGCGCGCGTCTCGAGCAGGAACGCGACAGCCTCCTGGCCGAGGCCGCCGTGCGGCGAGGCGCTGCGCCCGAGACGCTCGATCTCGAGGATCTGCTCGCCGGCTGCCCGGCGGGAGAGTGCCTCCAGGCCCGCACGATGTCGGCGGAGCTGCGCGGCCTGATCGTCGAGGTCGGCCGCATCCACGAGCAGAACCGCGTCCTGATCCGCCAGGAGCTGACGTTCCTCGACCATCTCATGCGCGTCCTCTCGGGCGCGCCGCAGGCCGGCTACTCGGCCAACGGCTGGCTGAGCACCACCCACCAGGCGCCCACCGTCGTCGACGCGAGGGCCTGAGCCGTGTCCGTCTCCACCTTCACCGGCATCGAGACCGCGCTGCGCGGGCTGCTCGCCCAGCAGCAAGCCCTCGATCTCGCCGGCCACAACATCGCCAATGCGAACACGGCCGGCTACACCCGCCAGGTCGCGAACCTCAAGAGCACGAGCCCGCTGCAGGTCGCGCCGGGGATGCTGCTCGGCACGGGCGTCGACGTCGCGTCCTATCAGCGCATCCGCGACGACTTCCTCGACGTGCAGCTGCGCGGCCAGACGATGCTCCAGGGCGCCGCCGAGACCAAGCAGGACGGGCTCAGCCAGGTCGAGTCCGTGCTCAACGAGCCGTCGGACAACGGCCTCAGCAACCTGCTCGGCAAGTACTGGTCGGCCTGGCAGAACGTCGCCAACGCGCCGGAGGACGTGGCCACGCGCCAGGCGCTCGTCGAGGCCGCCTCGAGTCTCGCCTACGGCTTCAACACGCTCTCCGGCCAGCTCGCGACGATCGGCTCCCAGACGGGGCAGCAGGCGCAGCTGACGCTCGACGAGATCAATGCGGACGGCCAGGACCTCGGCAGCCTCAACAAGGCGATCTTCGACGCCAAGGCGGCGGGGAACACGCCCGACGACCTGCTCGACCAGCGCGACCTCGTGCTCGACCGGCTGGGCAAGCTCGGCTCCGTCAGCACGACCGACAACGGCGACGGGACGATCAAGGTCACCTTCTCCGGCGTCACGCTCGTGAACGGGACGACGGTGCAGACGCTGAGCGAGAGCGCCGGGACGCTGTCCAACGACATGGCCACGCCCGAGACCGCCACCGTCGGCGCCACGAGCGGCAAGCTCGGCGCCCTGGTCGCACTGCGCGACGTGACGCTGCCGGGCTACGAGTCGCGGCTCGACACGATCGCCTCGACGCTGATCACGCAGACCAATGCCCTGCAGGCCGGCGGCGTCGACGTCAACGGCGTCACCCAGCCCGGCGGTGCCGGTCTCGACGGCTCCACAGGTGTGGCGTTCTTCTCCGGTGCGAATGCGGCGACGATCGCCGTCGGCGTCACCGCCGCCAAGGTCGCCGCGGCGGCGGCGG
The DNA here is from genome assembly GCA_035696365.1 of Gaiellales bacterium. GTDB lineage: Bacteria > Actinomycetota > Thermoleophilia > Gaiellales > JALYLC01 > JALYLC01. The sequence continues at coordinate 12,096 of DASRQS010000136.1, read as the reverse complement.
CCGGCGTGCCCGGCGACAACACGAACGCACTGCGGATCGCGAACCTCGCCGGCGACAGGACGCTCGCACCGCTCGGCGGCGCGTCGATCGACAGCTCCTATTCGAGCCTCGTCACGACCATCGGCTCCGACTCGGCGAACGCCACACGGGGAGTCGACAACGCCAATGCGCTCGTCGCCTCGCTGACGAACCGGCGCGACTCCATCTCCGGCGTCTCGCTCGACGAGGAGATGACGAACCTCATCAAGTTCCAGCAGGGCTACCAGGCCGCCGCGCGAGCGCTGACGACGCTCGACGACGTGCTCGAGCTCCTCGTCACCCGCACCGGAAGGGCCGGGCTATGAGCGATCGCATCACGAACGCCATGACCGCGCGGACCGTGATGTCCGACATCCAGAACGTCTTCTCCGAGCTGTCCAAGACACAGGAGCGGCTGTCCTCGGGCAAGCAGCTGACGAAGCCCTCGGACGATCCGTTCGGGACGAGTCGCGCGCTGCTCTACCGCGCCGGCCTCGAGGCGAACGCCCAGTACCAGGCGAACACGTCCGATGCCAGCGCCTGGCTCGATGCGACCGACACCGCGCTGGGCCAGATGGGCAGCGACGCGGGCCGCGCGCGCGATCTGATCCTGCAGGGCGCAAACGGCACGCTCTCGCTCAACCAGCGTGGCGCCATCGCCTCCGAGCTCGACCAGATCGCCGAGTCCATCAAGACCGCGGCGAACACCCAGTACGCCGGGCGCTACATCTTCTCCGGCACCGCCACGACCACGGCCCCGTTCTCGACGGGAGGAGCAGACACCTACCTCGGCAACTCCAACGTGATCAACCGCGAGATCGGCCAGAACATCCAGGTGCCGATCAACGTCACGGGCGACACCGTCGCGACGCCGCTGCTCGCGGCGCTCCGGCAGGCCGCCGTCGACCTGCGCGCCGGCGGCACCCCGGCCAACCTCAGCACCACCGACCTCACGGCGCTCGACGCCGCCTCCGACGGGATCCTGACCACCCGGGCGAGTGTCGGCGCGCGCACGAACCGCCTGACCGCCGCAACCGATCGCCTGCAGCAGCTCGAGCAGGCGCAGAGCAAGCAGCTGTCCGACACCGAGGACGCCGACGTCGCCCAGACGATGATCGACTTCTCGACCCAGTCGGCGGTCTATCAGGCGGCGCTCAAGGCAGGCGCGAACCTGATCCAGCCGTCTCTCCTGAACTTCCTCAAATAGGCCGAAAGGAGGCCGACAAGATGCACATCGAAAGTTCCCGCTTCGGCACGATCGAGATCCGCGACGACGCGGTGATCACGTTCGCCGACGGACTTCCCGGATTGCCGGGGCAGCAGTGGGGCCTCGTCGCGACCGACGAGAACTCCCCGTTCTTCTGGCTCCAGTCGATCGACCACGGGGACGTCGCACTCCCCGTCACGTCGCCGTGGCTGTTCTTCGGCGACTACGAGGTGCGCGTCTCCGACGACGAGGCCGCGCGGCTCGGGCTCAGCGACGCCGGCGATGCCTACATCGTCTGCGTCGTGCGGGCAGCCGAGCAGCTCGACGATTTCACCATCAATCTCGTCAGCCCGCTCGTCATCAACGCCGGCTCGCGCCAGGGCCGGCAGGTGATCAACGACGCTGGTGGCTACTCTGTCCGTCATCCCCTCTTCTCCGAGGTGGAGCTGGACGAGGTGCGGCCGAGCCACTCGGCCGTGCCGGTAGCCGCGGCAAACGGTTGAAAGGCGAGGGAATCAGTCTCTGATGCTCGTGATCACGCGCAAGACCGGTGAGCAGATCTGTCTCGGCGACGACGTCACCATCACGGTGCTCGACGTCACTGGTTCGACGGTCAGGCTCGGCATCGAAGCGCCCTCCGAGATCCCCATCTTCCGGGGTGAGATCTGGGCGGACGTCAAGGCCGAGAACCGGGCGGCAGCGGACGCAAGCATCAAGGACCTTCCCTCCTCCGAGAACCGCGCGAACCCGAGCTCCTGAGCTCGTCTTCGTCACAGCTCACTTCGGAAAGGACCTGACGGTCATATGGGACTTCGCATCCAGACGAATATCGAAGCGATGGACGCCCATCGCAATCTGCTCGCCACGTCGACCAAGATCTCGCAGTCGATGTCGAGGCTCAGCTCGGGCTTCCGCATCAACAAGGCAGCCGACGATGCGGCCGGCCTCGCCATCAGCGAGAAGCTGCAGACGCAGGTCGGCGGGCTCGGCCAGGCGCAACGCAACGCCCAGGACGCAGTCTCCCTGGTGCAGACCGCCGAGGGCTCGATGAGCGAGGTGCAGTCGATGCTGCAGCGCGTTCGCGACCTCGCCGTGCAGTACAACAACGGCACGCTGTCCACCTCGGACAAGGCCTCGATCACGAACGAGGTCGCCCAGCTCTGCGACGAGATCGCCCGGATCTCGGCCCAGACGAAGTTCAACGGCATCTCGCTGCTGACCGGCGCGGGCGCGATCAGCTTCCAGATCGGCGCCGACGACGGCGAGACGATCAGCGTCTCGGCCCGCGACCTGTTCGGCGCCAACGCGACGTTCGACGTCAACTCCGCGCTGTTCACGTTCGGCGCCACGGTCACGCTGGCATCCATCGACACGGCAATCAGCAACATCTCGACCGCCCGCTCGACCTTCGGCGCGATCCAGAATCGCCTCGAGCACACGCTCGCGAACCTGGCGACCTACCAGGAGAACCTGAGCGCCTCGGTGAGCCAGATCAGGGACGTCGACATGGCGGCCGAGATGGTCACCTTCACGAAGCTGCAGATCCTGCAGTCGGCCGGCACCTCGATGCTGGCGCAGGCGAACTCCTCGCCGCAGTCGGTGCTGAAGCTGCTCGGCTAGCAGCGGGGCCCAAACTCTCACGGTCGCCCTGAGAGTCAGGCACGGCCTGAAGGCCCGCCTCCGGCGGGCCTTCGCCGTTCTCGGGCCTCAATCGCGACCTCCGGCGGCCGATTACTCGAGCGATGCCGATCACAGACATCGTCAGCCGTGTGGCCGAGATCAACGCGCTGGTGCAGCGATCGATCTCGCCGGCCTCGCCCGAGGCGAGCGCCTTTCCTTCCGCTCTCACCGCCGCTTCTGCACCGGCCTCCGCGCCGGCCGCTGCACGTGCTCCGCTCGAGCTCGTGCCTCAGACCGCGGCGTTCCCGGGAAGCGGGGCGAGCGGCGCGAACGTGCTGGCCGCTGCGGCGAGCCAGGTCGGCCAGGGCGAGCAGCCGCCGGGCTCCAACGACGGGCCGGCGCTCGCCGCCTACCGCGGCGCCGTGGCCGGATCGGCCGCAGGGCAGCCTTGGTGCGCGACGTTCGCGTCGTGGTGCGCAGCCCAGGCCGGTGTCCCCGTGGGCGACAACGGCAGCGGCTCCGCCTCCGTCGCTGCGATCGCAGATTGGGCATCGCGCAGCGGGCGCCTCCTGCCCGCGACCTCGACGCCCTCCGCGGGGGATCTGATCCTGTTCGGCGGCCACCACATCGGCGTCGTCGAGTCCGTCGGCGCCGACGGCTCGCTCACGACGGTCGAGGGCAACTACCGCAACGCCGTCTCGCGCGTCCAGCGGTCGCCGTCCGAGGCGACCGGCTACGTGCGACTCTGAGCAACTCCGACAGCCCGCTTCAGGCGCGCACGTCGACGTGCGGGAGCCCGTCCTCACCGTCCTCGGCGTCGGGCTGCCGGCGCCGTGGCTCGCCGCCCGGCTCGCGCGGGGGACGGCGGTCGTCGTCGCCACCGCTGCGGCGGCTGCGCACGACACGCTGGGCCGCAGGGGCCGGCGGGATCAGCGGCACGCCGACCGGATCGACCGGGGTGCTCACTCAGTCGTCTCCTCGGCCAAGTGGGCACGGCTTCGCCGGATGGCCGCCCTGGCCTGTCCGGCGAGCACGCGCCGCGAGATCTCGACGGCGGCGGCCCAGGTGAGCACGTAGGCGACGATGCCGCCCACCAGCGCATGCTCGAGCGCCGGAACCAGCTGTGCGCCGTGCATGACGCCGGCGCCCAGCACGAGCCCGTAGCCCAGGATGCCACCGCCCGCCTTGGTGCGGCGGATAGCGGTCGCGGCGGAGGGATGCTCGGCCAGCGAGGTGAGGCGGGGCTCCGACATCATGGCAGCGCCATGCGCGCGAGCTCGGCGGGCTCGGCGGGATGCAGGCCGGTGGTCGACAGCGGGCCGTCGGCGACGAACGAGATCGGCACGCCGCAGGCGAGCGAGAGCGCGACCGGTACGCAGGCGGGGTGGGCCCGATCGGCGCCGGTGATGAGGATGCGCGACGGCTTGAGCGACCCCGAGAGCAGCTCGACCAGCAGGCGGCCGGCCTCGAAGTCGACGTCCGGACGCAGGAGCAGGTGGGTCTCGTTCGCGCGCAGGCGGTCGAGGAGCTGCGCGACCGGCGCGAAGGAGCGCGGGTCCGACGGGTCGAGCGGCGGCGTGTCGGCGACCACGACCTCCGAGCTCCTCAGGCGCGCGCGCGCGATCGCGTCCGGGGCCTCCGCGATCTCCAGGCGGACATCGCCGCGATCGGTGAAACCGCCGAGCTCGAGCGCCTCGCGCGCGGGCTCCAGGCTGAGCGCGGTGACCTTGCGCCCGGCGCCCGCATAGGCGTTGCAGAGCTTGGCCGCCGTCAGCGTCCGGCCCGAGCCGGGCGTGCCGATCAGGGCGATCGTGCGGCGCTTCGTCTCCCAGCCGGACGCCACGCGGATGCGTCGTGCCAGCGCGCGCTGCGCCAGAGCGCGGAACGGCTCCCCGGGGGCGAAAGGACGCAGCGAACGCACCACCTCGGCCACGATGTCGTCGGCGACCGTCCCGCTGAACCCGGCAGCCAGCAGGCAGGCGAGCATGGCGCCTGGGTCGTCGGCGTGAGCAGTCCGCGGCTCCGGTGGCATGACCGCTGCGCGCTCCTGGAGCAGGCCGTCGAGCCGCGTCTCGGCCGGCACCTCCGGGCGCTGCTCGGACAGGGCGCTCGACAGCTCGAATGCGAACGGCGACGTCTGGCCGAGTAAGGTCTGCACCAGTGCGCTGTTGCCCTCCGCGCGCACTTCGCCCGTGTCGTAGGCGTCGATCACACTGCGCGACGGCTGGGTTTGACGCACCGGCGCCGGACGCGCCTCGACCTCGACGCACTTCTTGCCGAAGAAGCCGCCGAAGCCACCGACGACGCCCTCGCGCTGGCGGACGATCACGGCCTCGGGCCCGAGCTGCTCGCGGATCCGGGGCAGCACCTCCTCGAGCGTGCCGCCCCGGTAGGTCGTGGTCTCGTTGTTTTGCTCGGCGTTGCTCATGCGGCCACCAGTCCGGCGCTCTCGACGCGCACTCCGGCGACGATCTCGTTGTACGAGACCACCGCGACCTGCGGGAAGGCCTGTTCGACGAGCTGCCGCAGGTGCCTCCGGACGCGGCTCGAGCAGACGACGACGGGTCGCCCGCCGGAGGCGGTCATGCGGTCGACGGAGTCGCCGAGCGAAGCCAGCAGTGCGCGTGCGCGCACCGGGTCGAGGGCGAGTACCTCGCCCTCGGGCGTGAGTGCAAGCGAGTCGGCCACCTCGAGCTCGAGGGCCGGGTCGAGCGAGATTGCCCGCAAGGTGTTCTCCTCGTCGAGGTAGCCGGACGTGATACTGCGACCGAGCGCCTGGCGGGCCGCCTCGGCCAGCTGCGCGGGCTCACGCGTGAGCTGCGCGCGATCGCCGATCGCTTCGAGAATGGTGCCGAGGTCGCGGATCGAGACGCCCTCGCGCAGCAGGTGCTGCAGCGCCCGCTGCACCTCGCCGATGCCGAGCTTGTCGGGCACCACGTCGTCGACTGCGGCCGGATTCTGCTCCTTGAGCCCGTCCAGCAGCTTCTTGGCCTCCTGGCGCGTCAGGAGCTCGTCGGCGTGGCGGCGGATCGTCTCGGTCAGATGGGTGACGATCACCGACTCGCCGTCCACCACCGTGTAGCCGAGCGCCTCGGCCTCGCCTCGTGCCGTGTCGTCGATCCAGACGGCCGGGAGCCCGAAGGCCGGCTCGGTGGTCGGGATGCCGGTGAGTCCCGGAACGGCGTCCCCAGGGTCCATCGCCAGGCGATGGCCGGGAATCAGCTTGCTGCGCGTGACCTCGGCGCCGCGCACCTTGATCACGTACTCGTGGGAGTCGAGCGCCACCTCGTCGTGGATGCGCACGGGGGCGATCACGATTCCGAGCTCGCTCGCGATCTGGCGCCTGATCAGCCCGACGCGGCCCAGTAGGCCACCGCCGGAGCGCTGATCGACGAGCGGCACGAGGCCGAAGCCGATCGAGAGCTCGAGCGGGTCGATCGCGAGCGCGCCGATCACCGGGTCGGCCGGAGCAGCGTCGAGCTCGAGCACGGACTGCGGAGGCGCGGCGGCCTCGGCCTTCTGCTGCCGGTCGATTGTGCGGCCGACCATCACGAGGATGCCGCCGATGATGAGGAAGGGCAGCTTGGGCAGACCCGGCACGAGCCCCATGGCACAGATCACGCCGCCGCCGAGCATCGTCGCGCGCGGCTGGCTGAGCAGCTGCGAGGTCATCTCGCTGCCGAGGTCCCGGTCACTGCCCGAGCGCGTCACGATCACGCCCGTGGCCGTCGAGATCAGCAGCGCCGGGATCTGAGCTGCGAGGCCGTCGCCGATCGTCAGCAGGGAGAACGTGTGCATCGCGGCGGAGGCAGACTGGCCGTGCATCAGCACGCCGACCGCGATGCCGCCGATGAGGTTGACGACGACGATGATCACGCCCGCGATGGCATCGCCCTTGACGAACTTCGAGGCACCGTCCATCGCGCCGTAGAAGTCGGCCTCCTTGCGAATGTCGAGCCGGCGCGCGCGGGCCTCGTCGTCGGTGATCTGCCCGGCGTTGAGGTCGGCGTCGATCGCCATCTGCTTGCCCGGCATCGCATCCAGGGTGAAGCGCGCCGCGACCTCGGCAACGCGCCCCGCGCCGTTCGTGATCACGACGAACTGGATCACGATCAGGATAAAGAAGACCACGAGGCCGACCACGAGATTGCCTCCGACGACGAAGTCGCCGAACGCGTGGATGACGCCTCCCGCATCGCCGTGCAGCAGGATCAGGCGGGTCACGCTGACGTTGATCGCCAGGCGCAGGAGCGTCGTGAACAGCAGCAGCGACGGGAACGCGGCGAACTCGACGGCACGCGGGACGTACATCGTCGTGATCACGATTACGAGCGCGCCGGCGATGTTGAGCGTGATGATGAGGTCGAGCAGCGCCGCCGGCAGCGGCACGACCATCATCACGACGACGAGCACGACCGCGAAGGCTGCGGCGAGGTCGCTGTGCCTCAGCAGGCGCTTCAGAAACGCGTCCACGGGCCTAGCGATCCTCGGCTAGGAGGACGAGGACCAGGCTGGGGCAGCGAGACGCGCGCCGCCGAACGGGGACGTTCCGAGCAGGCACTGCTCCAGGTTGATCGGCCGCGACGACCGGCGATTTAGCCGCTCTCATGCGGCCTGGGTGACGGCGCGCAGCCGCCCGGCAGCGCGCAGGACGAAGGCGAGCACGTGCGCGACTGCCGCGAAGAGCTCCTCGGGGATCTGCGCGCCCAGCTCGACGTCGCGGTAGAGGGCGCGCGCGAGGGGCGCTTCGTGGACGATCGCCACGCCCGCCTCCTCCGCGGTCCTGCGGATCGCCAGGGCGACGTTGTCCACGCCCTTCGCGACGAGCTCGGGCGCCGGACGCGTGCCGTCGTAGCGGAGGGCGACCGCATAGTGCGTGGGGTTGACGATGACGACGTCGGCCGTGGGGACGTCGGCGAGCATGCGCCGACGGGCCATCTCCGACTGCCGCCGTCGCATCTGCCCCTTCATCTCCGGTGCGACGTCGGCTTCCTTCGCCTCCCGGCGCACCTGCTCCCGTGTCATCTTCAGCGACTTCTCGTGCTTGTGCCGCTGCCAGGCGTAGTCGGCCGCGGCCACGAGCAGCATCGCGGCACCGACACGCAGCACGATCGAGAGGATCGTGTGGGCGAGCACGGACACGAGCTGGGCGGGCGGCATGCCCACGAGCGCGCCCATGGTCGGCAGCTGCGACCAGACGGCGGAGAACGCGACGCCCCCGATGATGGCGGTCTTGACGAGCGTCTTCCCGAGCTCGAACGCCTGCGAGGGCGCGAACAGCCGCTTGAGCCCCTTGATCAGGTTGAGCTTCGACAGGGACGGCTTGAGCGCGCGCCCGTTGAGACGGAAGCCCACCTGCGCGACGCTCGCCAGGATGCCGCCGAGCGCGGCGGCGATCATCACGGGCGCCGCGATCCCGGTGAAGGAGCTGAAGGCCCAGCCCGTGATGTCCTGCCGGCCGGCCGAGGTCGCGAGCGAGGGATTCCCCGAGCGGCTGAGGCCGCTGGACACGATCGCCTCGGCACGCGCCAGCAGGCGCGGCCCGGTCAGCGCGAGCACGCCGAAGGTCGCGAGCAGCACGATGACCGAGTTGACCTCCGTCGAGCGGGCGACCTGGCCGTCCTTGCGCGCCTTTTCCCGGCGCTTGCCGGTCGGCTTCTCGGTCTTGCCCTGGTCGGCCACGGCCTACCCCGTGGCCAGCGTCGAGAGCGCCCGCTCGATCGCCTGCGACAGGTCGGTCTGGAGCTGCGCGCCGAGGAACGGCAGCGAGGCGGCGACGACTGCGAACGAGACGATCACCTTGACCGGCAGGCCCACCACGAACACGTTCATCTGCGGAACGGCTCGAGCGACGAGGCCGAAGGCCGCGTCCACCACGACGACCGAGAGGATCACGGGCCCCACGAGCTCGAGGCCGATCAGCGGCACCTCCGTGAGCGACGCGACGGCAAGCTTGCCGAGCTGCGAGGGCGACGGGAAGGTGCCGATCGGGATGAGGTCGTAGCTGCGCGCGAGCCCCGCGATCATCAGGCGGATGCCGCCGCCGAGCACGAACACCATCAGCGCGAAGAGCGTGTAGACCTGCCCGAGCACGGAGGCCGAGACGCCGGTGATCGGATCCACGAGGGAGCCGAAGGAGAAACCGACGAGGGTGTCGACGAGCGAGGCACCGGCCGAGACTCCGGCGGCCAGCACGCTGAGCGCCAGCGCGAACGCCACCCCCACCCCGATCTCCTGCACGAGCACCGTCGCGAGCCCGACCGGGTCCTGGGGGATGACCCGCCCGTGCGAGGCGACCGGAGCGAGCGCCACGGCGATCGCGGCTGCGGCGGCGAACTTCGCCCTGGCGGGCAGCAGGCCGGCCGAGAGCACGGGCGCGAGCAGGAAGAACGGCCCCACGCGACACAGCACGAGCGCGAACGCGACGAGGTTCGCGCCCGCGATCTCCGGGAGCTGCACGCCGCCCGGGAGGGCCAGCTGCTGCACTAGCGCCCGACGAGCGTCGGGATGTCCAGGTACAGCGCGGTGGTGTAGCCGACGAGTTGCGAGAGCATCCACGGACCGCCGATGGCGATGACCGCTCCGGTGGCGATGATCTTGGGGATGAACGAGAGCGTCGGCTCCTGGATCTGGGTGGCGGCCTGGATGATCGAGACAAGCAGGCCGACGGCGAGCCCGGCGACCAGGAACGGCGCCGAGATCTCGAGTGTCATGAGCATCGCGCGCGTGCCGAGATGCGAGATGGTGTCCTGGTTCAAGCGTGGCCTCCGCGTCAGTGGAACGACGTCACGAGCGATTGCATGATCAGACTCCAGCCGTCGACCAAGACGAACAGGAGGATCTTGAACGGCAGCGAGATCAGGACGGGCGGCAGCATCATCATGCCCATCGACATGAGCGTCGCCGACACGATCATGTCGATGATCAGGAACGGCAGGTAGATCAGGAAACCGATCTGGAAGGCCGTCGTCAGCTCCGAGACCACGAAGGCGGGCACCAGCACGTGCGTCGGCACGTCCGCCCGGGTGCGCGGGCGCTTCTGATGGGCGAGCCGGACGAAGAGCGCGAGGTCGGAGTCGCGCGTTTGCTTGAACATGAACGTCCGCACCGGCTCCAGCCCGCGGATAATGGCCGCGCGGCCGTCGATCGTGTGTGCCCGGTACGGCTCCACGGCGGCCTTGTCGACCTTGTGCAGCGTGGGCGCCATCACGAACAGCGAGAGGAACAGCGCAATGCCGACCAGCACCTGGTTCGGCGGCGTCGACTGCGTGCCGAGCGCGTTGCGCACGAAGCCCAGCACGATCAGGATGCGCGTGAAGCTCGTCATCACGAGCAGCAGTCCGGGCAGCAGGGCCATCACTCCCAGGAGGAGCATGGTCTGCACGGACGTGGACACGCCACCCGTCTGGACGGCGGCGATCATCGGGCGGTCATCCTCCTGAGCGATTCGAGCAGCGCGGAGAGGAAGCTCGGATCGGCAGCTCCGGTCGGCGCCGCGTCGAGCGCGGGGAACTCGCGCGGATCGATGCGCAGCTGCCGGGCCTCCTCCGCGCTGTAGACGCGGATGGGGGTCACGCCCTGCTCGCCCGAGCCGACCAGCACGATCTCCTCCCCCACGCGGATCAGGTGCACCGAGCGCGACGGGGCGAGCGGCGTCGAGGCGATGACCGACATCCAGTCGTCGCCACGGATCACCTTCTCCTTCTCGTTCTTGTCCGAGCTCCGCCTGAGCAGGCGGTAGAGCGCGTAGATCAGCCCCAGCACGAGCGCGAGACCGAAGAGCATGTGGATCGCGGCGCCGCCCGTGCCCGAGCCGTTGAGCGCGGCGTGACTGCTCCCGCCCCCGGTCAGGTCCGCGGGCAGGGGCGTCTGGTCGCGGCGAAAGCCGGACGCGGCGCTGCTCGCCGGCAGGCAGACGAGCAGGACGAGCACGGACGCAAGCGCGAGGCCTGCGTGCCGGCGGGGACGAACCGAGAGCACGGGTGGCGTACTCGGCTGACAGGGGGACCGCTTGAGCAACCCCGCGCGCCAGCTACCAACCGGTGAGGGCATTCACGCCAAACCGGTAGCCGCACCCGATGCGAAGCGGCCATCTGGCCGGCATGACAGTACGGCGATAACAGGAGGAATCACCCGGTTCTCAAAGCCTGAAGGCGGTTTGGATGAAGGACAGCAGTGAGTTCCAGCGGCTCACAGCCGCTGAGGCTGAAGCCCTCTGGCGCGCGTGGAGCGTACGGAAGGATTCATCCGCTCGCGATCGGCTCGTGCTCGCGTACTCGCCGATGATCAGGTACATCGCGTCGCGCAAGGTGCGGGAATTCCCGTCTCACAGCGACTTCGACGATTTCTTGTCCTGCGGCATGATCGCCTTGATCGAGGCCGTTGACCGTTTCGATCCCGCGAAGGGCGCGTCGTTCGAGCAGTTCGCCTGGACGCGGGTCGCCGGCGCGATGGTCGACGAGCTGCGGCGCCAGGACTGGGCCTCGCGCTCGGCACGGCGGATGAGCCAGAAGCTCGAGCACGCGGCGGACGAGTTGTACGCGCGCACCGGCAGCGCGCCGAGCCACGAGGAACTTGCCGCCGTCCTGGAGCTGACCGTGCCCGAGGTCTGGGCGATCCTGGAGAACATCGAGCGCGCCGACGTGATCTCGCTGAATGCGCCGACCCGCTCGAGCGACCCCTCGATGCCGCTCGAGATCGGCGACACGGTCGAGGCGCGCGACGGCCGTCTCGAGCCGGAGCGCTCCGCCCTCGCCTCCGAGCGGCTGAAGATCATGCTCGAGGCGATCGCCGGTCTCTCGGAGCGCGAGCAACGGGTGCTGCATCTCGTGCACTCGCAGGAGATGCAGGGCGCAGACGTCGGCCGGCTGCTCGGCGTGAGCGAGTCCCGCGTCTCGCAGATCCTCGCGGAGGTTCGGAACAACCTGCGCGAGCAGATGTCGAACTACGACGCGGCCGCCGCCTAGCGCGCGCGATCCGGGCGCCGAGGCGCCCGGGGTCTGCCACGCAACGCTGGGGCAACGCTGGGGGCAACGCTGGCGTCTGACCCCAGCGTTGCGGGTCTGACCCCAGCGCTGCGGGCCAGGCCCGGGGGCAACGCTGGGGTCTGACCCCAGCGTTGCGGGTCTGACCCCAGCGTTGCGGGCCAGGCCCCACGAACGCGCAGGGCCGCCTTTCGGCGGCCCTCGGTTCGTCCCCGTATGTGGTGTCTTGCTCGGCGCGCCGAGCCGCTCGGACTAGCCGAGCAGCTT
>DASRQS010000135.1:0-59600 GCA_035696365.1 Gaiellales bacterium | reverse complement strand
CGCCCCGGCCTGCGGCGGAAGCTGAGGTGGCGGGGCGTTCGGGTTGATGTCGGGCACCACTCGCTCGTGCTTGGCCCGGCCGACCAGCCAGCGCACGACCAGCTCGCCGCCGACGAGCAGGATGATGGTGCCCTGGATGATGCTCGAAACACCGCTCGCGAGCTCGGGGCTGAACGACCCCGAGAGCTGCCGGCCGCCGCTCTGCAGCGCGGCGAACAGGAGGGCGGCCAGCACCACGCCGACGGCGGTGTTGCGGCCGAGCAGGGCGACGGCGATGCCGGTGAAGCCGATGTCGATCACGGGCACGTCCGAGGAAGCGATGGAGTAGCTGACGCCCAGCACCTGGATCGCGCCGGCGAGCCCGGCGAAGGCACCGCAGATCGCCATCGAGGCGACGATCGAGCGCTTGACCGAGATGCCGCCGTAGCGCGCGGCCTCCGGGTTGAAGCCCACGGCGCGCACCTCGTAGCCGAGCGTCGTGCGATTGAGCAGGACGTAGTAGACGACGGCGCAGGCGAGCGCGATGAAGATCCCGATGTGGATCTGCTGGACGACACCCCACAGGCCGGGGTACTGGGCGGAGGTCTTGATGTTCTTCGAGACGCCGTTGCCCACCGAGTTGTCGGTGAGCGGCCCGCTGACTGCGAAGAGGTACTGCGTCGTGTAGATCGCGATCCAGTTCAGCATGATCGTCGTGATCACCTCGTGGGCCCCGCGGTAGGCCTTGAGCCCGCCGGCCAGCCCGGCCCAGATGGCGCCGCCGATGCCCGCGGCGACGGTCGCCAAGACCATGCCCGCGGGCCCGCCGACGCGTTGCGCGACGAGCAGCGCGCACACGGATCCGACCCAGAACTGGCCCGTGCCGCCGATGTTGAAGAGGCCGCAGCGGAAGGCGAAGGCCACGGCGAAGCCCGTGAGCACGAGCGGCGTGAACTGCACGAGCGTCGAGACGAGGTTGTTCTCGGCCAGCAGCGGCTCGACGCCGAGCGGGTTGCCCGGGATCAGGTGGAAGGGCCAGTCGAAGCCGGCGCCGACGATCAGGTCCTTGTAGACGTTGAGCGGGTTCGCGCCCGTGAAGGCCATTGCGAGGCCACCCACGAGCAGGGCCAGGAAGACGGTCAGCAGCGAGAAGCCGAACTCGCTCAGGGACGGCGACTTCAGGACGCGCCTGATCACGCCGGCACCTTGCCCCCGGTCATGGCGACTCCGAGCTCGCGCTCGTCCGTCTCCGCACTCAGCCGCTCCAGCACGACCTGGCCGCCGTACATGACGAGGATGCGGTCGGCGAGGTCGAGCACCTCGTCCAGCTCGAAGGAGACGAGCAGCACGGCACAGCCCGCGTCTCGCTGCTCGATCAGCCGGCGGTGGACGTACTCGATCGCTCCGACGTCGAGGCCGCGCGTCGGCTGCGCGGCGATCAGGAGTCGCGGGTTCGACTGGATCTCGCGCGCCAGCACGACCTTCTGCTGGTTGCCGCCCGAGAGCGCCCGCGCGAGCGTCTGCGGACCGCCGCCGCGCACGTCGTAGAGCTTGATCCACTCGTCCGCGCGCAGCACCATCGCCTCGCGGTTCAGCCAGTGGTGGCTCGAGATCGGCGGCTCGTAGTAGTCGTGCAACGCCGTGTTCTCGGCCAGCGTGAAGTCGAGGATCAGGCCGTGGCGCTGGCGGTCCTCGGGGATGTGCCCGACGCCGGCATTCGTGGCCTGGCGCGGCGTGGCATGCGTCACGTCGCTGCCGTTCAGGTCGATGCGGCCCTGGTGCACGGCCCGCATCCCCGCGAGGGCCTGGATGAGCTCGCTCTGACCGTTGCCGTCGACGCCTGCGATGCCGACGATCTCGCCCGCCTTGACCTCCATCGAGAGCCCCCGCACGGCGTCCAGGCCACGGTCGTCCCGCACCCAGAGGTCCTGCACCGAGAGCACCCGCCCGCTCGGATGGGGAGGTCCCTTCTCGACGTCGAGCAACACCTCACGCCCGACCATCAGCTCGGCGAGGCTGCGCTCGCTTGCGCCTTCGCGATCGATCGTGGCGACCTTCTTGCCGCGCCGCAGCACCGTGATGCGATCGGCGACTTCCAGCACCTCGTGCAGCTTGTGCGTGATCAGGATGATCGAGGTGCCGCCCGCCACGAGCGTGCGCAGGACGGCGAAGAGCTCGTCGACCTCCTGCGGTGTGAGAACCGCGGTCGGCTCGTCGAGGATGAGCACGCGAGCGTGACGGTAGAGCGCCTTGAGAATCTCGACGCGCTGCTGCTGGCCGACGCCGATCTCCTCGATCACGGCATCCGGGTCGACGACGAGCCCGTAGCTCGAGGACAACTCCCGCACGCGTTCGCGCGCCGTCCTGAGATCGAGCTGCAGATACTCCGTCGGCTCCGCTCCGAGCACGATGTTCTCGACCACGGTCATCACCGGGATCAGCATGAAGTGCTGGTGCACCATGCCGATGCCGAGGCGGATCGCATCCGCGGAGCTCGTGATGGCGTCCGGCCGGCCGCGCACGAAGATCTCCCCCTCGTCCGGCTTGTAGAGGCCGTAGAGGACGTTCATGAGCGTGGACTTGCCCGCTCCGTTCTCGCCCAGCAGGGCGTGCACCTCACCCTGCCGCAGATCGAAGTCGATCCTGTCGTTGGCGGTGAAGCTGCCGAAGCGCTTCGTGATCCCGCGAAGCTCGAGCGCCAGATCGGCGCCCGAGCTCGCGGTACCCGAGGCGGAGGACGGATCCTCCGCCATGCCTACTTGACGATCGGCACGGTCGGAATCTTGACCTTGCCCGCCTTCATCTTGACCAGCAGCACGGCGACCTTCGCCTTGATCGACGCCGGGACCGCGGAATTGATGCCCTGGATGCCGGCACCGTTCTCGTTGACGCCGAGCAGCAGGTCCTTGCCGCCGCGGAACTTGTTGTTCACGACCTGGCCGACGACGTCGACGACCGAGACGTCGACACCCTTGGTGGCCGAGACCAGCAGCTGCTTGGGGCCGATCTGGAGCGCCTGATTGGTGTCGACGCCGATGCCCCAGAGGCCCTTGTCGCGCGCGGCGTTGATGGCACCGAGGCCGCACTGACCGGCGACCTGGAAGACGATGTCCGAGCCCTGTGCGATCTGCTGCTGCGCGAGGCCCTGGCACTTGTCCTGCGCGACGAAGTCGCCGGAGTAGCCGTTGAGCAGCTTGACGCCCGGATCGGCCGCCTTCGCGCCGGCCTGGAAACCGGCGATGTAGTGGTCCACCGGCGGGATGGCGATGCCGCCGACCGTCGACATGACGTTGGAGGAGTTCAGGCCCTTGGCCTTGGTCTGCTCGAAGAGACCGCCGAGATAGCCGGCGAGGTAGCCCGACTCCCACTCCTTGTAGAGGAGGCCCTCGACGTTCTTGAGGCCCTTGAGCGCCTTGACGCTTGTGGAGTCGTCGACGATCGCGAACTTCACCTTCGGGAACTTCTTGGCGACCTGGCCGACTGCCTGCTCCTCGAGGAAGCCGACGGCGATCACGAGGTCATAGCCCTTGAGGGCGTACTTGGTGATGTTGGGGACGTAGTCGTTGTTCGACTTCGAGACGGTGACATCGCCCTGGACGCCGTACTTCTTCTCGGCCTGCGTGAGGCCCCGTCCAGCGAGGTAGTTGAAGGACTTGTCGCCGAGCCCGGCGATGTCCGTCACGAGCCCCACCTTGATGGTGGCGTGGGATCGGGACTGCTTCGCTGTCGCAGTCGTGGTGGCGATTGCGATCATCGCCACGATGGCGAGCAGCATCGCCGCGAGGCGCTTGTTGGTATTCAGTGGGACTCCTCCTCGAACGGTGGACGGGGCGCATGCTACGGGACGTCGGTATGCCGCGCATTGTTAGCGCCACGAACGTGCCCGCACTCCTCAGCGGTCATCGTTTACCTCGCGCATGCAGGCCCCCGGCCGGCGTGCAAGAATCGCCGCGTTCCGATGCGGCCACTGCCCGGAGGAGAAGCCCGATGAGACGTCCGTTGCTCGCAGCGCTCGCCTGTGCCATCACGTTCAGCGCGCTCGCTACAGGTGCCGCCACCGCTCCTGCGGCCGACCACAAACCGGTCACGATCACATTCTGGAGCGCGTACACGACGCGCGAGCTGCACGACTACCAGTTGGCCTTCGTCGGCTTCCACCAGAAGTACCCCTGGATCACGGTCAAGGGCACGGGCAACATCCAGGACGACAAGATCATCGCGGCCGTCAACGGCGGCAACGCACCGGATGCGCTGCTCTCTTTCTCGCCCAACAACACCGGCAAGTTCTGCTCCTCGGGCGCCTGGCAGAACCTCAACGACCGCATCAAGCAGGACAAGTTCGACCTCTCCCAGTTCCCGAAGGTCGCGCTCTCCTACTCCGGCTACAAGGGAGTGCAGTGCTCGCTGCCCGCGCTGGCCGACGCTTACGGCCTCTACATGAACACGGCGATGCTCAAGGCCGCCGGCTTCACGCAGCCGCCCAAGACGCTCTCCGAGCTGACGGCGATGGCCAAGAAGCTGACCGTCCGCGGCTCCAACGGCTCGCTCAAGCGCATCGGGCTCAACCCGCTGTTCGGCCACTACGAGACCTTCGCGGACGGCCTGCGCGAGGCCTACGGCGCGCCCTGGTTCGACGCCAAGGGCCAGCCGGTGCTCTCCAAGGATCCCCGCTGGGCTGCGCTGCTGAAGTGGCAGAAGTCGCTCGTGGACTGGTACGGCTACGACCAGCTGCGCAAGTTCACCGCCGCCTCGGCAGACGAGTTCGGAGCCTCCAACGACTTCGAGATCGGCCGCGTCGCGATGCAGTACGACGGCGAGTGGCGCACGGCCTTCATCAAGAACGAGCACCCCGAGCTGAAGTACTCGACCGCGCCGTTCCCCGCGGCCGACAGCCAGGCCGGCCAGTACGGCGCCGGCTCGATCGCCGGTGACATCGTGGCGATCCCCAAGGGGTCGAAGCACCCCGACGAGGCCTGGCTGCTGGTCAAGTACCTCGCGAGCGACACCGGCGCCCTCGTCGGGCTCTCGAACCGCCTCAAGAACCTGCCCACGACGACGGCCGCGAACACGTCGCCGAAGCTCACGAAGGACGTGCACTTCGCGACCTTCTTCAAGATCTTCACCCACCCGAGGAGCCAGTTCAATCCGCTCACGCCGATCGGCCAGCAGTACGGCGATACGTTCCAGGCCTTCGCACAGAAGTGGCAGGCCGGTCAGGTCAAGGATCTGCCCAAGGGATTGCAGGGCCTGGACAAGCAGATCTCGGATGAGCTGAAGCAGGCTTCCGCCGGCAGCGCGCCCTAGTCGTGGCCGCAGTCACGGCGCTTTCGCCTGCGGCGGCCCGCCGCCGCAGGAGGAGGCGGACGCGCACCTACGGGCTCGCGTTCCTGTTCCTGTCGCCCTGGATAGCCGGGTTCGTGGTCTTCCTGCTCTACCCGATGGTGGCGAGCCTGTACTTCTCGTTCACCCACTACGACCTGCTCACCGCGCCGCACTGGATCGGCCTGGCGAACTACGAGTACATGGTCCAGAAGGACCCGTTCTTCTGGCAGGCGGTCCGCAACACGGCCTGGATGGTGGTCATCGGACTGCCACTGCGGCTGTTCTGGGCGCTCTTGACGGCGACGCTGCTGACCCAGCCCGTGCGCGGGCAGCGCTACTACCGCACGCTCTACTACCTGCCGACCATGGTGCCGCCGGTGGCCGGGGCGCTGGCGTTCACCTACCTGCTCAATCCCGACCTCGGTCCTGTCAACGGGGCGCTCTCGCACCTCGGCATCCCCGGCCCGCTCTGGTTCTTCGACCCGTCCTGGTCGAAGCCCGCGCTCGTGCTGCTCTCGCTGTGGGGCGCCGGCGACGCAATGATCGTCTACCTCGCGGGCCTGCTCGACGTGCCCAAGACGCAGATCGAGGCCGCCAAGATCGACGGCGCCAACGCGCTGCGCCGCTACTGGCACGTGACGCTGCCCTCGCTCTCGCCGGTGATCTTCTTCACGCTCGTCACCGGCCTGATCTGGACCTTCCAGACGTTTACCGAGGCCTACGTCGCGGGCAACACGACCTCGGGCCAGAAGGACACGCTCGGAGAGCCGCAGGGCTCACTGCTGTTCTACGCGATCTGGCTGTACCAGCAGGGCTTCCGCTACTTCAACATGGGCTACGCCTCGGCCATGGCGTGGGTGCTGTTCGGGGCGACGATGCTCTGCACGCTCGTGCTGATCAAGAGCTCCGAGCGCTGGGTGCACGTGGAGGGCAACCAGTGAGCGCGATCGCCGCGCGTCAGGCCGCACGCCGCCGGCGCTTCCTGCAGGGCATCGCGCGCCACGCCGTCCTGATCGGCGTGGGCTTCGTGTTCGTCTCGCCGTTCGTGTTCGTGATCTTCACGGCCCTGATGACCCGCGATCAGGCACTCACACGCGCGATCTGGCCCTCGCCGTTTCGCTTCTCCAACTTCTACGACGTGCTCGACCAGCAGCCGCTGCTGCGCTGGACGTGGAACACGTTCCTGATCGCGTTCCTCTCCTCGGTCGGCGTCGTCCTCAGCTGCGCGCCGCCCGCCTACGCGCTCGCGCGCATGCGCTTCCGCGGGCGCAACGCGGTCTTCCTGCTCGTGCTCTCCACGATGATGCTGCCGATCCAGGTCACGATCATCCCGCTCTACGTGCTGTTCTCGCACCTCGGCTGGATCGGCTCGCTGAAGCCGCTGATCATCCCCGGGTTCTTCGGCGACGCGTTCTCGATCTTCCTGCTGCGGCAGTTCTTCATGACGATCCCCAGTGCGCTGACCGATGCCGCGCGCGTCGACGGCGCGAGCGAGCTACGGCTGCTGCTGCGCGTCGTCGTGCCGCTGGCCAAGCCGGCGCTCGTCGCGGTCTTCCTGTTCAACTTCCTCTACTGCTGGAACGACCTCTTCGCGCCGCTGCTCTACCTGGGCGCGAATCCCGACTCCTACACCGTCTCGCTCGGCCTCTCGGAGTTCCGCACCGCGCGCCACGTCGACTACGAGCTGATGATGGCCGCCTGCGTGCTCTTCACGCTGCCCGTCACGATCCTCTTCTTCCTCGCGCAGCGCGCCTTCGTCGAAGGGGTGACCGTCACCGGCGTGAAGGGCTGACTCCTATGCTGGCCGCGTGTTCGTCAACACCATGCCGCGCTACGAGGTGCTGTCCGAGGAGTCGATGGCTGTCCTCGAGGAGGGCTGGCGCACGATCGTGCGCGACATCGGGATCGAGTTCCAGTGGGAGCCCGCGCTCGAGCTGTTTCGCAAGGCCGGCCAGACGGTCGAGGGCGAGCTCGTGAAGCTCGATCCCGACTTCGTGCTCGAGCAGGTCGCGAAGGCGCCGCGCGAGTTCGGCATCACGGCGCGCAACCCTGAGCGCAGCCGCCGCTTCGGCGGCGACAACATGATCTTCTGCAGCGTCCAGAGCGCGCCCTTCGTGAGCGAGGGCGACCGCCGCGGCGACGGCAGCTTCGACGACTACCGCCGCCTCGTGCGCCTGACGCACGTGATCGACGAGCTCGACACGGC
The DNA here is from genome assembly GCA_035696365.1 of Gaiellales bacterium. GTDB lineage: Bacteria > Actinomycetota > Thermoleophilia > Gaiellales > JALYLC01 > JALYLC01. The sequence continues at coordinate 52,093 of DASRQS010000135.1, read as the reverse complement.
CGGCTATCCGATCTGCGAGGCCGGCGATCTGCCGATCGACTCGCGCCACCTGCAGATGCTGCTGACGCTCTACACCGACAGCGACAAGCCGCTCGGCACGGCACAGTTCAACCCGGTCGGCGCGGGCGACTCGATCGCCATGGCCGAGCTCGCGTTCGGCCGGGAGGCGCTGGAGCGCGAGCCGCACATGTTCGGCGTCGCCAACGCCAACTCGCCGCTGCGCTTCGACGAGCGCATGATCGGGTCGCTGATGCTGCTGGCGGGGGCACGCCAGATCGTCGTCGTGACGCCGTTTATCCTGATGGGCGCGATGGGCCCGGTCTCGATCCCGGCCGCGCTCGCACAGCAGATCGCCGAGCAGCTGGCCGGCATCAGCCTCGCGCAGCTCGTGCGCCCGGGCGCTCCCGTCGTGATGGGGTCGTTCATCTCGCATACCGACATGCAGTCGGGCTCGCCGGGCTTCGGCGGCCCGGAGGCGGCCATCGGCCTGCTCGCCTCGGGCCAGATCGCGCGGCGCTTCGGCCTGCCCTGGCGCGCGGGCGGCGGCGCGCTGACCTCGAGCCAGTCGGTCGACGCGCAGGCGGCCTTCGAGGGCCTCAACACGATGCTGCCGGCCTTCCTGGCGGGCGCCAACCTCCTGCTGCACACCTGCGGCTGGCTGGAGTCGGGCCTCGTCGCCTCCTACGAGAAGTTCGTGCTCGACATCGAGATCGTGCGCATCCTCCAGCACCAGTTCAGCCCGCTCGAGTTCACGCGCGAGCAGCTCGTGCCCGACGCCTTCGCCGAGGCGGGCCACGGCGGGCACTTCTTCGGCACGACCCACACGCTCGAGAACTTCCGCGACTGCTTCTACCGCCCGCTGCTGTTCTCGACCGAGAACTACGAGCGCTGGGCCTCACGCGGCGGCATGGACGCCACCGAGCGCGCGCGCGACCGCCTGGCGAAGCTGGAGGCGAGCTACGAGCCGCCCGCTCCGCTCGACGACGACGTGCACGGGCGACTCGAGGAGTACGTGACGCGCCGCCAGAAGGAGCTCGGCGACTAGGCTCGGTGAACGTCGGCGGGCCCAATCAAGACCCGGCGAGCCAGGAACCTGCTGAGGGTCCGACCGATCCCCACGCATGACGTTCGAACGACGCCACGGCGGTTGGACCACCGCGGCGTTGCGGGTCAAACGGGGGCAGACCTCGGGACGCGGCTCAAACGACCACCGAGTCCTGGGAGGTCTGACCCCTGCGCGCGCATCGACACTCTCCACACGCGAGGAGCAGCCCCAGCCAGGGCGCGGGTTCGAGCCCACCACGGCGTTGCGGGTCAAACGGGGGCAGACCTCGGGACGCGGTTCAAACGACCACCGAGTCCTGGGAGGTCTGACCCCTGCGCGCGCATCGACACCCTCCACACGCGAGGAGCAGCCCCAGCCAGGGCGCGGGTTCGAGCCCACCACGGCTTTGCAGGTCCAACGGGGGCAGACCTCGGGACGCGGTTCAAACGACCGCCGAGTCCTGGGAGGTCTGACCCCTGCGCGCGCATCGACACCCTCCACACGCGAGGGGCAACTGCTGCCAGGGCGCGGGTTCGAGATCCCGAGGCGGGAGAGCACCGCAGGCGCTGCGCTGCATGGGCAGAGCTGATCACAGCGGCAATCACAGCGGCAACCACCTCGAGGCTGAGCAAGACCGCAGCGCTGACCACGGCACGGGCGAACGCTGCCCCTCCTTGCAGAGGGCCCGAACGCTCGGGCAGGGGTCAGACCTCCTATGGACTCGGCGGTCGTTCGAACCGCGTCCCGAGGTCTGCCCCCGTGCTACCTGCAGCGCACTGGTGGCCTGACCGCCTTGGTGCTGGTTCGAACGTTCATGGCCGGGTTTCGGTCAGGACCCTCAGGCGGTTACTCGTACGCCGGGTTCCGGGTTCGCCGGGTTCCGGCTTCGCCGGGTTCCGGGTTCGCCGGGTTCCGGGTTCGCCGGGTTCCGCGCTAGGCCGCGCGGCTCGCCCAGGCGTCGAGCTCTACGCGCAGCGTCGGCCCTGCCAGCGCCGAGACCCAGATCGCGGTCATGCACGGCCGGTGCGTCCCCATCCGCGCAGCGACCAGCGCCCGCCGGGCGTCGTTGTCCCAGTCGCCGACGAGGTAGACGACCAGCTTCACGAGGTCGCCGAGCTGCATGCCGGCCGCCTCGAGGTTGCGCTCGACGTTGTCCAGCGCGACCCCGAGCTGCTCGATCGGGTCGTCCGGCACCTGGCCATCGGGTGTCATGCCGACCTGCCCCGAGACGAAGAGCAGCCGCTCTGCGCCGCTGATCTCGATCTGATGCGTGTAGGCCGCGAGCGGCGGATGGACGGTCGAGGGATCGCGGGAGGTCTTCATACCGGCGACGCTACCTGGCGTGTCTAGAAGCTGCGGCCCGGCGCCATCGGCGCCAGCCACGCCGGGACGTCACCGGTGGTCACCATGTCGGCCACCGCCACCCCGGTGGCGGGGGCGAGCGTGACGCCCAGCATGCCGTGACCGGCCGCCACGAACAGTCCTCTCTCGCCGGGGATCGGGCCGAGCAGCGGGAGACTGTCAGGCGTCGCGGGACGGAAGCCGGCCCAGCCCTTCGTCTCGACCTCGCCAGGCGTGGGCTTCCAGCCACGGATGAAGGGCAGCGAGTCGTCGAGGATGTAGCCGATGCGCTTGCGGTCGACCGAGAGGTCGCGGCCCGGCAGCTCGAACGTGCCCGCGATGCGCACGCCTCCGTCGTAGCCCGAGACGCCGATCTTGGGCTCGCACAGATAGAGCGCCGTGCGCGGCGGGACGCCCTCGCCCTGCAGCGTCAGGGAGTACCCCTTCGCGGCCACGATCGGCACCCGCAGGCCGAACGGCCGCAGGAGCGGAGGCGTCGCAGCCCCGGCGGTCACGACGACCGCCTCGGCCTCGACCGCGCCGCCGTTCGTCTCGACCGCCCAGCCGCTGCCGTTACGCGTCAGGCCGGTCACCTCGACCTGCTCGCGCAACTCGACGCCCTGGGCCCGCAGCTTGACCGCCAGCCCTGCCATGAGCGACTCGGGCCGGACGTAGCGATCGACGCTGGTGTGGACGACGAAGCGCGCGTCGTCGCCGAGCGAGGGCTCGATCTCGCGCGCGGCCTCGGGTGTCAGCGTCTCGATCGTGCCCTCGAAGCCGAGCGACTGCAGGTCCTCGAACACGGGCGCGAACCAGGCGATGCCGTATTCGCTGCGTGCCAGGCAGAGGATGCCCCCGCCGTGCATCTCGAACTCGACGCCGTCCTCGGTGTAGCCGTCGAGCTCACTGAAGGTGCGGGCGTTGAGGTCCAGCAGCGCCTTCACACCGCGCCGGTAGCGCGGGCGCGCGCTGGCCGCGCGGAAGGCCCAGAGCCAGCGCAGCCAGGCGGTGTCCAGCCCCGGGCGGATGACGAGCGCGCCGCGCGGGTCGAAGGCCGAGCGCAGACCCGTGCGCAGGACACCGGGCGCCGCGAGCGGCGTCGAGATCGTGGGCGAGATCCAGCCCGTGTTGCCCTCGGACGCGCCGCGGCCGAGCGCGCGGCGCTCGAGCAGGACGACCTCGGCGCCGGCGCGCGTGAGTGCGTAGGCCGAGCAGAGCCCGACCACCCCTCCCCCGACGATTGCGACCTTCACGCGGGGGAAGCTAGCGGACGACGTCGCCGCCGCCCCCCAGCACCCGCTGCAGCTCGCTGCGAGTGGGCAGGCCGGTCGCGTCGCCCACGGCCGAGACGGCGATCGCGCCGCACGCGTTCCCGCGGCGCAGCGAATCGGAGAGGCTCGCGCCGTCGAGCAGCGCGTCGAGGTAGCCCGCCGTGAACGCATCGCCCGCCCCCACGACGTCGACCGCCACGACGGCGAGGCCGGCGTCCTCGGCCAGCTCGCCCTCGCGACACGCGGCGGCGCCGCGCGCGCCGCGCTTGACGACGGCCTCGACGCCGTAGCGCTCGGCCAGCGCGGCGGGATCGGCCGCCCCGCACAGCAGCACGGCCTCCTCCTCTCCGGCGATCACGAGGTCGCAGTACTGGGCGATGTCCTCCAGCACGGGCGCGGCCTCGCGATCGCTCCACAGCCGCCGCCGCAGGTTGACATCGAGCGAGACGCGCACGCTGCCCGCGCGCGCGAACTGCAGCGCGCTCTTGACCGCGGTCCGGCAGCTGGCAGAGAGCGCGGGCGTGATCCCGGTCAGATGCAGCCAGCGCGCGCCGGTGATCGCCTCGCCGGCTGCGGCGATGTCGTTCTCGTCGAGCCGCGAGGCGGCCGAGCCGCGGCGCAGGTAGACCACCTCGCAGGGCGGGAAGGTCCGCCGGTCGCGCGCCAGCGCTCCGGTCGGTGCGGTGGGGTCGTCGGTCAGCCAGCGGACATCGACGCCCTCGCCGCGCAGCACCGTGCGCACCATCTGGCCGAGCCCGTCCGCACCGACGCGACCCACGAAGGCGACGTCGCGATCGAGCCGCGCGAGGCCCATCGCCACGTTGGCCTCGGCTCCCGCCACGAACGGCGTGAACGTCCCGGCGGCCGCCAGCGGACGTCCCTCGTCGGCGACGAGTGCGACGAGCGCCTCGCCGAGCGTGACGACGTCGGGGGTCATGCGGGCGCTTGGACGAGCGCGAGACCGCGAGCACCCAGCTCCGAGGTCTCGCAGTCCCCCCACTCGCGCGCGAGCAACTCGAGGCCGAGTCGCGCGCGTCGCACCCGCTCGCGCGTCAGCGCGACGGTCGTGGCCTCCAGGTGCGTGCCCGCCGGGTACACGTCGGGCGCGTTGCGCAGGCCGAACTTGAGGTAGACCGGGGCAGCGACGCGCACGATCTCGGGAATCTCGTGCAGGCGCACGAAGCCGCCGACGTTGTCGGGCACCTCGACGTAGATGTCGAGTGGGCAGTCGACCACGGCACGGATCGCCGCGATCTGGGCGAGCGTGAGGTCGGTCGTGAGGTTGAGCGTGTCCGCGCCGAGCGTGACCAGCGCGCGGGCGGTCGCCGGATTGGAGACGGGCAGCATCACGGAGATCTTGGCCTGCATGTCGGCCGGCAGGAAGCCGCGGCGCCGCGCCTCGGCGAACACGTCCAGCAGGCCGACATCGGCGATCAGGACGCTGCGCACGCCAGCGTCCGCCGCACGGCGAGCGTCGGCCAGGCCCTGCACGATCTGCTCCTGCCCGCGCGAGGCGGCGGCCACCGCTCCACCGGCGGGGCTGCGCGCCATGGCCGAGGTGTCCCAGGCGGCGTTGGGCCGTGCGAAGAGGCTGATCTCGACGATCGCGTCGCGCGCCATGGACGCCATCTCGGCGAGCTCGGCGTCGGTCAGCATGAAGACACCGGACCCCTGTGATGCGCGGTGCACGCGCACGTCGAGCCGGGCCGCCGACTCGAGCAGCGCCTCGAGGCAGCGCGGCCCCTCGCAGCTCGGAATCTCGATCCGGTAGCGCGCACCGTCCGCGAAGCGCTTGGGCGAATCGGGCAGCTCGTGCAGGTCGCCTGGCGGCAGGTCGATCGATTCGAGGAAGCGGCGAGCGTCGCGCATGCGCCGATGCTACCCGCGTCCAACGTGCTTCACGCCGGAATCGCGGCGGCCAGCACGGCGCGCGCGAAGCGGTCGGCGATGCGGATCGCGAGGCGGAGTTGCTCGGCGCGCTGCTCGTCGGTACCGAGGACTGCCTCGACGGGCAGGCCGAGGCGCTCGAGCTCGCGTTGCGCGATCTCGGAGGCGCACCACTCCTCGAGCAGAGTTCGCGTCACCTCGACGTGGAACTGCAGGCCCCACGTCGTGGCTCCCACGCGGAAGGCCTGCACGCAGGCCGGGGAGCGGGCGAGCACGGCGGCCCCCGCCGGCGGGATGCAGGCGTAGTTGTGCCACTCGTTGACCGCCAGGGTGCGAGGCGCGCCGGCCAGCAGCGCGTCGCTCTCGGCGGCCTCGTCGAACTCGATCGGCACCCAGCCGATCTCGCCCGCGGGCAGGCGCTCGGCGCTGCCGTCGAGGGCCTGCGCGATGAGCTGCGCTCCGAGGCAGATGCCGAACACCGGCAGGCCGCGCGCGTGCGCGTCGGCGATGACATCGCGCTCACGCTCGAGTGGCGCATCGCCGTCCGTGCCGTCCGGGTTGACGATGCCCCCGAGCACGATCAGTCCGTCGAACGACCCCGCGGGCGGCTCGGGTTGTCCGGGAGTGATCCATGCCACCGTGCGCACGCCGAGGGCGGCGAGCGGCGGCTCGAGCGCGGCGAGAGGCGCATCGAGGTCGTGCTGGACGACGAGCACTGTCGGGTTCGCGGTCACGCTCTCATCTTCGCCCATCGGCGCGCGCGCAGCGGCCAGTCGCCGATGGTACGCGGGTGCGCGCACAGGTGCTGCTGGCGATGGGACTGCTCTACATCGTGTGGGGCTCGACCTATCTCGCGATCCGCGTCACGGTCGAGACGCTGCACCCGCTCGCCGCCGGCGGCATCCGCTTCATCCTCGCCGGACTACTCACGCTCGCCGCTCTCGCGGTGCTGGGACGCCTCGGGGCGCGACCCACGCGCGAGGAGCTCCGCGGGTCGGCCATCGCGGGAATCTGGCTGTTGTTCGGCGGCGTCGGCATCGTCACGATCACCGAGGCGCACGCGCCCTCCAACCTGACCGCCGTGCTGGCCTCCACGACCTCGCTCTGGGTGGTCGGCTACCGCGCGCTCTCGGGCGAGCGCATCGGGCGCGGCTCGATCGCAGGCGCCGCGCTCGGAGTGGTCGGCGTGATCGTGCTGCTCTCCCCCGGCAGCTCGAGTGCGGAGACCCCGTGGCTGATCGGCGCGGTCGTCGCCTCGCTGTTCTGGAGCACGGGCTCCTTCTACGGCCGCCGGCTCACTCAGCCCGCCGATCCCTTCGTGGGCGCCGTCGTCCAGATGCTCTGTGCGGGCGCGGTGATGACGGTCGCCGGTGTCGTCCTGGACGGCGTGGGCGCACTCGACCTGACGGGGGGCTCGGCCCGCTCGCTGCTCGCCCTGCTGTACCTGGTCGTGGCCGGCGGCATTGCCTTCTCGGCCTACGTCTGGGCGCTCCAGCACCTGCCGATCTCCACGGTGGTCAGCCACCAGTACGTCAACCCGGCGGTCGCCGTGCTGCTCGGCGCGGTGATCCTCGGCGAGAGCCTCGGCGCCTCCGCGCTGATCGGCTCCGCGCTCGTGATCGCCGCCGTGTTCGCGACGGTGCGCAGCGACTCGTCGCCCTCGCCCATCTCCGAGGAGCTCGTGGCCGAGGGCTAGCGCCGCAACGGCACGTCAGGCGAAGAGCGGCCGCACGATGCGCCGGCCGACCATGAGGCTGACCATCGCGGCAGCTACGCCGAGAGCGCCGGAGATCAGGAACGCGGGCTCGTACGTCCCGAGCCAGGAGCGCGTGAACCCCGCGCCCCAGGCCGCGAAGGCCGCGCCGAGCTGATGCGAGCAGAAGACCCAGGCGAAGACGACGCCGACGCGCTCGGGCCCGGCGATCTTGCGGCAGAGCGCGATCGTCGGCGGCACGGTCGCGACCCAGTCCAGCCCGTCGAAGATCACGAACGCCGCGAGCCCGATCCCGGCCGAGCTGAGCGCTGCGTTCAGCCCGAGCAGCGAGACGCCGCGCAGGCCGTAGTACCAGAACAGCAGCCAGCGGGGGTCGTAGCGGTCCGTCAGCCAGCCCGACGTGATCGTGCCGATGACGTCGAAGACGCCGATCGCCGCAAGCAGGCCGGCGCCCTGCACCTGGGTGAAGCCATGGTCGGCACAGGCGGCGATGAGGTGCGTCCCGATCAGGCCGTTGGTGGTCGCCCCGCAGACGAAGAAGGCGAACACGAGCAGCTGGAAGTCGCGACGCGGGGCGAACTCCTTGAGCGTGTCGATCGCGTTGCGGAACGGGTTTTTCAGCGGCGGAGGCGGCGGCTGTGGCTCGGTCGCCCCGTAGGGCAGAACGCCGATCTCGGCGGGTGAGTGGCGCAGGAAGACGATCGCCAGCGGGATCACCAGCGCGGTCGCGGCGATCACGACGACGCCGGCCGTCCAGCGCCAGCCGTACTGCGTCGCGACCCAGGCCATGATTGGGAGGAAGACGAGCTGGCCGCTCGCGTTGGAGGCCGTCAGGAGGCCACTCACGAGCCCGCGCCGCGTCGAGAACCAGCGCGTGGAGATGACCGCGGCAAGCGGCACGGCGAGCGCGCCGGTCGCCGAGCCGATCACGACTCCCCAGAGCAGGAACAGCTGCCAGGGCTGCGTCATCAGTGTCGAGAGACCGGCGCCGACCGCGACCTGGCAGAGCGCGAACGTCACGACCTTGCGCACACCGAAGCGCTCGACGATCGCCGCCGCGAAGGGCGCGCCGAGGCCGTAGACGAGCAGGTTGACGGAGACGGCGCCGCCGATCAACGCGTGCGACCAGCCGAACTCCTTGCCCAGCGGCACGATCAGGACGCTCGGCACCGAGCGGAACCCCGCGGCCATCATCAGCACGACGAACGTGACAGCAGCGATCACGAAGGCGTAGTGAAACCGCCGCTGCTGGAGCGCCGTCGACATGCCCGAATGTAATCAAGTGCCGCGCGCGGCGGCGACGGCAGCTTGACCGCATCGGCGTCGCCGCTCATACTGCAATCCCTGTGAAATTTCAGACGCGCAGCGCCCCGGGGAGCACGAACACACGCACTCCGCGCCCCACCTCGGCGCGTGCGGCGCGCCAGCGGCGACGCGCCGCGCCCGACTCGCTCGGCGACATCGCCTACGCCGGCATCAGACGCCGCATCGTGTCGCTCGAGCTGCCGCCCGGCTCCGCCGTCAACGAGGCGGCGCTGGCCGCCGAGCTCGGCGTGGGCCTCGCCCCCGTGCGCAGCGCGCTGCGGCGGCTCGCCTGGGAGAACTTCGTCGTGATCCTGCCGCGCCGCGGCACCCTCGTCGCCGAGCTGGACGCCGCCGACCTGCAGGAGATCTTCGAGCTGCGCGTCGAGCTCGAAGGGCTGGCCGCGCGCCTTGCCGCCGAGGGCGCAGGCGAGGACGAGCGCGAGTCGCTGACGGCGCTCGTCGAGCGCACGCGCGGGGCGCTCGCATCGGGCGACCACCTGGCTCTGATCGAGCTCGACCACGAGCTGCACGCGGCCATCGCCGAGGCGGCCGGCAACACGCTGCTGGAGGCGAACCTCGACTGGCTGTACGGCCACGTGCTGCGGCTCTGGAGCATGGCGCTCGACCGGGTCGGCGCCCTGGGCGCATCCGTGGCCGAGCACGAAGCGGTCGTCGACGCGATCGTCCGCGGCGACGGGGCCGAGGCACACGCCCGCATGCAGGCGCACGTACGCCGCTTCCAAGCGGCCTTCCTCGAGAGCGAGAACGCGAGAGATCGGAGCACGTGATGGGACAAAAGGTGGACGCAGTGATCATCGGCGCCGGAGTCATCGGCACCGCGACGGCGTTCGAGCTCGGCAAGCGCGGCTACAAGACCCTGAACATCGACAAGCTCCCGTCGGCCGGCTACGGCCCGACGTCGAACTCGTGCGCGATCGTGCGCGCCCACTACTCGTCGTTCGACGGCGTGGCGATGGCCTACGAGGGCTTCTTCTACTGGAAGAACTGGGCCGAGTACCTCGAGGCTCCCGACGAGTCCGGGCTCGCCAAGTACATGCAGGCCGGCACGGTCCTGCTCGAGAGCGCGACGGGCCATCACGACAAGGTGCTGCCGCACTACGACCGCCTCGGCGTGCCCTACGAGGAGTGGGACACCGCCACGCTCGAGCGCAAGGTGCCGATCTTCGACGTGCACGAGTTCTGGCCGCCGTCGCGCCCCTCCGACGACGACTTCGCGGAGCCGCGCACGAAGAAGCTCCCGGGCGCGATCTTCACGCCCGACTCCGGCTACGTGAACGACCCGGCGCTCTCCTCGCACAACCTTCAGCGCGCGGCCGAGGCCAAGGCCGGGCAGTTCCTCTACCGCCGCAAGGTCACGGAGATCCGCCAGGCGGGCGGCAAGGTGACCGGCGTGACGCTCGACGACGGCAGCGAGATCGACGCGGGCATCGTGATCAACGTCGCCGGGCCGCACTCGTTCGTGATCAATCGCATGGCCGGCGTCGAGGACGGCATGAAGATCAAGACCAAGGCGCTCCGCCACGAGGTGCACCACGTCCCGTCGCCCCCGGGCTTCGACTACGAGAAGGACGGCCACCACGTCTCGGACGGCGACAACGCCATCTACTTCCGGCCCGAGACGGGGAACCACATCCTGATCGGCTCCGAGGATCCCGACTGCGACCCGCAGGTGTGGGTCGAGAACCCCGACGACTTCAACCGCCAGGTCACGCGCGAGCAGTGGGAGGCGCAGGTGTACCGCTGCGCCCGGCGCATCCCGTCGCTGCCGATCCCGGAGGAGATGAAGGGCGTCGTCGACCTCTACGACTGCTCCGACGACTGGATCCCGATCTATGACAAGAGCGATCTGGGCGGCTTTTACATGGCGGTCGGCACGAGCGGCAACCAGTTCAAGAACGGCCCAGTCGTCGGCCACTGCATGGCCGAGCTGATCGACGCCGTCGAGAAGGGCCACGACCACGATTCCGACCCCGTCAAGGTCACCACTCGCTACACGGACGAGGTGCTCGACATGAGCTTCTACTCGCGCCTACGCGAGATCAACGAGAACAGCTCGTTCTCCGTCAATGGCTAGCCTCGCGCCGTGGTTGTCGGTGCGCCAGGGCGCAGAGGCGGTCGAGTACTACTCGGCCGCCTTCGGCGCCGTGGCGCTGCACCGGCACGAGAACGAGTCCGGGGAGATCGTCGCCCAGCTTGCCGTCGGCGACGCCGTCTTCTGGGTCGCCGACGACGCGGATCACAGCCCCGATTTCCTCGGCGGCGGCTCGGCGCGCTTCATCCTCGAGGTCGACGACCCGGACACCGCGTTCGCGCGGGCGATCGCCGCCGGCGGCACCGTCGTCAACGACATGTACGAGGGCCACGGCTGGCGCATCGGGCGCCTCACCGATCCGTCGGGCCACGACTGGGAGATCGGCAGGCAACTGGCGGGGCACGGCTAATCGAGCCAGTTGCCGTCCTTCATCAACGTGCGGCCGGCCAGCTCGTTGGACTCGCGCCAGGCCTGGATCCGCTCCGGCGTGAGACGGAGGTAGACGAACGTACCGGCCTCCTCACGCGGGTCGAAGCCGGTTGCGCGCGCATGCGCCTCCTCGAGCGCCGGATCCGTGCCGATCGGCAGCACCTCGATCGGCCCTTCCAGCATGACGACGTCGCGCGTCGGACCGAGTGCCACACGCGCCCAGGCGGCTCGCGCGAGGTTGGTGGCAGTGAAACTGGTTGCGGGCAGCGCGACCGTCAGGGCCGTCCCGTCCCACACGAAGGACAGCGGGGCGATGTTGCCCCGGCCGTCCGCGCTCGCGGACGCGACCCAGACGTCGACCTCCGTCTCCAGCTTCCCGAGCGTGTCCGTCTTCCGCTCGGCGAGCGAGCGCGCGGGAGGATTCGGCGAGCTCATGCGCCGAGGCGGAAGGGCGGGTACTCGTCGGTCGTGAGGATGAAGGCGTAGGCGACCACGCGGTTGCCCCAGCGGCCGACGCCGACGACGTAGTCGAACAGGCCGCGTGGGAGCCGGCCCGTGAACAGGATCGCGAACCACGCGATGATCACGCACACGACCGCCCCGATGTAGAGGAAGAACAGCACGACGTAGTGCGGGATCGCGAGCAGCCACTTGACCAGCGGCAGCCAGCGGTTGAGGTCGTTCTGCGCGTCGGGATACGTCACCTCGAGATGCACCGACTGCTCCTCGTCCGTCGACGGGTAGATGTCGGTGAGCAGGAACACGTAAGCGCCGATGCGGTTGGTGAGCGCCAGCAGGTTGCAATTCCAGTCGAACCACCAGCGCGGGTACTTCTGCCTGAACAGGATCATCAGCAAGGGCGCCGCGAAGAGCAGGCCGACCCCGCCCGCCCCACCCCTCGCCGACTCGTGACTGCCGTAGTCCCAGGAGTAGCTCCCGTTGCCCCCGGCGAGGGCTCCAGCCACGATCAGGATCGGAATCGCGGTGAAGATGCGGAATGCGCTCGTCAGCCGGTTCAGCGTCCGGTCGGGATAGTCGACCGTCAGTTGCACTGGATAGAGGTTCGTCGCCATGGTGCCCCTCCTCGTCGTCCTGGGTAGTCCTACTCATCGCCCGGCACCCCGTAGCTCGGTGCTTGCGAGGGATCGAGCGCACGCGCCACGTAACCGTCGAGCTGCGGCTGCCAGAGCCGCCACAGACTCGCGAGCTCGTGGATCGGCTCGTCGTGCCAGTCGACGCGCAGGTCTGCGACGGGCCACGCGACCGTGTCGACGATGAGCAATCCGGCCGAGCGCACCGGCCCCTCCTCGCCGCCGGCGGCGAGCCCGCCCATGAGAGCTCCGATCAGGCGATCGCCGAGGTCGTCGCCCTCGACGTCCTCGAAGGCGTCGACCATGGCCTCGGGCACACCTTCGTCGGCGAGCAGGTTGCCCGCGGCGACGCAGCCGGCGCCCTCTGCGCTCGCGTGGCGCCCGAGCGTGCGCTCGCCCGAGTAGGAGGCCACGAGCCCGCCGGCGTCGATGCACGTGAGCTGGCGGAACTCCGCGTGGGCCGCGGCCGCCACCAGTTGCGTCATCGCCTCGGGCGCCGACAGGCCGCTGGCCAGCAGGTCGAGCAGCAGACGACCGAGCGAGGGGTCGGTGACGTTCTGCGAGGCGGCCGCCCCGACGCGGGCGCGCGCGTGGGCACAGCGCGCTCCCACCGCGGGGCTGGACGACGTGACGACGATGCCGAAGCGCCCGCTCAGCGAGCAGCGCGCCGCCAGGGAGAACGTCATGGCAGCACCGCGATCACGTCGACCTCCACCGCCCACTCCGGCCGGGCGAGCGCCACCACGACGAGTCCCGTGAACGCCGGGAAGACGCCGCGCAGGCGCTCGCCGAGCACGCGGTAGACCGGCTCGCGGTAGCGGATGTCGGTCAGGTAGACGGTGCACTTGCAGATGTCGGCGAGCGTGGCGCCGCACTCGCCGAGCAGCAACTCGACGTTGTCCATCGTGCGCTCGGCCTGGCCGGCGGGGTCGCCGATTGCGAGGCTCTCGCGCGTGTCGAGGTCCTGAGCGACCTGCCCGCGCAGATAGATCGTGTTGCCCGCGACGACGGCCTGGCAGAGGTCGTTGTCGAGGCGCTGCTCGGGATAGGTGTCCTTCGTGTTGAAGGGCCGGATGCGGGTGTGCGTGGGCGGCATTGTCATCCCCTGTCTTCCAGCACGCGCTCGGACAATCCCGCCGCGCGCTGGACGTGGCGCAGCGGGCCCGACCAGTCGAAGTTGCGGTACACCGCACCCAGATTGGCAAAGGGCGGCGACTGCGCGAAGAGCTGAAACGTCAGCCGGTGCCCGGCGTAGTCGGAGTTGAGCAGGTCGCGCGCATAGGCCAGCAGGCGACGCCTGTCCTCGGGCGTCCAGCGCTCGTTGATGGAGTAGTACTTCTCCATCCAGGGCCCCGTCTCGGCGCCGGCGAAGGTGGCCGCGTCGGGCGTGACGCAGATCTGGCCGCCGCACAACTCGCGCGCCGTATGCATCGCGTAGGGCATCTGCGAGGACGCCAGCACGCGGCCGGTGTAGAGCAGCGACTGGTTCGGCATGAGCAGGCCGCCCGGGCTCTCCTCGGCCAGCGCGATGGCGGCGGTCAGGTGCGCATGGATGCCCTCGCGGTAGCAGGCCAGCTGCGCCAGCTTCTCCTGCACGGCCTGCTGCTGCTCGAGCCCGGTCTGGCGCACGTTGTGCAACGCGGCGCCGATCATCAGGTCGGCCAGGCGCACGTTGCGCTGCACGTAGGCGAACGCGCTGTAGCGGTGTAGCGTCGCGCGGATGTAGCTGGCCGCGCGCGTGTGGCGATAGAAGAGGACGTTCTCCCAGGGGATCTCGACGTCGTCGAAGACGACCAGCGTGTCGATCTCGTCGAAGTGGTTGGTGATTGGGTAGTCGGCCTCGGGCGCACGGCCCGCGAACCCCGTGCGGCAGATGTGCTTGAGGCCCGCAGATCCCATGTCGACGATGAAGCCGACCGCGTACTCGGAGAGCTCCGAGTCGCCCCAGTTGGCGATCGTGGGCTTGGCGAAGGCCTGGTTGGAGTAGGCCGCGGCCGTCTCGTACTTGGCGCCGCGCACGACGATGCCGTTGTCGGTCTCGCGCACGACGTGCAGCAACATGTCGGGGTCCTGATCCTGTGGCCGTTTGGAGCGGTCGCCTTTGGGATCGGTGTTGGCGGACACGTGGAAGGGATCGTCGCGCTGCGCGCGCAGGATGTGGCGCTCGATGTTCCCCGACCACTGCGGATCGACCTCGTCCAAGACCGCCTGGCCGTCGAACAGCGACCACATCTCGCCGACCGTTTCGTCGCCCACGCGCGTCACGACCCCGCCCAGGTCGTCGAACACGGCATCGACCATGCGCTGCTTGGCGGCCCAGTGCTCGCGCGTGCGCGGCAGCTGCGTGGAGATCGCGTAGCGCGCGCCGTCGTCGCCGGCGTAGGAGACGACGTCCCGCGTGGCGTCGTCGTGAGCCATGTCGTAGATGCGGGCGCGAGCGTCGACGAGCGGCCGGAACTGCGGATGCGTGGTCACGTCGTTCACCCGCTCGCCGCTCATCCAGACCTCGCGGCCGTCGCGCAGCGAGTCGCGGTACTCCTCCCCGGTACGGATCATGCGAGCGCCATCCCTGCGGGCAGCTGCTGGGTGATGCAGCCGATCCCTCCGCCGCCGTAGGCCAGCAGGCGGCTCGGCGCGCCCACCACCTCGCGGTCGGGGAACAGCTCGCGCAGCAGTCCGAAGCCGATCTCGTCGTCGGCCTCGCCGAGCTCCGGCGCGACGATGCCGCCGTTGACGGGGTAGTAGTTGACGTACGGGACGACGAAGCGCTCGCCGGCGACCTCGACGTACGGCAGCACCGGCATCTCGACGACCTCCAGCCGCCGGCCTGCGGCATCGGTCTCGCCCTCGAGCCTCGCGCGGTTGTCGCGCAGCACGTCCCAGTTGGGATTGGAGCGGTCGGGCGCCATCTGCACGAGCACGACGCCCGGGCGCACGAACTGCACGACGTTGTCGGAGTGGCCGTCGGTGTCGCGATCCTCGACGAGCCCGCCGCGCAGCCAGATCACCTTCTCGATGCCGAGGTAGGAGCCGACGAGCTCCTCGACCTGCTCGCGGGAGAGCCCCGGATTGCGGTTCGGGTTGAGCAGGACCGACTCCGTCGTGATCAGCGTGCCCTCGCCGTCGAACGCGAGCCCTCCGCCCTCCGCGACGAGCGGCGCGTCGTAGACGCGCATGCCGAGCAGCTCGGCGAGCCGAGCGGGCAGCTGGGCGTCAACTGCGAAGGGCGCGTACTTGCCGCCCCAGGCGTTGAATCCGAAGCGCACGGCCGCGACGCCGCCGCGCCCGTCGACGACGAAGATCGGCCCGTTGTCGCGCACCCACGAGTCGTCGATCGGCAGCTCGGCGACGTCGACGGGATAGGCCGTCCCGGCCGGCAGGCGCGGCTCGCTGCCGGGCGGCGCGATGACCGTCACCGGCTCGTGCTGCGCGATGGCGGCCACCGTGGCGGCGTACTCGGCCTCCGCCTCGCCGAGCAGCTCGCCCCAGAGATCCTCGCGGCACGGCCACGAGACGAAGGTGCGAGCGTGCTCGGCGGTTCTGCTGGGGACGAAGAGCGAGTCGTCCCTCGGATTGGGAGCCATTGTCCTCCTGGCATCCAGGCATGCGGACGGGTGGTGGCGGACCGTAGCAGCGGTGGGGTGGATACTCCCGGCTCATGAGCGAGCACGCGGACGTCGTCGTGATCGGGGGCGGGCTCTTCGGGACCTCGATCGCCTACCAGCTGTGTCGCAGGGGCACGGGCCGCGTGCTGCTGCTGGAGCGCGGCGCGCTCGGGAGCGGCGATTCCGGCCGCACCTTCGGCATGGTGCGCCGCCACTACTCCAACGCGGTGACCGCGCTGCTGGCGATGCGCGGATCGCACATGATCATGCACTGGGGCGAGGAGGTCGGAGTCGGCGACTCCGGCTACGTCGAGACGGGCTACCTGCTCCCCGTGCCCGAGTCCCTGGCCGGCGCTGCGCGCGACAACGTCGCCCGGCTCGCGTCGCTCGGGCTCGGCACGTCGTTCGTCGGGCCCGAGGAGATCGCCCGGATCGAGCCGCTGCTCGCGCTGGACGGCATCGCGGGCGCCGCCTATGAGCCCGACGGCGGCTTCGCCGACGCCCACGCGATGATCCTGGCCTGGTTCGCGGCGGGCTATGCCTGCGGGCTGGAGGCCCGGCTGGGCTGCGAGGTGAGCTCGCTGCTCGTCGAGCGCGGCCGCGTGCGGGGAGTGCGCACTCCCGACGGCGATGTCGGATGTGACCGCGTCGTGCTCGCGACGGGGGCCTGGGCGCGGGAGTTGCTCCTGCCCGCCGGCGTCGACCTGCCGATCGCGCTCAAGCGCATCCAGGTCGCGGTTCTGCGCCAGCCGGCCGGAGCGCCCCGCCCGAACGTGGTCTGCTCCGACGCGGTGACCAACGTCGTCGTGCGGCCCGACCGCGGAGCCCTGTTCTGCGCCGTCACGTATTTCGCCGACGAGCCGCTGGCGGCCGCCGACGACTGCGATCACGACGCCTCTCCCGGCTACGAGGAGGTCATCCGCCGTGCGCTGGCCGAGCGCTATCCGGCGCTCGCCCAGGCCGCCTGGCAGCGAGCCTGGGCCGGGCCGTACGACTACTCACCCGACTGGAATCCGATGCTCGGCGAGGCGCCGGGCGTCGAGGGGCTGTACCTCGCCCTGGCCTGGAGCGGTCACGGCTTCAAGCTCTCGCCGGCCGTCGGCGAGGTCGTCGCGGCGGAGGTCGTCGGCGACGAGCCAGTGATCGACGTGACGGCGTTGCGGCCCACGCGCTTTGCCGAGGGCAAGCTCCTGCGGCTCGCCTACGGACAGGGCGCGCGCGCCTGAGTGACGGCGCAATTTTAAGAAATAGCTCTTTTGCAGCATGTTCTGCCACGCGCTTGGCGTTCGCGTGGCAGAGTGATGGCCATGGTGTCCGCGACGAGCGAAGGGCTCCAGCGCGTCAGCGCCGAACGCCGCGCGCGGTGGCTGCGGCAGCGCCGGCGCAGGCGCGTCTTCTGGCTCGTGGTGGCGCTCCTGGTGCTCGGGGGCGCTGTCGCCGCGCTCTGGCCCCGAGGCGGCACGCCGCTCTCGCTGCGGCTCGCCCAGCAGGCCGCGGCACCGACCCGGCGCATGCCCGTGCGGCCGCTGCCCGGGCCCACCAGTTCGCTCGCCGATCTCCGCGCAGCGCTGCCCGTGGCCTTCGGCGTCACGCACGGCGATCCGGCGCAGCGCCTGGTCGCCCTGACGTTCGACGACGGCCCCTCGGGCCGCACCCCGGCCATTCTCCAGGTGCTGGCCAACCACCACATGCACGCGACGTTCTTCGTCGTCGGTCGCGCCACGCGCGGCATGGAGCCGGTGCTCCGCCACATCGCCGCGACGGGCAACGAGCTGGCCGATCACACCTACAGCCACGCCGACCTGCTTGCGCTCACGGCACCCGGGCGGCAGCGGCAGCTGCAGTGGACGCGCGGGATGGTGGAGCGCGCGACGGGCGTGCAGCCACGCTTCTTCCGGCCGCCCTACGGCTCCACCGGGCCCGCCGTCAACCGCCTCGGCCGCAGCCTGGGCATGATCCCGGTGCTGTGGTCGGTCGACAGCCGCGACTGGCAGCTGCCGGGCACCAAGGCGATCGTCCACCGCGTGCTCGCCAACGTGCAACCGGGCGCGATCGTCCTGATGCACGACGGTGGCGGCGATCGCCGGGAGACCCTGCGGGCCCTACCCGCGATCCTGCGCGCGCTGCAGCGTCGTCACTTCCAGGTGGTGACGCTCTCCCGCCTGTTCGCGAGCGCCCCGCCGGCGAGCGCCTTCTGGAGCGGCTCGTTCGAGGGCGGCGACGCGCACTCCTAGCGGATCAAGGGCCAGAGCGTGACGAGCACGCGCCCGATCAGCGAGCGCCGTGGCACCCCTCCGTAGTCGCGTGAGTCGTGGGAGTCCGCGCGGTTGTCGCCCATCACGAAGACGTCTCCGCGCGGCACGACGACCGGGCCGAAGTAGACGGAGTCCACGCGGCTCTGGTCGACGTAGGGCTCGCGCTGGAGGTGCCCGTTGACGGCCAGGAGGCCGTCCTCGATGGCCACGTGATCGCCGCCCAGGCCGACGACCCGCTTGACGGCGAGCGAGCCTCCGTCGGGCGCTCTGAAGACGACCAGGTCACCGCGCCGCGGCGAGCCGAAGCGATATGACAGCTTCTCGACCAGCACGTGGTCGCCGGGAGACAGCGTCGGCTCCATGCTCTCTGATGGGATGGCGAACGGCTCGGCGACCCAGGCCCGCGCCATCACGGCGGCGAGCAGGAGCAGCGCGACCGCCACCACCGGCCATGCGCGCGACCGGTGAGGGCGAGTGACCGGCTCAGCCGTCACCGGCCACGCGCGGCGCGTTGCGGACGCTGTCCGGGATGAACGGGACGCCCATCGACGCGTGCGCGACAGGAGCTTCATGACCGCCGTGGCCGCTCGCGACCGGCTGGGCCGGCGGCGCAAGCGCGCCCGCCAGCGCTGCGATCCAGAGAGCTCCGCCGACCAGGCCGAGCGCATTCAACGTGTGGCGGCGCTCCCTTCCGCCGAGCAGCCCGCAAAGCACGACCACGAGCGCCCCCTCGGCCGCGGTCGCGGCAAGGCCGGGCAGTTCGATCGGCTCGACGACGCCGCTGGCGGGGCCAAGCGGGATGCCCGAAGTACGGCTGATCAGGTACATCAGCATCGTCGCGAGACTCGCCCAGATGCCGGCCTGGACGACCCAGGCCCGAGGTCGCAGCGCGAGCAGTGCGACGAGGGCGCACTCCCCCACGGCGGCGAGAACGAAGAACGTCCCGTAGCCCCACCACTCGGCGAAGTGCTCGGGCGCCACGCCGAGGTGAATTCCCGCAGCCGCGCCGGACAGGATTGCGACGGCGCCGAAGGTCCTGCTCGCCAGCGCGCCGTCGGCACCGCGGGGCCGAACGCCGGGTGCCGTCTGCCCCACAGGCGAGCTCATGCTCCCACCTCCTAGACGGCCGGAGCCGGCCCGTTGCGTGCGGGGTCGGCCGTGATCGGGTCGTGCCCGCCGGTTCCGACCTCGTACTGGATCATCATGTCGTGGTCCTCGTGCACGAGATTGTGGCAATGCACCATGTAGCGCCCGACCTGGTTGCTGAAGCGCATGATCACCCGCACCGTCTCGTTCTCGCCCAGATACACCACGTCCTTGGGCGTCTTCTCGTAAGCGAATGGCGGCCGGCCGTTGCGGTCGAGGATCTTGAAGTCGACCAGGTGCACGTGGACCGGGTGGAACCAGCCGCCACTGTCGTTCTTGAACTCCCAGATCTCGACCTCGTCGGCGCCCGGGTGCGCCTCTACGCGTGTGTAGTTGCTCGCGATCACGTCTTCCCAGGTGTGGCCGTTGATCGTCCACTGGCCATGCTTGCGCACGAACTCGAACTTACGGGTCTGAACTGCGTCGGCCTCCGTCAGCCCCATGCACGCCATGTTCGGGTTGAGCTGGGCGGGGATCGCGTTGCCGGCAAGCGACGAGGGCTCGGCGACCACGTCGAATGCCATGACCTTGTCGGTGTTCGCGAACTCGATGTTGTTCTTGGGCTGCAGGTTCTGCAGCACGACGCGCTGGCCGATCGAGTACTTCGAGAAGTCGATGACCATCTCGTAGCGCTCCGCCATCCCGAAGCGGAAGTCGCCCACCGGTTGCGGGACCGGGGCCAGGCCGCCTTCGCTTGCGATCATCGTGAACGGCTCGCCCGTCGACAGCCGCAGGCGGAACGAGCGCGAGATCGACGCGTTCAGCATGCGGAAGCGGTACTTGCGCCGTTCGACCTGCATCGCGGGCCACGGCTTCCCGTTCACGAGGATGACGTCACCGAAGAGCCCCGAGTGGTCGGCGTCGTCGAAGATCAGCGAGCCGTCCGCGGCGAACGTCGCGTCCTTGAGGACGAGTGGCACGTCGTAGGCGCCGCCGGGCAGGCCGAGGCTCTGCTCGAGAGTGTCGTGGAGGTGGTACTGGGCGGCCAGTCCGAAGTAGGCGTTCTCCGCTGTGATGCCGACCGCGTGATCGTGGTACCACAGGGTCCGGGCGTCCTGGCTGTTCGGGTAGTGGTAGTTCTTCCACTGGCCGGGCTGAATGACGTCACTGGCGTAGCCGTCATACTCCGGCAGCGACGCCGAGCCATGGAGGTGGCAGGACGTGTAGGGCGTGTAGCCGAGCGTCGGGTGCACCTGCGGGAGCGCGTTGATCTGCTGCACGACGACGGGGCGGCCCCGCTGGGCCACGATCGTCGGGCCCGGCGTGATGCCGTTGTAGCCGAAGATCGGTGTCAGCTTGCCCGGCAGGATCTCGACCATCGTCTGTTGCTGGGTCAGGCGGTAGAAGTCAGTCGTGGCGTCCGTGCGCACAGGCGCCAACACGGGCGGCGTGACGAACGGCACGGTGAACGGCGCAGGCAGGCCACTCGACCGGATCCGCTTGGCGGCAGGCCCGCCGGCGGCGCCGGCGTAGCGCTCGAGCGGCAAGAGCAGACCCGCGCTGCCGAGCGCTCCGAGTTTGAGGGCTTCCCGACGAGTTAGCTGCTTCGAGCGGTACACCGGATCATTTCCCCCTGCGAGACTGGGCCTCGGCTCACGCACCTCGTCTCCCCCAGACGCGCGATTGCGGAGCTGCGCCCCGCAGATGTAGACTCGCCCGCCGAGCTTCGAGAAACCTTTTGGCAAACCGAGCGCCGGCCAAAAGTACGAAAGGCCAGCAACTTGGCCGATCGGCCAGGTCATACGCCACTTCTCTAGACCGCCGGCGCGGGGCCGTTGCGCGCGGGATCGGTCGTGAGCGGGTCGTGCCCGCCCGTTCCGACCTCGAACTGCACCATCATGTCGTGGTCCTCGTGGACGAGGTTGTGGCAATGCATCATGTAGCGCCCGACTTGCCGCTCGAAACGCGTGATGACGCGCACGGTCTCGTTTTCACCGAGGTAGACCGTGTCCTTCGCCACCTTCTCGTAGTCGAACGGCGGCCGCCCGTTGCGGTCGAGGATCTTGAAGTCGACGAGGTGCACATGGACCGGGTGGAACCAGCCACCGCTGTCGTTCTCGAACTGCCAGATCTCGACATCGTTGAAGCCCGGGTGCGCCTCGAGCAGCGTGAAGTTGCTGGCGATCACGTCTTCCCAGGTGTGGCCGTTGATCGTCCACTGCCCGTGCTTGCGCACGAACGCGAACCTGCGCGTCCTGACGGCATCGGCCTCGCGCAACGCCATGGTCGCCGAGCCGGGGTCGAGCTGGTCGGGGATCGTGTTGCCGTCGAGCGTCGATGGCTCGGCGACCACGTCGAAAGCCATGATCTTGTCGGTGTTCGCGAAGTCGATGTTGTTCTTGGGCGACTCGTTCTGCAGGACGACACGCTGGCCGATCGAGTACTTTGAGAAGTCGATGACCATCTCGTAGCGCTCCGCCATCGCGAAGCGGAAGTCGGCAGCCTGCTGTGGGACCGGCGCCAGCCCACTGCCGCCTGCGATCATCGTGAACGGCTCGCTTGTCGAGAGGCTCAGGCGGTAGGAGCGCGCGAGTGACGCGTTGAGCATGCGGAAGCGGTATTTGCGACGTTCGACGCGCATCACCGGCCACGGCTTGCCGTTTACGAGGATGACGTCGCCGAAGAGCCCCGAGTGGTCCTGGTCGTCGAAGATCAGCGAGCCGTCGGCGGCGAAGGTGGCGTCTCTGACGGTGAGCGGCACGTCGTAGGCGCCGCTGGGCAAATCGAGACTTTGCTCGAGGGCATCGTGGAGGTGATACTGAGCGGCCAGCCCGAAGTAGGCGTTCTGCGCGGTGATGCCGACTGCGTGGTCGTGGTACCAGAAGGTGCACGCGGGGTGGTTGTTCGGGTAGTGGTAGTTCTTCCACTGCCCGGGCTGTGTCACGTCGCTGGCATAGCCGTCGTACTCCGGCAGCGAGGGCGAACCGTGCAGGTGGGTTGACGTATAGGGCGTGTAGCCGAGCGTCGGATGCACCTGCGGCAGCGCATTGATCTGCTGGATGACGACAGGTCGATCCCGCCGGGCCACTACCGTCGGGCCGGGCGTGATGCCGTTGTAGCCGAAGATCGGCGTGAGCTTTCCCGGCAGGATCTCGACCAGCGCCTGCTGCTGTGTCAGGCGGTAGAAGTCCGTCGTGGCGTCCGTGCGCACGGGCGACAACACGGGCGGCGTGACGAACGGGACGGTGAACGGCGCCGGCAGCCCGCTCGAGCGGATCCGGGTGGCGCCACGCCCGCCTGCGGCGCCGGCGAAGCGTTCGAGGGGTAGGAGCAGACCGGCGCTGCCGAGCGCACCAAACTGCAGGACTTCCCGACGCGTGAACGGCTTCGATCGGTGCACCAGACTCCGCCCCCTAGGGAGACGGGGTCTCTGCTCGCACGCCCCGTCTCCCTCGGACGCGCGATTGCGAGGCTTGGCCCCGCAGGTGTATCCTCGCCCGCCGACCTGCGAGAAACCTTTTGGCGACGGATGGTCGACGGAAGGGCCTGACGGCAGCCGCAGATAGGGTTCGCGCAATGCACGCCGGCCTCGAGGTGGCCCGCCGGGAGTTGCCGCGCGCGATCCGCATCGCCGTGGCAGCCACGCTCTCCTGTTGGATCGCACGCATGCTGGGGCGGCCCGTCTTCGCCGTGATCGTCCCGATGGTCGCGATCCGCGACGACCGCACGCGGCACTCTCGCTCTCGCTCGGGCGCATGCTCGGCGTGATCGCGGGCGTCCTGCTCGGCACCGGCATCGTCGCGGTGGCCGGCGTGTCCACCACGGCAATCGTCCTGCTGCTCGTGATCGGCCTCGCGGCCGGGCGCTTGCTGGTCGCATCCGCCTCGGCGCTGGCCCTCGCCGGTGAGGGCTGCTCGCGCGAGGTCGCGGCGGCGCGCGAGCTCATGGCCGAATTCCAGCGCGACGACTCCCGCCCGGTCACGGCGATCCTCCGCCGTCCTCTGGTGCTGCTGCTGGACGAGCTCGCGGGGCCGCCGGCGTGAGCGGGGTCGTGCCCGCGGGCGAGCAGGCCGGGCTCGAGCGCCTGCGCGAGGTCGCACGACGCCTCGGGGTCGCCGATGACGTCCCGCTGCTCTCGCCGTGGTCGCCGCTCCAGGCTGCCGACCTCGAGCAGGCCTCGGGCGCGGCCGATCTCCTGCTGCGCTTCTCGCCGCTGCCGGTGCTCGGCGTCACTGGGAGCGCCGGCAAGACGACGACGGCGCGCCTCGCCGAGGCCATGCTGCGGGCGAGCGGCATCGAGACGCTGACCTCGAGCGACGCGCCCGCCGACAACGCGTGGCCGACGGCCGACCTGCTCGAGCGTGTGCTCGACGCGCGCCCACCGGCCTGGTGCGTGGCCGAGCTCACCTCGAACCATCTGGCCGTCTGCTCGGCCAGCCCGCGGATCGCCTGCATCACGAACGTCTGGGCCGACCACGTCGACCAGCACGGCAGCCTGGCGGCCTACGTCGAGGCCAAGCGCCGCATCGTCGCGTTCCAGGGCCCGGACGACTGGACGGTCGTCAACGCCGGCGACGCCGGAGCGCTCGAGCTCGCGGCGGCGTCGGCGGCGCGCCTGCTGCGTTGCCGGCTTTCCGGCTCGGACCGGCTGACCGTGACGATCGAGGGCGAGACGTACGACCTCGGCCCGGCGAGCGCGCTACCGCCTGCGCCGGGCGCCGACGCGGGCCTCCTGGCCGGCGCCTGCGCGCTGCTCGCGGGCGCCTCCCCGGCCGCGATCGCGCAGGCGCTCGCCGACTGGAAGGGCCTGGCCCTGCGACGCGAGCGGCTCGGCGAGCTCGACGGCTGCGAGGTCATCCGCGACGCCCTCGCAGCCACGCCTGCCAAGGCGGCCGCCGGCCTCGCGCTGCACCCACCCCGCTCGGTCATCCTGATCGCCGGCGGCCAGGATGACCTGGGCAGCGGCGCGCTGCACGAGTCTCCCCAGGAACGGGAGTTGTTCGAGCAAGCGGCAGCGGTAGCGGCGCGCACCTGCGTCCACGCAGCCCTCTTCGGGCCGGCCGCCCGGCGCCTGGCGGACGCTCTCGGCAGTGCCGGCCTCGAGAGCATCGGCGCGCACGAATCCCTGCCTGAAGCGTGCGCGGACGCCCGAGCCCACGCAGCCCCCGGCCTGACGATCCTGTTCGCCCCGTGGTTCGCAACGAGCGCATCGGAGCGGGCAGCCATCCCGGAACTCCTCGGGATGCCGCCACCTGGGACCTGACCCCGGGTTGCCAACCCACCCAGACGGAAAGCCTGCATCGAAGTTCTTCATGACCCCCAGCGCAAACGCTCGTTTGCCGGGAGGGGTGCCCCGGACGATGCTTTGGTCATGCTCATCGATTGCGACGTCCACATCAGCCCGGGCACCGCGCTCGACCTTGCCGACTACACCGACTCGGCGACGCGCGAGTTGCTGCTGCATTCCGGTACGCACGGGCTGTCGCTCCCGGACTACCCCTGGTACCACCCGACGGGCTGGGTGCGCAAGGACGCCTACGACCCGCACAGCCCGGACCCCGGCCTGCACACGATCGACCTCGAGAAGGTGCGGGCGCAGGTGCTCGATCCGCACGACGTGACCTTCGGCATCGCGACGCCCGACCACATCGGCGGCGCGCTGTGCGTCCTGCCCAACCCGGTGATCGCGGCCAAGCTCGCGAGCGCGCACAACGACTGGGTGCTCGAGCGCTACCTCCAGGCCGAGCCCCGCCTCCGCGGGCTGATCGCGATCTCGCCTCAGAACCCTGCGGAAGCGGCCAAGGAGATCCGGCGTGTGGGCGGCCAGGAAGAGTTCGTGGGCATCTTCCTGCCCGGCGGCGCGCGCATCCCGTACGGCAATCCGGTGCACGACCCGATCTGGGAAGCCGCCGACGAGCTCGCGCTGCCCGTGATCGTCCACACCCACTACGAGGGCGTCGGCATCGCCGGCCCCGTGACCGCCGCGGGCTACCCCGACTTCTACGTCGAGTACCACACGCTCTGCGGGAGCGGCATGTACGGGCACTTCGTCTCGATCCTGTGCCACGGGACCTTCGAGCGCTTCCCGAATACGAAGGTGATGATGGTCGAGGGCGGCCTCGTCCCCTTCGTCGGCCTCATGTGGCGCCTCGACACGAACTGGAAGGCCTGCCGCAGCGAGATCCCGTGGTGCAAGAAGCTGCCCTCGGAGTACGTCTGGGAGCACGTCAAATTCTCGAGCCAGCCGCTCGAGACGCCCGAGGATCCGACGCTGCTCGCCCCGGCGATCCAGGGCCTGCGGCCATGGGACACGCTCTGCTTCGCCAGCGACTATCCGCACTGGGACTACGACGAGCCGGCCCAGACCCTGCGCACGCTCCCGGCCGAGTGGCGCGAGAACGTGGCCTGGCGCAACGCGGCGGAGTTCTATCGCCTGCCCGTGCCGGCGGTCGTCTGAGCATGGCCACGACGACCGTCCGTGAGGCGCGGCTCCCGCTGGCCGAGGCTCCCGCGGAGGGCGAGCGCCGGCTCGTCCAGCTCGCCGGGCGGACGATCGGCGTCTTCCGGCTGGAGGGCGGCTTCTTCGCGCTCGCCGACCGCTGCCCGCACCGAGGAGCGCCGCTGTGCTCGAGTGGCGAGGTCGTGCACGACGTGCAGGGCGCGGGCGACACGGCCCGCGTCACCCGCGAGAGCGCGCTCGTCCGCTGCCCCTGGCACAAGTGGGACTTCGACATCGCCACGGGCCGCTGTGCAGTCGATGCGCGCCTGCGCGTGCGGCGCTATCCCGTGCGGATCGACGGCGAGGAGCTGGTGGTCAGCCTCGACGCAGGCCCGGCCGCGGACTGACGCTGACGACGTCGCTCGCGCAGACCGAGCGCACCAGGCCGGTGAAGGCATCGAGCGCCGGCGTGCGCCGGCGCTCTGGGTGCCACGCCAGGGCGAGGATGCGCTCGCCGAAGACGTCGTCGAGCGCGAGCGACACGAGGCTGCCGGCCGGATCGACGATCAGCCGCGGGACGATTGCGGCGCCGACGCCGGCGGCCACGAGCGAGCGCACCGTGTCGCTGTCGTCGGAGCGCATGATCACGTTCAGCTCGTAGCCGCGCTCGCGCATGCTGTCCTCGACGCCGAGCCACGAGCGCCAGGCGATCAGCGGCAGCTGCGCGATCTCCGCCAGGCTCGGCGCCGCGGCGCGCCCGGCGAAGGGCGAGTCGGGCGCCACCAGAAGCACGAACGGATCGCGCAGCAGCTCGACCGCGCTCAGCGGGCTCTCGGGCAGCGGCAGCGTGACGAACGTCGCGTCGAGCCGGCCCTCCTCCACGTCGCGGATCAGCGTCAGGTCGTCGATGGCCTCGGTGAGGTGCACTTGCACGCGCGGGAACTGCAGCGCGAACTCACGCAGGACGTGCGGCAGGATGCTCGTGCTGGCGCTCTGGTAGGTACCGAACCGGAACGTTCCACCCACGCCCTCCACCAGCCCGTCGAGGTCGTCGTAGGCCAGCTTGACGCGGCTGATGAGCACGCGGGCGTGCCGATGGAGGATCTCGCCGGCCTCGGTCAGCGTGGCCGCCTCGCTGCCGCGCGGCCGCTCGATCAGCGTCTTTCCGACGAGCCGCTCGAGCGTCGCCATCTGGTGGCTCACCGCCGACTGCGTATAGCCGAGACGGCGCGCTGCGCGCGTGAACGAGCGCTCCTCGGCGACCGTCTCGAAGGCCACGAGATGGCGCATCGCGAGCGCCCCGACCCGATCGAATTCGTTCATGCCCACACGGTACCGTTCAGGCGCGATGCTGCTCGACGACCCTCTCGACCCCCGCGTGCGCGAGTACGCGCACCTGCGCGCCGCCACGCTGCGCCTCCGCGCCGAGGGGCCCGAGGGCGCACGCGACGGCATCTTCATCGCCGAGGGCGAGCTCGTGATCGAGCGCGCCCTCCGCCTGGGCTACCGCATGCGCTCGCTCCTCCTGCTCGAGCAGCGGCTTGAGCGATTCCGGCGCCTGGCCCCGGACGGCGTCCCGGTGTATGCGGCCGGCGAGGCCCTCATGCGCTCGATCACGGGGTTCTCCGTGCACCGCGGAGTGCTGGCCTCGTTCGACAGGAAGCCGCTGCCGGCCGTCGCCGAGGTCGTGCGCGACGCCCGCCGGATCGTCGTGCTGGAGAACGTCAACAACCACACGAACGTCGGCGCGATCGTGCGCAGCGCCTCGGCGCTGGGCATCGATGCGCTGCTGCTCGACCCGGCCTCGTGCGACCCGCTCTACCGGCGCTCGCTGCGCATCTCGATGGGCGAGGCGCTGAGCCTGCAGCAGGCTCGTACGGAGGTGCTGCCGGCCGGGCTGGCACCGCTGCGCGCGGCCGGCTTCGCGCTCGTGGCGCTGACCCCCGAGGCCGGCGCCTGCGACATCGCCGAGATCGCGGCCGCGGGATACGAGCGCCTCGCGCTGCTGCTCGGGACGGAGGGGGCGGGACTCTCGCCCGCCGTGCTGGCGGAGGCCGACGTGCGCGCGCGCATCCCGCTCGCGCCGGGCGTCGACTCGCTCAACGTGGCGGCCGCGGCGGCGATCGCGTTTTACGCGCTGCGCTCACAGACGTTCTAATTTCTAGGCAGCGCCGCGAACGACGGCGCGCGGCTCGTGCCGCACGGGGAAGTTGACCGAGGCGGCGATGAAGCACAGCGCCGCGGCCTCGTGGTGCAGTTCCTGCGCACGCTCGACCATGCCGGGCTCGCCGACCGTCACGACGGGACGCAGCACGACGTCCTCGAAGTGCCCGCCGCCATCGGGGGTCTCGGCCATCACGCCCTCGGCTGCATCCTCGTAGCCCGTCACGACCACGCCACTGGCGGCGCAGCGATGCAGGTACGAGAGCATGTGGCACTGGCTGAGGGCGGCGACGAGCAGCAGTTCGGGATTCCAGCAGTCGGCGTCGCCGCGGAAGGCGGGATCCGAGGAGCCGGCGATGGGCGGTCGTCCCGGGCTCGAGGTGTCGTAGGTGCGGTCATAGGAGCGGTAGTCGGCCGTTCCCTGGCCGCGGTCGCCTGTCCAGACGGAGAGCGTCTCGTACTTGTGCGTGCGGGGCATGCCGCGTAAATTGTCAGGCAATGTCTGTCATGTCAACCGCCTACGAGCAACTGCGATCGCTCGTGACCTCGGGCGAGATCAAGGCCGGCACGCGTCTCGCGGAGCTTCCTCTCGCCGCGCGCCTCGGGGTCAGCCGCCCGACGGTGCGCGAAGCGCTGCGGCGACTGGAGAGCAACGGACTGGCCGACTCGGACGGCCGCAGCCTGCGCGTCGCCCGTATGGACGCGGAAGAGCTGCGCAGCACGCTGCTGATGCGCTCCGCGCTCGACGGGCTGCACGCCGAGCTGGCCGCCGCTCGCGTCCGCGACGGCGAGGTCGCCCCCGCGCAACTGCGCCGCCTGCAGCGGCTCGCCGACGACGCCGAGCGCGCCACGGACGTCGGCGACCATGCGTCGGCCATCCGCTTCAATCGCGCCTTCCACCAGGCGATCGACGCGCTCGCGGACAGTCCTGTCAGCGCCGGCGCGGCCGAGCGGGTGTGGGAGCGCATCCTGGTCTCGACGGAACGCTCGCTGGCGGCTCCGGGCCGCGGCGACGTCGTCAACCGCGAGCACCGCGACCTGCTCGCCGCGATCGTCGAAGGCGACCCCGAGCGCGCACGCAACCTTGCGGCCCGGCACGTCCGCGCGACCCTCGCATCCGCCGCGCCGACCGCGGGACGCTTGGGGTCTGGCCCTTGATGTCCCGCTGCGGGACATCAAGGGCCAGACCCCAAGTGTCCCGTTTGAGCGCAGTCAGGAGCCACGCGACGTGCGCTCGACCGCGTCGTTCAGGCGCAGAGCAAGGGTGGCCCAGAAGCAGCCGCACAGCTCGTCCTTCTGCGGCAGCTCGGCCGCATGCAGCTCGAGCAGGCGATCGGCACCGCGCGTGAGCTTCGTCATGGCGGCATCCAACCAGGGATGCGCGCGCCGCGCACACGACGATCAGGCGAGTTTCGCGCCCAGCTCCAGCACGACGTCGCGCAGCACGCGCACGTCCTCGGGGCTGGTGCGGAAATTGACGAAGCACGGCCGCAGGCACGCCGTCCCGTCGATGTCCGCGCCGGACACGTAGACGCGGCCGTCGGCGCGCAGGGCGGCGGCCAGCGCGCGGTTGTGCTCGTCGAGCGGCTTCGTGGTCGCGATGTGCCGGAACGGCACCACCGAGAGCTCGGGCTCGCCCAGCAACTCCAGCTCGTCGCGCTCCTTGACGAGGTCGGCGAACAGGCGCGCCTCGGAGAGGTTGCGCTCGATCGCGCTGCGGTAGGCCGCGAGACCGTGCACGCGCAGCGCCAGCCAGAGCTTGAGTGCGCGGAACGGGCGCGAGTACTCGAGCGTGCGGTCGACGGCGTCCTGCTCGCCGAGGTCGTGGGGCACGTAGGTCGCCTCGTGACTGAAGGCGCGCTCCAGCCACTCGGCCTCGCGCACCATCAACACGCCGCAGGCCTTCGGCACGAACAGCCACTTGTGCGCGTCCACGGTCACCGAGTCCGCGCGGGCCAGGCCGCGGAAGAGCGGCGCGTGGCTCCCGACGAGCGCCGCGGGCAACCCGTACGCGCCGTCGACGTGCAGCCACACGCCGCGCTGCTGGCACACGTCGGCGAGCTCGTCGAGCGGATCGACGGCGCCGGTCAGCGTCGTCCCGGCGGTGGCGACGACCGCGATCGGGGCGACGCCTGCGGCGCGGTCGGCATCGATGGCCTCGGCGCAGGCCTCGACCTGCATGCGGCGCCGCCCGTCGATCGGGATGGCGCGCACGCGGTCGCGTCCGATGCCGAGCAGCTCGGCGGCACGCTTGACCGACTCGTGCACGTCGGCGGAGGCATACAACGCGCAGGGACGACCCGACAGCCCGTTGTGACGCGAGCCGGGCAGCGCACGCTCGCGCGCCGCGGCCAGCGCCGTCATGTTCGAGACCGTGCCGCCGCTCGAGAAGGTCCCGGTGGCGACGGGATAGCCGAAGGCCTGTCCCAGCCATTCGAGCGTCTGGCGCTCGACCAGGTCGGCCGCGCCGGCGACGACGGCCAGGTTGACGTCGTGACAGGCAGCCAGCGCGTCGCCGAGCACGGCGATCTCGAGCCCGGACGACGCGACGAAGGCGAAGTAGCGCGGCCGCGGCTGCGCGATCGAGTGGTCGAGCACGACCGCCGCCTCGTCCAGCACCTGCAGCGCGGGCGTGGGGTCGAGCGAGATCGGCGCCGCGAGCGCCGCGCGCAGCGCCTCGTCGACGGGGGGCTGCTCGGGCCGCGCCTGATCGAAGCTGTCCCAGGCGCTGGCGATCAATTTCGTCGCGTGCGCAAGGACTTCGGCGCGCGGCACGTCGAGCCGCAGCGCGGGTTCTGGTTCCGCCATGCCGGTCATGGTGCCACCATTGGTCCCGTGATCCCCGAGCTCACCGATGCTCAGCGCGAGGTGCAGGCGCTCGTACGCGAGTTCTGCCAGCGCGAGGTCGCGCCCCACACCGCCGCCTGGGACAGCGAGCACCACGTGCCCATGGAGGCCCTGCGCGCGCTCGCCGAGCTGGGTGTGCTCGGCGTGACCGTCCCGGAGGAGCACGGCGGCGTGGGACTCGACCACACGACGCTCTGCGTCGTCGTCGAGGAGCTGGCGCGTCACGACGCCGGCCTGTCGGTCGCCATCGCGGTGCACGCCGGGCTCACCGTTGCCCCGATCAAGAGTCACGGCACGGCCGAACAGCAGGCGCGCCTGCTGCCGCCACTCGCGAGCGGCGAGCAGCTCGGCTCCTACGCGCTGACCGAGCCCGACGCCGGCAGCGACACGGCGAGCCTCCGCCTGCGCGCCGAGCGCGAGGGCGACGGCTGGCGGTTGTTCGGGACGAAGACCTGGATCACGAACGGCGGTTTCGCGGACGCCGTGATCGTCTTCGCACGCACCGGCGGAGCGGGCGCCGCGGGGGTGAGCGCATTCCTGGCGCGCGCCGGCGAGGGAATGACGGTCTCGAAGGAGATCCCGAAGCTCGGCCTGCACACTTCCTCGACCGCGGAGCTCGCATTCGACGGCCTGCGCGTGTCCGATGCGGACCGCCTCGGCGACGAGGGCGCGGGCCTCAAGGTCGCGCTCGCGACACTCGACGGCGGGCGTATCACGATCGCCGCCCAGGCCTGCGGCATCGCGCGCGCCGCGCTCGATCTCGCGACGAGCTACGCGCAGGAGCGCCAGGCGTTCGGCGGCCCGATCGCACGTTTCCAGGGCGTCCAGTTCCCGCTCGCCGACGTCGCCGCGAAGCTGGAGGGCGCGCGCCTGCTGATGCTGCGCGCGGCCGCCCTGCGCGACGCCGGGCGGCCCCACTCCATGGAGGGCGCGATGGCCAAGCTCTGCGCGAGCGCGGTCGCCGTCGAGGCGGCCGACATGGCGGTGCAGACGCTCGGCGGCTACGGGTACTCAGCGGAGTTTCCAGCCGAGCGCCTCTACCGCGACGCGAAGATCACCGAGCTCTACGAGGGCACGAGCCAGATCCAGCGTGTCGTGATCGCGCGCGGGCTCCTGGGCCCGGCCGCGCGCGCCTGAGCCGTCCCGAAACGCCCTGCGCGGAGCAGGTTCTAGCGCATATCGGTGCTTTTGCAAAACTCGCATACCGTCCGGGCAATTTGCCACTATTGTGAGAGGGCGAGGTCCCAAGGCCGGCCACGTCGAGAGGATTCCCCGGTGGGATTCACCAAGGGCACGACCAACCTGCGCGACGCCATTTCGGAGTCCGAGTCGCTGCGTGAACAGCAGGCGAAGGCTTCCTTGTTGCAGACCGGCGTCCAGGGCGTGGCACGCGTCACCTCGGTCGTCGATTCCGGTGTGCGGGTCAATTTCGAGCCGATCCTGGACATCGAGCTCGAGGTCGCCCTCGAGGACGGCCGCCACTACGCCGCTCGCGTGCGTGAGCTTGCTCCGCAGATGTACGCCGGCCGCGTGGAGCCGGGCGCCAACATCGGCGTGCGCGCCGACGCCCTCGATCCCCAGCGCCTTACCCTCGACTGGCTGCGCGAGCTCGACGACGCTAGAGACGCCTGACGCCGCCCGCCGGAGTCAGCGTCCCGCCGACCGGGCGATCGTGAGCCTGGACCGGCACGCTGTCGAGTAGCTCGTCGTCGAACACGACGGCGAGGACCGGCGCATTCGTGCGCGCGAGCGCGCGGTCGTAGGAGCCACCGCCCTGGCCGAGCCTGCGGCCGGCGGAGTCCACCGCCAGCGCCGGCACCAGCACCAGCGCCGCCTCGGCGATGCCGCCGAGCCCGAGCGACGCGCCCGGGGGATGCGGGATCCCGCGCACACCCTCGACCAGCTGCGAGGCGTCACCGCCGAACTCGGCCCACTCGAGATCGAGGTCGTCGCGCAGGATCGGCAGCAGCACACGCACGCCGCGCGCGCACAGCGCCGCGAGCAGCGCCAGCGTCGGCGGCTCGCCGCGGATCCCGACGAACGCGGCGATCGGTCCTTCCCCGAGCGCCCCAGCGTGCGCGGCCAGCGCCTCGCCGGCACGGGCTCGCTCCCTCTCGTCCCGGTCGGCGCGGCAGGCCCGCAGGACGCGCCGCAGCTCGGCCTTGGCCTCGGCCTCGCGCATGCGCGCGGTCAGCGCTCCTCGCGCACGTAGGCCTGCCCCAGCGCGGCCGGAGCTCCCAGGTGGCGCTTGACCGCGCCGGTCGAGACGGCGACCAGCACCACGACCGTCATCAGATACGGGAGCGCCTGGAACAGCTCGGGTGCGACCGTCACGCCGCGCGCCTGGAGGATGAACGGGAGCGCCGAGAACGCGCCGAAGACGTACGCGCCGACCAGGCAGAGATCAGGGCGCCAGAACGCGAAGATCACGAGCGCGATGGCGATCCAGCCAGCCCCGCCCGTCAGCCCGTCCAGCCACTGCGGTGTGATCGAGAGACTGAAGCAGGCGCCGCCGACGCCGGCCAGCGCCCCGCCGATCAGCGTGTGGACGTAGCGGTAGGCCGTCACGTTGATGCCCACGGCATCCGCCGCCCCCGGCGCCTCACCCACGGCGCGCAGCTCGAGGCCCGGCCGCGTGCGCGCCAGGTAGAACCCGACGAGCGCCGTCAGGACCCACGAGGCGTAGACGAGCGCCGTCTGCGCGAACAGCAGCGGCCCGATCACGGGCAGATCCTGCAGGCCGCTCGGCAGGAACGGCGCGAAGACGTGGCGCGCGGGGGCCTGCGCCAGGTCGAGGTCGTTGGCGAGGTAGGACGAGAGCCCGGCGGCGCCCGCGAAGATCGTGATCGCCAGGCCCGAGACGATCTGGCTCGCGCGCAGCGTGATCACGAGGAACGCGTGGATGCCGGCGATTGCCGCACCAGCGAGCGCGGCCACCGCGATCGCCGCGCACAGCGCGAGCGGCCCCGGCCCGTCCAGGCGCTGCACGACGAAGAACCCCATCGCCGCACCCACGAGCATCATCCCCTCGACGCCCAGGTTGAGCACGCCCGAGCGCTCGGCGAGCAACTCGCCGAGCGCCGCATAGAGGAGCGGCGTGCCGTAGACGATGGCCGACGACGCAATCAGGACGAGGAGGCTGTTGTTCATGCGGCGGGCGCGGCCTCGACGGCCGTCGTGCCTCCGACGCGCACGCGGTAGCGGACGAGCAGCTCGCCGCCGAGCGCGCAGAACAGCACGATGCCCTGCATGACGCCCACGAGCCCGGCGGGGAAGTCGGCGCCCTGCAGGGCGTAGCCGGCGTTGCTCAGGCCGCCGATCAGGAACGCGACGAGCACGACCGCGAACGGGTTGTAGCGGGCCAGCGCGGCGACCACGATCCCCGTGTAGCCGTAGCCCGGCTGCGCGAGGCCGCGCGAATCGAGCAGGTGGCGGAAGTCGCCGTCCTGACTCGCGCCGCCTATCCCGGCGAGCAGGCCCGACAGCCCCATGACGAGCAGGATGTTGCGCCGCGTGCGCATGCCCGCATAGCGAGCCGCGCGCGGCGAGTCGCCGATCACGGCCGCCTCGAAGCCGAAGCGCGTGCGCCCGTAGAGCACGGCCACGACCGCTGCCAGCACGACGGCGACGAACAGGCCGAAGGGGACAACGAGGTTCGAGCCCAGGCCGAAGGTCGGCCAGGAGGCCGCATCGGGGAGCGCCTTGCCCTGCGGGAACTGCTCGGCGCCGGGCGAGGACGTGTCGCGCCAGTAGGAGAGCGTGTCGAAGATCAGGTAGTTGAGGAACAGCGCGGCGACGTAGTTGAGCATCAGCGAGGTGATGATCTCGTTGGTGTTCGCGAAGGCCCGCAGGAAGCCGGGAACGAGCGCCCAGGCGGCGCCCGCCAGGCCGCCGGCTACGATCATCGCCGCGATCTGGAGGACGGCGCCCTGTCCTGCCAGCGCCAGTGCGACCCCGGCGGCCGCGATCGCGCCCATGTAGAGCTGGCCCTCGGCCCCGATGTTGAACAGCCCGACGCGGAACGCGACGGCCGCCGCCAGGCCCGTGAAGCAGAGCGGCGTCGCCGCAGTGAGGGTGGCGGAGAGCGCGCCCGGATCCGTGAAGGCCGCCTCGAACAGGCGGCGATAGGCGTGCAGCGGGTTGTGGCCGGTCGCCAGCATCACGATCGCGCTGACGACGAGCGCCACCGCGACCGAGCCGACCGGCACCGCTACCTGCAGCCAGCGCGGCGTGGACGAGCGCCGCTCGATGCGCATCAGCGCGGCGCTCCGCCGGCCATCAGCATGCCGAGCTCGTCGACGTCCGCGCCCTTGCCCTCGCGCTCGCCGACGATCGCGCCCTCGTACATGACGAGCACGCGGTCGGCCAGCGCGAGGATCTCGTCGAGATCCTCCGAGATCATCAGCACGGCGACGCCGCGCGCCGCGGCGGCGCGCAGCAGCTCGTGCACGTTCTCGATGGCGCCGACGTCGAGCCCGCGTGTCGGCGCGGCGACCACGAGCGCGCGCGGCTCGCCGGCGAACTCGCGCCCGATCACGACCTTCTGCAGGTTGCCGCCCGAGAGGTCGCGCGCACGCGTCTCCGGTCCCGGTGCGCGCACGGAGTAGTGCGCGATCAGCTCGGTGGCGCGGCGCACGATGCGGCTGCGGCGCAGGAACGGCCCGGCGCTGATGTCCGGGTCGCGATAGGACTTGAGCACGGTGTTGCTCGCGATCGAGAGGCTGGGCGCGACGCCCGTGCCGAGCCGGTCCTCGGGCACGTGCGCGACGCCGTGGGCGATCGCCTCGCGCGGGTCCCCGGAGCGCAGCTCCACCCCTGCGACCGCCACGGAGCCTGCCGACAGCGGCCGCATCCCGGTCAGCGCCTCGGCGAGCTCGCGCTGCCCGTTGCCGGCCACGCCCGCGACGCCCACGATCTCGCCGGCCCGCACCGCGAGCGAGACGCCGTTCAGGGCGGTCAGGCCGCGGTCGCCCTGCGCGCGCAGATCGTGCGCCTCGAGCACGACGTCGCCGAGCTCGTTCGTGCGCTCCTGACGGCGCCCCGTCTCGACCTCGCGCCCGACCATCAGCCCCGCGAGCCCCTCGGGCGTGGCGCTCTCGGTCGCGAGCGTCGCGACGACGCGCCCTCCCCGCAGCACCGTGATGCGGTCGGACACGGCCAGCACCTCGTGCAGCTTGTGCGAGATGAAGACGATCGCGCGGCCGTCGGCGGCCATCGCGCGTAGCGTCTCGAACAGCGCGCGCGCCTCCTGCGGCGTCAGCACGGCGGTCGGCTCGTCGAGGATCAGCACGCGCGCGTCGCGGTAGAGCGCCTTGAGGATCTCGACGCGCTGCTGCTCGCCGACCGACAGCTGCCAGATGCGCGCCCGCGGATCGACCGCGAGGCCGAACTGGTCGGCCAGCGCGGCCACGCTGCGCTCGAGCGCGGCGCGGTCGGGCACGAGCCGCCGGTCGCGCTGATCGCCGAGCGCGATGTTCTCGGCGACGGTGAACGGCTGCACCAGCCGGAAGTGCTGATGCACCATGCCCACACCGCGCTCGATCGCGTCGCGCGGCGAGCGCAGCGCCACGGGCTCGCCCTGCAGCTCCACCGTCCCCTCGTCCGGCCGGTAGAGGCCCGTGACGATGTTGGAGAGCGTGCTCTTGCCCGCGCCGTTCTCGCCCAGCAGCGCGTGCACCTCGCCCGTGTGGATCTCGAGGTCGACGTCTGCGTTCGCGACGACGCCGGGGAAGCGCTTCGTGACGCCCCGCAGCGTCACCGCTGGAACCGGCGCGGTGACACTGCGGGGATCGCTCACGAGCCGACGATCAGCCCTTGGGAGAGCCGACGACGCCCTTGACGAGCCAGTTCATCGCCAGGATGTCGTTCAGGCTCAGCTTCTTGCCCTTGGGGACGCGCAGCTTGCCCGACTGGTCGTAGATCGGTCCCTGGAACTCGTAGAAGGAGCCCTTCTTGATCGCGGCCATCTTGGCGGCGATGGCGGCCTTGGTCTTGGCCGAGACGCCGGCGCCGAAGGGCGCGAGCTTCGTGAAGCCGTCGCTCAAGGTGCCCCAGTAGGAGCCCGTCTTCCAGGTGCCGTTCATCGCGGCCTTGGTCTCCTTGAGGTAGTACGGGCCCCAGTTGTAGACAGCCGCCGTCAGCCACGACTTGGGCGCGAACGACTTGGCGTCGGAGTCGTAGCCGACCCACGGAATGCCCGCGGTCTCGGAGTACTGGCCGGCCGCCGGGGAGTCCACGTTCTGCCCCATCACGTCGACGCCGCCCGAGGTGTGCAAGCTCTCCGCGGCCTTCTTCTCCTTGTCGGGAGCGAGCCACGACTTCGTCCACACGATCTTGACCGTCGCGCCGGGGTGCGTTGCCTGCACACCGAGCGCGAACGCGTTCGTGTGCCGGATGACCTCGGGGATGGCGAACGGCACGACGTAGCCGACGACGCCCTTCTTCGTGGCCGCGCCCGCGGCCATACCGGAGAGATAGATCGCATCCTCACCTGCGCCGTAGTACTCGGCCAGGTTCTTGGAGGTCTTGTAGCCCGTGGCCTGCTCGAACGTGACGTCCGGGTACTTCTTGGCCGCGGCGACCATGGCGTCCTGGTAGCCGAACGAGGTCGCGAAGATGAGCTTGTTGCCGTCGCGCACGAGCGAGTCGATCACCTGTGCGGTCTGCGGGCCCTCGGGGACGTTCTCCTTGAAGGTCGTCTGCACCTTGCTGCCGAGCGCCTTCTGCACGTACAACCGGCCGGCGTCGTGCGCCTGCGACCAGCCATGATCGTTGTGCGGCCCGACGTAGATGAATGCGACCTTGAAGGCGGCGCTCTGTCGTGCTCCGGCCGTGGCTGCGGTCAGCGCGCTCAGCAAGACCGCCACGGCGAATGTGAGCGCGAGCACGCCCATCCGTCTGCTCATTGCCTCTCCTCGTGGAAGGGACTTCGGGGGGAGCGCCGAGGCTAGCAGCAGGGGTCTTCGATCTCTCGGAAATGGCGCTTTTATTCGAGCTCGAAGGAGATATCTTGCGCGCCCTCCCAGAGGAAGCTGCGGCCGAGCTCCGGGAGATCGTCCCCGCCTTCGATCACCGTCGCGAAGTGATTGCCCGCGAGCTGCCCCGCCTTGGAGGCGAAGTTGACGTAGCCGTAGGCGAGCAGGATCTCGGTCTCGGAGACACCGCCTGGGTAGAGCACGATCTCGCCCGGGTGCGGATAGCACGTCGCGTTCTCGGGCCCGAGGCCCAGATCGAGGTCGCCGAACGGGATCCACCCGGCCTCGCCACTCCAGCGCACGTGGATGATGCGCGAGCGCAGCGGCAGCAGGCGCTTGAAGGCGACGATGGTCCGTGGCGCGGCTTCTTCCTCGAGGCGCGCCCGGAAGGCGAAGCGTCCTGCGGTGATCTTCAGCATGGAGCGGCAGCCTAGAGGCTGGCTCAGCCCTGCCGCCAGCGGTCGGCGGCGATCTGCACGAGCTCTCCGAGCGCCGTCTGCAGCTCCTCGTCCGTGCCGCGGCCAATGCGCTCGCGCAGCACGACCAGGATCGCGTCCTTCGGCCTGCGGTCGACGAAGACCACGAAGCGGAAGCCGTGCCGCTGCTCGTACTCGCGATTCAGGCGCGCGAGCTCGGCGAGCACCTCGGGATCGGCATCGGTCCCCTGCTCGGCCGCAGAGCGCGCCGAGAGGCCGGCGGCCTGACCGATCGCGGGGTGCGCTGCAAGCACCTCGACCTGCTCGTCGTGCGGCAGCTCGTGGACGAGGGTCGCGGCGCGCGTGAGCGGATCGGGCTCTTGCGCCAGCCGCTCGACGAAGCGGGTACGGCCCTCGAACAGGCCGGCCAGCTCGTCGGCGCTCAGCTGCCGCGGTAGCTCGCGCACGAGTACGGAGAGACGATCAGCGGCACGTGGTAGTGACCGTCGGTGAGCTCGATCTCCAGCTCGACGCGGCGGAAGAAGGCCGAGGGCGGGACGAACGCCAGCCGGTAGACGCCCGGCGAGAGCTCGTCGGCCAGGCGCGCGCGGCCGTCCTCGCCGGTCCGGGTGGAGGCGATCACGCGCCCACCGGCGGTCAGCTCGACCTCCACGCCCGCCGCCGGGCGACCGGCGCCGGTGTCGAGCACGTGCGTGGAGAGCGAGGCGGTCGCCATTGGCAGCGACCCGTAGCCTACGCTGGGGCACTGATGCAGGAGCTGCCTCTCGCACTCACCTTCGACGACGTGCTGCTCGTCCCGCGGCGCTCGCGCATCCGCTCGCGCGCCGACGTCTCGACGCGCACGCTGCTGACGCGCCGGATCGCGCTCGAGATTCCCGTCGTCTCGGCCAACATGGACACGGTCACCACAGCGCCGATGGCAATCGCACTCGCGCAACTCGGCGGCATCGGCGTGATTCACCGCTTCCTCTCGGTGGAGGACGAGGTGGCCGAGGTGACGCGGGTGAAGCGCTTCCGCACGCGCGTGATCTCCGACCCCCACACGATCGCACCCGACGCGAGCGTCGCCCAGGCGCGCGCCGAGGCCGAGCGCCTCGGCGTCTCGGGCCTCCTGGTCGTCGACGGCGACGGTCGCCTGGTCGGCATCCTGACCACGCGCGACGTGCGCGCGGGCGGCGGCGGCGACCCTGTGGCCGATCACATGACGCCGCGGGAGCGTCTCGTCACAGGGCCGCCCGGGATCGCGGAGGGCGACGCGCTCGCCCTGCTGCACCACCACCGCATCGAGAAGCTGCCGCTCGCCGATGACGCGGGACGCGTGGCCGGCATGGTCACGCTGCGCGACCTCGAGCAGGAGGCGCGCTACCCCCAGGCCACGCGCGATGCGGAGGGGCGCCTGCGCGTGGCGGCTGCGATCGGCGTCCGCGGCGGGTACCTGGAGCGCGCCGAGGCGCTGCTCGAGGCCGACGCGGACGCGCTCGTGCTCGACATCGCCCACGGTCACGCCGACTCGGCGCTGGAAGCCGTTCGCGAGCTCAAGCGCCGCTTCCAGGAGGCCGAGGTGATCGCCGGCAACGTCGCCACGGCCGACGCGGTGCACGACCTGGTAGCGGCGGGCGCGGACGCCGTCAAGGTCGGCATCGGGCCCGGCTTCGCCTGCACGACGAGGCTCGTGGCGGGCGTCGGCGTGCCGCAGCTGTCGGCGGTGCTCGCCTGCGCCGCGGCTGCTCGAGAGACGGGCGTGCCGCTGATCGCCGACGGCGGCATCCGCCGCCCAGGCGACCTCGCCAAGGCGATCGCGGCGGGCGCGAGTACGGTCATGGTCGGAAGCCTGCTGGCGGGTCGCAGCGAGAGCCCGGGCGACGTCGTCCGCCGGCGCGGCCGTCTCTACAAGGTGTACCGCGGCATGGCCTCTCGCAGTGCGGCCAGCGCGCGGCTCGCGATCGAGGGCCGCGGAGACGCACTCGACCAGTACGTGCCCGAGGGCGAGGAGATGGAGTTTCCGCTCCGCGGACCCGCCGGGGAGGTCATCGCGGAGCTGGTCGGCGGCCTGCGCAGCGGCATGAGCTATCTCGACTCCGCGACGATCGAGGAGCTCTGGGGCAAGGCGCAGTTCGTGCGCCAGACGGAGGCCGGCCAGCGCGAGACTCACCCGGGGTCGCCGGGTGAGTGACCTGCTCCTGCGGGGCGCGCATGTCGTCACCATGGACGACGCGGGGAGCGAGCACGCCGACGGCTGGGTGCTCGTACGCGACGGCCTCGTGGCGGCCGTCGGAGGCGGCACCGAACCGGAGTGCGACGACCGGCTCGACCTGGGCGGCGCGCTCGTCACGCCGGGGCTCGTCAACACGCACCACCACCTCTACCAGACGCTCACACGCGCCCGGGCCCAGGACTCGACGCTGTTCGAGTGGCTGGTCGAGCTCTACCCCGTCTGGGCCAACCTCGACGCGGAGGCCGAATACGCCGCCGCGCGCACGGGCCTCGCCGAGCTCGCGCTCTCGGGCTGCTCCACCGTGTTCGACCACCACTACGTCTTCCCCCGCGG
This sequence comes from Gaiellales bacterium, assembly GCA_035696365.1. Lineage (GTDB taxonomy): Bacteria > Actinomycetota > Thermoleophilia > Gaiellales > JALYLC01 > JALYLC01. The sequence continues at coordinate 11,603 of DASRQS010000135.1, read as the reverse complement.
GCGCACCGGCATCCTCGAGGCCGAGCTGCAGGCCGCGCGCGAGCTGGGCCTGCGCTTCGTCGCCTCGCGCGGATCCATGGACCTCGGCTCGTCCCACGGCGGCCTGCCGCCCGACTCGCTCGTGGAGACGCTCGACGAGATCCTCGCCGACACCGAGCGGGTGGCTGCCCTGGCCGACGGCGACCTGCTGCAGATCGCCGTCGCGCCCTGCTCGCCCTTCTCGGTCACGCGGCAGCTCATGGTGGAATCGGCCGCGCTCGCGCGCCGCCTCGGCCTGCGCCTGCACACGCACCTGGCCGAGACGGCCGACGAGGACGAGTTCTGCCGCGAGCGCTACGGGTGCACCCCCGTGGAGTACCTCATCGACGTGGGCTGGCTCGGCGAGGACGTGTGGTGCGCGCACTGCGTCCACATCGGCGACGGCGATCTGGCGCAGTTCGCCAAGCACGGCGTCGGCGTCGCGCACTGCCCGGCCTCGAACCTGCGCCTCGGCGCGGGCGTCGCCCCGGTGCGCGCGATGCTCGACGCGGGCGTCAAGGTCGGCCTCGGAGTCGACGGCTCGGCCTCGAACGAGCGCAGCGACCTCATGTTCGAGGTCAAGCAAGCGCTGCTCGCGGCCCGCGGGCGCGGCGGGCCGAAGGCGATGACGGCGCGCGAGGCGCTGCGTCTGGGGACGCGCGGGGGCGCCGCGGTGCTCGGTCGCGCCGACATCGGCTCGCTCGAGCCGGGCAAGCGGGCCGACATCGCCGTCTGGCGCACAGACGGCCTGGAACTGGCCGGTGCGGCCGACCCGGTGGGCGGCCTGGTGCTCTCGGGCCCGCACGGCGTCGACCGCCTCTACGTCGGCGGCGTCCCCGTGGTGCGGGGCGGGCACCTGGTGCGCGCCGACGAGGACGAGATCGCGCGCGAGCAGCGGCTGCACGCCAAGCGCTTCGTGTAGGGCTAGTGGCCGGCGACGCTGGACACGTAGTCCGCGACCTGCTCGATGTGCTGCTTCGAGAGCTTGTTCGAGAACGACGGCATCACGCCCTGGCCGTTCGTCACGCGGTTGACGACGAGCGCGCGCGAGGGCTTCGCGGCGTCGAGATCGGGTCCGACGCGACCGGTGGCATTCGCGTCGCGCAGTGTGTGGCACTGGGCGCACCCGGCCGTGAGGAAGACCCGCTTGCCCGCAGCGACGGCCGTGCTGCTGGCAGGTGCGGACGACTCGTCCGGCGGCGCCAGCCAGATCGCGAGCGCGAGCACGGCCGCCGCCGCTACGACCGGCATCGACCAGCGCGTGCGACCGGCGTGGCGCAGGTTGAAGAAATGCCGCACGTACGCGCCCAGCGCGACGAACGCACACAGCACCAGCCACGAGTGGTCGTGCCCGTAGACGAACGGGAAGTGGTTGCTGAGCATCGCAAGCAGCACCGGCAGCGTCAGGTAGTTGTTGTGGACCGAGCGCAGCTTGGCCTTGATGCCCGGCGCAGGATCGGGCTCGCGGCCGGCCTGCTTGGCCCGGATCAGCTCCCAGTGGGCCGGAATGATCACGAAGAAGACGTTGCCGACCATCATCGTGCCGATCATCGAGCCCACCTCGATGAACATCGCGCGCGGGGCGAACAGGCGCCCGGCGACGTAGGCCGACAACGCGATGAAGCCGAACAGCGCGAGCGCGAGCAGCTTCGGCCAGCGCCCGAGCATCCTGCAGATGACGTCGTAGACGACCCAGGCCGCGATCAGCAGGCCGACGGAGATCGCGATCGCCTCGGGCACCGTCAGATCGGCGACGCTCTTGTCGATCAGGTACGCGCGAGCGTTCGAGAAGTAGACGATGCAGAGCAGCGCGAAGCCCGACAGCCAGGTCGTGTAGGCCTCCCACTTGAACCAGGCCAGGCGCTCGGGCAGCACGCGCGGCGCGACGCGGTACTTCTGTACGTGGTAGAAGCCACCGCCGTGGACCTCCCACAGCTCGCCCATCACCCCGGCCTCCGCGTCCTCGGCCTTCGCCGGCGGCTGGAGGTGGTTGTCGAGCAGGATGAAATAGAACGAGGCGCCGATCCAGGCGATCGCCGCGGCGACGTGGAGCCAGCGAACGAGCAGGTCTCCCCACTCGCGCACGTAGCTCGAGTCGATCGAGGCGCAGACGACCACGTGCACGGGGGCAACTATCGCAGGAGCGCTGCGTGACCTTCGACGCCATCATCCACACCGACACCACAGAGCTCGCCTTGGCCGACGGCGTGATCGCCGCGCTCGAGCCCGCCGGCGTGCTCGGCGACGACGCGCGCGAGCTCGTGGATGCGCGCGGGCTGGACATCCTGCCGGGGCTGATCGACGCGCACGTGCACTTCAACGACCCCGGCCACGCCGCCTGGGAGGGCTGGGGCAGCGGGACGCGCGCTCTCGCGGCCGGCGGCTTCACGTGCGCGGTCGACATGCCCCTGAACTCAGACCCGCCGACCCTCGACGCGCAGGCCTTCGACGCCAAGCTGGCGGCGGCGAAGCGCTCCGCGCACGTCGACTACGCGTTCTGGGGCGGGCTCGTGCCGGGCAACGCCGCGCACATGGAGGAGCTCGCCGCATGCGGCGTCGTCGGCTTCAAGGCCTTCATGGCCGACAGCGGCATCGACGGGTTCGCGGCCTGCGACGAGGCCGCGCTGTACGAGGGCATGCGCCGCGCCGCACAGCTCGGGCTACCCGTCGCCGTGCACGCCGAGAACAATGTGATCGTGCGCGAGCTGGGCCTGCAGGCGCTGGCGGCCGGCCGCACCGGGATGGCGGATTTCGCCGCCTCACGGCCGGTCGCCGCCGAGACGGCTGCCGTGGTCACGGCCCTCGCGATCGCCGGCGAGACCGGCTGCGCGCTCCACATCGTGCACGTCTCGAGTGGCCGGGCGGCCGTTCTGGTGGCCGAGGCCCGGGCCGCGGGCGTGGACGTGACCTGCGAGACGTGCCCGCACTACCTCGCGCTGACCGCCGAGGACGCCGAGCGCATCGGCGTGCTCGCCAAATGCGCCCCGCCCCTGCGCAACGCGGAGGAGCGGCACGGGCTGCGGCGAGCCGTGCGCGACGGGACGATCGACTACATCGCGTCCGACCACTCCCCGGCGCCGCCGAGCCTCAAGCAGGGCGACGCATTCAGCGCGTGGGGCGGCATCTCCGGCTGCCAGACGACGGCCCGGGTGCTGCTCGCGGAGGGCCTGACCAGCAGGGACCTGGCGTTTCTCTGCTCGGTCGCCCCGGCTGCGCGCCTCGGGCTGCCTGGCGGCCTCATCGAGCGCGGCGCGAGCGCGGATCTGCTGCTGCTCGACCCGGCGCCCACCTCCGTGCTGACGGCCGGGGAGCTCGAGTACCGCCACCCGCACAGCCCGTTCGTCGGCCGGGCGCTGCGCGGCCGCATCGCCCGCACGCTGCTGCGTGGTCGCACCGTCGCGCTCGACGGCCGCCCGGTGGGGGAGCCGCTGGGACGCTTCGTGCGGCCGCGCTCTAGGGTGTAGGGGTGGAGGTGCACGTACCGCGCACGCTCGAGCACGCGCTGCGCGTGCGGGCCGAGCACCCCGGCGCCAGGCCGATCGCCGGAGGGACCGACCTCATGGTCGCGCTCAACGCCGAGCGCGAGCGGCCCGCCGCGCTGATCGACCTGGGCCGTGTGCCCGAGCTACGGGGCTGGCGCTACGAGGGCGACGAGCTCGTGCTGGGCGCGGCGCTCACCTACACCGAGGCCTCCGGCGGCGAGCTCGCCGCCGCGCTGCCGGCGCTCGCGGCCGCGTCGCGCACGGTCGGCTCGCCGCAGATCCGCAATCGCGGCACCATCGGCGGCAATCTCGCCACGGGATCGCCGGCCGGTGACTCGCTCCCGCCGCTCGTGGTCGAGGACGCGCGGGTGGACCTGGCCTCCGCCCGCGGAACCCGCAGCCTGCCGATCGCGGAGTTCATGCTCGGCCCCAAGCGCACGGCGCTGGAGGAGGACGAGCTCGTCGTCGCCGTCCGCGTGCGCCCGTCGCGCGCGCCGCAGACATTCATGAAGATCGGGCCCCGCAACGCGATGGTGATCTCCGTCTGCTCGCTCGCGCTGTGTGCGGATCGGGAGCGCGGGGAGCTGCGCGCGGCCTTCGGCTCGTCGTCGCCCGTCGTCCGCCTCGTGAGCGCGCCGCTGGATGAGGCCGAGAGCTTCGCCGACCAGGTCGTGGCCGCGGCCAGCCCGATCGACGATCTGCGCGGCACGGCCGCCTACCGCCGCCACGCACTCGGCGTGCTCACGCGCCGCGCGCTCGCGAGGTGCCTCGTATGAGGATCGAGCTGCGCGTCAACGGCGAGCCGCGGGTGGCCGACGTGCACGGCGCCGAGAGCCTGCTGTTCGTGCTGCGCGAGCGCCTCGACCTCCCCGGCGCCAAGGGCGCCTGCGAGGAGGGCGAATGCGGTTCGTGCTCGGTGCTGCTCGACGGCGAGCTCGTCTGCAGCTGCCTCGTGCACGGCGCCCAGGCCGACGGCCGCGAGGTCGTGACCGTGGAGGGCCTGGCCGCCGACGGCCGCCTGCATGCGGTGCAGAAGGCCTACGTCGCCGCGGGCGCCGTGCAGTGCGGCTTCTGCACCCCGGGACTCGTGGTTGCGACGGTCGCGCTGCTGGCGCGCGACCAGCACCCGCGCGACGACGACATCCGCGAGGCGCTGTCGGGTAACCTCTGCCGCTGCACCGGCTACGGCCGCATCCTCGCGGCCGTGCGGGCGGCCGCCGCGGAGCTCGGCGCATGAGCACGACGCAGCTCGTCCGCGGCCGCATCGGCGAGATCGTCGAGCGCGCCGACGGCGTGCCGAAGGTGACCGGTGAGTTCGCGTACTCCAGCGATCTCAGCGTGCCCGGGATGCTGCACGGCGCCACGCTGCGCAGCCCGCACGCACACGCGCGCATCCTCTCGATCGACATCTCCAAGGCGGTCGCGCTGCCCGGCGTGCACGCGGTGCTGACGCACGCCGACGTGCCCGGCGCAAAGACCTACGGCCTCGAGTTCGCCGACCAGCCGGTGCTGGCGATCGATCGCGTGCGCTACTACGGCGAGCCCGTCGCGATCGTCGCCGCGCAGTCGCTCGAGCACGCCCGCGACGCGGTGCGCGCGATCGCCGTGGCGTACGAGCCGCTGCCGCCCGTCGACGACATGGCGACGGCGACGGAGATGCCTCCCCTGCACCCCGACCGCCCGACGATGGGCCACGGCTACCGCGACGACCCGCGTCCCAACGTCGTGCGCGCCGTCGTGATCGAGCACGGGGACTCCTCGGCCGAGGGCGAGGTCGTCGTCAGCGGCACCTACGAGGTCGGCATCCAGGATCAGGCGTTCCTCGGCCCGGAGTCCGGCCTGGCCGTGCCCGACGGCGAGGGCGGGGTCGACATCTACGTGGCCACCCAGTGGCTGCACGTCGACCGCGACCAGGTCGCGCCCTGCCTCGCCCTGCCGCCCGAGCAGGTGCGGATCCACCTGGCCGGCGTCGGCGGCGCGTTCGGCGGCCGGGAGGATCTCTCGATGCAGGTGCACGGCGCGCTGCTGGCGCTGCACACCGGGCGCGCGGTGCGCATCGTCTACGGGCGCGGGGAGTCCTTCGTCGGCCACGTCCATCGCCACCCGGCGCGCATGCGCTTCGAGCACCGCGCCACGCGCGACGGGCGGCTGGTCTGCGTGCACTGCGAGATCCTGCTCGACGGCGGCGCCTACGCCTCCAGCTCCGCCGCCGTCGTGTCGAACGCCTGCGCGTTCGCGCTCGGGCCCTACGCCGTGCCGAACGCCCTGATCGAGGGCACCGTCGTCTACACCAACAACCCGCCCTGCGGCGCGATGCGCGGCTTCGGTGCCGTGCAGACGTGCTTCGGGTCCGAGGCGCAGATGGACCTGCTCGCCGCCGAGCTCGGCATGGATCCCGTCGATCTGCGCCTGCGCAATGCCATTGCGCCCGGCGATGTCCTGCCGACCGGGCAGCGCATCACCGGGTCGATGCCCGTGGCCGAGGTCATCCGGCAGGCAGCGGCCCTGCCGATCCCCGAGGCCGAGGCGACGCCGCGCGATCCGCGGCGGCTGCCCGGCGGCACGGGCGACACGACGCGGGGCGAGGGCGTGCGGCGCGGAGTCGGCTTCGCCGTCGGCTACAAGAACATCTGCTTCTCGGAGGGCTTCGACGATTTCTGCGCGGCGCGCGTGGTTCTGCGTGCCGGTGGCGGAGCGATCGTGCACTGCGCGGCTGCCGAGGTCGGCCAGGGCGTCGGCTCGGTGCTCCTGCAGGTCGCGCGCACCGAGCTGGGCACCGAGGAGGTGACGCTCGCCCCTCACACGACCGCGACCGTCGGCTCCGCGGGCTCCGCGTCGGCCTCGCGCATGACGTGGATGGCCACGGGCGCGGTGCGCGACGCCTGCCGTGCCGCACTGGAGGAGCGCGCCGTGCGCGGCGGCGCCGGCGAGATCGACGTCGAGCGCATCCATCGCCATCCGCGCACCTGGCCGCTCGATCCTGCGACCGGCCAGGTGCTCGGCGAGCGCGCGCACGTGGCGTTCGCCGTGTGCGCGATGCGCGTCGTGGCGGAGGTGGACGAGGATCTCGGGCTGGCCCGCGTGGTCTGGATCGGGGCGGCCCAGGACGTCGGGCGCGCGCTCAACCCGCAGGCCGTGATCGGCCAGATCGAGGGCGGCACGGCGCAGGGCCTCGGGCTCGCGCTGATGGAGGAGATCCAGACGCGCGACGGGCGCATCGTCAATCCCACCTTCACCGACTACCTGCTGCCGACCGCGCTCGACATGCCGCCGCTCGACATCGCGCTGATCGAGGATCCCGAGCCCGACCAGCCGTACGGCGCGAAGGGCGTTGGCGAGCCGCCGACCGTGACCTCGACGGCGGCCATCGTGGCCGCGCTGCGCGCCGCCAGCGGACGGCCACTCACGCGCGTGCCGGTGCGGCCCGACGACATCGCGCTCGGCTGATGGACGCGCGCAGCTTCTACGACGACCTGGCCCCCGACTACGACGCGCTGCACAGTGACTGGCCGCAGTCCGTGCGCCGGCAGGGCGACGTGCTGGACGCGCTCATCCGCAGCGAGCTCGGCGATGAGCCCCGGCGCGCGCTCGACTGCGCCTGCGGCATCGGCACGCAGGCCATCGGGCTGGCGCTGCGCGGCCACGACGTGCTTGCCACCGACCTCTCGCCAGCGTCGGTCGAGCGCGCCGCCCGCGAGGCTGCCGCGATGGGCGCGCGGCTCGCAACGGGCGTCGCCGACTTCACTCGCCTGCCCGAGCAGGTCGAGGGCACCTTCGCCTGCGTGCTCGCCTGTGACAACGCCGTTGCCCACCTGCACCGGGACGAGGATCTGGACCGGTTCGCCGCCGGGGTGCTGGCGAAGCTCGAGCCGGGCGGCCTGGCCGTCGTCAGCCTGCGCGACTACGCGCCCCTCGTGGCCGTGCGCTCGCCCGGGCATCCGGTGCGCGTGGGGCCGGGCACGATCTCGTTCCAGGTCTGGGAGTGGGACGACGCGGGCCGCAGCTACGAGCTCGCGCAGTTCACCCTGCGCGGCGAGGGCGAGCATTGGGAGACGGCCTGCCGGCGCACGCGCCTGCGCGCACTCCTGCGGGGCGAGCTGTGCGGCGCGCTCGAGTCGGCGGGACTCACGGATGTGCGCTGGCGGACGCCGGAGGAGACCGGCTACTACCAGCCGATCGTGACGGCGCGCCGGAGCTAGCACTCCGTTTACCGTCAGGGCGTGAAGTTCTCTCCCCTCGCCGACCGCCTCGCCCGCGACGACAACCAGGCCTGGAACGTGCACCGCCTGGCCTCGGAGCGCCGCGCGCGCGGCGAGGACGTGATCATGCTGACCATCGGCGATCCCGACTTCGAGACGCCGCCCGTGGTGATCGAGGCCGCGTATTCCGCGCTGCGCGCCGGTCGCACGCACTACACCTACTCCCAGGGCGATGCGACGCTGCGCAAGGAGATCGCGAGGCGCACGTCGGCCTGGGCCGGGCGCCCGGTGGATCCGAGCCGGGTCGTCTCCTTCCCCGGTGCGCAGGCCGCGATGTTCTCGGTCTGCACCTGCGTCATGGGCGAGGGCGACGAGGTCATCGTCCCGGAGCCGTTCTACGCCACCTATCCCGGGATCTTCGCGGCCTCCGGCGCCACGCCGGTGCACGTCCCGCTCCGTCCCGAGCGCGACTTTCAGCTCGACGTCAACGAGGTCGCTGCCGCCGTCACGGAGTGCACGCGCGCGATCGTGCTGACCACGCCGCACAACCCGACCGGTGCCTGCATGCCCGCCGAAACGCTCGCGGCGCTCGGCGAGCTCTGCCGCGAGCACGAGCTCTGGCTGATCTCCGACGAGGTCTACGGCTCGCTCCTGTTCGGCGGTCGCACGCACGCGAGCGTGCTCGCGGTGGACGGCGCGGAGGAGCGCGTGGCCGGCATCTCGAGCCTCTCGAAATCCCACGCGATGACCGGCTGGCGCACCGGCTGGGCGGTCGTGCCCGAGGCGCTCGTGACGCGCCTCGTGCTGCTGCTCGACTGCATGCTCTTCGGCTCGCCGCCGTTCATCGCGGACGCGGCCACGGCAGCGCTGCGCGACGCCGACGCGGCCACGGCCGAGATGCGCGCCGCCTACGAGAGCCGGGCGCACGTCGTGGCGCGCCTCGACGGACAGGCGGGCCTGCGCTGCCACGTCCCGCAGGGTGGGATGTTCATCATGCTCGACGTCCGCGCCTGTGGCATCTCGGCCACGGAGTTCGCGCAGCGCCTGCTCGAGACCGAGGGCGTCTCCGTTCTCCCAATCGAGGCCTTCGGCCCGAGCGGAGCCGGTCACGTGCGCATTGCCCTGTCCGCAGGCGAGGACGTTCTGGCCGAGGGCTGCAGCCGCATCGCCCGCTTCGCCGCGAGCCTGCAGGCCTGACCGCGGGTCGGGAGTTGCGGCATGTTCGATGCCGTCGTACGTTGGTTCAATGCAAGCAACGCTGCAGGCGCTGTGGGCGCGCGCGTCCGTGTGCCTGCTCGTCAGCCCGATCGGGTTCATCGCCGGTGGCGCGCTGCTCTTCGCAGCAGTCGACGAGATCTACGGCAGCGATGGCCACGAGCCGCGGGGATGGCTGGTGATCGCGCTCACCGTGTGCGGCTGGGGCGTCTTCGGCCTCGGAGCCGCGACCTGGCTCAGAGCCTGCCAGCTCGTCCTGCGAAGGCGCCGGCAAAACGATCGCCTGGCTGATCCGTTTCGGGGTCTGTGACCCTAGTTGATCCGCTTCTCGCGGTCGCCCCACTCCCGGTCGCGCAGCACGTACTTCTGCACCTTGCCCGTCGAGGTCTTCGGCAGCGGGCCGAACTCGACCGCGTCGGGCGCCTTGAAGCGGGCAATGCGCGCGCGGCAGTGCTCGATCAGCTCCTCCGGCCCCACCTCGGCGCCCTCGCGCAGCGTCACGAAGGCCTTCGGCCGCTCCCCCCAGTGATCGTGGGGGATCGCGATCACGGCGCACTCGAGCACCGCGGGATGTGACGCGAGCGCCTGCTCGACCTCGATCGTCGAGATGTTCTCGCCGCCCGAGATGATCACGTCCTTGGCGCGGTCGCGCAGCTCGATCATCCCGTCGGGATGCCAGACGGCGAGGTCGCCCGAGTGGAACCAGCCTCCGCGGAAGGCCTGCGCGGTGCCCTCCGGATCGTCGTGGTAGCCGAGCATGACGTTATTGCCGCGCATCACGACCTCGCCCATCGTCGCGCCGTCGCGCGGCACGTCCGCGTCGTCGGCATCGACGACGCGCACGAGTTCGGCCGTCGGATACGCCTGCCCCTGCCGGGCGAGCACGCGCGCGCGTGCCTTGGCGTCCAGTTCGGCGAAGCCGTCGGGCTCCGGGCTCACGGTGATGGGCCCGTAGGTCTCGGTCAGCCCGTAGACGTGCACGACACGGAAGTTGAGCTCCTGGAGGCGGGCGAGCAGGGTCGGCGAGGGCGGTGCTGCGGCCGCGAGCACTGTCACGGGCCGCTCCAGCCGCCGCGCCGACGGATGGCCCGCCACGCTGATGTGCACGGTCGGAGCGCCGTTGTAGTGGGTCACGCCCTCGTGCTCGATCAGCTCCCAGATGCGTCCGGGATCGACGGAGCGCTCGGTCACGTGGCGCGCCGCCACCGCCGTCACCGCCCAGGGGAAGCACCAGCCGTTGCAGTGGAACATCGGCACCGTCCAGAGGAACGCGCTCTCGGGCGTGAGCCCGGCCACGATGACCTCGGAGAGCGCATTCAGGTACGCCCCGCGATGTGTGTAGGTCACGCCCTTGGGAAGTCCCGTGGTGCCGGACGTGTAGTTGATCGAGATCGGCTCCTCCTCGTACTCGAGCCAGCTCTCCGGCAGCTCGGGGCCGCCCTCGGCGACGAGCTGCTCGTAGGGATCTTCTGCACCCCCGTCGTCGTCGATGCGCACGACGTCGACGCCGCTGAGGTCGAGCGGCTCGAGCAGCGGCTCGAGCGCGTGGTCCACGAGCAGGATGCGGGCACCCGAATGACGCACGATGTGATCGATCTCGGGGGAGGCGAGCCGGGTGTTGATCGCGACGAGGACGCCGCCCGCGAGCGGTACCGCGTAGTGCGCCTCGAGGATCGCCGGCGCGTTCGGCGAGAGCACGGCGACGCGGTCGCCGTGACGCAGGCCGCGTCCGCGCAGGGCGTTCGCGAGACGATGGCTGCGCTCCTCCAGCTCGCGGTAGGTCATCCGGCGGCCGTCCTCGTGTGCGACCGCGATGCGCTCGGGGTGCACGTACGCAGCACGCTGCAGGAATGCGACGGGCGTCAGCTCGCTGCGATGGACTCCCGTCATCCGCGCACGTCCACGCAGAGGTAGCCGTCGCGCTTGTTGAGGCACAGCAGGCCCGCCAGGTGCCCGTCCTCGGCCACCACCACGAGCCGGTTGTCGAAGGCGTCGCTCGCCAGCGGGAGCGCCCCGGCGACGCTGTCGTCCGGGCCGATCGTCGGGCAGTCGCGCCGCACGTGCGAGAGCAGCGGCGCCTCGTCGGGCTCGGCCTCCGGCACGTCGTCCCGCAGGACGTGTCCCACGTAGAGATCGTCGTCGTCGACCACGAGCAGGAGCCGGTTCTTGGGGTTCGCGAACAGGATCCGCGCAGCGCCGACGCTGGCGTCGCGCGAGACCGACTTCGGCCGCCCGATCATGGCCTGGCGCACCCGCAGGTCGCCCGCATCCTCGACTCGAACGCTGCTGTGTCCCATGCCGAGATCGTACGCTCCGATCGTGGAGCGATTCGACGTCATCGTCGTGGGGGCCGGGCCGGCGGGCTCCGTGACCGCGCATCTGCTCGCCTCCGAGGGCGTGCGCACGCTGCTCGTCGACCGCGCGCGCTTCCCCCGCGACAAGCCCTGCGGCGGGGGTGTCACGCTGCGCGGGGCGCGGTTGCTGCCCTTCGCGATCGGGCCGGTCGTGGAGCGCCAGATCACGACGATCGCCTTCCGGCATCCCGATCTCGGGGCGTTCGCGCACGGCGGTCTCGCGCCTGTCGTGCTGATGACCCAGCGTCTGCGCCTCGACGCGTTCATGGCCGAGCAGGCCGTGCTCGCCGGTGCCGACTTCCGCGACGGCGTGCGCGTGCGCACGGTGGAGCTGG
>DASRQS010000134.1:0-150175 GCA_035696365.1 Gaiellales bacterium | reverse complement strand
ACTCCGGCATACAGTGCCTCGAGCAAGCCGGTCGACCCCTCCCAGGTATAGCGCTCGAGCGCCTTCGCGCGACCTGTGACGGCGAGCCGCCGCCGGAACGGCTCGTCGTCCAGGAGCTCGATTAGCGCCCCTGCGAGCTCGGGCACCGCCCGGTATCCGACGAGCACGCCGTCCTCGCCGTGCTCGACCACCGTCGGAACCGCCCCTGAGCGGCAGCCGACGACCGGCAGCCCCGCGAGCCAGGCCTCCACGAACGTCAGCCCGAAGGACTCGTAACCCGAAGGCGAGGCGAATACATCGAGCGCGGCGAGGACGTCGCGCTTGCGCGCCTGGTCGAAGTCGAGCAGGAAGCGCACGCGGGAGCGCCGCGCGGCCGGGAGCTGCCGCACTGCCTTCTCGATCGTCGCCAGGAAGGGCGTCGTCGCGCCTGCGACGAGCAGAAAGGCGTCGGGCTCATGCTTCCAGACGAGCCGCATCGAGGCCACCAGGTCGTCGACGCCCTTGTGACCGCCGAGCTGCCCCACGAAGCCGATCAGCGGAACGCCGGCGGGGACGCCCACCTCCTCTCGCAACGCTGCGCCGTCGCCGCCCTCGACGGTCTCCGCGTCGACGCCGGGCGGGATCACGTGGATGCGCTCGGGCGCCACGCCCATGCGCTCGACGTGGTCGCGCTCGAACGGCGTGTAGGCCACGTAGGCGTCGGCATGGCTGATGGCGCGCCGGATCGGCGCGCGATCGAAGCCCCAGCGGTCGTCGGGGTGCAGGGCTCCCAACAGCACCGACGGCACTCGCCGGGCGCGAGCCGCGGCGACCGCGAACTGCATGTGGAGGAGCGGGAACGCCGTCGCGCCGATCACGTCGGCGGGCTCGTGCGCGGCATCGCGCAGCATGCCGGGCGCGAGCGGGCCGTCGTAGATGGTGCGCAGCGCGCCGTTGCCCGGCAGGCGGAGGCGGAACGCGAGGGCCTGGGCGCGGCGCAGCCTCGGCGCCACACGCGGATCCGCACGATGGCGGCGGACTCGCACTCCCTCGCGCCACTCCTCCCCGGCGCTCATGGTCGGCCGGCCGGGCTCGCGGAACGCCGCGGTGTTGTAGCCGGTCGTTGTCACGACACACACCTCGTGACCGCGCCGCACGAGCCGTTCGGAGAACTCGCAGATCACGGTCTCCGAGCCGCCGACGGCGGGCGGGTAGCCGTGCGAAAGGTGAAGGATGCGCACGCGTCGTGAGTCTAGGGTGCGGCTTCGTCGATGCGATCCAGGAAGGCCGACCGTCCTCCGCAGGCGGTGATCCGCTGCCCCTGACGCACCTTCGCCGGTTCGCGCGGTGCAAGCTCGGAGCGGCGCCCCGCCACGCACACGGCGACCGCGGCCGGCCGGCCGGCGCGCTCCAGCGAGATCGCGAGGATGTAGGCGATCTCGCCATTACCGCCGGCGAGCAGGGAGAGCGTGTGCCGGCCCGGCGTCAGGCGCACCGTCCCGATCGCCTGGAAGCGCGTGATCCCCGGCGCCGACGTGTCGGGCGGCGGCAATGGATTGCCGTCGACTCGGATGCGCATGCGCGGAGAGGGCTGGCCGATCAGTGAGACGCGGTAGCGGCCGCCGGCGCCGACGTCGAATTCGGTCTGGGCAGGCGGCCCGCCGCCCGGGCTCGGTACGACGTAGTCGGCCTCGGCCACCCACGGCCCCCAGGCGGAGCCCGCGAGCTTCCAGTGCACCGGGAACGAGAGCACTCCGTCGGTGGCGCGCCCCTCCAGCGAGCCGGTCGCCGGCGCGGCGAGCGAGGCTCCCGGTGCCAGGTTGCGGCCGCCGATGTCGGGGACCGGCTCGAGCGGGAAGGTCCTGGTCGCTTTCACGGCCGAGCCGGGCGGCCGTGTCCACAGGCGGTAGTCCGGCGAGACGCGGTCGAGCCCAAACGGCGCGGGGGGCCTGGATGTGCCGCCGAGCCGCTCCTCGGCGATCCAAGACACCTCGTCGAGAGAGGCCGGCCTGAGGGAGTCGACGTCGAGGATGCCGGCGAAGCCGTGGCCGGGGACGACGTTCGCGCCGAAGCTCGAGTCGTACGGCACGGCGGCGTCGGGGAGCAGCACCTTGGTCCAGTCGTCGTGGATGAGGGCGAGGCCCAGGCTGCGCGGCGCGTGGCGCCCCAGGGCCTGCAGCTCCCGGAACTCCGGCGGCGTGACCGCAGCGGCACGCGCGGCCTGGCCGATGCCGAGCTCCAGCGCGGCCGCGACGCCGCCCAGCAGGAGCGCGCCCGCCGTGGCGATCGGCACGGCGAGCCGCGGCCGCCATTGGCAGCGCGTCAGCGCCGCCGCGCCCGCGACGATCGCGCAGGCGATCGGGAAGGCCGCGACCTGATAGGTCTTGGCGGTGTAGTAGATGCTGGAGCTGGCGGCCACGTACACGGCTCCGGCGCCGACGGAGACGAGGATCGCGGGCAGCGCGAGCCGCCAGCGACGCAGCGCGACCAGCACCGCGACGCCCGCCAGGAAGGCGGCGGCCACCATCGCTGCGTGGGTGGGCCGGATGTAGGTGTACGGGACGCGGTAGTCGGGCCCGATCCAGGCGCCCAGCACCGTCAGCTTGTCGACGGGACCCGGGAGGTTGCCGCGATCGCTGATGAACGCCGCCGGATCCCCCGCCGCGGCGGCGGCAGCGCGCCCGAGCCGGAGCGTCCGGCTGAGCTCGGGCAGGATGGCGATAACCCCCGCCGCGATCGCGGCCACGGGCAGGAGAACGCGCGTGCGCAGGCTGAGGCCCGGCACCACGGCGAGCGCCACGATGGCGATCAGGGCCGCCGGAGCGAGGTAGACGCCGACGGCGGCCGAGTAGACGATCACCGCCCCGGCAGCCGTGACGCCCGCCATCGCGGCCAGCGCGAGCGAGGCGCCCGCAATCGCCTCGTAGCCCAGGCCGAGGGCCCCGAAGAGCAGCGCCGTGAGGGCCAGTTGCGGCATGAAGCCCTGGCTGTAGAAGCCGAACTGCAGGTAGCCGCCCGCCGCTCCCGCCGCGCCGATGCCCGCCAGCGGCGCCGATGCCAGCTGGCGGCGGATCAGCCAGTAGGCGGGGAAGGCGGCAAACGCCATCAGGACGGCGAGCACCGGGTTGAACGACGTCAGCGGATCGCGCGAGAACGCGAGCACCGCGGCGAACAACGCGTGCGAGCCCTCGGGATAGCCGTTCGCGAAGGTGTCGACCACGAGACGCGCCGAGCTCCCGGCGACGGGCGCGCGATCGGGCATGCCCAGTGCACTCGCGTAGGTCGCGTGTACCACGGAGTCGTTGCCGACGTTCCAGCCGAGCACGCCGGGCTTGTGCCAGCGATAGGGCGAGGCCAGGATCGCGAGGGTGATGCCCGCGCCGAGCAGCGGCCAGGGCGGCAGGCTGCGCGCGCCGCGGCGGTAGAGCAGGAATGCGCCGGCGAGCAGCGCGGGCCCGACGGTGACGAGCGTGAGCGCCTGGCCGCGGATGCCGAGCCGCACCGCGAGCACGCCGCAGAACACGACGCAGGCGTAGGCGAAGGGCAGCGCCAGGGCCCTCGTCGCGTCATCGTGCGCGCGCAGGCAGCCGGCGACGCCGCCGGCGAGCACGAGGGTCGGCACGCAGAGGATCGCGATGGCCCAGACGAACCCCGTTGTCACGCCGCGACGTCCACCGGATGGCCGTTCGACACGGCCATCCGGGGAACCTTTCTCCCGTCTGCGTCCACGCGCCCGGATGGTAGTGTGGTCGCGGAGTGCCCGGACAAGAGACGAGCGCAAGCCACCAGCGGCCCCGCTGCCTCGCGATGGTGCCGGCCTTCAACGAGCGCGCCGCGATCGCCGGGGTGATCGCCGACCTGAAAGCGCTCCAGTGGATCGACGTCGTCGTGATCGACGACGGCTCGGGCGACGGTACGGCCGCCGCGGCCGTACAGGCGGGAGCGCGCGTCGTCACGCTGCCGTTCAATCTCGGCATCGGCACGGCGGTGCAGACGGGCTACATCATCGCCCAGGACGCGCGCTACGACGTGGCGATCCAGGTCGACGGCGACGGTCAGCATCCGGCCACCGAGATCGGGACGCTCGTCGAGGCGCTGCTCGCGAGCGACGCCGATCTCGTGATCGGCTCGCGCTTCCTGGCGCCGGGCGCGTTCCGCTCCACGCGCGGGCGGCGCCTCGGGATCAGTCTGCTCGCGCGCATCGTCTCGCTCGCCACCAAATCGCACCTGACGGACAGCACGTCGGGCTTCCGGGCCGCCGGGCCGCGGGCCATCGCGCTGTTCGCAGCCGCCTACCCCCACGACTATCCCGAGGTGGAGTCGATCGTCGTCGCGCATCGCGCCGGGCTGCGCGTCCGGGAGGTTCCGATCCAGATGCAGGCCCGTCAGGGCGGGCGCTCGTCGATCACGCCGATCCGCTCGGTCTATTACATGGTCAAGGTCTCGATGGCGATCGGCATGGTGCTGCTGCGCCGGCCGGCCCGCCTCCCCGGGGGCTCGAGTTGACGCGCATCGTGCTCGTGTCGCTGCTCGGCGCCGTCGGGCTGTCGTTCGTGGTGCTGGAACTGGTGCGGAGGCGGCGCCTGCAGGAGCGCTACTCGATGCTCTGGCTGGTCACCTGCCTGGCGCTGATCGTGCTCGCGGCCGTGCCCGGCCTGCTGGATCGCATGTCGTCGGCGCTCGGCATCGCCTACCCGCCCAACGCGCTCTTCATCGCCGCGTTCGGGTTCGTGCTGCTCGTGCTGCTCAACTTCTCGATCGCCGTCTCGCGCCTCAGCGAGCAGAGCTCGCGGCTCGCCCAGCGGCTCGCCATGCTGGAGGAGCAGGTGCGTCGCACGGGCGAGCGACAGGGACGCGATTAGGTCAGAACAGGCGAAATCCGAGTGTCGAGAACTGCAGCGCAAAATGTACGAGGACGAGCGAGAGCGCGACAGACACACCTCTCGCAAGCCAGATGCGGCGGGCGGTCGCAGCATCGATCGTGAGCGCTAGAAGTGCTGCCCAGGCGACCGCGACGCCCACGAAGTAACGGCCGGTATAGGAACTCAGACCGCCGCTGCGCACGACCGCGAGAAAGATGGTTCCAAACGTCGAAAGGAACGCCGCGGCGGCGAGCCCCGCCCAAGCGGCCAGGCGCACGCGTGCCGCGGTGATGGCGCCTGTCGCGAGCAGTGCGATCGCACAGATGACGAATACCGAGCACAGAAGAGCCGGGGGTCGGGGATCGAGTTGGCGTGGAGCGAACCCGACGGCCCAGAAATCGTTGAACGACTCCGACACGGCGGCCTGAGCGGCCGCGAACACGTCGGTCAGGGCCGGGCCGGCTGGGCCGCCCGCAATGGTCAGGCCACCGCCCCCAGGAAACACACTGCGGTACTGGCCCACATTCCAGACGACCCAGAGCATGAGCGGTATCGCCGCCACCGCGAGACGCGGCAGCAACAAGCGGGAGGCAACGGCGGGCGTGCTCTTGGGCCACGCGACGGCGCGCCAGCACGCCCAGAGCAACGCGCCTGCCGCAAACGGAATCGCGACGATCTGGGTGACGGCAAGGAACCCACTGGCCGCTGCGAGCCCGTAGCCGACCCTGCGACGCGGCACATCGCGGCAGAGCAGCCAGAACACAAGGGCGAACATCGCCATCAGAAGCGCGTCGTTCTGAACCTGGCTGAGGGTGTACGTGAGGCCGCTCATCGTGGCCAGGATCACGGTCGCGAGACCGGCCGCCAGTGGTCGATCGGGTGCCGTCTCGCGCACGGCCAGGAACACGAGCACGAGCGCGGCGAGGAGGAACACGACACTCGCCAGGCGCAACGCGAACACAGTTCGATCGGAACTCACCGCAAGCGCCACCGGCGCCAGGGCGTAGTAGTAGAGCGGCGGCTGGATGAATTCGACCTGAGGGACTCGTGCACCGTTGACGAACCCACCCGGGAAACCGAGGGGATCGGCTGGGGCCAGCACCACATCGGTCGCACCCACGTGCTGCGTAGGGCCTGCCACGATCGCGCCGTCACCGATGGGCGGCACCCCACTCTGCGCAACCCGCTCGACGTAGCCGACGTGTGCCACTTCGTCGATCGGCCCGTAGCGAAAGCCGCGCGCATGTGAGATTCCGACGCTGGTGACAAGGACGACGGCGATGGCCAGCATCGCGAGCGCCAGAGCATCGTCGAGCGTGACCAAGCGAAGCCGAGATCGGTAGGCGAGTCCCAGGCGGCTGGTGATCGTGACCGGAGCCGAGGTCTGCGCCACGCGGAGACTGTAGCGATCCACCTCCTCACTGGATGGCCCGGTCATCGCCCGGGGGCGTCGCCCTCGTCCCGCGGGGGCCGAGCGATCCACAGGCCCACCAGCAGGAGCCCTGAGAGCCAGAGCACGGTGCCGATCGGCACGAGCCAGCCCGAGAATGGTGCCGGCCGCTTGGCGCCGATGCGGCCGAGGATCGTCTCGAGCCTCGCGGCCAGCGAGCGCGAGCGCGGCGCGATCAGCGAGGCGACGCCCTGTTTGCTTCCGACGACGCCAAGCCCTCGGGTCAGCGGATCGACGATGATCCTCATCCGCCGGACGCGCGAGAGGTCGCGGATCGGGCAGCGCAGCACGGTCGTGTCGACGAACGATCCGCGCGCATAGCGGCAGGTCGCGAGTCGCCGCCCGCCGGGTCCCAGGATCTGCA
Organism: Gaiellales bacterium; assembly: GCA_035696365.1. Classification (GTDB taxonomy): domain Bacteria; phylum Actinomycetota; class Thermoleophilia; order Gaiellales; family JALYLC01; genus JALYLC01. The sequence goes on along the minus strand of DASRQS010000134.1, from coordinate 143,520 downwards.
GCGTCATCGCCGTGTCGCTGGCGGCCGCGTCGCGCGCACTGATGCGCAGCGCGACGTCGCCCGCATGCCGCACCGTCGTGCGCGGAACCGGGAGGGTGGTGCCGGCACGGCTGAGATTCTCCACCGCCAGATTCCCGGTCGGCGGCGCCGCGAGCACGTCCTCGAGGATGTCGCTGCGGCGCGTCATGTGCACGGCCAGCACGACCGCGACCAGCACCGAGACGGCCAGGGCGGCGGCGACCGGGAGCCAGCGCCTAGCCAAAGTAGATCACCATCGTGTTCAGCGCATCGATCGCGACGAGCGTCCAGGCGGCCCACAGCACGAGCCCCACCGAGAGCGCGACGCGCTCGCCGAAGCGCGAGAGGCCCGCCATGATCGCCACCGCGATCAGCGGGTAGATGGGCAGGAAGTAGCGGCCCTGCAGCAGGCGGTTGCCGCTCGAGAGCATGTAGACGGCTTCCGCGGAGTGCAGCACCAGGATGTACGCCAGGGACGCCACGACCAGCGCCAGAACGGCACTGCGCCGCGAGCGATCGCGCCCCGCTCCGAACAGCCCGCCGGCGAATGCGATCCCGCCTGCCACGAGCGTCGGCCACCAGGCCAGGCGATAAGCCCAGTTGGGGAGCGGCGTGGTGAGCCAGCCGAGGATGCCGACGCCTTCCTTGCCCCACATCCAGGCCGCCGGCGGAGAGGCGGGCGTCGCGGGCGGCAGCACCACCGGCATGCCTGACGGCCGGGGCAGGTAGTACTGCCAGAGGTACTCGCCGGCGAATTTCAGGCGCTCGACCCACGAGATGCTCGCGGGCACAGCGAATCCGAAGAGCGTCGAGGCGAACACGCTGCCCAGCACCACGCCGACGAGGCTCGCGCCCGCCAGGAGCGCGATCCGGACGCGCCGCTGCAATTCGCCGAAGGTGAGGATCGCGATCGGCAGCGCGACGGCCACGGCAGCGGGCAGCCCGATCGGCTTCGTCAGCCCCGCCACGGCCCCCCAGGCGAGTACCTCGCCCACGGTGCGGCGGTCGAGCCGGTCGCGAGCGCGCAGCGTCGCCGCGGCCAGGCCCGTGATCGCGACGACCAGGAGGATGTCCGGACTGACGACCGCGCTCTGCTGCGTCAGGATCGGCGCCGAGGTCGCCACGCCGGCCGCGACCAGCGCGGCGCGCCGGCTGAGCGACACGAGCCGTCCGAGGCGATAGGTCAGCGGCACGACGAGTGCGCCGAGCAGAGCGGACAGGAGGCGGACCGCATAATCGCGCTGCGTGGCGTTCGAGAGCCCCGGCAATTCGAACAGCGGGAGCGCGGCGACGTAGTACGCCGGTGGATAGTTGTTGGTGCCGAGCTGCCCGGTGTTGTGCTGTTTCAGGTTGCCCTTCTCGCGTGGAAAGTGCACGCCATCCGAGCCCGCCGGACCGAACGGCCGTAACGCGAGGCGAAAGCGCTGCTCGTTGAAGCCCGTGCCCTCCATCGAGGCGAGCATGGCGGCGGAGAGGCCCGGGCCGGGGTTGTAATCGTCGAACGGCATGAGCTTGTGATCCGCGGCCAGCCGCTCGACATAGGCGTAGTGCCCGTACTCGTCGGGGCCCTGCCAGGCCGGCAGCACGACCATCCACGCGATGTTGTGGATCAGCACCGCCAGCGTGAGCAGGAGCAGTGGGCGCGGCACGCGCCACAACCCGGTCCTCACGCGGAGCCCGCCGGATCGAGTCAACCGGCGCAGCCTGACCGGATCCAGCGGCACCGCAGGACTCTAACGATCCGGCCGACGCGCTTGCCTCAGACTAATACGCCCCGCGCCCGCGGGCAACCGCGAGCGGGGTGCGCGCGAGGATCTCGATGTCGAGCCAGATCGACCAGTTCTCGACGTAGTAGAAGTCGAGCCGCACCAGATCGTCGAACTCGAGCTCCGAGCGGCCCGAGACCTGCCACAGGCCGGTGATGCCGGGCAGCACGCGGTAGCGCCCGCGGTGCCAGGCGTCCAGCAGCTCGAAGTCGCGCAGCGGCAGCGGGCGCGGCCCGACCAGGCTCATCTCGCCGCGCAGCACGTTCCAGAGCTGGGGCAGCTCGTCGATCGAGAAGCGGCGCAGGATGTGGCCCACGGGGGTCACGCGCGGGTCGTCGCGCATCTTGAAGATGACGCCGCCGGCCTCGTTGTGCTCCTCGAGCTCGGGCTGCAGATCGGCCGCGTCCTGCTGCATGGAGCGGAACTTGAGCATCGCGAACTCGCGCTCGCCGACGCCGATACGGCGATCGCGGTAGAGCGCCGGGCCCGGGCTCGTGAGGCGCACGATCAGCGCCACGATCAGCCCGGGAATCGCGAGGATGAGCACCAGCAGGGCCGCGACGACGATGTCGAAGGTGCGCTTGATCGCCCACTCGACGCCCGTCAGCACCGGTGGGCGCACCTCGAAGAGCGGCACGGCCTGTCCCGGCACGAACGTTGCGCGATCCAGCAGCAGCTCGGTAGTGGTCGGCACGACGCGCAGGCGACAGCCGTAGGCGCGGCACGTGTCCACGAGCGAGACGAGCTCGGCGGTGGGCAGCTCGAAGCCGGTCATGACGACGTCGTTGGGACGATGCTCGGCCACGATCTGCTCGAGGTCGGCCAGGGCCCCGAGCGCCGGGGAGTCGGGCAGCGCCTCGCCCCCGGAGTGCTCGCTGACGGTGCCGATCACGTCGATGTCGGGCCCGCGTCCGTCGCGCTTGAGCGTGCGCTCGAGGACGCCGAGGTCGCCGAACGGCCCGACGAGCAGCGTGCGGCGCCGCACGCCGAACAGGCGCATCAGCTCCAGCGTGACGCTGTCGTAGCTGGCGCGCAGAAGCGGCACGAGGGTGGCCGCGAGCACGAACGTGACCCAGAAGATGCCGTAGAAGCTGTGGAACGTCATGCCTGCCACGGCCACGGCGTAGACGCCGGTGATGAGCGTCACGAGCGCGAGCGAGCGGATCACGGCGTCGGCGCCCGGGCGCGCCTCGCGCTGGCGATACAGTCCGGCGCGCGCGAACACGAGCACCAGCACGAGCGCGATGAACTGCAGCCAGTTCGAGATCGCCGCCCACGCGAGCCCGAACAGCACGTGCTCGCCGCGATAGGCGTTGCGCAGCACGAGCGCGGCGTAGAGGGCGAGCGTGACGCCGGTGAGGTCGAGCACCACCAGGACGAGCGCCGACAGCAGCCGCCGGCCCCGGTGGAGCAGGACGAGGGCGTCGAGACCTGGGCGCCGTGCGCGAACGTCGTGCGGTGGAGGCGCCTCAGTGGAGCGGACGAGGGGGGATGCCACTTCGCGCCAGATGGTACGCCTATGCAGGAAAAGCGGTGGTGGTCGGGCCCGATTGCCGCGCTATGCCGGGTGCGCCACCGGGTACACAACGACGCCGCCGATCGCCCTCCCCTTGTAGCCGAGCCCCTGCAATGCGGCTGACCACGGCGCACCCAACGACTCGCTCACGACGATCCTGGTCGCGCCCGTGCGCCGGAGAAAGGCGGGCAGCGTGGCCGCCAGATCGGCCGGCGGGTTGCCCGTCGCAGCTTCGACTCCCCGCACGAAGGGGTCGGCGGCATACCCCGCCGGGGCCTCGGGCGCGATGTAGCCGCCCGCCAGGCGGATGTCGACGTGCGCCTCGGCCGCCCACAGCATCGAGAAACCGTGGGAGCCGTACGGCAGCGCCAGGATCGTCTCGTCCTGGTGCAGCACGTGGCGGTAGCCGCCGTCGCGGAAGAACGGCGGATCGTCGAGCTGGGAGTGCCAGATCGTCGAGCCGACGCTCGGCACCAGGAACGCCAGGCCGAGCGCAGCGAGGCCCCAGCTCGCAACGCCCGTCGTCGGAAGCGCCAGCCAGAGCGCGACCATGATCGCGACCGCGAGCCAGAGATAGAGCGCGAACCGGATCGGCAGCACGTTGTTGAGCAGCGGGAACTTCGCCGCCTCGCGCCAGGGCAGCTTGAGCGTCGGATGACCCGCGATCTGAAGCTGAGGGCCGAGCGTGAACAGCAGCGCGACCCCGCTGAAGGCGAGCAGGCTGTACTTGGCCGCGCCGGCCGGGGCGCGCACCGCATAGAGGCACACGAGCGCGACGATCGGGAGGCCGAGATAGAGGCCCGACTCGGCCATGTTGGCCACGAAGAGGTTGGCCACCGGCGCAAACGTCTGATGGCCGAGACGGGTCACGGCGGTCGGGATCAGGAGGTTGAGCGCATCGCCCGAGAACAGCCCGGCCGACCGGATCGGGTCGGGGCGGGCGTCCTTGAGGGCGTAGTACAGGTAGGGCGAGAGCACGATCGCGGCGAGCGCACTCGCGCCAAGCGCCTCGGCGAGCACGCTCCCGAGCCGGCGGCGGGCGTCTCGCTCGGAGAAGAGCGCGAAGACCACCACGCCGGCGCAGGCCATCACCGCCAGCATCAGGGCCGCCTCGGTGGAGATCAGCACCTGCACGCCGAGCACCCCGGCGAGCCAGCCGAGGAAGCTGCGCCGCGAGAGGCTGCGGCGGAAGCGGCGGACGGCCAGCAGGAGCGCCAGAGGCACGGGAAACGAGAGCGTCAGGTGCAGGTGCGCCAGCGACTCCGCCAGCATGAAGCTCGAGAACCCGAACAGGTACCCGCCGACGACAGACGGTCCGATGCGCCCGGTCAGCTCGCGGCAGAGCTTGAAGGCCGCGAGAGCGGCCAGGGCCGGCCCGCCGAGCATGAGCACGTTCCACGCGGCGACGGGACCGGCGAGAGCCGTGACCGGCCAGACCGCGAGGCTGGCGGCCGGCACCGCAGTCGCCCAGGTGAGGTTGTAGCCGTCGGGCACGTAGATGGCGTGCGTGACGAACGGATCGATGCCCGCGCCGATCGCATGGGGCCACCAGCTGAGCGACCACATGAAGAGCGACGGATCCGCGCCCAGGCAGAGGCACTGGCGCGTCGGGTGCTGCACGACCTCCTGTCCCCAGAACACGATCGAGAGCGCGAGATAGCCCAGGAACACCGCAAGGCCGACGCCGGGTCGCAGCCGTCGTGCGATGGTCGCGAAGGTCGTGCGCAAGTGGACGATCCTAGCCGCCCGGGGTGCGGCCGCCGCCCTGGCGAGGACGGAGGGGCGCGAGGCGGCGAGTAGACTCGGGCCGATGGGGCGCTGGCGCGAGGCCGCAACCGACGCGCTGGCCACGTTCGCCGCATCCCGCGTCCTCGTGCTCGCGGTGCTGCTGGTGCCGCCGACGCAGGTGCACGCGTACCTCACGACCTGGGACGCGGGCTTCTACCTGACCATCGCGCGCTGCGGCTACGACCCGGCCTGCGGACCCCCCGTGTCGGCCGAGCTGCCGGCGTTCTTCCCGCTGCAGCCGTTCGCCGCGCGCGCAGCCGGTTGGGTGGGGTTCTCCGAGCCCTGGGGCGGCGCCCTGCTGGCCACCCTCGCCAGCTTCGCCGCGCTGGTTCTGCTGCACCGGTTGTGCAGCGAGCTCGGCGGGCGCCGCGTGGCGCTGCTCGCGTGCGCGGCCGTCTCCTTCTTCCCGTTCTCCTACGTGCTCAGCACGAACTACTCGGAGGGCCTCTTCCTGCTGGCCTCGATCGGGGCCTTCGCGGCAGCGCGCTCGCGCCGCCCGGTGCTCGCCTTCGTCGCCGGCCTGGCGGCCGGCCTGACTCGACCCGCGGCGATCCCGCTGGCGATCGGCCTGGCGGCCGATGCCGCACTGGCGCCGGAGCGCCGCCGGGCCACACTCGCCGGCGCCGTGGGCGCAGTCGCGGGCGTGGCGCTCGTGTTCGCCGACCTCCATCGCCGGCGCAACGACTGGCTCGCCAGCCTGCACGCGCAGCAGCTGGGCTGGCACCGCTCGGCCAGCCTGGTCGATGCGCCCGGGGAGCTGGCGCGCTACGTCCGCGACGCCATCGTGCTCCACCACGCCCAGAACCTGCTCTACCTGACCGCCGTGCCGCTGGCCGCGATCGGGCTGATCGTGCTCTGGCGCCATGGCATTCGCGACGGCATGTTCGTGTTCGCCGTGATTGCCGTGGTCGCGCCGCTGGCGACGGGGAGCGCGATGTCCCTGCCACGCTTCCTCATGGGCACGTTCCCCTACGCCGTCGCAGGCGGCATCCTGCTCGACCGCGTCGATTCGCGGCTGCGCGCGGGGCTGCTCGTCCTCAGCGCGGCGGGGCTCGTCGGCTGCATGTGGGCGACCTACCGCGGCAGCGGGCTTGCGCCGTAATCTCGCCATCGTGCTGGCGTTCGCCGTGCTCCACGCGGGCGCGGCTCTGGCCTACCACGCCGACGGCAAGGATCTGCCGGCGACCTACTTCTACCCCCGGGCGCACGCCATCGCCAACGGGACGAAGGCCTACAGCGGGCTCGACTACGAATACCCACCGGCCACGCTACCGCTGCTGGTAGCCCCTCTCGCGGCCGGCGGTGACCATTCGGGGCAGGCATACCATCAGCGCACGATCTGGCTGTACGGGGCGCTGGACGTCGTCTGCGTGCTGTTGCTGGCCTCCCTGCTCCGGCGACGGCCCTCAGGAGAGCTGCTGCTGGCGCTCGGGCTCTACAGCGTGACCGTGCTGGTGCTGGGCCGGCTCGCGCTCACGCGCTTCGACCTGGCCGCGGGCCTCGCGATCCTGCTCGCGGGTCGATACGCGCGCAGCCCAGGCCGCGCGGGCGCCTGGCTCGGGCTCGCCGGAGCGCTCAAGCTCGTGCCCCTTGCGGCCGCCCCGGCGATGACGCGCCGCGGGACGACCGTCCGCCTCCTGGTCGCCGCAGCGGCCGTGCCGGTCGCAGTGCAGATCGCGTACTTCCTCTGGAGCGGGGAGGTGGGGCTCTCCTGGATCGGCTACCACGCGGGCCGCGATCCCGAGATCGAGTCGTGGGCGGCGGTGCTCGCGGACGGCGCGCGCGCTTTCGGGGCGCACGCCGGCACGGCCTTCGACCACGGCAGCCAGAACGTGACGGGGACGAGCGCACGCTGGCTCGGGCGCGTCTTCGCGCTCGCGTCGGTCGGCCTGGCCCTGCTACTGGCCCGGCAGGTGCGCCGGGTCGACGCCGATCCGGCGCTCTCGCTGCTGGCCGCGCTCGGCGTGCTCATCGCGGTCGCCCCCGTGCTCTCGCCGCAGTACCTGCTCTGGGTCGCACCGCTCTCGGCTCTGCTCGCCCCGCGCTATCCGCTGCAGGCGGTGATGCTCGCCCTGAGCTCCGTCCTGACGCGCCTCGAGCTGAACGTCGCGTTCGACGACCTGCCCCACTTCCACTGGGGCGCCATCGCCATCCTCGCACTGCGCAACGCGGCGCTCGCCGGGTTCGCGATCGTCCTCTGGCGCGCGGCTATTGCGCCAGGGAGCGGAACACCGACCAGGACGGCTTGGCCTGGCCGCTCGTGAAGGAGAGGCCCGTCTGGAACCCCTGGGCGAAGGGCCTGCGCACCTGCTCGTCGCGGATCAGAAACCACACCAGCATGTCGATGCGCGGATTTGCCCGCGCGGAGGCGACGTTGCGGCGCAGCTGCTGCGACTGACTGGCGAGGCTGACGCCCTGGAAGCTGTCCGGCGGATTGGTCTGTAGCCCGAACTCGGTGATCCAGAGGTGCAGGTGCTTGCCCGGGAATGCAGTGTCCAGACCCTTGACGAGGCGCGGCAGGTCGGCGAAGCCGATGTCGTTGAGGCCCGGCAGCTGCCCGACCTTCTTGCCGACGTCGGTGCGGTAGGGATGGTGCGAATAGACGTCGAGCGGCGGGTGCCTCGTGCCGAGCAGCAGCGCGAAGCGCAGCGGTGCGACGGCCGGCTCGAACGTCTTCGGGCCCGAATAGTTCGGCTTCGTGGCACCGCCGGCGACCGTCTCCAGCACGCCCGCGTGGCTGCCCGCCGCGTGCACGCCCCGGAAGATCGCTGTCAGGATCTTGGCGTAGATCCCCGGAGACTTCGGCTGGGCCGTCGAGCAGCGACACGTGTACTGCGGCGCCAGGTGGCTCGTCGTGTTGGGCTCGTTCCAGGCCTCCCAGCGCGTGACGGGCGGCAGCACCTGCCCGGTCGACGGCACGATGTGCTGGCCGCTGTAGCGCGTGGCGGCCGCGTAGGCGAAGCCCTGCAGCGACGCCATGTTGACAGGCGCCTTGTTGCCCGTGCCACCACCGGCCCAGCGCGGCGTCACCTCGATCGTGAGCAGCACCGGCACGTTGAGCGCCGCGGCGCGCACGACGACCTGGTCGGGGAGCGACCAGTCGTAGGCCGGGTCATCGGGGTTGGTGGCGTCGGCCGGCTTGCGAGGCGCCGTGTGCGCCCATGAGAGGTCGTAGCGGATCACCTGCGGGTGCAGCTGCTGCACGGCGGGGAAGGCGATGTCGGGGACGTTGCCGAGCAGGGCGTCGTCCATCACGCCGAGCAGCATGGGCGCCGTGCGGGCGCGCCCCTGATCGGCGGAGGCGCCCGTGGCGGCGACGGCGACAAGGGTCAAGGCAAGCAGCCCGGCTGTCAGCAGGCGCCTCATGCGCCCACCGTCCGGCCCAGCAGCTCGGCGCGCCGGCTGCGCTCGAGCAGCATGCGGAGACCGTCGTCGAGACCGGTGCGCGGAGCCCAGCCGAGCAGCTCCTGAGCGCGCGTGATGTCGGGCCGGCGCTGCTTGGGGTCGTTCGCGGGCAGCGCCTCGAAAACGATGCGACTCTCGGAAGCGGTCAATGAAATTACCTTCTCGGCCAGCTCCAGCAACGTGAACTCCTCGGGGTTGCCGATGTTGACGGGGAGATGCTCGCCAGACTCGGCGAGACGCAGGATGCCGTCGACGAGATCGTCGACGTAACAGAACGAACGGGTCTGGCCGCCGTCGCCGAACACCGTGATCGGCTCGCCCGACAGCGCCTGGCGCACGAAGGTCGGGATCGCACGGCCGTCGTGCGCCCGCATGCGCGGCCCGTAGGTGTTGAAGATCCGCACGATCGCCGTGTCGACGCCCTGCTGGCGGTGATAGGCCATGGTCAGGGCCTCGGCATAGCGCTTGGCCTCGTCGTAGACGCCGCGCGGGCCGATCGGGTTGACGTTGCCCCAGTAGCTCTCGGGCTGCGGGTGGATGTGCGGGTCGCCGTACACCTCGCTGGTGGAGGCGGTCAGGAAGCGCGCCCGGTGGGCCTTGGCCAGCCCGAGCATGTTGTGCGTCCCGTAGGCGCCCACCTTGAGTGTGTGGAGTGGCAGGCGGAGATAGTCGATCGGGCTTGCCGGGCTGGCGAAATGGAGCACCAGGTTGATCGGCTCGGTGATCTCGAGATGGTTCACGAGATCGTGCTGGATGAACACGAAGCGCTCGTCGCGCAGGTGCTCGATATTGGTCAGCGACCCCGTCTCGAGGTTGTCGACGCAGAGCACGCGGTGACCGCGCCCGAGCAGTGCTTCGCAGAGGTGGGAGCCGAGGAATCCGGCCCCACCGGTGACAACGGTGGTGGGAATCGAAGTGTCCTTGTGGGAGGTATGCCGCCAAGGCGACCTTCCCGCATGCTAGCGAGGCTTGAAAATCACGCGGCAGCGCGGAAGCCGTCGACCATCGCCTCGTACGTCCCTGCGAGGCCGTCGGCGATGGCGATCCGCGGCGCCCAGCCGAGCTCGCTGCGGGCGTGGGAGGCATCGAGACAGGAGCGGCGGAGCTCGCCCGTGCGCAGGTCGGCGAGCGCGGGCTCGGCGGTGGAGCCGGCGGCCTCGGCCAAACGCGCATAGAGCGTGGAGACGTCCGTCTCGACGCCCGTGCCGACGTTGTAGATGCCTGCGCGGCCACTGGCGGCGCGCAAGGCGGCCACGACGTCGAGCACGTGCACGTAGTCGCGCGTCGGCGTTCCGTGACCGTAGAGCGTGCAGGGCTTCCCCGCCCACAGCCGGTAGCTGAAGATCGCGACGACGCCCGCCTCGCCGTGGGGCGTCTGGCGGGGGCCGTAGATGTTGCCGAGGCGCATGACGGCGTTGGGGACGCCGTGCGCGGCCGACCAGCTGCGCACGTAGGCCTCCGCAGCCAGCTTCGACGCGCCGTAGGGCGAGAGCGGCAGCGGCAGCTCGTCCTCGGCCGTCGGGATGGGCGCGCCGTCGCCGTACAGCGCGCCGCCGGTGGAGGTGAACACGACGGGAGCGCCGTGCCTGCGCGCCGCCTCGACGACGTTCAGCGTGCCGAGCACGTTGACCGCGCAATCACGACCCGGATCGGTCACCGAGGCCATCACGCTGGCCTGCGCGGCGAGATGGAAGACGGCGCCGGGCCGGAACTCGTCGAAGGCCGCGGCGAGCGCCGCCGTGTCGGTGATGTCGACCTTCGCGAGACGGGCCTCGGCGGCCAGCCGGCCGGCGTCCCCTGCCGAGAGGTCGTCGACGACGAGCACCTCGTGGCCGTCGCCCAGGAGCGAGTCCACCACGTGCGAGCCGATGAACCCCGCTCCGCCGGTCACGAGTGCGCGCTCAGCCATCTACGTGACCTTACGTCGAGTCGGAAAAACCACATACGAGAGCAGCGCCAGCGCGATGCCGATGATCGCTCCGAGCACGATCGCGACGCCGAGCGAGGCGCTGCCGCCGCCGGCGGTGACCTTGCTCGCCGTGGCGGGCGTGATGATCTGCGTCTGCTCCACGTAGCGGATCTGCTGGAGCAGCGACTGGTCTTCGCCGATGAACTGGTCGAGCTGGTTCTGGCGCTGCGTGATGTTGGAGAGCGTGTTGGCGGCCACCGTGGCGGCCAGCAGGCGGTTGGTCGTCGAGAGCGACGTGTCGGACTGCACCTGGTTGAGCAGCGTCTGTGCCTGGTCGAAGCGGTGGGAGAGGTCGGACTGCTCCTTCAGCTCGCGGTCGAGCCGCGTCTTCGTCGTCGTCTCGCGCCTCGAGGCGTAGATGCCGCAGGCCTTCTTGACGCCCTCGGCCAGCGCGTCGGCGGCCCTCGCGGTCGTCGTGCCCTTGAAGGGCCCCTGCACGACGATGTTGACGGCCGGGGTGAAGTTCAGCTTCGTGACGGCGCCCGGCACGGGCTGCGAGGAGGCGCGCCCCTGGAGCTGACCAGGCTGCATGCCCGCCTGCCGCTCGGCCGCCTGGCGGATCGAGTCCTGCCGGATCAGCGTCGCGGGGGCGACCGGCGAGGTGCAGAAGGCGCTCGTGATGGCCGCGCCGCCCGTGGCCGTGAAGGGCGTGCCGATGCTGATCAGCGTCTGCGCGCGGTAGGTCGTGTGGCCGCTCGAGGAACCCGCCACGGCGATCGCGATCGCGACGACGATTGCCGCCGCGACGATCCACCAGCGTCGCAGCACGCGTCGGACATAGACCCCCAGCGCAATCTCGACGTCGTCTGCGCCACCGGCGTCCACCGCCTGAGGGTAGACGAGTTTCAGACGGCGGGCGGCGTGCCCAGGCCGGACCGATCGCCGGCCGGGTGCAGCGAATCCCCGCCGTCGTGCTCGAGGATCACCTGCGCCAGGTAGCGCACCATGATCACGCCCGGGCGGTAGGAGCCGAGCCGCGGTGGCGGGCGCTCGCCGCGCGCCAGTGCCAGCACGATGTCCGGGTAGCCGCCTCCCGCCGCGACGTGCACGGGGAAGCCACCTCCGAAGCGCGCGTTGACGTCGGTCACGAGATGCGTGTCACCGTCGCGGAACAGCTGCACGCAGGCGGGACCCTTGATGCCGAGCGCCTCGGCCACGCGCACGGCGACGTCGCGCAGCGCGGCGTCGTCGAGCGACTCGCCCTTGATCGTCTCGCCGCCCTTGGACTCGATCATGGAGCGCGGAACGGCCTCGAGGCAGCGGCCCGAGAGGTCGCTGATGAGGTCGATCGAGAACTCCGTGCCCGTGCAGAAGGCCTGCACCATGGACTCCGCCGTCGTGTAGCGCAGGAAGAAGGCGAGCTCCTCGGCGTCGTGCGCGCGGTAGATGTGGCGGGCGGCGAAGCCGCGCCGCGCCTTGACGAGCACGGGAAAGGGGACCTCGTCGGGCAACTCCCCGGGTAGCCAGGTCGCGGGCGAGCCGATGCCGTGCTGCTCGAAGAAGCAGTGCGCGGCGTACTTGTCGACCGAGAGGTCGCACGTCTCGGGATCCGACGCGACGACCGTCGCCCCCACCGCGGCGAAGTCGTCGCGGCGCGCGGTGAGGATGGACTGGTCGAGGTCTGTCAGCGGCAGCACGGCGCGGATCGCGTGCTGCCGGCAGAGCTCCAGCAGCGCCGGCACGTAGCCGGGGTCGTGCACCATCGGCACGAGCGCCTTGCGATCGGCCAGGTAGAGCGTCGGCGCCAGGCGGCTGGCATCGGTCGCGACGACCACGCCGCCCGCTCCCTCGCGCGCCAGCGCCGCCTGGAACGCGGTAACCATGTCGCCGCGCATGCCGGCGCAGGTGAGCAGTACGTTCGTCGGCGTCATCGGCGCGCGCAATCCTCGCAGATCACGCGCCGGCCTCGGCGCGGGCGAGCTCCGCGCCGGACACGCCGAGGCGCGCCATGCCAACGGCGCCGAGCACGATGAACGGCAGCGCGCTCACCGCGTGCAGCACGAGGCCCGCCGAGAGCGCCACCGCGGGAGGCACGCCGTAGGCCACGAGCGCCGAGCGGGCGGCGAGCTCGAACACGCCCACGGAGCCCGCGCTCGCCGGCACGGCCTGCGCGAACGTCACGGCGACCAGCAGGAAGACGGCGGCGTGCCAGGGCAGGTGCAGGTCGAAGGCCTCGAGCACGAACCAGCCGGACAGCGCGAGCACGAGCCAGGAGGCCAGCGTCCAGAGCAGGGCGACGGCCGCCAGCTCCCGGTCGCGCAGGGCGGCGAGCCCGGTGCGCAGCGAGTCGATCAGGACGCCACCGCGGGCACGCAGCACCGGCAGGCGGACGAGCTCGCGCCCGGCCATGCGGCGCACGGGCGCGATGGCCAGGACGATCACCAGCACCGCGCAGGCGGCCAGGATGCCCGCTGCCAGCAGCGTGAAGCGGCGCGTCACGTCGGCGTCCGGCAGCTGCGAGGCGATGGCCAGCTGCAGCACCGAGACGACCGCCAGGTCGAAGACGCGCTCCACGCCGACCGTCGCCAGCACCGCGGTGCGGCGCAGCCCCGTCTCGCGCGAGAGCGCAAGCACGCGCACGAGCTCGCCCGCGCGCACAGGCAGCACGTTGTTGGCCAGGAGCCCCACCTGCGAGGCCCAGAACGTGGGCACGTGACCGGGCCGCGACTCACGCGGGAAGAGCGCCCGCCAGCGCTCCGAGCGCATCGTCACGCCCACCAGCGCGGCACCGACCGCGGCCAGGATCCAGGCCGGGCTGGCCTTGGCGATCGCGCTCCGCACCTCGTGGAAGTTGAGCCCGCGGATCGCGAGCCACCCGAACACGACCGAGACCGCGATGCCCGCGAGCGCCATGCCGCCGCGCCGCACTCGCTACCTGTCCTTGAAGCGGTACTTGACGAGCGCATACACCGCGGGAAAGCCGTCACGCCAGGTGATCTTCTTGCCCTCGTCGTAGGAGCGGCCGTAGTAGGCGATCGGCACCTCATAGATGCGGAAGCCGCCGCGGCAGATCTTGGCCGTGAGCTCCGGCTCGATGCGGAAATCCGACTCGTAGAGCGGCTCGATCGCGCGCAGCACGTCGATCGTGAAGGCCTTGTAGCCCGTCTCCATGTCGGAGAGCGTCGTGTTGTAGAGCACGTTGGTCAGCAGGGAGAGTGCCCGGTTCCCGACCTTGTGCCAGAAGAGATGCGCGCGCTGCGGGCGACCGCCGATCAGCCGCGATCCGAACACGGCGTCGGCGACGCCCGAGCGGATCGGCGCCACGAGCTCGGGGATGTCGACCGGGTCGTACTCGAGATCGGCATCCTGGATCACGATGATGCGGCCGCGGGCCTGCGCAAAGCCGGAGCGCAGCGCAGCGCCCTTGCCCTGGTTGCGCTCGTGGCGGATGAGCTCCACCGCGTCGCCGAGGCGCTCGACGACGGCTGCGGTGTCGTCCTCCGAGCAGTCGTCGACCACGATGATCTGCAGTGTGTACGGCAGCGCCTGCAGGCGCTCGACGACCATCGCGATGGTGTCCGCCTCGTTGTAGGCAGGCACCACCACCGTCAGTTCGGGCTGTTCCGTCACCGCCACCCTCCGGCCTCCCCTCGGTAGGCGACATCCCGGCGCAGGAGCACGCCGGCGGTCCTGGCCAGGATGCGCGCATCCACGGCGAGCGACTGATGCTCGACGTACCAGACATCGAGCTCGAGGCGCTCGGGCCACGGCAGCGACGCCCGGCCGTGCACCTGCGCCCAGCCCGTCAGGCCGGGCTTCACCTGGAGGCGGCGGCGCTGGCGCTCGTCATAGCGCTCGAGGTGGGGCGGCGGCACGGGCCGCGGCCCCACGAGGCTCATGTCGCCGCGCAGGACGTGCCAGAGCTGCGGCAGCTCGTCCACGGCCGTGCGGCGCAAGAGCTTGCCGACGCGTGTGATGCGCGGATCTCCGGCCTCGACGACGCCGTCGCTGCGGTGCCTGTCGGCGTCGACGGTCATCGTTCGCAGCTTGAGGATCTCGAAGTGCCGCGCACGGCGTCCCAGGCGGGTCTGGCGGAAGAGGATCGGACCGCCGTCCTCGAGCTTGATGGCGCAGGCCGCGAGCGCCAGGATCGGAGCCGCCAGCGCAAGGCCGGCCGCGCCGCCGACGATGTCGAAGGCGCGCTTGATGCGCTCGGCCTCGGCGTTCACCGCGTGCCTTCCGCCCGCTCCCACACGGCGGGCACGCCCCGCACGACGTCCCCCAGCGCGAGCAGGGTGGCCAGCGTGATCAGCAGGTAGTACTCGGCCAGCGCGAACACCCGCACGCGGCCGCGCAGGGCGAGCGAGGCGAGCACGCAGAGCGCGAAGACCCCGTGCAGCGCGAGCACGAAGGCGTAGACGCCGCCTGCCTCGATCGCCAGGACGAGCGAGGTCGCGAGCAGCGCGAGGTGCAGCAGGCCGCTGGCGTAGCGGAGGAGGCGGTGCGAGACCATCTCGACCCAATAAAGCGGACCCAGCGCCCGCAGGCCGAACATGCGGCCGTGCAGGACGAGCACCCAGCAGTGCCCGAACATGCGCACCTTGCGCCGGAACTCGTCCGAGAGGTCGGTCGTCATCTTCTCGAGCGCGACCGCGCGCGGCGCGTAGACGGCGCGGAAGCCGCGCTTGACCATCAGGTACGGGAACGAGAGGTCGTGCCCGAAACGCGGGTCGACCTCCTCGTAGCGCTCCCGGCGCACGGCGTAGATCGAGCCGTTGCCGCCCGTCACCGAGTGCACCAGGGACTCGCGCGCCCGCAGCCAGATCTCGTAGCGCCAGTACGCGCCCTCCTGGTTCGTGCCCTCCGGCGAGCGCAGCTGCAGGCGGCCGCAGACATAGGCGACACGATCGTCCGCGAGCGGCGCGACCAGGTGCCCGAGCGCGTCGGGGTCCCACTCGCAGTTGGCGTCCGAGAACGCCACGACATCGACGTCGGTGAGCGTGCGCACGGCGGTGTTCTGGGCGTTCACCTTGCCGCCGCGGGGCGCTCGCACGAGCTCGACGCCGCGACCGGCGAAGCTCTGGACGATCGCGTCGGTGCCATCGCTCGAGGCATCCGAGGCGACGACGATGCGCAGGAGCTCCGGTGGATAGTCGAGCGCGAGCGCATTCTCGAGCTTGGCCGCGATCACGTCGTCCTCGTTGTAGGCGGCGATCACGAGCGCGACGCGCGGCCGGAAGCTCTCGTCCGAGCGCGCGGGCCGCGGGCGCAGCCGCGCGAGCACTGCGACGAAGACGGGGTAGAGGGCGTGCGTCCACAGCAGGGCGCCGAGCGACGCCCAGAAGATCACTTTGAGGGCGAGCACCGGGCCAGGGTAGCCGAGCACCTACTCCGTGCCCGTCGTGCCGGGCCGGGGCTCTGCGAGCAGCTTCGCGACCGGTCGCGCGGCCAGCCAGCGCGCAGCCTCGCGGTAGGCGGCCGAGCGCGGTGCGCGCAGGCGCAGACCGGCCAGGAGCACTCTCCGCGCGCGCTCCGCGGTCGCCCGGGAGGCGTGCTTGTCGAGGTAGCGCACGTGGCTGCGCGCCTGCTCCTCGAGCGCCAGCGCCGAGGCCCGGGCCGCCGTGCCGCCCCAGACATGCACGACCTCGGCGGCGGGGTCGTACCAGGTCTCCGCGCCCAGCTGCGAGGCGCGACGGAGCAGGTCGACCTCCTCGGAGTAGAGGAAGAACGACTCGTCGAAGCCGCCCAGGCGCTCGTAGAGCTCCCGGCGCATCAGGACGCAGGCACCGGTGACCCAGTCGACACGACGCGCCTCGTCGTGCGCGAACTCGCCGCAGTAGAAGCCGTTGAGGATGCGCGAGCGCGGCGCGAGCTTGCGCAGGTAGAGGTACTCGGTGGCGATGCGGTAGACGGTTGGGAAGCGCCGGCACGAGCGCTGCAGGCGCCCGTCCGGCCAGAGCAGGCGGGGACCGACGGCGCCAACGGCCGCCCGGGCCTCGCCGAACCTCACGAGCTCGTCGATCGCGCCGGGGCGCACGAAGGCATCGCTGTTCAGCAGTAGCAGCCAGCGGCCGCCGGCGATCGCCGCGCCGCGGTTGTTGCCGGCCCCGAAGCCCACGTTCTCGTCCAGCGCCACGACGCGGACCTCCGGGTGCTCGGCCGCCAGCCAGGCCGCGGTGCCGTCCTGCGAGGCCTGGTCGACGACGATCGTCTCCAGGGTCGCGATCCGTCCGTCGTCGGCCGTGAGCGCCGCCAGGCAGCGCTCGAGCAGCTCGCGGCTCTCGTAGCTCACGATCAGGACGGAGACGTCGGTCATGCCCTCAGGACACGTACGCGCTCGACCGCCAGCGCCGAGGCGGCGGCCACGATCAGGACGACGCCGTAGAAGTAGTAGAACTGCATGGTGAGGTAGAAGACGTTGGCGATCAGCGTGGCGGCGAGGCCCGCGGTCAGGCCGATCCCGAGCGCGCGCCAGTCGCCCGCCTGCTTGTCGCCGAGCCGCTCGAGCGCGTGCGAGGCGCGAAGGATCACCGCCAGTCGCAGCCCCACCCAGGCGAGGAAGGCCGCGAACACCACGGCGCCGACGAGGCCGGTCTCGTCCAGCAGGGCGATGTAGAACGAGTGCGGACCCCAGTTGGTCTTCCCGGTCAGGAACTCGTAGTAGACCGAGAACGTGTTGAGCCCGAGACCGAAGACCGGATGTGCATCCAGAACGGGCTGCACGAGCTCGAAGAACTGGAAGTGCACCTTGGCCGAGTTGTCGCTGAGCGTCACGCGCGAGCGCACGACCTGGCGCACGTAGGGCGAGGAGGCCAGCGCCACGCCCACGGCCGCGAGACCGCCCAGCACCGGGACGACGACCCGCGGGTGCAGCAGTTGCCGGCGCAACGGCCACGCGATCACGGCCAGGCCGCAGGCCAGCCCGAGGAAGCCCGAGCGCGACAGCGTGAGCACGTCGACCGCGACGAAGCCGGCCAGCAGGCCGGCGAGCACGAGCCCTCGGCGGCTGCGCACGCCCTCGCGCAGGGCGAACGGAAGCAGCAGCAGGATCGGGACGCAGAGCATGATCCCGAGGTGGTTCGGGTCGAGCGCGAGCGCGTTCACCCGGTAGACGCCGAGCGACACGTAGCTGCCCGACTGGACCGCCGTGGCCTGGCCGTAGACGTTGATGCCCCCGAGGCTGCCCTGCCCGAAGGTGAGCGGGCCGATCACGGCCTTGTCGAGGTTGACGCCGCCGCCCACCTGCGCGGCGAGCTCCGCCACGCCGTAGGCGCAGTTGATCACCAGGCCGAGCAGGAAGGCCCCGATCGTCCGTCGCAGCATGCGCTCACCGCGATCGATCACGTGCTGGGTGCCGGCCACGAGGAAAGCGAAATGCAGCACGAATTTCGCCATGCCCTTGGAGTACTGGGAGAGCTGTTGCTGGTTCTCGAGCGTGAAGTAGCCCGCCAGGTAGACGACGATCAGCGCTCCCATCGCGAGCAGCAGCCCGAGCGCGACCTTGTGCATCCGCCAATCGCGGCGCAGCCAGCGATCGAGGATGAACAGGCCGACGAAGCCCGCGGCCAGGATGTCCTCGAGCGTGACGTCGCCGGCGCCGGGCGCCCAGTGCAGCTTGTGCCAGGTGGTGACGACGAGCGTCGCCAGCAGCAGCCGGTCGAGCCAGGGCCGCAGCGTGATCACCGGGCGCCTCCCCTGCGGCGCCGCAGCCGCCGCGCGATCGGCGCGGTCACGAGGCCGCCGGCCTGCACGATCGCCGGCAGCGGGTCGCGCACGTCGAACGTCCCCTCGACGGCGCCGGGCCCCATTTCCCGCAGCGCGCGGCGCAGCGACGTGCCCTCCTGCCGCGACGCGCGTAGATGGGCCGCCGCGACCACCCAGCGGCGGCCGTCGTGCTGCGGCCCCGAGCACACGGGCCCTTGCCGGCGGCCGAGTACGTCGAGGTAGGCGATGCGCGGCAGATCCACGCCGCAGGCGCGCGCCAGGCCGTGCCATTGCCAGAGGCGGGGGTTCACCTCCATCAGCTTGAACTGCTCGTCGCGCGGGTCGAGCCGGAACTCGGTCTGGGCGATGCCGTGATAGCCGAGCGCCGCCAGCAACGCGAGCGCCTGCTCGACCACGTCGTCGCGCCAGCGCGCCTCGCCCACGCGGCACGTGCCGAAGCCCCGTGGCATCTGCACGAGCTTGCGTCCGCAGAACAGCCCGAGTGCCGTCCCTGAGGCGTCCGTGTACGAGCCCACCGTCCAGAGCGTGGCGTCGTCGCCGGGAACCACCTCCTGCAGCAGCGGCTCGCAATCGGCCGCGCTGCGCCAGGCCTCCAGCAGCTCCTCGGGCGTCTGGCACACCAGCACGGGCTGTCCGAAGCGCCGCTTGAACGGGATCGGATCGCCGGGCTTGACCACGGCCGGATAGGAGAGCGCGGCTGTGGCCGCGCGGGCCTCCTCCTCGCTGTCGGCCGCGAACGTGAGCGGCACGCCGATGCCCGCGCTCTGCGCCACCGCGTACTGGTGGCGCTTCCGCTGCAGCGGCCCGAGCACGTCCCAGCCGCTGCCGGGCAGCTGATAGGCCGCCAGCTGAGCCGCGTTGCGCGCCACGGCGGCGAGCGGCGCGTCATGCGTCGGCAGCACCACGGCCGGCTCGGAGAACTCCCGCGCGGCCAGCTCGGCGAGGAACGCGACGTAGGCCTGCTCGTCCTTGGGATCCGGCGACAGCACGTGGTGTGCCAGCCGCGAGCGGAAGCCCAGGGCCGACGGCCGGTGATCGACAGCGATCACGGGCGCGCCCGCAGCCGCCAGCGAGCGGATCGCCTCGAGGCCGTTGACGAAGCTGACGTCCAGCACGACGGCGGGCGGCAACATCGACCGCGCCAGTCGGCGGCCGAGCGCGTCGCGGCGGGACCGGATCATCGCGGACCCGGCGCGAGGCCCGCCGTGGAGATGGCGGAGGGGTGCCCGACCTCGTCGAAGGCCTGCAGGCGCACGCGCACCCTGCCGCGCGCCAGCGCCGGGGCTGCGATCCGCACGCGGGCGCTGCCGGCCGTGAACGCCAGCGGCAGCGTGCGCCGCACGTGCAGCGCCCCGGTCACGTCGTCGATCTGGACGTCGAGGCTGCCGGTGCGCGACTCCGCGTCGGTGACGGTCACCTCGAGCGCGTTGCCGCTCGAGGACAGCTCGACGATGGGCCGCGTGCCGTCACGAATGAAGGTGACCGACTGCTCGGAGCGGTTGCCCGCCATGTCCCGTGCCCAGAAGACCGCGGTGTGCGGGCCCGCGGCAAGCGCCCGGGTGTCCAGGCGCAGATGCATCAGACCCGGCACCTCGGCCGCAGCCACGCCGTCGATCGAGACACCCGAGGCCTCGATCGTGCCGGCGTCGTCGACGTCGATGTCGAAGCGCGCGGTGTCGCCGACGGGCTGGCCGGCGGAGGGCGTGGTCGAGACCCAGGCCGGCGGATCGACGTCGAGCCGGATGCGCCCTGCGCCCGTCACCTCGTCGGGACCGGGCGGCGCGATGTCGAGCGCGCTCCCGATCAGCTCCTTGGCGATGGTGTCCGGATCGCTGGGCTGGCCGGCGGCGCGATCGCGCTGCATCAGGAGTGCGGCCGCTCCGGCCGCGTGCGGCGCCGCAGCCGACGTGCCGACCATCGCGATGCCAGGCCACACCGCGGTCGATGCCGGGGCGACGACGTCGGGCTTCAGACGGCCGTCCTCGGTCGGGCCCTGCGAGGAGTAGTCGGCCGCGGCGTCACCCTGCCAGTCCCTCGCCCCGACTGTGAACGAGCCGCGCGCGTCGCCGGGCGTGGGGATGCTCGACTCGACCGTGGCCTCGTCACCCAGCTCGACGCCGCCGCCGAAGATCTCGAGGTTGCAGACGACGTTCGCCGTCGCCTGGCGGATGCGCAGACCGTAGGAGCCGGTCGTGCTCGGCAGGTAGCCGACGATGCTGGCGGGTTGCGAGGCGTCCTTCTGGCCCTGCGCGAACACGACCGGCGAGCTCGGCGCCGTATCGGTGACGTCGAGCTGATAGCTCGCGCTCGAGGCCGCGACGGCGACGCCGTTCTTCGTGCACGTGTTCCAGAACAGGGTCGCGCCCATCCCGATGTTCGCGGTCAGCGGGAACGTGAGGTAGCCGCGACCCGAGGGCCCGATGTCGGCCCAGCCGTCCTTGTCGGCGTCGCCGGCGAGGCCCTCCCAGTGGCGACGCGCGTAGTTGCCGGCCGAGTTGGCCCAGAAGATGCCGGCGTCGTGCGCGCGGTTGACGGCCTGCGCCGCGACGCCCGTGCCGTCGAAGGGTCCGTCGAGAAACGAGTTGGAGTGCACGACGATGTCGACGCGCGGCTTGCCGTCGGGGCCGTTGATCAGCCAGTCGACGGCCTGCGAGAGCTCGACCTGCGTGTGGTAGTTGACGAACGTGTAGCGCGCGCCCGGTGCGATGTCCCACACGACCTGCGCGACGTTCGCGCCGTGGCCGGTGGGCTCGTCGGCATTCGAGAGGCCCTCGATCTCGGGCCGGCCGCTCGTGTGGTCGAACGACTGGACTGCGTCGATCTGGGTCTGCGGGGGCAGCTCCCTGCCGAGCAGGTTGCGCCAGCTGGGGCCGAAGCCGAGATCGACGATCGCGATGCGGATGCCGGCGCCCGTGAGGCCGCGCGACTGCAGCGCATCGGCGCCGATGCGCTCGACGCCCTGGGAGATGACCTGATCGGGCACGGGCACCTCGGCCGGGCCCACGCCGCGCACGCCCGGAAGGCGCCCGAGGCGGTCGGCCAGCCCCGGCGCGTTGCGCACCTGCAGGAGCGAGCCGGCCCGCGCGGTGACCGGCGCGCCCAGCCGCGCGAGCGCACGGCTGACGCCCGCCGCGCGCCCGGGCGCGGCGGCGATCGTGAGGGAGCTCCGCGGCGGCGCGGGCGAGCGGTCGGCTGCACTCGAAAGCGCCACCCCCGAGACCGCGCAGAGCGTCGCGGCTGCGAGCACGAGACGGCGCATGCAGACTCACGTTACTGGACGCGACCCGCCAGTCCTGCCGCGGTCGGGCAGCACCGCGCGGCGCAGGAGCGCCAGTCCGCCGAGCGCGCCGGTGATCACGGTGACCGCGAAATAGGCCAGGCCGAGCGCGAACGCGTCCTCACGCGACACCCCCGCGCCGCCCAGCACGACCACGAACGTGGCCTCGCGCAGCCCGATCCCGTTGAGCGAGGCGGGGACGACCGTGACGAGGAACAGCACCGGGCACAGCACGAGCAGCGTGGCGTAGCTGAGATCCAATCCCATGCCCGTCGCCAGGAAACCGATCGAGACGGCACGCAGGCCCTGCGCCAGCATGCCCAGGACGAAGACCCACGCCAGCGTGCCCGGGTGGCCTCGATAGGCGTGCAGCGCCCGGTAGAGCGAGCGCACCGGCCCCTCGATGCGCAGGCGACGGGCCAGGGGCGCCAGGCGGCGCAGGAGCGGCTGCAGCCGCTGCGAGAACAGCGCGACGGCGGCCAGGCCCGTGGCGGCCACCACGCCGAGACCGAGCGCGATGGCGGTGCCGCGGCCGATGCCTGAGCCGCCCGCGAGCGCCCCGGCCGCGGCCAGCGCCCCCAGGGCCGCGAGCCCGACGACGCGATCGACGACCACGGACGACACGGCCTCCGCGCGCTGGCCCGTGCGCCGCGCGAGGTCGATTGCGCGCACCGCGTCGCCGCCCACCGCGGTCGGCAGCACCTGACCGAGCAGCAGGGCGATGACGTAGGTCTCGAACAGCCACCAGAGGCCCGGCTCGCGGCGGCCGCGCGCGACCAGCAGGAGATGCCAGCGCACCACCATGACGAAGGTGGCGACGACGTTGATGGCGATCGCCGCGCAGAACCAGCCGGGGCTCGAGTCGCGCAGGGCGTTGCCGATCTTGTGCAGGTCGGCCTGCCAGAGCACGGCCGCGATCAGGACGACCGAGAGCCCGATCTGCAGCGCGAGCCGTGCGGGACGGGTCATCGCGTGAAGTGCGCGTGCAGGCGGCGCACGGCCGCGACGACGTCGTCGACGTCGGAGAGCGAGTGGGCCGGCGAGAGCGGCAGCGAGAGCACCTCGGCTCCTGCGGCCTCGGCGACCGGCAACGGAGCGGTCGGATGCGCCGCGCGGAAGTAGGTGAGGTCGTGCACGGGCAGGAAGTGCAGCCCGGTGCCGATGCCCTCCTCGCCGAGCGCCTCGGCGTAGGAGTCGCGCCCGGCACCGGCCTCCTCGGAGGCGATGCGCACCACGTAGATGTGCCAGCCGTGCACGCCTGCGGGCTCCAGGCGGCGTCCGAGCGGCGTGATGCCCGGGAGGTCGGCCAGGCCCTCGTCGTAGCGCTCTACCTGCGCGACCCTGCGCGCGTGGTGCTGCTCGAGCCGGTGCAACTGCCCGAGTGCGACGCCGGCGTGCAGGTCGCTCAGATTGAGCTTGTAGCCGGGCTCGAGCACGTCGTAGCCGCCCGGCCCCTTCTTCTCGTAGCGCCTCCAGGAGTCGCGCGTCAGCCCGTGCAGGCGCAACGAGGTGATGCGCGCCGCCAGCCCCTCGTCGAACAGCGTGAGCATTCCGCCCTCGCCCGCGGCGAGGTTCTTGTTGGCGTAGAAGCTGAAGCAGGTGATGTCGCCGACGGAGCCGATCTTGCGGCCGTCGGCGAGCCGCGTCTCGGTGGCGTGCGCCGCATCCTCCACGAGCCGCAGGTCGTGACGGGCGCAGATCTCCTCGATCGCCGCGAGATCGCACGGGTGCCCCGCGTAGTGCACCGGCATGACGGCGCGCGTCCGCGGCGTGACCGCGGCCTCGACGGCGGCGGGGTCCAGGCAGAGCGTCTCCGGGTCGACGTCGCAGAAGACCGGCCGGGCGCCCGCGCGCACGATCACGTTGGCGGTCGCCGGCCAGGTCAGCGGCGTCGTGATGACCTCGTCGTCCTCGCCCTCGCCGATACCCAGCGCGCGCAGGGCGAGGTACATCGCGGCCGTGCAGGAGGAGACCGCGAGCGCGACCGGGGCCTGGGCGTAGAGCGCGAACTCGCTCTCCAGCCGGCGCGCGAACGGCCCGGTCGTCAGCCAGCCGGTCTCGAGCGAGTGCAGCACGTTGGCGCGCTCCTCCTCGCCGAGCGCGGGCGGTGCGAAGTCGAGGCGGCGCTCGCCGCGCAACGGCCGGCCGCCGGCGATGGCGGGGAGATCGAGCGGAACGGCCATTCCGCGCAGGATAGGCGGCGGGGGCTCAGCGAGAGGCGGGCAGGCGGAACACGATGAGCTTGCGGCTCCAGGTGACCACCGCGACGTCGCGGCCGAACGCGATCGGCGCCGAGAACGCCGCGCCGCCCAGCTTCCGCTGCGTGAGCAGTCTGCCCGTGGCGGCGGAGTAGACACGCAGACGCCCGGTACCGGTCACGACGAGCACGGTGCCGTTGGCGATCGTCGGCACGCTGCTCAGCTGTCCGCCGAGGCTCTTCGTCCAGGCGCGACGGAGACGGCACTTCTTGGTGACCGCGAGGGCATCGAGCCCGGCGGGCTGCCCGGAGTAGCCCTGCGTGGTCGTGAGGAAGAGCTGTTGCGTCTTGGGATCCCAGGCCGGCGAGCCGTAGAGGGTCGCCGGGAATGCCAGGACGAGGCGTTGCACCGGGCCCGCCGCCAGCTTGGTGCGCTGCCACAGGTAGACCGCACCGTCCTTGCCCTCGGCGGCCACGAGCGCGCCGCAGTCCCCGGCCTTGAACACGACGGGCGTCGAGCCGAATCCGAAATCGCCGTGCTGCGGCATGCCCGGCGCGTGGCTCGAGGTCACGAGGGCGAGCGACGAGCTGAGCTCGGCGATCGACTCCGCGTGGTCGGTCGCCTCGTCGGTGCCGCTCGCGATGTTGGCGTTCGCGCTGGCGGCCCAGACGTGGCCGTCCGAGGTGATCGCGACGCCTCCCCATCCCCAGATGCCGCCGCCGCCGGGCGCGCCGTCCGGAGTCGTCACGGCCGTCCAGGAGTGGTCGACCGCGCCCGAGGCCGTGGAGACCGACAGCACGCGCCCGCTGTAGGGCCGGCGATCGCAATACGAGGCCAGCCCGAAGTAGACGTGCCCGTTGCCGAGCGCGATGGCGCCCCACACGTGCTCGTGGAAGGGGTCGACGGGCAGCGCCACGGGCCAGCCGGCGCGCGGAGCGCCACTGTGCACGTCGAGCGCCCACAGCTTGTCGGTCGCGGCCACGTAGATGTAGCCGCCGGCCGGGTCGTAGACGGGCGTGCCGGTGACGCCGAAAACGCCCTTCGGCATCTGCAGGCAGCCCGTGTTGATGGATCCGAGCTCGCGCATCCAGAGCAGCTTGCCCGTGCGCGCGTCGAAGGCGGAGACGCGGCCCGACTCGCTCGCCGCGACATAGATGTCGCGGCGCTTGCCGGTGGCCGCGATCTTCCTGAGGTAGAGCGGCTGCGCGGCCCCGGTGCCGCCGAGCGCCTGCGACCACGCCAGCGTCAAGCGCTTGGCATTGCGCGTGCTGAGCGACGAGGCCGAGGCGCGCGACTGGCGGAGCGGGCTGTTGCCCCAGGTCGTCCAGCCGGCACCGCCCGCCGACGGCTCGGCCGCGGCGGCGCCGGCCGGTAGCGTCAAGAGCAGGACTCCGACCGCGAGCGCGGCCGCAGCGCGCCGGCGCGCCGAGTTCACAAGAGGTCCCGCCACCGCCGCGACGATAGCGCGGCGCCCGGACCGCCGGCCCCAGACGGCTAGACTTCCCGGCATGGAGAGCCTGACGTCTACCGTCGAGGAATACCTCGAAAAGCTCTTCTGGATGAAAGAGGCGGGCATCGACCCGACGCAGGCCAATCTGGCCCGCGCCGTCGGCGTCTCGCAGCCCACCGCGCTCGAGATGGTGCGGCGCCTGGTGGACGACGGCTTCGTCGTGCGCGACGACCGCAAGCGCCTGATCTTCACCGAGATCGGCGAGCAGTCGGCCAGTCGCATCGTCACGCGTCACCGCCTGATCGAGGCGTTCCTGGTGCAGGTGTTCGGCATTCCGTGGGACGAGGTGCACGAGGAGGCCCATTCCTTCGAGCACGGGATCTCCGCGAATCTCGAGGAGCGCATGCGCGCGCTGCTCGTGGGCGTCACGACCTGCCCGCACGGGCACCCGATCGGCGACGCCCCGCGCGAGCCCGGGGTGCCGCTCGTGACCGTGCCGGTGGGCTCGACGGTGCGCGTGCTGCGCCACGAGAACGAGGCCGAGGAACTGCTGCACGCCTTCAAGCGCGCCGGTATCGAGCCCGGCGACTCGATCGAGGTCACCGGCCTGACGGGCGAGTCGCTCGAGCTGATGACGCCCGCGAAGGGCGCCACGATCCTCAGCATCCCCGAGTCACGAGCCGTGACGGTCGCGATCGAGGAGAGCGGCGACGGCGACGTCGCCGAGGTGGACGTGCCGGGCGCGGCCGTCGCGCTGCACACGTCCTGGGGCCGCTGACACGTTCTCAGGCGAGGATCGTGTCGTACAGCAGGAAGACGTTGAGCGACACGATCACGGCGACCACGAGGTAGGCCGCGATATTCGTCCCCCGCCGGTTGACGAGATCGCCCATCAACTCCCGGTTGCGGCAGAACATCACGAGCGGGATGAGCGCGAACGGAATCCCGAACGACAGCCCGACCTGCGAGATCACGAGCGCGCGCGACGGATTGATGGCCGGAATGGCGAGCACGATCAGCGCCGGCGCCATGGTGATGATGCGGCGCAGGTAGAGCGGGATCTGGCGGTTGATGTAGCCCTGCATCACGACCTGCCCGGCCAGCGTGCCGACGCTCGACGACGACAGCCCCGAGGCCAGCAGCGCGATGCCGAAGACGATGTCTGCATGGCTGCCCACGATCGTCCCGAGCCCGTGATAGGCCTCGTCGATGTCGCCGATGCCGGTCAGCCCGCGGGAATGGAAGATGCCCGCGGCCATGATCAGCATGGCCATGTTCACGAGCCCTGCGATCGTCATTGCGATCACGACGTCGATCTGCTCGAAGCGGAAGATGCGCTTGCGCTCGCCCTCGTCGGCCCCGATCACGCGCCGTTGAGTGAGAGAGGAGTGCAGGTAGATCACGTGCGGCATCACGGTCGCGCCCAGGATGCCGGCCGCCAGCAACACGCTGCTGGAACCGGCGAAGCGTGGCGTCACGAGGCCCTTGAGCGCCGCGCCGCCGTCGGGATGGGAGTGGAGGATCTCGAACACGAAGGCGGCGACGATCACCCCGACGAGCACGGTGATGACAGCCTCGAGATGCCGCACGCCGCGCAACTCCGCGCTCAGGATCGCGAACGTGACCACGCCCGTCAGCAGCCCGGCCGGCAACAGCGGCATGCCGAAGAGCAGATGAAAGCCGAGGGCGGCGCCCACGAACTCCGCCAGGTCGCAGGCCATGGCCACGGCTTCCGCCTGCAGCCAGAGGAAGATACGCCACCGCTTCGAGAACTTGTCGCGACTGATCTCGGCGAGGTTGTGGCCGGTGGCGATCCCGAGCTTGGCGCTCATCGTCTGGATGAGCATCGCCATGAGGTTCGAGACCAGGATGACCCAGAGCAGCAGATAGCCGAACTGCGAGCCCGCAGCGATGTTGGTCGCGAAGTTGCCCGGGTCGACGTAGGCGATCGCCGCAATGAAGGCCGGCCCGAGGAAGGGCCAGAGCCCGCGCAGGCCGCGCCGGTTCTCGGCCAGCGAGCGCTGGGCCGCCTCGAGCACCTTCGCCTCGCCGGGCAGTGCGACGACGGGCAGGTCGGTGCGCACGGGAGGTGGTGGGTTCACGGGCTCCCACCGATGCGGATGCGCTCCGCGAGCTCGCGGGAGATGGCATGGCGCTCACCTGCCACCTCGACGGTCAGCGGGCCGTTGAAGGGGGCGTGGGCCAGCATGATGACGCGCTCGTCCGGGAGGAAGCCGAGCTCGGCCAGATAGCGCAGCAGGCCGGGATCGCCGTCCGGCACGCGCCGGATCACGGCCTCGGCGCCGCGCGCGAGCTCGCTCAGCGGCCGGTCGTCCTCCTCGGCCAGCTCGAGCTCCGCAGTGGGGATCGGATCGCCGTGCGGATCGCGGGTCGGGTGGCCGAGCGCGGCGTCGATGCGCGCCTCGAGCGCCTCCGAGAGGTGATGCTCGAGCCGCTCGGCCTCGGCGTGCACCTCGTCCCACGAGAGCCCGAGCGCCTGCATGAGGTAGAGCTCGAGCAGCCGGTGATGGCGGATCACCTCGAGCGCCGCCTGCGTCCCCGCCTCGGTCAGCGCGACGCCGTGGTAGGGCTCGTGCCGGACGAGGCCCACGCTCGCGAGCCGCTTGATCATCGCGGTCGCCGACGCGGCCGTCACGCCGAGACGCTCCGCGAGCGCGCTCGTCGTCACGTTGCCGCTGCGGTCCAGCATCCAGATCGCCTTCAGGTAATCCTGGACTGTCTCGGTCATGACCAGCATGAACCTAATATTAGATGACTCTAAACCTTGAGGCAAATGGATCGAAAGCGACCACTTGGCACCTGCGCCCGGCGGATCCCCTGCGACTTCGGCGCCCGTTCGTTACTCGACGACGAACCTGATCGCGCTCGCGGCGGCGCGCGCCGCCGCCTCCGCCTCGGGTCGCGTGGCGCCCGAGGCGAGCACGAAGCCGGCGCGATCGGGCCCGCGCAGCAGCGGCTCGATCACCGCGCCCGGAGCGCGGTAGGCGTACGCCAGCTGCACGCCCGGGAGCGCTCGGGCCGCCTCGAGGCCCTCCACGCGCAGCAGGCGGCCCGGCGGGGCGATCAGGAAGCGCACGACGGCCGCGCGGTCCCGCACGGGCTCGAGCGGCCCCGAGGGCTGACCCAGCGCGGCGTGCACCGCGGCTGCGCTGAGGTCGACGCCGAGTGCCACCTGGCACAGCTCCGCGTCGTGGCCGCCGCCCAGCCGCGCTGCGACCTCCAGCACGCGCGGGCCGTCGGGCGCGATCAGCACCTGCGTGTAGGTGGGGCCGTGCTCGATTCCGAGCGCCCGGCAGGCGGCCTCCGCCGCGGCAACGACATCGGCGGTGGAGTGCTGCGACGGGTAGAGGTGAGCCGTCGCGACGCCGAAGGCCAGCGCGCACTCACGGTCGGTGACCGTGAGCGGCACGAAGCGGCCGGCGTCCACGAAGGCGTTGACGGTCAACTCGGGGCCCTCGACGAACTCCTCGCAGAGCGCGCGGCCGTCGCGCGAGTCCTGCGCCGCCAAGGTGGCGAGCGCCTGTACGTCGTCGCCCGGCTCGGCGATCGCAAGCCCGCGCTGCCCCTGCGCGGCAACGGGCTTGACGACCACGCGCGCACCGGGTGGGAGGCCCGTGCCGTCCTCGCTGAAGCGGGGCTGCGGCACGCCCTCGCGAGCGAACGCGCGGCGCTGCTCGAGCTTGTCGGTCGCACGCGCGGCGGCCGCGGGGTCGATGGGATGCGGGAGGCGGAGCGCCGCCGTCACCTCGGCCGCGACGCGCACGGGGCCGTCGGTGCCGGGGGAGATCAGGCCGGCCGCGCGCTCGCGCTTCGCCACGCCGAGCAGGCCGCCGACGTCCATGGCCGAGACGTTGTCGTAGCGGTCGGCGAGCCCCTCCCGCACGCAGAAGGCCCAGCGGTCACGGTCGCAGGCGACGGTCTCCACTCCCAGCCGGCGCGCCGCGGCGTAGGCGCCGAGCTGGCCGGCCCCCGCCCCCAGCACGATGAGAGGCCGTGGCCGAATGGTCTAGGAGATGGCGGCCACGTGCGCAGCCCACCAGGCCGGGTTGTCGGCGTACCAGCGGATCGTGCGCTCAAGGCCCTCGTCGAAGCCGATGCGCGCGCGCCAGCCGACGCACTCGGCGGTCTTGTCGGTCGAGCCGATGTGGCGGTCGACCTGACCCGGGCGGTCGGGCACGTGCGCGATCAGCGAGCGCGGCTTGCCGAGGCCGTCGCAGATGCGCTCGGCGATGCTCTGCACGTCGACGTCCACCCCTGTCGCCACGTTCAGCACCTGGCCCGAGATGCGCTCGAGCGGCGCCTCGATGATGGCGGCGATCGCCTCGGACGTGTCCTCCACGTGCAGCCAGTCGCGGCTCGCGCTGCCGCCGCCGTGCACCGTCAGCGGGCGATCCTGCAGCGCCGCGGTGATGAAGCGCGGGATGACCTTCTCGGGATGCTGGTAGGGGCCGTAGTTGTTGAACGGCCGCACCACCACGGCGGGCGTGGCGTAGGTGCACCAGTAGCTGTAGACCAGGCGGTCGCCGCCGGCCTTCGTGGCCGCATACGGCGAGCGCGGGTTGAGTGGATGCTGCTCGTCCATGGGATCGCGCTCCGCCGTGCCGTAGACCTCGCTCGAGGACACGAGCACGAAGCGCTCCACCGGATGGCGCCGGCAGGCGTCGAGCAGCACCTGCGTGCCCTCGACGTTCGTCGTGACGAACTCGCTCGCGCCGTCCAGGATCGACTTCTCGACATGCGACTCTGCGGCGGCGTTGACGATCACATCCACGCCCGCCACGACCTCCTCGACGTGCGCGGCGTCGCGGATGTCGCCCTCCACGAACGCGAGGCGCTCGTGCCCGAGCAGGTCGGCGATGTTGGCCGTATTGCCGGCGTAGGTGAGCGCGTCCATGATCACGACCTCGTGGTCGGTGGCGCGCAGCAGATGCCGGCAGAGGTTGGAGCTGATGAATCCGGCACCGCCGGTGACGAGCACGCGCGTCATTCGAGCACCTCGTCGATCACGTAGAGCGGGCGCTGCTCCACGTCGCGCTGGATGCGCATGACGTATTCGCCGAGCAGCGCGAGGATGAAGCCCTGGACCGCCAGCACGCCCGTGACGAGCGCCGCCAGGAAGGTCAGGCCCGGGAAGTTTGCCTCGACGATCCAGAAGATCACGGCATAGGTGGTGAGCGAGAGCGAGGCCAGCGTCATCACGATCGCGATGACCGCGCCTGCCCACTGGATGGGTTGCGGCCAGAACCCGAAGAGGACGTGCAGTGCGAGCCGCAGGAGCCGCATCGAGGAGTAGCGGGACGACTGCCCCTCGCGCGCATGGTGCTGCAGGTCGACCTCGACCACCGATGCGCCCGTGGAGAGCACGAGCGCCTTTGTGAACTTCTGCCTGCCGATGCGGTGCAGCACCGGCTCGATCGCGCTCCGCCGGTAGGCGTTGAAGGCGCAACCGTAATCCGAGATCTCGACGTTGGTCAGCTTGCGCAGCATGCCGTTGACGGCGCGGGAGGGCAGCTTGCGGCTCATGAGCGCGTCCGCGCGCGACTGGCGGCGCCCCGATGCCACTTCGACGCCGTTGTCCTCCACCGCGGCCACGAGCTTGCCTATGTCGTCGGGGTCATTTTGGAGGTCGCCGTCCATCGTCACGACGATGGCGGCGCGCGCGTGCAACATCCCGGCGGCCATGGCCGGGTGCTGGCCGAAGTTGCGCTTGAGCAGGACGATGCGGAAGCGCGGATCGCGCGCGTGCGCCGCCCGCAGCAGGGCGCGCGAGCCGTCGGTCGAGCCGTCGTCGACGAGGACGACCTCCCACGGGCGGCCCCACGCGGTAAGGGCACGCGACAGCCGCTCCACCAGCTCGTCGACGTTGCGGGCCTCGTTGAAGACCGTCACGACAACGCTCACATCGGGCCGTGCTGCATCCTCGCCGGCCATCGCCGGCGTCAGCACGGCCTCCTCTTCAGCGGCCGCCGACACCCGACGAGGGTACCAAGCCGGCGCTCTGCGAGGCGCGCCTCATAACTGCGCAACGGCCTCGCGCAGCAGGTCTGCGAGCTCCCGGGCACGTGTACGGCGGTCCAGCCGCTCGCGCCACTCGGGCGACAGCCGGCGCTGCTCGAGGCTGTGTGCGAGCCAGGCATCCGCGGCCAGGCCGAGCGCGGCGAGGATGTGGTCCTCGTCGTCGGGATCGGCGATCCAGGCCGAACCCGTGTCGCGCAGCAGGCTCGCCGCATCCCCTTCGGGCGGCACGAGCGCCAGGATCGGCCGCTCCGCGGCGAGGTACTCGTAGACCTTGCCCGACACGACGAACCGCCCCCGCCCGCCGGCGCGCGGCACGAGCAGGAGCAGGACGTCGGCCGCCCGCATCGCTGCGAGCGCCTCGGCATGCGGCCGGAAGCCCTCGAGCGCGAGCGCCTTGCCCAGCCCGAGGGCGAGCGCCCACTCGCGATCGGCCGGCCGCAGCTCGCCCAGGAAGGCCGCCTGCACCCGTTCGCGCAGGTCGGGGCGGTCGCGCAGCAGCGCCGCGAGTGCTGCCAGGAACGGCCGCGGCGAGCGCTCGCCGAAGAACGACCCGGCATGCACGATGCGCATGCGCTCGCCGCGGCCGTATTCAAGCCCGTCGAACTCGTCGAAGTCGCAGCCGTTGGCGACCACGCGCACGGTGGTGCCCGGCGGTGCGAGCGCAGCTGCCTCCTCGGCGATCGACGGCGTCACGGCGCTGACCGCCGCCACCCGGCGCAGCGCGGCGTGCGCGATGCGGGCCTCGAGCGCGCGCTTGGCGCGCACGCTGCGCCGCTCGTAGCGGCGGTGCGGGTTGGCCAGCCACGAGTCGCGGAAGTCGGCCACGTGCGGTACCCCGGCACGACGGGCGATGGCGGCGCCGACGACGTGCACGGAGTTCGGGGGCGAGGTCGAGAGCACGACGTCGATCCCGCGCTCGCGCACCGCGCGCGTCCCCGCCCGTACGGCGTCGGGGAACCAGGCGACCTCCGGGTCGGGGAGCAGCAGGCGCCGGCCGAGCAGCGCGGCGCGCACTCCGACTGCTCCCACTCCGTGCGCCGCTGCGAGGCGGGCCGCCGGCGTCCGCGCATGCGAGGGGCCGCGGTAGCGGGCGCGGTGGACGGTCGTCCCCGGCGGGATCTCGGCGGCCAGGCCCGGATCGACCGCGCCCCACTTGGGGTCGTCGGGCGCGAGTACGTCCACCTCGACGCCGAGCTCCGGCAGATGGCGGCAGAGCTTCAGCACGCGCTGCACGCCCCCGCCCCCAGCGGGCGGGAAGTAGAACGAGACGATCAGGACGCGCATCGCTCCTCACGCCAGTAGGCGGCGAGCGCGCCGGCCGTGTCGGCATGTCCGCCGCGCGCCGCGATGCCGTCGAGCAGGCGATCGTAGAGCCGGTCCCAGCCCTGGCCGTAGACCCTGTCGAAGCGGTCGTTGTGCCAGAGGACGCTCGCGCATCCGCCGACGTCACGCAGGTGGTCGAGCACGCGCTCGACCTCCTCCCAGGCCGCTTCGGGGGAGAGGCCGAGGTAGCGCGGCTCGGCGAGCGTGGCGTCCATCAGGACGAGCGGCAGCTCGAGAATGCGCAGGGGGGCGCCGCTCCCGATATCCCAGGGGTGGAACGGGAAGGAGAGGCCCGCCCGCGGTCCTGGCCGCTCCGCGTAGCCGAGCGTGGTGTCGTAGAGGAAGCCCAGCCGGTCGAGCGCGCGGATGCCCTCATGCCAGGGCAGCCGCAGGTAGTGATGGCGATTGCCGGCGATCGGCCCGCCGAGCAGGCTCGACAGCAGGGCACGCTCGCTCGCCAGCAGGTGCTCGTCGGCCAGGCAGGTGTAGCTGGCATGCAGCCCGACCTCGAGCCCGAGCGCCTCGAGTTCGTGCACGAGGCGCTCGCGCCGCTCGGCATAGGCCTCGGGCGCCGCGCCGTCGTGCGGGTCCCGGTGCGCGGCCAGCACGAAGCAGGTCGAGCGGAAGCCGTGGCGCTTCTCGCTCGTGGCGTAGCGGCGGTGCGACCAGTTGGGGTCGCTGCCGAGCAGCCGGTGGAGCGGCGCGCGTGCGAGGCCAGCGGCTTCGAGGCGTACGGCATCCGAGTCGCGCTGGGCTACGGCGTGCTTGAGGCGCGCACCTGCGCCGAGGAGGCCGCGCCGGCTCCAGCGCCAGGGCGTGTCGATGTCGTGCGTCAGCGCGACTGCGAAGCGGGCGCCTCCGGGATAGGTGGGCGCGGGGACGGCACCGGCCTCGGCCGCGGCAGCACGCAGTGCGAGCACCAGCTCGTCGAGGGGCGCGGCCCCCGCCTGCAGCGCCGAGGCCTCCGCCGGGAAGCGGCCGTGCTCGTCGGCCGCGCCGCCGAGCTCCTCCGTGCGGGCCAGCGTGGCAGCGGCGCTGCGCAGATCCCAGGCCGGATCGAGGTGCAGCAACGGCCCGCCGTCGCCAACCTGCAGGCCGGCCGCAGAGCAGAGCTCACCGGCGACCCAACGCACCTGCGCGTGGAGGCCGTCGGGGAGCGACACGACGGCGCGTTGCACGCGCCCATCCTAGACGCGTCCTACCCTTGCGGGGTGCGACCGACCCCGGCGCTGGCCTTCCGCGCGAGCATCGCCGCCAGCTGCGCCGTGGCGGCTGCTCGCCTGTTCCCCTATCTCGGCGATCGCGTCATGCATCGCGACGAGGCGCTTGCGGTGATGGTCGCGCGCCGGCCGCTGGGCGAGCTGCTGGAGACCGTGCAGCTCGTGCGCGGCGGCGCGCCGCTGCATTTCCTGCTCGCGAAGCTGGTGGCCGAGCTCGGCGGCGGGCTCGCCGCGACGCGCGCCATCTCGGCCATCGGGATGCTGCTCGCGATCGTGGCGGTCGGCCTGCTCGGCCGCGCGCTGGGCGGCCCGGTCGTGGGCGCCGGAGCCGCGTGGATCGTGGCGCTCTCGCCGGTCGCGCTCTACTACGGCGACTTCGCCCGCATGTACTCGCTGTTCCTGGCGTTCAGCACGTTCTCGCTCTGGTGCCTCGTGCGCGCCCTGGAGACCGACGAGCGGCGCTACTGGGCCGGCACTGCCGCGCTGCTCGTGCTCACCACCTACACGCATCCCTACGGCGTGGTGGTGGGGCTGATCGCGGCGATCACGGTGCTCGCCGAGCTGCTGCAGGTGCGCGACCGCGCGGCCTGGCGCCGGCCGCTGTGGGCCGCCGCCGGGGTGATCGCGGGCACGGCGCCGCTCGGGATCGGCTACATCGTGCTCGCCTCGAGGCTCGACAAGGTGCCGCAGCCGCCCGGCGCGCCGATCCCGAAGCCCTCGCTGACCGACGTCGCGGCGCAGGCGAGCGCGCATTTCGTCGGCGTGCCGCGCTCGGGAGGTCTGATCGCGCTCTACCTGCTCGTGTGCGGCGCGCTCGCGGTCGTGGGGCTGGTCACGCTGGCACGAGGAGGCGCAGGGCGGGCCGCGCTCGTCGTCAGCTGGATCCTGCTCCCGCTGGCCGTGCTGGCGGTCGTACGCATCCCGAACTCGGACAACCACGTGCGCTACGTGATCGAGGTGCTGCCGCTCGCGGCCATCGCGATCACCTACGGCGCAGCGACGCTCGGGCGTCTGCTGGGCTGGCGCGGAGCACTGGCGGCGGCGCTCTCGGCGGCGGCGCTCGTGACCGTCGTCGAGGCCACCCGTGGCACCCGCCTGTCCGACTACCGCTATCGCGGCGACGGCTGGGTGCGGCAGAAGTCGGATCTCGATCGCGGTGCGGGCTACCTGCGCGGCAATTTTGCGCGCAACGATCTCTTCCTGGGCTACGACGAGGCGTTCGCCACGGGCGTGCTGAATCCGGGGCACAACCACGGGCTGGCCTCGGCGCGGGGCACCGCCCGCTCCGAGCCGCAGCTGATCGTGCGCTCGCTGAAGCGGCTGCACGGCCCGATCGCACACGGCTGGTACGTGGCGTTGCGCGGGACGAGCGACGCGCGCTACGAGCGCTTCCGCGCGCGGCTCACGCCCGGCTACGACGTGGCGACGTTCGGCAGCTTCGTGCTCGTACACACCCGCGGGCCCGTGCCGACACCGGCCGCGTTCGCCCGCGCCGGATTGCGCGTGTTCGAGGCGGCGCGTGAGCTCTCGGGGCCGTCCCGCGCTCCGAGCGAGCAGGCCGCCGTCACCGCCGAAGCCCTGCGCGGCGCGCTGCCAGATCTGCGCTGAGCGCCAGTGGGACGAACAGCGCCGCGACCAGGAGGCGCCCCGCCACGCCCTCGGCTCCGCGCGCGGCGAAGGCCGTGTCGCCGAGCGCGAATAGGCCGGCCGCGAGCGCGCAAAGCGCCGCCAGCCGCGCCCAGTCGTAGCCGACGGGGAACACCTGATTGCCGCGCACCGCCATCAATACCGCCATCAGGAAGTAGGCGATCGCGGACGCCGCGCCGGCTCCCGTCGCGCCGTGGCTCGGAATCAGCACGAGGCACAGGACGACGTTCGCGACCGCCGCGACGCCCGTCACGATCCAGTTCAGCTGCGTGCGCTTGACGCGGCCCACTGCGACGCCCACGACGTAGTAGGCGCCGTAAAACGCCAGTCCGAGCGCCAGCAGCGCCATCGCGTCCGCGCCGCCGAGCCACTTCTCGCCTGCCAGCACCGCGATCAGCCACTCACGGGCGAGCGCCAGGGGCAGCACGACCGCAAGCGCGACGAGCAGCCACACGGTCAGCACGGAGCGGTAGACGGTGCGCGCCTCGTCGTCGTCCTTGATGGCGTACGCGAACGGCGGCCAGGCGAGCTGGAACGCGGTCACGAGCAGCGCGACCGCCGAGGCCACGTTGGCTGCCACCACGAACACGCCGGCGAGGGCGCGCGTGGCGAGCCAGGCCACGAGCAGGCGGTTGGAGAGGTTCAGTGCCCAGAGCGCCAAACGCGAGGGCATGAAGGGCAGCCCGAAGCGCAGGAGCGGCCCGGCCAGCGCGCGGTCGATCGGGCCGAACAGTGCCGAGCGCCGGTCCCACAGCACGACGCCGAGAGCAACGAGCGTGCCCGTGAAGGAGCCCGTGACGAGCGCGAACGCGCCGCCGTCGTAGCGCACGATCCAGACGACGCTGATGACGACCGTGACGACGACGTTGACGAGCGTCACGGCGAGGAACCTCTGCGGCCGCTGCTCGACGCGGTAGAGGCCCGCACAGGGCTCGTAGAGCAGCGAGATCAGGAGCCCCGCGCAGGCCACGAGCCAGAGCCCCTCGTTGCCTTCGCCGAGGAAGAGCGGCGCGGCGACCGGCGTCGCGAGCGCCGCCACGAGCGCCAGCGCCGTGCCGGCGGCAGCGCACATCGCGACGGCGGTGCGTGCCACGGCGAAGCGGGCATCGCCCTCCCGCTCGGCGGCGAAGCGAAAGAGCGCATTGACGAGGCCGAGCTGCGCGATCGTGGCCCCGACCGCCACGAGCGCGACGACCTGACCGACGTTCGCCACCTCGTCCTTGCCGAGGTGGCGCGTGTAGATCGGCAGCAGGAGGAGGCCGGCGAAGCGGGCGATGACCGGCCCGATGCCGTAGACGAAGGACTGGCCGGCCAGCGTCCGCAGACGCGCGGCAGGGGCGCCGCCGTCGCTCACAGGTCGTCGTACTCGACCTGGTCGTAGTAGCGCAGGGCGCGCCGCGTGGTGCGCACGGCGGGGGAATACGCGCCGAGCTGCTCCTCGTCAAGCTCGCCGATGGCATGCCGGACGGCCAGGTAGGGCAGGTTGAGATCTTCCTGGTAGACGATCGTCGAGATGCGCGGATTGATCTCGAGCAGGTGCTCCCCGATGAACTGCACGTTCACGAACCAGTCCAGCTCGAGCGCCTCGACGAGCCGCCGAGCCGCCGCCTCGAGCTCCGGCTGGGCGGCTGTCTCGAAGTACATGGCGAGACCGGCGCGCATCGCCTCGCGGGTCTTCGCGTGGCCCAGCACGAGCCGCCCGCCGCGGCAGATGCCGTCGACCGTGTGCTCCTCGCCGGTCGCGAGCTCCATCACCAGCAGCGGCGGGAAGCCCTCGTCGCCAATCGCCTCGAGCGCCTCGTCCACTGAGAGCGGAAGCGGTCCCGGTCGCGCTTCGAGCAGGGCATGGCGACGGTCGACGGTCGCCGAGAGCACGCGGAAGCCGCGCGAGCCCTTGGCCTGCGGCGGCTTCATGCAGATCTCACGCCCCGGATAGCCGAGTTCGGCGGCAGCCAGGCGGAACTCCTCGGGCGTGCGCGCCAGATGCGTTCGCGGCGCCTTGACACCCGCGCGCTCGGCCAGCGCCATCGTCTGCGCCTTGTCGTCGCAGGCGGCGATCGCCTCGGACGAGGCCACCAGCAGCGGCATCGGGAAGAGCGCCCGGTTGGCGGAGAACTGCACGACCTCGCCGCTCGACTGCGGGAAGACGACGTCGGCGCCCTCGCGGCTTGCGATCTCGGCCACCGCGGGCGCGAACTCGTCGCTCGAACCGGGCGGCACGACATGGAAGGCGTCGCACAGGAAGCGCCCGCCGCTGCGGGCGCTCATGTCGGTGCCGATCACGGCGAGCTCGCGCTC
Organism: Gaiellales bacterium; assembly: GCA_035696365.1. Lineage (GTDB taxonomy): Bacteria > Actinomycetota > Thermoleophilia > Gaiellales > JALYLC01 > JALYLC01. The sequence goes on along the minus strand of DASRQS010000134.1, from coordinate 105,941 downwards.
GCCGTTCCCCTGCAGGGCCCGGATCAGCCGAGCGGCTCCCGGAGCGCCCGTGGCCGTGAGCAGGACGCGCAGCGGCCGCAGCGTCACACGACCCACCGCACGACTTCGAAGCACTCGGCGAAGGGCCTGCCGATCTCGATTCCGTGCGTGCGAGCGAGGTTGCGGATGTACTCCTCGTTCGCGTAGTTGCGGTGCTGCTGCGACTGGTAGCACGCCAGCGCGCGCACCTTCGCCTGCAGGTGCCGCTCCTCGAGCACGACGTAGGCCTGTTTCGCGAAGCTGAACTGGTTCCAGGGGATCTCGTAGCCGAGGATCGTCGTGCGCTTGAACGCCCGCAGGCCCTCGGCGGCGATCGTCTGGTGGTCTTGATGGATGTCGCCGACCGTCGGCATCAGCACGGCCTCGGGAGCGAAGTCGCGCTGCGCCTCGATCAGGAGCTCGAGGATCTCCTGGCGCGCCTCCGGGAAGGTGCGCACCTCGAAGTCGTGCACGGTGAGCGCCTCGGGGCCGAGACCGAGTGCCTCGGAGGCCGCGCGCGACTCGTGCACGAGCGTGTCGGGCGCGAAGCCCTCCGGGAGCGAGCGCGAGGCGATGGAGAAGGCGATCTGCCGCACGTCGGCGCCGCCCTCGACGAGCCGAGCCATCGCCCCACCGCAGCCGAACTCTCCGTCGTCGGTGTGCGGGGCGAGCACAAGCACCCTGCTCAGACCGTCGATCATCGCTCCTCGATCATGCCAGGCGCAGCGCAGGCGACGAGTAACGCGGCCAGGCCCCAGGTCAGCGGATCCTCGAAGAAGGCCGCGTAGAACAGCGAATGCACGAAGATCGCGAGCAGCGCGAGGCCGAGCGCGAGGCGCTCCGGCCGGAACGGGCGGATCAGCGCGAGGCGCGCCAGCACCGTCAGCAGCCAGGCGATGAGCACGACACCCACGATGCCGAGCTCGGAGGCCACGGTCAGCGGCATCACGTGCTGGGCGCGCAGCACGGCCCGGCCGCGTGCGGTGCGCTCGCGTGCTGCCTGCGTCGAGCCGCCGAGGCCGACGCCGGCCAGCGGATGCGCGCGAAACAGGCGCAGCCCGTCGCCCACGAGGTTGGAGCGCTTCGACGTCACGCGGTCGACGCCGGCGTGGCGCACCGACGGCACGGCCAGCAGACCGAGGCCGACGACCAGCGCCCCGAGCAGGAGCAGCCAGGCGAGCCTGCGCCCGAACCCCAGGACGAGACCCGCCGCGACAGCCGCACAGAGGGCGAACAGCGCGGACTGCGAGTACGACGTGAGGATCCCGATCCAGGCCAGCCCGGCCGCGACGGCGGCCAGGAGCGGCCGCCGCACCATTCCGAAGAGCAGCGCCGCGAAGACCAGCGTGATCGTCACGGCCTGGTAGCGGCCGAAGATCGAGGGGTCGTAGAAGATCGAGTTGGCGCGGAAGAACGAGCTGAACGCGTTGGAGACCATCAGCTTGCGGTTCCACCAGACGTCGTGGCGGAGCACCTGGTAGACGCCCACGGCGGCGAACGCCAGTGCGAGCAGGACCTGGACGCGCAGCAGATCGGGCAGCCGAGGGAGGGGCGGCGGGTGCGCCACGAGCGCTGCCAGCAGAACGCCGAACGGCAGCGCGTAGAACGCGATCGCCTTGGCGCCCTCCGACGGGCTGGCGCTCCAGGCCAGCGAGGCAGACTCCCAGGCGAGGAAGAGCAGCAGCGGCAACGCGAGGCGCCGTGGAGGAAGCCGAACAGGCCCGGCGACCCCCAGGGTGTCGAGTGCGAGTGCCAGCCAGGCGACCCCGATCACGGCATACAGGGGGACGAGCAAATTGGCGTCCTGGCTCCCGATGTGCACGGGGAAGCGGAATGGGGCGGCGAGGCAGGCTGCGAAGGGCAGCGCGAGCGGCCAGCGCTGCAGCGCTCGAGCGGCCGCGATGCCGAGCGCGAGGGCCACCGCCAGGCCCACGGCCGCGGGCGCTGCGTGCGCGCGCAACGTATGGGCCACCCCCAGCCAGCCAAGCAGCGCGAGCGTGCCGGCCGCTGCCAGCAGCAGCGAGGCGAGCCGGGCCCAGCGGTCGGCACGAGTGAGCAGGCCCGCGAGGCCGAGCGTGCCGATGAGCGCGTATGCGGCCGGGATCACGAGCCCAGCCCGCGAGTGATCCCCGCGAGGCTCGTCACGAGCTGCACCCCCGCGATCCCATCGATCCCGCCGCCAACGGCCGGGATGACGAGGACCTTGTAGCGGTCCAGGACGCCCGCTCTGGCGTCGCGCTGCGTGACGGCGTCGAAGCGGATGCCGAGCGCGTCCAGGCGCCGCTGAAACTCCTCGAGGACGGCCGCGGCCTGGCGGCTGATCAGCAGCGCGACGCGGGCCGGCCGCGCGCCGCGTACCGCCAGCACGGCCTGCGACGTGCGTCCCGCGTGGCGATTGGAGACCTCGTAGACGCCGCCCGGCATCGCGGCCGGGAGGCGCGCCACGGCCGCGGGCGCGTGCACGCGGCGTGCGAGCACGACGGGTGCCGCTCCGAGCCGGGCGAGGTCGAGGCGCAGGCCGCGCGCGTCCGCCGAGATGCCGATGCGCACGCGGCGCCCGGCCACGATCGAGCGGTCGGGAGGCGAGAGGACGACGCCCCGCGCCCGTACGTCGCCGAGCTCGAATGCGCGGGTGTTGCCGGGAACGTCGCGGGCGATCACGCGCAGTCGGTAGAGGCCATCGGGAGCCGTCGTGCAGCGCTTGCCGGCGCGCGGAGGCCAGCTGATCGCCAGCGCGCGCGCCCGGCTCTTGAGGCGCACCGTGCGCACGAGGCGCGCGCCCTGCAGCACCTGCAGGCGCAGACCCGCGAGCTGCTCTCGCGCGCGTACGACCACCGTGACGCGATCTCCGTGGCTGTCGCAGTCGGGCGAGATCACGCGCCGCGAGACGTTCGTGCCGAGCACGCCGACCGACGTGTCCAGCGTGAGCGGGTTGAGCAGCTGGATATGGCGGCCCGAGAGGCTGACCTTCAGCCGGTAGGAGCCCTGCGGCGCGACTGCCCCTCCGGTCTCGCGCCCGTTCCAGGTCGCCAGCACCCGCCCGCCGGGATGCGAGAGGCGGCCGAGGTCGCGAATGACCTTGCCGCCAGGCGCGACGACCTCGGCACTCACGGGCCCCGCGGTGTGCACGCGGAAGCGCACCTGCGCGCTCGCAAGGCACGGAGCCGCGCAGTGGGGCGAAAAGAGCGCGCTGTCGTGACGGTCGAGCTGCCCGCGGCCGTGGTTCGGCGTCGGGTCGACCTGGATGGCCTCGATCGGGGAGCGCTCGAGCTTGAGCAGCTGGGCGAGCGCGAACGCGCCAGCCGAGGCGGCGAGCAGTCCACCCGCGAGTGCGATCGCGACTGCGCGCTGCATCGGGCTGGATCGTACGCGCAGGAACGCAGGCGCCCATGTCGTAGCGGGATCGATGCGACGACGATCGATGCTGCTCGGGGCGCTGCTCGCGGGCCTGATGGCAATGCCCGTGGCCTCCGCCGCTGCGATCGTCGGCGTGCAGATCGAGACGACGGGCGTGTGCGTCTCGACGAGCGCGCCGACGAGCTCGGTGACGATCATCGTCGGCCGCCCGGGCGGCGGCTCGCTCGTGACGGCCTCCAGCTCCGCCCCGCTGGCCACGCAGTGCGACGGCAGCGCGGGGCGCAGCTTCCGGCCCGTGCTGCCGTTCGGCGACACGGACGGGGCCGCCGGCGCAACGCTCGCCATCGCGGACTCGACGGGCGACAGCGTGACCGCCCCCTGGCCCGTCGCGAGCCTCGAGACGAGCAGCAGCGGGTTCATGGGCCGGCTGCACCTGCGCAACCTGCCGGTCGCGGGCGGCACGCAGGTCACCAACGGAGGCTCGCTCCCCGTCACCGGCGTGAGCTCGGGCTCCTTCGACAGCGCCGGCGAGATCACGACGCCGGGCGCAGCCCTCACGGTGACGGCGACCATCTCCGGTAAGCCGTTCCGCGCCGATTTGACTCCCCGCGCGTTCGCCGTCGATGCGGTCGCCGGCGACGGGAAGACCGCCGTGACCGTACGCGGAGCCGATCCCAACGGCGGTGCCGTGGCGATCACCATGGCCGCTCCCGATGGGAGCTTGCTCGCGCGCACCACGGCGTATCCGCGCGTCGGTGCGGGGCTCGCGGCGACCGCCGCTCTGCCGCTGGCACCGCCGCCCGGATCGGCGATCACGGCAACGCAGGGCGCCGGGTCGACGAGCACGCGCTTCGGAACGGCGGCCTTCACGGCCGTCGGGTTCTCGGCCACGATTCCCGATCCGCCGGGCTGCCTGCCCCAGCACGCATGCCCGACCGGCACCTACGACGACTCCTTCCGGCTGCACGATCCCGCGGCAGTGGACCTCAACGGCTCGTGCCGCTCGCTGGGCCACGACGTCTCCGGCCAGCCGGGCTGTGCGGCGTTCGGCGTCCGCGCGGGGATCACGGAGACGGGTGAGCTGCCCGTCGTGGGTGACACCGTCACGATCGGCGTGACGGACGCGTCGCTCGGAACCACGAGCCTCGAGATCACCGCCGGCGGCGTGCGGGGCTCACTCGACGACGGCAGCCTCACCGTCCGCGGCGCACCGCGACAGCCGGTCGTGGCTGCGATCTCCTCGCCGCGCGTGGCGCTGCCGGCCCTGAAGGCCGCGAGAATGGTGCTCACCGGCGCCGACGGCGCGGCGACGCTCGGCCCCGAGCGCAACGCATTCACGCTGCACGTCTCCGACGGCGCAACCGTCAGCCTGAGCGGCGCCGGCGTCGGCTCGGTGCCGCTGGCCTACCAGTACCGCCTGGCCGCGTCGATCGCCGGCGCGGCCCTGACGGGCACGGCCGCGCCTGGTGCTCGCGTGCTCGTCGAGCAGCGCCAGGGCAACCGCACCGACGGGCATCTGAGCATCGCGTCGGCCTCGGGCGCCTTCGCGGTCACGCTCGACGATCCGGCGCCGGGCGATGTCGTCGTCGTGTCGGCCGGAGATCCGGCCACGCACGGACTCACGACGCTGACGCTGATCGTGGGGGGCTTCGCTCCGCAGATCCAGGGCGTGGTCGACCAGGAGCCCGTGCGGGCGGGCGTCGCGGCCAGCGTCGGCGGTCTCCCGGCAGGCGCGAGCGTGCTGTGGGGCGGCGATCTGCCCGGAACCGTCACCGGAACCAGCCTCTCACTGCCGGTCGAGCGGGTGCCCGACGGCCCCGTGCGCGTCACCGCCACCGCGCTCGCCGGCCCGAGCTCGACCGACTACCTCTATGTGATCGCAGACTCGACGGCGCCGACGGGCGGCGCGGGGCCGGACCAGACGGTGCCGATCGGCCGGCGCGCCGTGTTCGTGACGCAGGCGCACGACGCGAACGGCCTGGCCGCTGTGCGCTTCCGCTTCACGGCCAAGGGCAACGGCGTCGGTCAGCCGGTCGACCAGCTCGGCCAGCCGTTCCGCCACGCGTTCACGAAGCTCGGCATCTACGCCGTCACGGTCACGATCACCGACCTCGCCGGCAACACCACGATCGACCGCGCGATCGTACGCGTCGCACGCGGAGTGTCATCGACGATCAGCGGTCGCTGGCCCACTCGCGCCACCCGCCGGGCGGGCATCAAGACCAAGCTCGGCGCCCGCACCCCGGGCGACCTCTTGCTGCAGCTCGTGCGCCCCAACGGGCGCGTCGCGGTGTCCCGGACGGTCGCGTTCGACAAGCCGCGCGTCGGCAAGAAGGTGACGATCGCGCTGAGGCGCCTGCCCCCGGGTCGTTACCTCGCCGTGCGCCAGTTCGTCGATGCCAACGGTGTCGCCGGGCCCGTCGTCGCCACGCCGCTCGTCATCGCCTGAGTCACGGCGCGAGCAGCTGGGCCTAGGCCAAGTGGTGCGTCTCGACGCCGCTCGCCCGACGCGGCGCAGGCGGGGCCGCGTCGACCGCGCCGCCGAACGTCTCGTCCATGCTGAAGCCCGCATCGCCGGTGCCGAACACGTACTGCAGGGTGCCGCTCATCCGCTCGCGCGGCGTCTCGGGGAGCAAGGTCGGACGCGTCGGTGCGGCCGCGGCCGCGGCGGGCGTCACGGGCGCCGGGGCCGGCGCTGCCGCAACCGTTGCGGGCTGCTGCTGGTCGCGCGGGAGGAACTCGGGGCAGAGCACCATCGAGTCCAGCTCGAAGCCCGGAGGCAGGCAGACCGGGAGGATGATGTTCTCGTTGTCGGGCCCTCGTACCTGGAGCCCGTAGCCCGTCGGCAGCGGCATGCCGGGGATTGGCGGCCGCTCGGCGGCGCGCGCATCGACCTCGCGGATCTGCTCCTCGACCGCCTCGATTGCCTCGCCGACCGCCTCGATTGCCTCGCCGAGGTCGTCGACCTGCTTGGCGACGTGGTCCGTGCGGCGATGCGCCATGCTCCCGACGAGCATCGCGCCTCCGATGATGATCGAGTCGAGGCGTCGTTTCATGTCAGCCGTACCAGTCCGTTCGAGGTGCCGATTACCTCGTCGAGTGATAGCTGACCTGTGATGCCTGGCACGTCCCCCGTTCGGGGCTTCACCCGTTAAGAACGCGTTCAGACGTCGCTCAGGCGACGTGCAGGCCGCACTCCGTCTTGCCGCTGCCGGCCCAGCGGCCGGCGCGTGCGTCCTCGTCGCTGCCGACGGTGCGCGTGCAGGGCGTGCATCCGATCGACGGGAAGCCGCGATCGTGGAGCTCGTTGTACGGGACGCCGTTGCGATGGATGTAGCGCCAGCAGTCGCGCTCGCTCCAGTCGACCAGCGGCTGCACCTTGACGACGCCCCGCTTGGCGTCGAGCACGAGCTTGGGGGCTCGGGCGCGCTGCGTCGTCTGATCGCGGCGGATGCCCGTCAGCCAGCCGTCCGCGTCGCGGATCGCCTGCTCGAGCGGTGCGACCTTGCGCAGCCCGCAGCAGCGATCGGGCTCGCGCTCCCAGAGCGCGGGGCCGTGGGCGAGGGCCTGCTGCTCGATGCTCTGCGCGGGCCGCAGGGTCTCGACCTCGAGCCCGTAGCGCTCGACGAGCCGCTCCCGCGTCGCGTGCGTCTCTGGGAACAGCAGCCCGGTGTCGATCTCCACGAGGCGCGTCTGCGGCGCCACCTCGCGCGTCATGTGCACGAGGATCGAGGTGCCGAGCTGCCAGGAGCACGTCAGCACCATGCGGCCTCCGAAGGTCTCCGCGGCGAACTCGACGAGTTCCTCGGCGCGCAGCGGCTCGAAGTGCTCGGCGAGCCGTGCGACGTCCTCGGAAGTCAGATCGCCGGAGAGATGGGCGGTCGGCACAGACTCACCCTATCAATCAGACTCGCTTATCTCAACAAGAAGGCGCACTCATGCGAGGCCGAGTCGCTCGAGTGTGTCCCCGGGGAGCGGCACCGGCCCGGAATCGCCCAGCTCCGGCCCATCCGGGAGGCCGTGCCAGTCGGATCCCCCGGTCGGCACCAGGCCTAGTTGCGCGCACAGGCGTCCGGTGAAGGCGCGCTGCTGGTCGTCGTGATCGGGGCGGAAGCTCTCCACGCCCCGGAGTCCGCAGCCGGCCAGCCGCTCGACGAAGCGCTCAAGCGCGGCGTCACCGAGGCGCAGCGAGTAGGGATGGGCCAGCACGGGCGCCCCGCCACTCGCCGCGACGAGCTCGACGGCCTCGTCGGGGCCAAGCGAGCCGGCGTCGACGTAGGCCGGCCGGCCGTCGGCGAGCAGCAGGTCGAAGGCCTCCTGGATCGTCGCGACGTGCGCGGCGTCGACAAGGGCCGCGGCGATGTGCGGCCGCCCTACCCGACCGCGCGCGCGGCGCGCGACGTCCTCCCACTCGACCGCGTAGCCGAGCTCGTTGAGCCTGGCCACGATCCGCTGGTTGCGACTCGCGCGGTAGTCGCCGATCTCGCGCATGCGCGTGGCCAGGGGCTCCGCGGTGGAAGCCGGGAGATACGCGAGCAGGTGCATCGAGCCCGAGGGCGGCCGCACCGACAGCTCGGCTCCGGGCACGAAGCGCAGGTCCAGCCGCTCGGCGGCGGCGGCCGCCTCGGCCAGGCCGCCGAGCGTGTCGTGATCCGTCAGCGCGAGCGTGTGCAGGCCCAGCTCGTGCGCGCGCTCGACCAGCGCGGTCGGTGTGAGCAGCCCGTCGGAGGCCGACGAGTGGCAGTGCAGGTCGATCAGGCTTTGACGTCGAGCAGCAATGCGCTCATCGTGTCGGACCGCAGCCCGAGCCGTAGCGTCTCGAGCGGGATGACCTCGTCCGGCGGGATGTTGCCGAGGTTGACCTCGGGGCCGAACTGCCGGATGAACCAGGCCTGCTGCGACTTCTGCGGCGCCTCGAAGAGCAGCCGTTCGACCGGCAGCTCGTGGACGATCTCGTCGATCAGCCCGCTGCGCACCTCGCCGCTGCCGCGGAAGATGCCGGCCGTGCCGGACTCGCGCGCCTCCGTGATGACCTTCCAGGCGCCTGCGCCAAGCTCCTCGCGGATCCACTCGACCCACTGGTAGGGCGCGAAGATCGCCTCGGCATCCTTCGAGCCGACCTCCGAGAGCACGCGGAAGTCCTTCGCCAACATCTCGATGATCTCGAGCTTGCGCTCGCGCGGCAAATCGATCGTGCCGTCGGACACCTCGACGCTCTCGAAGCCGTTCTCGCTCAGCCAGCTGCGGTAGCCGTCGAGCTTGCCACGCACCTCGGCGATCTCGAACAGCGTGCCGCCGCAGATCACGGGAATGCCGAGGGCGCGGTAGAGCGCCAGCTTCTCGCGCAGGTTCTGCGTCACGTACGACGTGCCCCAGCCGAGCTTGACGATGTCCACGTAGTCGCCCGCAGTGGACATCAGGCCTTCGATCTGCACGGGCGTCAGGCCCTTGTCCATGACGTGCGTGACGCCGGTGTCGCGCGGCTTGGCAGGACGGATCGGCAGGTCCAAGAAGCCGTTGGCGGTGCCCGAGATGCTCATCGCAGCCGAGAGTATCAGTCTCCAGACTGATGGGCGGGAGAAGCACTGCTTCTAGATAGGGATCAGGCCGCAGCGGCGGCGCGGCCCGCGCGCCAGCCGAAGACCGAGCCGTCGAGCAGGGAGTTGCCCATCATGCGATTGCGGCCGTGCACGCCGCCCGCGATCTCACCCGCGGCGTACAGCCCGCCGACCGTCGTCGCGCCTTGCTCGTCGATCACGAGGCCGCCATTCTGGTAGTGCAGGACGGGATAGGTGTGGATCGGTTCCGCGAGCGGGTCGATGCCGGCGGCGCGGTAGCGCTTGAGCATGTAGGGCAGCGAGATCTCCGCGTCGGCCAGCGCGATGGGGCGGCAGTCGAGCAGCACCGACGGCCTGCCCTCGGGCGTGGTCAGGCCGCGCCCTTCGTCGCACTCGCGCACGATGGCGGCTGCCACGACGTCGCGGCCGCCGAGCTCGTCGACGAAGCGCTCGCCATGCGCGTTGAGCAGTACGGCGCCGTAGGCGCGCGTCGTCTCGGGGATCGAGTACCCCTGGAGCGACGTCGGCCAGAGGCCGCCGTTCGGGTGGTACTGCAGCGCATCCAGGTCGCGCGCCTCGCAGCCGGCGGCCAGCGCGATCTCGGTGACCTCGCCCGTCGCGCCCGTGGCGTTCGTGGAGAACGTGCCGAGCCGCTTGGCCTCCGCAAAGCAGCGACCCCCGGCAGCGAGCACGACCGCGCCCGTCGTCACCGAGACGCTCTCGCCAGTGCGCTGTGCAAGCGTCGCGCGCCAGCCAGAGGCGGCTTGGTCGAGCGCGAGCAGCGGCGCGTGGTCGAGGGTCTCGATGCGATCGCCGGAGCCGACGGCGGCGCGCAGTGCAGTCGCGATGGCGTGCCCGGTGCGGTCGCCGACCTGCAGCAGCCGCTTGCGCGTCGCCCCGCCGCAGCGCGCGAGCCGGTAGCGGCCGTCGGCGTCGTGCGTGAACGCCACGCCGAAGCGCTCGAGCCGCTCGATGGCGGCGGGCGCCTCGTCGGTCAGTGCGGCGACGAGCGCCGGGTTCGCCGTCTCGTGCGAGCTGTGCATCACGTCCTCGGCGTGCACGGAGGGCGCGTCGTCATCCCCGAGCGCAGCCTGGATGCCGCCCTGCGCCTTGGCGGTGTTGGACGACGCGAGCCCGAGCTTGGTCGCCAGCACCACGCGCGCGCCGGCGTCGGCGGCCGAGAGCGCGGCAGTCAGCCCGGCGACGCCGGAACCGATCACGAGGACGTCGCAGCTCCGCTCGGGCACGGCGACAGGGTATTAGGGTCCTGGCGCGTGGATGTCCGCTGGCATCGGCTGGAGCGCGACGGAGCCCGCTTGGCGTGCGCCGACTACGGCAGCGAGGGACCCTCCGTGCTGCTGCTGCACGGCCTCGCAGGCCACGCGCGGGAGTGGGACTCGACAGCGGCGTGGCTCTCGGGTGCGCACCGTGTCCTCGCACCTGACGCGCGCGGGCACGGCCGCAGCGAGCGCCGGCCCCAGGACCTGACGCCGGACGCCTTCGTCAGGGACGCGGAGTCGTGGCTCGAGCACCTGTCGCTCGCACCAGCAGTCGTCGTCGGCCAGTCGTTCGGCGGGATCACGGCCTTGCTGCTCGCGGCACGCCGCCCCGACCTGGTTCGCGCGCTCGTGATTGCCGAGGCCACACCCGCCTCGGACCGGGAGGCGGTCGCCAGTGTGCGCCGCTGGCTCGCCTCCTGGCCGCTGCCGTTTCCGACGAGCGACCACGCGCAGGCGTTCTTCGGCGGCGACACGTTGCGGGCGCGCGCGTGGAGCGCGGGCCTCGAGCAGCGGCGCGACGGGCTGTGGCCGGCCTTCGAGCCCGCTGTGCTGCTGGCCGCACTGGCCGGAGCCGAGGCGCGGAGCCACTGGGACGAGTGGGCGAGCATCCGGTGCCCGGTCCTGGTCGTCCGGGCGGCCGACGGCGCGCCCTCCGGCGAGACCCGGCGCATGCTCGACCTCCTGCCCCGCGCGGGGCTCGCGGAGATCGAAGAGGCCGGCCACGACGTCCACCTGGACCAGCCCGAGCGCTGGGAAACTGTTGTCTTTCAGTTCATCTCTACCGTCGGATGAATCCGACCCGGCCGCTCGCGCGAATTCCTTTCACATGCAGTCGCCCCGCCCCGCTTTCGGCCGTGCATCGCTGAGCCTCGTCGCGCTCGACAGCCCGGCTTGGGCGCTGAGGCGCGGCCTCGCGTCGCTCGAGGGCGACCTGCCGGCCGCGATCGTGCGCATCGACGCCAACGGGACGCCGGCGGATGTGCGCAGCGCGTGCTCCATCGCGACGTCGGCCGGAGAGCCCGTGGCCTGGATTCCCGAAGCCGCGCCCGTGGCGATCGCGGAGCAACTCGCACTCGCGTGCCCCGATGTCGTGCTCGACTCCGCGCTCTGCGGTGACGAGCTGGCGAGCGCGCTGGCCGGGATCGCGAGCGTGTGCGACCTCGCCGACCTGCGCACCGATCCGTGGCGCTTGGCGATGGCACTCGGCAGCGAGGGCGAGGGTGCATTCGACGGCCTCGACGGCGTCGACGTGCTCGGCCGCGGCGCGGACGCGCGGCGGCTCGGTGACTGGCTGTCGGCCGGCGTCAAGGTGCCGGTCTGGATCGTGGGCGAGCAGCTCGGGATCCAGGGCGTGCGCCTGCGCTTCGGGCGGCACGAGCGCATCGTGCCGCCGCCCGCGCTCGAGGCGAGCGCACGGCTGGGGGACGCGCTCGATCTCGTGGCCTGCGGTCACGAGCTCGTGCGCGCGCTGCATGGCTCGGCCGCCCGCCTCCGCCGCGCCGACTGAGAACCAGTTGTGAGCTCAGCGCTCGAGCGTCACCGGATTGCTGAGCGTGCCGACGCCGCTCACCGTGATGTCGACGACGTCGCCCTCACGCAGGTAGCGCTTGGGATCGCGAGCGTCGCCGACGCCGCCCGGCGTGCCCGTGGCGATGACATCACCCGGCTCCAGCGTGGTGCCGCGTGACGCGTACTCGACGAGCGCCTCGACGCCGAAGATCAGGTTCTTCGTGTTGGAGCGCTGCAGCGTCTCGCCGGAGACGACCGTCTCGATGTCGAGCGCGCCGAGATCGATGCCGTCGGAGTCCACGAGCCACGGCCCCATCGGCCCGAAGGTGTCGAAGCTCTTGCCGTAGGTGAACTGCCGCAACGGCGTCTCGAGTTGCGCGCGGCGACCCGAGACGTCGTGGAAGCACGTGTACGCGCCGACGGCCGAGCGCGCGGCTGCACCGGTTGCGCGGTAGACCTGCTCTCCGATCACGACGGCGACCTCGCCCTCGTAATCGGGCCGCGTCTCCTCGCGCGGGATCACGATCGCCTGGCCGTGGCCGATCAGTGAGGTGGACCACTTCGCGAAGATGACCGGCACCTCGGGCAGGTCGAGCTCCGACTCCTCCGCGTGGTCGCGGTAGTTGAGGCCGATGCAGATGAGCTTGCGCGGCACGACGGGGTGCGCGAGCGTGACCGCGGCGAGCGGCCTGCGAGGGCCGTCGGCCGCCGCCAGCTCCGTCCAGGCGGCGCGTGTGGGGACGAATCCCTGCTCGCCCGCCGGACCGGCGTCGACGATCTCATCCCCCTCGAGCCGCCCGATGCGGTACTCGCTGGGCCCGGTGCGGTAACGGACTGCCTTCAACGTGCGCCTCCTCGTGATTCGCCCCCGTGCAGGCTACCCTTGGCCGCATGGCGACCCGTGCGCTGACCTTGGACGACGTCAACCTGCTCGACCATGACCTCTTCGCCGAGCGAGAGCCCTGGGACGTCTTCGAGCTGCTGCAGCGCGAGGCACCCGTGTTCCGGCATCCGGAGCCCGGCGGTGACGGTTTCTGGTGCGTGACGCGCTACGACGACGTCGTCCAGGTGCTCAAGGACACCGAGGTGTACTCCTCGGAGGCCGGCGGCGCGGCCCTGATCGAGCCGGTTCCGGAGGACGTCCTCGAGGCTCGCCGCAACTTCATGGAGACCGACCCCCCGCTGCACTCGCAGTGGCGGCGGATGTTCGCACGCGACTTCACACCGCGCTCGCTGTCCGACCGCTACGGCGACTACCTGCGCGTGCTCACCCGGAACATGCTCGACGAGACGCTCCCGAAGGGCGAGTTCGACTTCGTCGAGGAGATCGCCGGGCCGATCCCGATTCGCGTGCTCGGTCACATGCTCGGGGTGCCGGACGAGCACCTCGACAAGCTCGTCGAGCTGGGCGACCGAATGCTCGTCCCGACCGACCCCGACCTGACGCCCCCGACGACGCTCACGCCGGAGGAGTCGAAGTACCTGCCGTTCGGGTCCGAGGCCGGCGCGGAGCTGCTCGAGCTGGGCCGGCCGCTGATCCAGGAGCGCAAGGGCCATCCCTGCAGCGATCTGCTCTCGATCCTCGCGAACGCCGAGATCGCCGGCTGCCCAGTGACTCAGCACGACCTCGACAACAACCTCGCACTGCTCGTCGTGGCCGGCAACGAGACGACCCGTCAGGGCATGGCGCTCGGCATGCTCGCGCTGATGGAGCATCCCGATCAGCTCGAGCTGCTGCGCTCCGATCCCTCGCTGATGCCGACTGCCGTGGACGAGCTGATCCGCTACGCCTCGCCCGTCTGGCACTTCCGCCGCACGGCCGTGGCCGACACCGAGCTGCGGGGAGTGCGTATCCGCGCGGGAGAGCGCGTCGTCGTGTGGTTCGCCGCGGCCAACCGCGACCCCGAGGCGTTCCCCGATCCGCACCGGCTCGACCTCACGCGCAAGCGCGACGTGCACGCCGCCTTCGGTCGCGGCGGGCCGCATTTCTGCCTCGGCGCGCACCTGGCCCGGCTCGAGATGGCGATCCTCTTCGAGCAGTTGCTGCCGCGGCTCGAGTCGATCGAGCTGACCGGGCCTCCCGCGCGCCTGCGCTCGAACTTCACGAACGGCCTCAAGCGCCTGCCGGTCCGGGTCGTCGAAGCCTCCTGAACGGGTGGTAGGCTCGCCCGACCACCAGGAGCCCACGATGCCTGCGGAGGCGAGATGACGGAGTCGGATCGGTTGGCGGCGCTCGCGGAGGACGGTGTGCGCATCGTGCGCGTCACCTACCCCGACCTGCACGGCGTGCTGCGCGGCAAGGACGTGCCGATCGAATTCTTCGAGTCGACCGTGATCACCCACGGTCTCGGGTTCTGCAAGGCGATCTCGACCGTCGACCTGCAGCACAACGTCGTGTCGGGCTTCGAGCACGGCTTTCGCGACATTCACGTGTGGCCGCTGCCCGAGACGCTCGTCCGCCTGCCCTGGGCGCCCGAGGTCGCGTGGTGCCTGGCCGATCAGACCGCGGACGGTGAGGCCTACGGGGCCGATCCGCGCGCGACGCTGAAGCGCGCCATGGCCGCGTTCGCGGAGCGCGGGCTGGAGCCCGTGATGGGGCCGGAGCTCGAGTTCTACCTGCTCGAGCCCAGCGAGACCGCGGCGGGCGGGTGGGCGCGCTACGTCGAGAACCCGACGCACGTCTACACCGTGGGCGACCACGCCGATCCGCGCGGGATCCTGGACCGCATGCTGCTGGCGCTGCACGACGCCGAGCTCGGCGTGATCGGCGCAGCGCACGAGTACGGCATGAGCCAGTGGGAGATCAACCTCAACCACTCGAACGCGCTCGACGCGGCGGACCGCGCCTTCCGCTTCAAGGCCGCGGTGAAGGATCTCGCCACGCGCGACGGCATGCTCGCCACGTTCATGGGCAAGCCGTTCAACGGCGACGCAGGCTCGGGCTTCCATCTTCACCTCTCGCTCTGCGGCGAAGACGGCGCCAACGCCTTCACCGACAGCGCCGGCGACGAGGGCTGCGCGGAGCTGCTGCGCCACTTCATCGCCGGAGTGATCGCGCACGCGCCCGGCCTGATGGCGATCCTCAACCCGACCGTCAACGCCTACCGCCGCATCGATCCGCACGAGCTCGTGCCGACGCGCGCCTGCTGGGGCTATGACAACCGCTTCGGCCTGGTGCGCGTGCCGCCCGAGCGCGGCAGCGCCACGCGGGTCGAGATGCGGCTCGCCGACGGCGCCGCCAACCCCTATCTCGCGACGGCCGCGCTGCTGTTCGCCGGGCTCGACGGCATCGAGCGAGAGCTGACGCCCCCGGCGGCCGTGGCCGGCCTCGTCTACGAGCTGCCCGAGGAGGAGCAGGGTGATCCGATCCCGCTCACGCTCGACGCCGCGCTGGACGCGCTGGAGGCGGACACGCCCCTCCGCGAGGCGATGGGGGCCCACCTCGTCGAGACGTTCCTCTCGATCAAGCGCTACGAGCTCGAGCGCTACCACCGGCACGTCCCCGAATGGGACCTCGCGGAGTACGCGCACCACCTCTGAGCCGCACCCCAAAGCTCTCGCTCAGTACCCCATGCCGTCGGCCAGCGAGGCGCGGATCGTGCTCACGTCGGCGAGCAACGAGAAGCCGTCTGCCTGTGCCGCGAGCGTGGCCGCCTGCACGTCGTCGTAGGGGATCGTGCGATCTCCGACGGTGAGGCTGCGCGTGGCCGTGCCGTCGGTCAGGAAGACCACGTCCAGGCCGCGCTCTCGGGCCTGGCGCGCCGTGGTGTCGCAGCACATGTGCGTCATGAACCCGGCGATCACGACCTTGCGCACGGCCAGCTGGGCGAGCACCGCGCTCAGCTCGGTATCGCTGAAGGCGCCAGGCGCGTGCTTGATGACGACCGGCTCGATGTGGCGGGGCGCGACGTCGGGCATCGTCTCGACGAGCGGGCCGTCGATGGCGAAGACCGGAGCGCCCGGAGCCTCCTCGTGGCGGATGTGCACGATCGGCATGTTCGCCTCGCGGTAGTCCTCGAGCAGGTTGCGCAACTTCGCGAGCACCATCTGGCCGTCGGGGATGCGCAGCGGTCCCGTCTCGGCGAAGTACTCGCGCTGCACGTCGATCAGGATCAGCGCCGCCCGGTTGAGGTCGAGCAGGTCTCGGGAGCTCACGCGAAGGCGCTCCTGACCTGGCGGACGCCAACCATGGCGGCCGCGGTGTCCTCCATGCCATCGGCACGCAGGCTGGTGACGAGGCGCTCGACCCGGGCGATGGCGACTGCGCGCTCGGCCAGGTAGCGCTCGACCGCCTCGTCCATGGGCGCACCGCGTCCGGCGACGATGACCTGCTCGGTCAGCTCGCGGCGCGTCGCGTGCAGCTCGTCGCGCACGGCGGCGAGCGCCCAGCGCTGCCAGCGCGTCTCGGTCGCGATGCCCCCGAGCTGATCCTCCAGCCAGTCGAGATGGAGCGCCTCGCCGAGTGCGAAGAAGGCGTGCGCGGCCTCGGCCAGCGAGCACCCAGTGGCGCGCGCGGCCGCGATCACGTCGGGGGCGTAGGTCAGCTCCTCGCGCCAGGCCGCCGCCTCGGCCAGCGGCAGCGGTAGCCCACGCGCGGCCAGCGCCTCGCGCTGCAGAGCGTGGTCGGCCCGCCAGGCGTCGCTGCCGACACCGCGGAGCGTCTGCGCGAGCTCGTTGAAGGAGGCGCGGTCGCGGATGATCACGCTGGCGGCGTCGCCCTCGTTCGCGTGCTGCAGATACCACCGCGAGACGCCCTCGACGAGCCCGTCGACGCCTCCCATGACCTCCATCTGCACGTCCGTATCCACGGCCGGGTCGGCGAAGAGCGCCTCCACCTCCTCCCAGCGCGCGACGGCGCCGGTCACCTCGCGAGCGATCCAGTAGGCGCGCACGACCTCCGCGGCCTCCGCGCCGGTCTCGGCCATCATCTGCCAGGCCCAGGCGATGCCCAGCGAGTTGACGACGTCGTTGGTCACGAACGTGGCCACGATCTCACGCCGAAGACGGTGCTCGCGGTAGAGCTCTCCAGTGGCCTCCACGATGCGCCGTGGGAAGTATGCGCGCAGTACCGCATCGAGCGCCGGGTCGTCGGGGATGGCGGAGGCCAGCACCTTCGGGTAGAGGCTGCGCTTGGCGTAGGCGAGCAGCACGGCCAGCTCCGGGCGTGTCAGCCCTCGCCCCTGGCGCTGCCGCTCGGCGAGCTGATCGCTCGGGGGCAGCGCCTCGAGCTCGCGGTGGAGCAGGCCCTCGAGCTCGAGCTCGTGCATGAGCATCTCGTGGGCCTCGACGCGCTGCGGGGCGGTTTCCTGCTCCTGGCTGAGGATCTGCGCCTGCAGGTAGTTGTCGTAGAGCACGAGCTCGCACACCTCGTCGGCAGCCGCGGCCAGGAGCTCGTCGCGGCCCTCCGGAGTCAGCGAGCCGCGCTCCACGGCCGCGCCCAGCAGGATCTTGATGTTGACCTCGTGATCCGAGCAGTCGACGCCGGCCGAGTTGTCGATCGCGTCCGTGTTGATGCGGCCGCCGGCGCTCGCGTACTCGATGCGGCCGAGCTGCGTGAGACCGAGATTGCCGCCTTCCCCGACGACGCGCGCGCGCAGCTCGCGTCCGTCGACCCGGATGGCGTCGTTATCGCGGTCGCCGGCGTCGCCGTGGGACTCTGCGGAGGACTTGACGAACGTGCCGACCCCGCCGTTCCAGAGCAGATCGACGGGCGCGCGGAGGATCGCTCGGACCAGCTCGTCGGGGTCGAGCGAGCCGGCCTCGACGCCGAGGGCGGCGCGCGCCTCGGGCGAGAGCGGCACCGACTTCTCGGTGCGCGCCCAGACGCCGCCGCCGGCCGAGATGAGCGAGCGGTCGTAGTCCGTCCAGGACGTGCCCGCACCCAGCGCGAACAGCCGCGAGCGCTCCCCAAACGACGTCACCGGGTCGGGCGAGGGGTCGAGGAACACGTGGCGGTGGTCGAACGCCGCGACGAGCTGGATCTGGCGCGAGAGCAGCATGCCGTTGCCGAAGACGTCGCCCGACATGTCGCCGATGCCGGCGACCGTGAACGGCCGCGAGTCGACGTCGCGGCCGAGCTCCCGGAAGTGCCGCTTGACGCTCTCCCAGGCGCCCCGGGCGGTGATGCCGAGCGCCTTGTGGTCGTAGCCCTTGGAGCCGCCCGAGGCGAACGCGTCGCCGAGCCAGAAGCCGTACTCCAGCGCGATGGCGTTGGCGGTGTCCGAGAGCGCCGCCGTGCCCTTGTCCGCGGCCACGACGAGATACGGATCGTCCTCGTCGAAGGCGCGCACGCCGGGCGGGTGTACGACCTCCCCCCCGACGATGTTGTCGGTCAGGTCGAGCATTCCGCGGATCAGGGTCGAGTAGCGCCGCTGCACCTCGGCGCGCAGGAGCTCACGATCGGCCGGCGGCTCACGCAGCACGAACCCGCCCTTGGCGCCGACGGGGACGATCACGGCGTTCTTCACCGTCTGGGCCTTCATCAGCCCGAGCACCTCGGAGCGGTAGTCCTCGCGCCGATCCGACCAGCGGATGCCGCCGCGCGCGACGTGCCCGCCGCGCAGATGGATGCCCTCCACCAGCGGGTGGTAGACGAAGATCTCGAAGAGCGGAGCGGGCGCCGGCATCTGCGGCACGTCGGCCGAGCGCAGCTTGAACGAGAGATAGGGCCGCTCGAGCGCGGCGTTCGTGCGCACGGTGGCGTCGATGAGCGCTGCGAAGCCGCGCAGGATGCGGTCCTCGTCGAGACTGCGCACGGCCGCGAGCTGCTGGGCCAGCCGCTCGCGCAGCTCGGCCTCGCGCTCCTCGCCGCCGGGAGCGCAGAAACGGGCCCGAAACAGCTCGACCAGTAGACGGGCCGTCTCGGGATGCGAGCCCAGCACGTCGTTCTGGTAGGCGGCGGTGAATGTCGGCGCAACGACCCGGCGATAGCGGCGGTATGCGCGCAGGATCGCGACATCCTCGGCGCGGAGACCGGCGCGCACGACGAGCGCGTTGAGCGTGTCCGACTCGCAGCGCCCGCTCCAGATCGCGGTGATCGCCTCCGCAAGCCGCTCGCCGTCGCGCTCGCAGTCGAGCTGGGCGTCGTCGACGAGCACGCCGAAGTCGTGCAGGTAGGCGCCGTCGTCACCGCCGTCGAGACGGGTCGGAACCTCCTCCATGACGGTCAGGCCGAGAGCCTCGAGCACCGGCAGGAGCTCGCCCAGCGGGATCTTGCCGCCGGGCGTCGCGACGGTCACGCGCGTGAGCGGGCGCGCGCCCACCTGCGTGTGCACGGCCTGCTCGTTCTGGATGCCGACGGCGAACGCGTCACCGGCGGCGACGCGCTCCAGCAGCGCGATCTCCGCGAGCGCGAGGTCGGGCGGCGTCGAGGTCTTGTAGTAGTCGGGCAGCCGCGCGCCGTAGAGCGTGGCCAGCCGCCGGCCCTCGGCGTCGCCGTAGCGGGCCACCAGGACGTCGGCCAGGCGATCGTCCCAGGTGCGCGCGAGCCGCGCGACCTCGCTCTCCAGCTCGGGCAGCGGCACCTCGGGGGCCTCACCGGCGGGCACATGCAGGAGGAAGAACAGCTGCGCCGCCGCTCCCTCGACGAGCGCGAGGTGGTACTCGACCGACTCGGCGTGGTAGCGGGCGGCGAGCAACTCCTGCAGGCGCATGCGCAGCTCGGTGGACATGCGGTCGCCCGGCATTGCGACCATGACCGTGATGTTCCGGCTGGCCGCGTCCCGGCGCACCGTCACGGTGACGCGCTGCGCCTCCTCGGCCCGGGCGGCGGCGACGATCTCGGCGCGCAACTCCTCGACCGGCGCCTGGAACAGCTCGTCGCGCGGGAAGGACTCGAACGCCGCGACCGTCGCCTTGTAGTCGTGCGAGCCCTCCATCAGGCCCTCGGCCTCGATGATCGCCTGCAGCTTGCGGCGCAGAAGCGGCGTGCGCGAGGCCTGCTCCAGATAGACCAGCGAGGTGAACAGGCCGATCACGCGCAGGAGCCCGGCGATCGAGCCGTCGGGGCGGAGCACGCGCACGGAGACGTCGTCCATGCGGGCGCGGCGGTGCACCCGCGAGCGGCGGTTCGTCTTGCCGATCACGAGCAGATCGCCGTCCGCGACGAGGCGCTCGCGCAGGAACTCGGGCAGCTCGCCGAGTGGGGTCGGCTGTGCGAAGCGCGACTCGCCGTCGTCGCGCAGGATGCCGAGGCCCGACCCCTCCTGCACGTGCACCGCGGGTCCCGATTGCCCGTCCTCGATCGTGTAGGCGCGGGCGCCCAGCAGGATGAAGTGCCCGGTGCGCAGCCACTCGAGGAAGGCCGCCGTCTCCTCGACCTCCTCGGCGGTGCGGGTCTCCGCCGCGCCGTGGGCGGCCGCGGCCATCCGGTCGACCATCGCGAGCATTACGCCGAAGTCGCCGACGGCGAGCTGCAGCTCGTGCAGCGCCTCGCGCACGGCCGCCACCAGCGCCTCGCCTTCCTCCGACGCGAGGTGCCGCTCGAGCTCCACGCGCATCACGGACTCGCGCCCGCTCGCATCGCGCGCATCGCCGACCCGGACGATGCGCCCGTCGGCGTCGCGCTCCATCCCGACGATCGGGTGCAGCAGCAGGCGCACGCCGTGACCGGCGCCCTGCACCGCGGCGCGCACCGTGTCGACCAGGAAGGGGGCGTCGGGGACGTTGACCTCCAGCGCCGTGCCGGCAGGTGGCGATTCGACGATGCGTACTGCGATGGGCTCGAGACCGCGCGCGCCGGCGAAATCGTAGAGCCCGGCCGTCTGGCGGTAGAGCTCCTCGAGCTCGAACGTGCGCAGCCGCTCGTGCAGCGTGCGCCCGAGCAGCACGCGCGCAAACGCGGTCAGCCGTTCGCTCCGGGGGGCGCTCTCCTGGCGTGCGATCAGCTCTTCGAGCTCGCGCAGGAGCGGGTGCGCGGCGTGGCGTTCGCTCACCCGCCGCACGCTACCCGGTCGAGCCGCGCGCGTGGAGCGCCGGCGGAACGATCGCCGTGCGGGCCAGCGCGGCCTCCTCGCTCGCGCCCACCGCCAGCCGCACGGCGATCTCCGCGATGCGATCGGTGTGCCAGCGCACGCTCGTCAGCGGAGGGTCGAGCAGCCGCGAGACGGGCTGGTCGTCGAAGCCCACGACCGCGACGTCCTCCGGGATGCGCAGGCCGAGCTCGCGGCAGGCCGCATACACGCCGAGGGCGACCGAGTCCGAGAGCGCGAAGATCGCGGTGGGGCGCTCGGGTGCGGCCAGCAGGTCGCGCGCCAGCGGCTGCGCGCCGTTGAGGCTGTATTCGCAGGCGTGCAGCTGCGTCTCGAGGCCGAGCCGCTGCGACCACTCGAGCACGGCCTGCTCGGCACTGCGCGCCGGCGCCCGCTCGATCGCCCACGAGAGCACGCCGATGCGGCGGTGCCCGCGCTCGGCAAGGTGCTCCAGCACGGCGCGCACGGCGCGCTCGTTGTCGAACAGCACCTGACCGGCGATCGCGGCATTCGGCATGCGCTCGCCGATGCTGACCGTCGGCACGCGCTCGGCGACCTCGCTCCAGCCCGCCGCGAACGGCTCGATCGGCGCGACGATCAGCGCATCGACGCGGCGGTCGTAGAGCTCGAGCGCCAGCCCCACCTCGAGCGTCGGATCACCGTCGGCATCGGCGATCAGCAGCTGGCGCCCACCCGCTCGCAAGTGGCGCTGCACGCCGGCGACGAGCTCCTGGAGATACAAGTCGGCGAGACTTCCGACCACCATCCCGACGCTCGCGGTCGTGCCGCCGCGCAGGGCGCGCGCGATGGGATCGGTGCGGAAACCCAGCTCCTCGGCCGCCGCCTGGACGCGGGCCTGCGTCTCCTCGGACACCTGGAGACCGCGGAGCGCGTACGACACGGCCGCCGGCGAGAGGCCCGTGTGCGCGGCCAGCTGGCGGATCGTCGGTCGTCGTCGCGGGCGCGCCGACCCCTGGTCGCGATCACCCATGCCCGCAGGAGGCTACTTGACGAACGTCGAAGACGGAGGGATGATGAGTGAAACGATACACGCACCATTTCAGTGGTGAATTGAGGAGCCGACCGTGAGCGACACCCCCACATTCGCAATCGGCGTCCTGGCGGAGGCCCTTCCCGAGGGCCGATCGCTGACGATCGCGGAGTGCGCCGAAGCCGCCCAGGCGGCCTCGTCGGTCTACGATCTGGACGCTCTCGTCGACTTCGAATGGGGCGAGCGGACCTACACCCAGCTCTGGCGCACGCCCTACAGCGAGGCCTATGCGATCGGCTGGAAACAGGCCGGCGACACGGGATTCCACGACCACGACGGCTCGGTCGGCGCGGTGCACGTCGTGCGCGGCACGGTGGCCGAGGAGCACATCGTCCTGCGGCCCGCGGGCGACTGGCTCGCCCGCGTCGAGTTCCCTTGCGGCGAGACGTTCCGCTTCGACGGCGCGCACATCCACCGCATGCGGCACGCGGCCGGCGACATCGCGCTGACGGTCCACGTCTACTCGCCGCCGCTCGGTCGCGCAGGCGCCTACGAGTTGTCCTGCGACGGCACGCTGCGGCGGCACAGCATCGCGGCCGACGAGGAGCTTCGCGCGAGCGAGACGTTCCAGGAGCACCGCGCCGTCGAGGATCCCCCGATCGCCTGAGGTCATCCGCGCAGCCGGAGCTCCACGCAGACCGGCGGCTCACCGCTGAGCTCGCTCCAGACGCGGATCAGCGCCGTGCCGACGGGGAGCACCGGGTCGCGGTGGGCCTCCTCGGCGTCGAGCACCCGTGCGAGCGGCGTCCCGGCCGCCAGGCGCTGCAGGCCGAAGGCGTCGTTGCGGCGGGCGTCGACCACGTAGAAGGAGGCCAGCGCGAGCGGCTCGAGCGCCGGGTTGTCCTCGTGCGGCGCGTAGCCTGCGAGCCGCCTGACGCCGGCTGCGGCGTCGGCCGCGAGCGCCACGAGCTCGGCGGACGGACGGCCCGCACGGTGGCGGGGCTTGGCGCCCGGCGGCTGCTCGAAGATCGCCGCGACGGGCGCCGAGAGGTGCAACGCCACCCGCGGCCGCCGCAGCTCCTCGACCGCCCCGTGCAGGGAGCAGGCCAGCGCGGCCGTCTCCTCGATCAGCTCGGCGGCCAGGACATCGGGGTCGCTCATCCGAGCAGGTAGCGCCGGGAGAGCGCCACCTCCTCCAGTGGCGGCGCCGACAGGGGCTCACCGTCGAGCGTGACCTCGTACGTGCGCGGGTCCACCCGCACCTCGCCCGTGCGCCCGTGGCGCAGCATGCTCGCCGCCGTCAGATCGCGGCAGCCGGCGACGGCGACCCGCGTCCGCGTCGTCGGTAGCTCGGCGTCCATCGCCGAGCCCGCCAGGAAGGCGAGCGAGAGTAGGGCGGGAGCCGCCCCGCCGCCACCGACCTGACGCCGGAGAAGCACCGGCTCGGCCAGGCCGGTGCTCGCGTTGCCCTCGCCGGAGGCGCCGTGGACGGCGATGCCCGACTTCAGCACGAGCTCGGGCCGGACGCCGAAGAAGTGCGGCTGCCAGAGCACGACGTCCGCCAGCTTGCCCGGCTCGACCGAGCCGACGTGCGCCGCCAGCCCGTGCGCGATGGCCGGGTTGATCGTGACCTTGGCGAGGTGCCGCAGCACGCGCTCGTTGTCGGCCGGGCCCGGGCCGGCTCCCCGCAATGCGCGCATCGCGGCGGCGTTCTGGAAGGCCCGCCGCACGACCTCGCCGACACGCCCCATGCCCTGCGAGTCGCTCGAGAGCATCGCGATCACGCCCAGGTCGTGCAGCAGTCCCTCGGCCGACATCGTCTGGGCGCGCACGCGGTGACGCACGATGGCCGAGTCGCCGTGCACCCGTCCGGGAGCGAGCACGTGCACCGCCGGCACCATCGCGAGGTGCTCGGCCGCCGTGTGCACCCCGAAGGGCACGGTCGGCGCGGTCGAGGAGGTGAGGATGCGCTCGCGCCCGGCCAACTCGAGCGTGTTGGGCCAGTGCCCGCCACCGCAGCCCTCCACGTGGTAGGCGTGCCAGGTGCGCCCGGCAGTCACGGCGAGGGTGTCCTCGACCGAGAGCAGCTCGTTCATGCCGTCGGTGTGCACCGCAAGCTGCACGTCGTGGGCGTCGGCGAGATCGAGCGCACAGCGCAGCTGCTCGGGCCCCGCGCCGACGTCCTCGTGGATCTTGAGCCCGCCGCCGCCCGCCCGCAACGTCTCCTCCACCGGGCCCGGGCGCGCCGAGGAGGCGCGCACGAGCAGGCAGGCATTGAGGGGGTGGGCCTCGAGCGCCGCCCAGGTCGCCCGCAGCCCCTCCTCGGGATTGCAGCCCAGGTTCCAGGTGGGCCCGTAGTCCTGGATCACGAGCGTCGTCAGACCGCCGGCGAGCGCCGCGTCGCAGATCTGCGGCGAGAGCCAGTGGACGTGGGAGTCGACGCCGCCGGGCGTCGCAACGAGCCCGCGACCGTCGATCACGGCGGTCGCGGTGTCGAGCACGACGTCGATCGCGTCCATCGTGTCGGGGTTGCCTGCCCGCCCGACCGCGACGACCCGCCCGCCCGTCACGCCGATGCTCGTCCGCCGCGCGCCGAGCACGGGATCCAGCAGGAGCACGTCGGTGATCGCGATCGCGACCCCGCCGCGCTCGGCCCGCACCGCGAGCCCGTCGCGCATCGTTCCCCCCATGCCCGTGGCGATCCCCGTCGCGTCGTCGCGCTCGGCCTCGACCTCGAGGCCGGTATCGCCGAGCGCAACGCGCAGCTCAGGCACCGAGATACCCCCGCTCGCGCGCGAGCTCCAGCGCGCGCTCGCGCGCCCCGGGCGCGTCGAGCCGGCCGTCGACGAGGCCGCCGTGGCCGCGCACGACGCGCAGACCGGCGATCGGGACGCCGTAAAGCTCGACCAGCGCGCCCGGCTCGATCACGATCTTCACCCCGGCGCCCAGCGCGGGCCGCAGGCCGTACACGGCTGCGCGGTCGAGCTCGAGCCGGCGGTTGAGCTCGAACAGGTGCACGTGCGAGGTGAGGCCGATCGGGACCTCGGCGGTGTTGCGAGCGGCGAAGGGCCCGAGCGCATCCTCGAGCCACTCGAGCGGGGGCTCCGGGGGCAGCGCGGGGGGCGCCTGTGCGCCACCGATGGGATCGTGGAGCGCGACCAGTCGCATGCCGTCCCCGAACAACGCCTCCACCTCGATCCGCGGGACGAGTGCAACGACGCCGTCCAGCACGTCGGCCGGGCCGAGCACGCCGTACCCGCTCGCGACGACCGCGTCGTAGCCGAGCCCGTCGCGCGCCGCCTCGCAGACCTCGTCCGCGATCAGGGCGGTCGCCTCGGCCTGGTTGAGCCGGAGGCCGCGCGCTCTCCGGCGACGCGCCAGCTCGGCCGCCTGGAAGAGCAGAAGCCGCTCGGCCTCCCGCGGTGTCAGCCGCACCCGGAGGCCGTCCGCTACGCGGCGGGCGCGAGCCGCATCGCGTCGTCGACGGCCAGTCGCAGGCGCCGAGCCATCTCGGCGATCTCGTCCTCGGTCACGACGAACGGCGGCGAGACCTGCATCGCGACGCCTCGCAGCCCCCGGCCGATCAGCCCATGCTCGAGCGCCAGGTTCGAGACCACGTCGGCGAGCCCTGGCGTGGCGGCCAGCGCCTCCGGTGTGAACTCGACCGCTGCGGCGAGCCCGATCGAGCGCACCTCCGCGACCATCGGATGCCCGTCGAAGCGCTCCTGGTAGGCCTCGGCGAGCACCGGCTCGAGCTCGCGGACGCGCTCGATCAGCCCCTCGCGCTCGATGATGGCGAGATTCGCGAGACCCGCGGCCGCAGCCGCCGGGTGGCCGCCGTAGGTGTAGCCGTGGCGGAAGAGCTCGCTCGAGCCCTGCTCGAAGAACGGCTGCTTGACGCGGTCGGAGACGACGACTGCGCCCATGGGCACATACCCGGAGGTGAGGCCCTTCGCGCAGGTCATCAGATCGGGCGTGACGCCGAAGCGCTGGCAGCCGAAGTCCGTGCCGAGCCGGCCGAAGCCGCAGATGACCTCGTCCGAGATCAGCAGCACCTCGTGGCGCCGGCACAGCTCCTGCACGCGCGGCCAGAATCCCTCGGCCGGCGGGATCACGCCACCGGCTCCGATCACGGGCTCGCCGATGAAGGCGGCCACCTGATCGCCGTGATCGGCGAGCAGGCGCTCGAGCGCGTCGGCGTCGCCCCACGGGATGTTCTCGATGTGCGGCACGAGGTCGCCGTAGCCCGTGCGGTTGGCCGGGATCCCCTGGAGGCTCGTCCCAAAGGCGTTCGTGCCGTGGTAGCCGTGCTCGCGCGAGACGATGATCTGCTTCTCGGGGCGCCCGAGCGCATCCCAGTAGCGGCGCGCGAGCTTCGCAGCGGTGTCGACGGCGTCCGAGCCGCCCCCCGAGGTGAAGAAGACGGCGGCCCCGTCGAGCCCCGAGAGCTCGGCGACCTTGTCGGCGAGCTTCAGCAACGGGGGGTTGGCGAAGGGGCCGAAGGTATGGAACGCCGCGAGCTCCTTGAGCTGCGCGCCCACCGCGTCCGCGATCTCGTCACGGCCGTAGCCGACGTTCATGTACCACAGCGAAGCGGTGGAATCGAGGTAGGCATTGCCCTTGTCGTCCCACACGGTCGAGCCGCGGCCCTTGGCGATCACGACCTCCCGGCCCGCGGTCGCCGCCATGTTCGCGAACCCTCGCCACAGCTCGGTCATGTCGTGTCGTCCTTGGTCGTGGTTGGTTCCGCGCCCCGCGCGGATGCGTGGGCAACGGCCTCCGGTGCCCGCGGCGTCGCGTTGGAGGCCGTGACGTGCGGCACTCCGGCGGCGGCGTAGGCGGCCTCCTCATCGAGGGTCTCCGCCACCAGCAGAGCCCGGGTGAGCGATTCCAGCTTGTCGCGCTCGCTGCGCAGGAGCTCCGTCGCGGATGCATGTGCCTCGTCGGCCAGACGCCGCACTTCGGCGTCGACGATCCGCTGGGTGTCCTCGGAGGTCTGCGAGACGCCCGGCAGCAGCGGCCCCTCGCCATCGCTCGGGAGCACGGCAACGGGGCCGATGGCGGGGCTCATGCCCCAGCGCCCGACCATCTGGCGGGCGATCTGGGTCATCTGCTGGATGTCCGACTCGGCGCCGGAGCTGAGGCTGTCGTAGACGAGCTCCTCGGCGACGCGGCCACCCAGCGCGACGCGCAGGCGTGCGAGGAGATAGGCCTCGTCGTAGTTGTAGCGATCCGAGTCGGGGGCGGAGAACGTCACGCCGAGCGCCATCCCGCGCGGGATGATCGAGACCTTGCGCACCGGATCGGCTCCCGGGGTGAGCATGCCGATGAGCGCGTGCCCGGCCTCGTGGTAGGCGGTGCGCTCGCGATCGTCCTGCGTCATCATCACGCGGCGCTCGACGCCCAGCAGGATCTTCTCCACGGCGTCCGTGAAGTCGGCCATCTCCACGGTGATGTGCCCCCGGCGGGCGGCCAGCAGAGCGGCCTCGTTGACGAGATTCGCGAGATCTGCGCCCACCATCCCGGGCGTCGTCGAGGCGATCGAGCCGAGGTCGACGTCGGCCGCGAGCGGCACCGAGCGCGTGTGCACCTCGAGGATCTCGAGCCGCCCCTGCCTGTCGGGCGGCTGCACCGCGACGCGGCGATCGAAGCGACCGGGGCGCAACAGCGCCTTGTCGAGCACGTCGGGGCGGTTGGTCGCCGCCAGCACGATCACCCCGCTGTTGGGGCTGAAACCGTCCATCTCCGTGAGGATCTGGTTGAGCGTCTGCTCGCGCTCGTCGTGCCCGCCGAGGCCCTGCCCGCCACCGCGCGCGCGGCCGATGGCGTCCAGTTCGTCGATGAAGATGATGGCCGGCGCCGCGGCCTTGGCCTGGGCGAAGAGATCGCGCACGCGCGAGGCGCCGACGCCGACGATCATCTCGACGAACTCGCTCGCGCTGGCTGAGAAGAAGGGCACGCCGGCCTCACCGGCGACGGCGCGCGCGAGCAGCGTCTTGCCCGTGCCCGGTGGCCCCATGAGCAGCACGCCGCGGGGGATCTTGCCCCCGAGCCGCGCGTACTTCTCGGGGTTCTTGAGGAAATCGACGACCTCGACGAGCTCCTGCTCGGCCTCCTCGATGCCCGCCACGTCCGCGAACGTGACGCGCTCGGTTCCCTCGTAACGCTTCGCTTTCGAGCGCCCGAACGTGCCCAGGGCACCGCCACCCGCTGTTGCTCGCCGCATCGCGAAGATGATGATGCCCAGGATCAGCAGCGTGGGGCCGAAGCCGAGCAGGATGGACGCGAGCAGCCCGCGGCCCGAGTCGGGCGCCTTCGCGTTGATCTCGACGTTCTTGGACTTGAGCAGCGTGAGCAGCGTCGTGTCGGTCGGCAGCGCCGGCTGAGTGGTCTGGAAGAGGGTGAACTTCTTCTTGGCGACCGTCACGGATCGCTTGAACTCGCCCTCGATCTTCTGGTCGGTGATCGTGACCTGGCTCACGTTGCTGCCCTGCACCTGGTGCAGGAACTGCGGGGAGTACGCGATGTGCGCGCGCGCCGGCTTGTCAGGGAGCGTCGAGGCGATCCAGTAGTTGGCGACCAGCAGCACCACGAGCAGCGGCCAGAAGCGCACGCGGGGCATGCGCGAGCGCGCAGGGGCTCCGCGGCCGTCGGCCGCCGGGTGCACCTTCCAGCCGGGGTGCCCTTCCTGCTTCCCGCTCCGCGGCCCGGGCAGGGGGAACCGCGGCTTCCCCTCCGGCGGCCGAGGCTGCTTGGGATCAGGCGGCATTGGCCGGATGGTATGTCACAGCTTGATCGCTCCGTTTTGGGCGACCGTCGCCGCGGACCGACCGAAGTCGTCGCGCGAAAGCTGCGCGACGAGGCGCGCGCTGGCGTGCGAGGAATCCGGATGCGGCAGCGCGTCGCCGTCGAGGCGGAGAGACGTCCACGTGCCTCCCGTGAAGAAGCCGTCCCCACGCAACTGCACGCTCAGGATCGCGCTCAGCGAGAGCGTCCCCCCGGTACCAAAATTCTTGTAGCCCACGAAGTTGCCCAGCGAGTACGCGATCAGGCGCCCGTGGTAGCGCTCCATGCCCCGGATCACATGCGGCCCCGAACCGACGACCAGGTCGGCGCCCGCGTCGACGACCGCGTGCGCGAAACGACGGGAGTCGCCGCGGTTCTCTCCCAGGAACGTCTCCGTGCCGTGGGGGACGTGCAGCGCGCCCGACCCCTCCGCGCCGGCGTGCATGGCGATCACGACGAGGTCGGCCCGCGCAGCGGCCTTGCGCACGAGCGCCTGTGCGAAGCGCACGTGCTCGAGCCGCGAGGCCCATGGGTACGGCGCGAAGCCGAGGAACGCGACTCGCAGCCCCCCGCGCCGCACGACCGTGATCTGTCCGGGCCTCCCCGTCCAGCGCAGACCGGCCGCGCGCAGCGCCCGCTCCGTCGAGCGCTCGCCCGCCTCGCCGAAGTCGTCGGCGTGGTTGTTGGCGACGTTCATCACGTCGAAGCCGGCCGCGGTCATCAGCTTCGCGTAGGAGGGTGGGGCCTGGAACGCGAAGCAGTTCGGGGAGCCGCCGCACTTGGATTCGGCGAGCTGCGAGAGCGTCTCCTCGAGGTTCCCGAAGGTCACGTCCGCAGTGCGCAACGGCTGCACGACCGACGCCATCGAGAGCCGTCCGGCATCGGGTGGCGTGCCATAGCTCGAGGCGAGCACCATGTCGCCGACCCACGCGATCGTCACGCTGCGAGTCGTCAGGTCGGGACCCGTGGTCGTCGCCGGAGCGCTGGTGGTCGTGGCGGTCGCCGTGGCGGTGACGCCCGTGGGCGTGATCGAGGCGACGGAATCGCTGCCGGTCGTGGTCGCCGAGGCGTTGCCACCGGAGGCGAGCGTGCCCGCCGCCCAGACGCCGATCCCACCCAGCGCCACCACCAGCACCGCCCCCGCGATCCGCCGGCGGCGCACCTGACGGCGATGCAGCTCGGCGCGGCGCCCGCGCCGCTCGTCGGCTCCGGGGTCCGAGCTCATGTCTCGACCTGGAAGGAGACCTCGAGGGAGCCGGGACGCGGGCTCCAGGCGCGCACGGCGCGTACGCGTCGCCCATCGTCAAGTGCGAACACCTCACCTGCGCGCACGGGAGCGTCCAGCGACCAGGCCTCCGTGCCGGGGATCGTCGCGACGCGCTCTCCCGCCGCGGCCGCGGCCGCGAGCTCCGAGGGAAGCAGACGCGGCAGGGCGGCGTCGAGCGACGGCGTCCCCCACGGCTGCGCGCGCTCCCAGGCGGCGGCCGCGCGCAGCACGACGTCGTCGTCGTAGCGCCGGCCGGCGATCTGCAGCCCGAGCGGCAGGCCGGCCGAGCCGGGCGACATCGGCACGCTGACGACGGGCTGGCCGGTGAGGTTGAACGGGTAGCAGAAATGGCAGTAGTCGTCGTAGAACTCGCCGATGGGCTCGCCGCCGAGCTCGCGCGGCGCCCAGTCCGAGAGCGGGAAGGCCACGCACTCCATGGTCGGTGTGAGCAGCAGGTCGTAGCGCGTGTGGAAGGAGTCCCAGGCGATCGCGATGTCGTGCGCCCGGTTGCGCGCCGCGGTGTACTCCTGGGCGCTCATCGCGAAGCCCTCCTCGATCAGCGCGCGCGCGTCGTCGCCCACCAGGCCGCTTGCGAGCAACGGGCCCTCGCTCGAGGTGTTGTCGCCGCAGGCGATCGCGTTCCAGACGTCGAGCGGCGAGCCGAGCTCGGGCTGCGCCCACTCGACGGTCGCGCCCGTGGCCTTCGCGAAGGCTGCAACGGCCTCGGCGAAGCGCTCTCGCACCTCGTGATCGAGGCGGATGTAGCCGAGGTCGGCCGAGGCAGCCACGCGCAGGTGCGAGAGGTCGCCGGGCTCGCGCGCGGCGTGCACGTACTCGTGGCCGAGCGCGGGGAGCGAGCGCGGGTCGAGCGGGTGCGGCCCCGCCAGCACCGTCAGCGCGCGGGCGCAGTCGGCGACCGTCCGTGTGAGCGGGCCGAAGTGCGTGAGCATGAGCCAGCCGTGGAAGTCGGGCGCGCGCGGTACGAGGCCGTAGCTGGGCTTGAACCCCACCGTGCCACAGAACGAGGCCGGGATCCGGACCGAGCCGCCGCCGTCGGAGCCGAGGGCCAGATCGCCGACGCCGAGCGCGAGCGCGCTGGCCGCTCCGCCCGAGCTGCCGCCGGCCGAGCGATCGGGCGCGAACGGGTTGCCGGTCTGGCCGTAGAGCTCGTTGCGCGTCGTGCCGCGATAACAGAACTCGGGCACGTTGCTGCGCCCGATGGCGATCGCTCCCGCTGCTTCGAGCCGCGCGACGCAGGCGGTGCTCGCATCGGGGATCTCGTCCATCAGCGCACGCGAGCCGGCGGTGCACGGATAGCCCGCCTGCCGCATGACGTCCTTGACCGTGAACGTCCAGCCGGTCAGCGGCCCGGTGTCCTCTCCGCGCTCGAGGCGCTCCTCGAGCTCCCGCGCCCGCCCGCGCGCGGCGTCGGCGTCCACCAGGCAGAGCGCGTTGACGACCGGATTGACTCCGGCGATGCGCGAGAGAGCCGCCTCGACGCCCGCGAGCGGCGTCACGCCGGCCGGCATCGCTCAGCCCCGCTCGACCCGGCTGCCCGGGACGATGTCGTCGCGACCGTCGGCCCAGCGCACCCAGGCCTTGTAACCGCCGTCGTAGTCGTCGGCCCAGAGGATCAGCGTGGCGGGCTCGCCCAGCGCCGTGCAAGGCTCCGAGCCCTCCTGGTCGAGGCCGCGCCAGAGTCGCACGAAGGGGTTCGTCTCCCACTCCCGCTCGACCGTCGTATGGCCGATGTGGCCGGGGTTGACGACACAGCTCGGAGCGAGCTTGAGGAGGCGATCCATGATCGAGCGGCGCAGATCCTCGAAGCTCGTCGCCGTCGCACCCCGCACGCCGCCGACGGAGCCCGCGAAGAGCGTGTCGCCCGTGAAGCACTCGGCACCGTCGACGACGAACGAGAGCATGCCGTCGGTGTGCCCGGGCGTGTGCAACGCCTCGATGCGCAGCGTGCCGCTCTCGACGATGGCGCCCTGATCGAGCGTTCCATCTGCGCCCCCCGGCAGCCGGGGCGCCTCGAGCGCGTGCGCGAGCACGGGAGCGCCGGGATAGCGCGCGCGCATCGCCTCGAGGTGGGCGACGTGGTCGCCGTGGTGATGGGTCACCAGCACGTGCGTGACGTTCAGGCGATGGCGGTCGATGGCGGCGACGATCGGCTCCGGCGGTCCGCCGGCGTCGATGAGGACGGCGCTTCCGCCGGGGCGGTCGCCGACGACGTAGGAGTTCGAGAGCCACCCGGGCTCCATGCTGCGTTCGAGGATCACGCCGCCAGAGTAGCGACCAGCGAGAATCACCGGCGTGTTCGACGATCCGGCGTGCGTCTCGGAGGATCTGGAGCTCCTGGAGCGATTGCGGGGAGCCCTGCGCAGCGCCCCGCGCATCGCCGGCGAGCAGCGACTCCGGCGCGGCGAGGAGCAGCACCGCATCGTCGTGCCCGACTGGCCGGCGCTCGAACGGGCACGCCCGGCCGCGGGGGTCGGGTTCTTCGGCCAGGCGCGCGCGGGCGTCGACCACGGCCCGATCGCCGTGCTCGAGGATGAGATCGTGGGCCGCGCCGGCGCGCTCGAGGGGCTGCTCGCGTACCACAACGCCCTGCTCGAGCCCGGGCGCTGGGCCAACCTGGTCGTCTTCGCGAGCGCGGCCGGCGTGAGTGGACTGCGCGGGGATGCCGTCCACGAAGCCGCCGTCTCCCGGACTCCGGCGCACTACGAGTCACTGCGCCTGCACCGCGGCGCCCTGGCCGAGGGCGCGCTGGGAGCGGCGCCCTTCTCGCTCGAGCGGACGCTGCTCCTCGACTTCTCCCGCGTGCCGCCGGGCCGCTCGGTCAGAACGTGAGGATCGAGCGAATGCCGTCCTGGCGGTGCATGAGGTCGAACGCGGCATTGACCTCGGCGAGCGGCATGCGGTGGCTGAGCATGCTGTCCACGTCGAGCTTGCCGTCCATCCAGAGCTGCACGAGCCCCGGCACCTGGCTGCGGCCCTTGACGCCGCCGAAGGACGATCCGGTGACGCGGCGGCCGGTGATCAGGAAGCGCGGCACGATCTCCAGCACCTCGCCCTTGCCGGCGACGCCGATCATCGTCGCGAGCCCCCATGCCTCGCGTGCGGCCTCGACCGCCTGCCGCATGACCTCGACGTTGCCGGTGGCCTCGAACGTGTAGTCGCAGCCGTAGCCGCCCGTCAGCTCGCGCAGGGCGTCGACGACGGTGTCGCCGGCGAGCATCGTGTGGGTCGCGCCGTGATGGCGCGCCATCGCGAGGCGCTCCTCGGAGAGGTCGATGGCGACGATCTGCTGGGCGCCGCGCAGCCGGCAGCCGGCCACGGCGCCGAGCCCCACGAGCCCGCAGCCGAAGACCGCGCAGGTCGATCCGGGCTCGACCTGGGCCGTGTAGAAGGCGGCGCCCAGACCGGTCGAGAGGCCGCAGGCGAAGATGCTCGCGCCCTCGGGCGGCACCTCCGGCCCCACTTTCGCGAGCGCGATCTCGGGCATCACGGTGGCCTCGGCGAACGTCGAGGTGCCCATGAAATGCCGCAGCGGCTCCTCGCCGCGAGCGAGGCGCGAGGTGCCGTCGGGCAGGTAGCCGAGCCCCTGCTGCTCCCGGATCGCGATGCAGCGGTTGGTGCGCGAGCTGAGGCAGTGGATGCACGTGCCGCATTCGGGCGCGAACAGCGTGATCACGCGATCGCCCTTGACCACGGTCGTGACGCCCTCGCCGACGTCCTCGACGACGCCGGCGCCCTCGTGGCCGAGCACGCAGGGCGCATAGCCCGTGGGATCGGCGCCGCTGGCCGTGTAGAGATCGGTGTGGCAGACGCCGCAGGCCTCGACGCGCACGAGCACCTCGCCCGCCTTGGGGCCGGCGAGGTCGACGTCCTGTACGACCAGCGGCTGGCCGAACTCCTCGAGCACCGCGGCGCGGATCTTCATCTGGCTTCTCTCCCCTCGGCAGCTTGCGCGGCGACGACTCTACAAGGCGAGCGTCGACGGCCCCGGGCGCTCGCGCTCGCGCTCGTAGGCATCGATGGCGTCCACGCGCTGCATCGTCAGGCCGATGTCGTCATAGCCGTTCAGCAGGCGGTAGCGCACGTCCTCGTCGACCTCGAACGCGACCTCGCGGCCCGACGGCAGCGTGACGACGCGGCGTTCCAGGTCGACCGTGGCCGTGGCCGGCGCCGCCTCCATCAACTCGCGCACGTCGGCCACGGGCAACTCGACCGTGAGCACGCCGTTCTTGCCGCAGTTGGAGCGGAAGATGTCCGCGAACGACGGCGCCAGGATGGCGCGGAAGCCCCGCCCCGCGAGCGCCCATGCGGCGTGCTCGCGCGAGGAGCCGCAACCGAAGTTGTCGCCGGCGACCAGGATGGGGGCGCGCTCGAACTCGGGGCGGTTGAGCGGGAAATCGTCGTCCTTGGCCCAATCCCAGAACAGGAACTGCCCGTAGCCCGTGCGCTCGATGCGCTTCAGGAACTGCTTCGGGATGATCTGGTCGGTGTCCACGTTGGCGCGATCGAGCGCGGCGACGGGCCCCGTCACGACGTCGAAATGCTCCATCAGTCCAGCTCCCTCACGTCGACCAGGCACCCGCTGACGGCCGCTGCCGCGGCCATCTCAGGGCTCATCAGGTGGGTGCGCGCGAGCCGGCCCTGGCGTCCTTCGAAGTTGCGGTTGGACGTCGAGGCCACGCGCTCCTGCGGTCCGGCCACATCGGGGTTCATGCCCAGGCACATCGAGCACCCGGCGTTGCGCCACTCGAAGCCCGCGTCCGCGAAGACGCGGTCGAGGCCCTCGGCTTCGGCCTCGGCCTTGACCCGCATCGAACCGGGCACGACGAGCGCCTGCACGCCCGCGGCGACATGCTTGCCGCGCACGACCTCGGCGGCCGCGCGCAGGTCGCCCAGGCGGCCGTTGGTGCAGGAGCCGATGAAGACCCGATCGACGGGCGTCCCCGCGAGCGGCGCGCCGGCCTGGAGGCCCATGTAGTCGAGCGCACGCTGCTCGTCGTCGTTGGCCGGCTGCGGCACCGCCGCGGTGATGGGAGCCGTCTGGCCGGGGTTGGTGCCCCACGTGATCTGTGGCGCCAGCGCCGCGGCGTCGATCACCAGCTCACGGTCGAACGTCGCGCCGGCGTCCGTCGCGTAGTGCGACCAGCGCTCGATCGCCCGCTCCAGCGGTTCCTGCACGCCCGGTCGGTCCTCGAGGAAGCGGAACGTCGTCTCGTCCGCGGCGATCAGCCCGGCGCGCGCGCCCCATTCGATCGACATGTTCGAGACCGTCATGCGGCCTTCCATCGAGAGCGTGCGGATCGCCTCGCCCGCATACTCGACGACATGGTGCGTCGCGCCCGCCGACGTCTCCCGCGAGATCAGCCCGAGGATCATGTCTTTCGGCCCGACGCCGATGCCCGGCTCGCCCGTGAACGTCACGCGCATCGTCCGCGCGCGCTTCTGCGGCAGCGTCTGCGTGGCCAGCACGTGCTCGACCTCGCTCGTGCCGATACCGAAGGCGAGCGCGCCGAACGCTCCGTGCGTGGAGGTATGCGAGTCGCCGCAGACGATCGTCATGCCCGGCTGCGTGATCCCGAGCTCGGGGCCGATCACGTGCACGATGCCCTGCCGGCGGTGCCCGAGCCCGTAATACGGGATGCCGAACTCCTCCACGTTGCGCGCCAGCGCGTCGAGCTGCTGGCGTGAGGTCTCGTCCTCGATCGGCCGCGAGAGCTCCCAGGTGGGCACGTTGTGGTCCGCCGTCGCGATCGTGCGATCCGGCCTCCTGACCGGGCGCCCGGCGAGCCGCAGTCCCTCGAAGGCCTGCGGGCTCGTGACCTCGTGAATGAGGTGCAGATCGACGTAGAGCAGGTCGTCGCCGATAACGTGGTCGTCCCAGATCTTCTCGTAGGCGGTGCGCGCAGCCACGGCCGTAGTCTCGCACGGGGCCCTTGCCCGGTACGGAGGTTCGGGAGCCGGCGAGTGTGATCAAGGTGTGTGCAAAGGCACAGGGATCACGCCGAAGGGGCCGGAAGCTTGCGAAACCCGCATGCACGCCGTTCTGGAGTTCGACCAGACTGGGACCTGGTGCTGGTCTCGACCCCACACCAGTCGGCTTCGCCGCCGCCTGCACGTCTGCTCGCATTCGCGTCCGAGTTCCACATCGGCGCGAGTCGCAAGTCGGCGCCCCCAGGCGTGCTCGTGGCGCAGCTCAAGAACAATGGGCAGGACGATCACGACCTCGCCGTGCGCGACCCGCGCGGTCGGATCATCGCCTCCACCGGGGTCGTTCGACACGGCGCCCTGGGCCAGCTGCGGGTACGCCTGCGGCCCGGTCGCTACGTGCTGGTGTGCACGCTCGCCGATCACGAGGCGCTGGGGATGCGCAGCGTGCTCGTCGTACGCGCGAGGAAGGGGGCATGATGGCGGGGACAACGCGAGAAGCGGCCATGATCGAACGGCTCTGGTGGCGAGCGGGGTTCGGCCCCCGCCCACGCGACCTGCGCGGGAAGCGCACGCACGCCGACCTCGTACACGAGTTCCTGCACCCCCGCGGCGCCACGCTGGAGGGCCCGGATCCGCGCGTCGACGGGCGGCCGCTGAGCCCGGTGAACCAATACGGGCATGACGTCCTGTGGTGGCTCGACCGCATGGTGCGCGGCCGCCACCCGCTGGTCGAGCGCATGACCTTCAACTGGCACGACCACTGGGCGACGTCGAACGACAAGGTCGGCGACGTCAAGCTGATGATGCGCCAGCAGCGCACCCTGCGGCGCTACGCACTCGGCAACTTCCGCACGCTGGCCCGCGCGATGGTGCGCGACGGCGCGATGCAGCGCTGGCTCGATCTGCCGAGCTCGACCGACGAGGCGCCCAACGAGAACTTCGCGCGCGAGTTCTTCGAGCTCTTCACGCTGGGCGCGAACAACGGCTACAGCGAGAAGGACGTGCGCGAGTCCGCGCGTGCGCTGACGGGCTTCACGTTCGACTACGACACCCAGCGCTTCGGCTTCGACCCCAAGCTGCACGACGGCGGCACCAAGCACATCCTCGGCCGCCGCGGGCGCTTCGGCCCGCTCGACGTGGTCGACCTCGCGCTCGAGAACCGCCACCACGCGCCCTACCTGTGCGCGCAGATCTGGGGCTATTTCTCGCCGCGCACCCCTCCGCCGCGGCTGCTCAAGCAACTGGTGACCGCGTACACGCAGTCGGGCTACGAGCTCGCGCCCGTGCTCGCGCTGATCCTCGCCGACGGCGCGCTCTACGCCGATCTCGAGGAGCCCGACATGATCAAGCCGCCCGTCGTCTACGTGGCCGGGATGCTCCGGCAGACGGGCACCTACATCACGACCGACGACTGGGTCTGGATGCTCAACCAGATGGGACAGCGCCCGTTCTACCCGCCCAACGTGAGCGGCTGGGAGCAGAACGAGGCATGGCTCTCGACTGGCGCTCTGCGCATGCGCTTCCAGGCCGCCGCCTCGCTCCTGCAGGACGCCATCAAGGACGGCGAGGTTCCCCAGCACCGCACGCCCGACCAGGCACTCGAGCGCTCGCGCGCCTCTACGGGCTCGCCCTGGACGAGCAAGGCGACGAACTCGGCGCTCGCGTCCTACAGCCGGCGGAGCGTCGCCGGCAAGAACGAGAAGTACGAGGTCAAGCATTACTGGCCCGAGCGCGAGCGCGTGCTGCGCCAGGTTCTGCTCTCCGGCCCCGACGCGCAGGTCTGCTGATGCAGCGCGGGTGCAACGACTGGCACGGCACTCGCGCCGCCCAGCGCCACGGAGGCGGCCGGCTCGTGCCGATCCCGGACCGCGCGCTCGACGGGCTGGCGGAGTTCGAGCGCGGCGGGCTCTCGCGGCGCGACCTGCTGGCAGGCGGCGTCGGTCTGCTGCTCGCGGCCAACGGCGTGCCCGGGCTCTCGACGCGTGGAGTGCTCGAGGCGGCGGTGGCCCAGGCCGCCGGCGCTCCCGACGCGCCGATCCTGGTCTCGCTCTACCTCGACGGAGGCAACGACGGCATCAACACGCTGGTTCCCGTCGGCGACCCCCGCTACGTGCAGTTGCGCTCGCGCGTCGGGATCGATCCCGCCGCGGCCCTGCCTCTCGCCGACGCCCCGGGCTTCGGCTGGCACCCCAGCCTGGGCGGCCTGCGCCAGCTCTACGACGCAGGCAAGGTGGCCGTGCTGCCGGCGGTCGACTACGGGCACCCCGATCTGTCGCACTTCAACTCGGGCGGCTACTGGCGCAGCGGCATCGTCGGGACGGCGCCCGATCGCACGGGCTGGCTCGGGCGCACGCTGGACGTAATCGGCACGCACGACAATCCGTTGCAGGGCATCCACATGGGCGGGGGCCAGGATCCGTCCATGAACAGCCAGCGCGCGCCGGTGGCCAGCGTCTCGTCGCCCTCGGACTTCGGCTTCTACATCCCCGACGTGTGGAGCGAGAAGGCCTTTCTCCCGACCTACCGGCGGCTCTCGCGGGCACGCGCCAAGCATCCCGGCCTCGCCGCCGTCCGCTCGATGTATGCCAACACGATCGAGACGCACGATCGCCTGGCGCCGCTGGCCAAGGAGGACAAGCCGCCTCCGCCGCCTCTGGCCTACCCCGAGAGCGGCCTCGGCACGGCGTTCGCGAATCTCGGCCGTCTGCTCGGCGGGGGCTTCGGTACGCGCATCGCCACCATCTCCTACGGCGGCTTCGATACCCACGACGAGCAGGCGAAGGCGCACGCCGACCTGCTGCAGGTCGTCGGCGACTCGTTGCTCGCCTGGCAGGCCGACCTGGACGCTCGCGGGCTCTCGGACCGGGTGCTCACGATGGTCTGGAGCGAGTTCGGCAGGCGCCCGGAGGACAACGACTCGGGCGGCACCGACCACGGCGCCGGGGGTCTGCTCCTGCTGGTGGGCAACCGCGCCAACGGCGGTATCCGCAGCGAGTTCCCGGGGCTTGCGAGCCTCGACGACGACGACAACCTCGTCGTCACGACCGACTTCCGCAGCGCCTACGCGACGCTGCTTCAGGACTGGCTGGGCGTCGAGGCCGCGCGCGTGCTGCCGAAGGTGCCCGGCGGAAGCCACCTGCCGCTGCTGCGCGCCGCTTGAGAGACGTTCTTCACCGAATGAGCATGCGCTCCAGACACCACGCTCACTCAGTGAGAACGTCCTAGGCTCCAGGCGTGACCGCCGCGCCGCCTGCGACCTATGTCGAGCGCCTGCGCCGGCTGTGCGCCGTCGACTCGCCCACCGGGCACCTGGCGGGCCTCGATGCCTGCGCAATCATGATCGCCGGCTGGGCCGAAGGCGCCGGCTGCGCCGTCGACCTGCTGCCCTCTCCGGTCGGCCTGCACGTCGTCGCACGCACGCATGGATCGGGCGCCACGCGGATCCTGCTGCTCGGCCACCACGACACGGTGTTCCCCGAGGGCACGGCCGCCGCGCGCCCGGTGCGCGTCGAGGGCGAGCGCGCTCTGGGCCCGGGGGTGGCCGACATGAAGGGCGGCGTGCTCGTCGGCCTGGCGGCGCTCGAGCGGCTCGTCGGCTCCGGCGTTGCGGTCGAGCTGCACTGCGTTCCGGACGAGGAGGGCCGCAACGTCGCGCCGTACACGCTCAAGACGATGCACGGCGCCGATGCCGCGCTGTGCCTCGAGTGTGGACGCGACTCGGGCGCCATCGTGACGGCGCGCAAGGCGGGCTGCTGGGTCACCGTGACCGCCCACGGCGTGCCCGCACACGCCGGCACCTCCCCCGACGAGGGGCGCTCGGCGCTGCGCGCGCTGGCGCGCGAGCTGCTGCGCATCGAGGGGGAGCTGCACCACGCCCGCCCAGGCATGACGGCAGTGGCCACCCAGCTGCACGCGGGCGAGGTCAAGAACACAGTGCCGGCGGAGGCTTGGGGCGTGATCGACGTGCGCGCGAGCGACGAGCTCGACCTCGACTACGCGCTCGGCCGCATCCGCGCGGTCGGCCACCACGAGGGCATCGTCTTCGCCTTCAGCGACGATCGCGGCTTTCCGCCCATGCGGCGGGCGCCCGAGCTGGCTGCGGCCGTGCTGAACGAGCTCGCGGCGCACGGCGCGGCCGCGCTCGAGGAGGCGGCGGGTGGTGTCTCCGACGGCTCGTGGACGAGCCACATCGGCGTGCCCACCGTCGACGGCCTCGGGCCCGTAGGCGGTGACGACCACACCGCACGTGAATGGATCGACCTGCGCAGCGTCGAGCCGCGCGTCGCCGCCATCGTCGCGCTCTGCGAGCAGCTCGCTCGCGAAACGTGATCAGCCGAACGTGATGACACCGCGGCCTGGGGCGCCCGAGCGCAGGTCGTCGTAGGCCCCGTTGATCTCATCGAGCGGGTAGCGGCGCGCGATCAGCGAGCCGAGCGCCAGCCGGCCGGCGTCCTCCAGCTCGACCAATCGGGGCACGTCGAAGTGCGGGCTCGAGGAGCCGTACAGCGAGCCCATCAGCGAACGTCCCTGGGCCGCGAGGCTGAAGGCGTTGATCGTGATCGTGGCGTCGTGTGCGGGCATGCCGACGATCACGGCGCGGCCGCCGCCGGTCAGCGACGCATACGCCGCCTCGATCGTGGCGGGCAGCCCCAGCGCCTCGAACGCCACGTCGGCGCCGCCCCTGGTCTTCTCGCGGATCGCTCGCCGGTCGTCCTCCGAGCCCGCGATCACCGTGTCCGTCGCGCCTGAGGCGCGTGCGAGCTCGAGCGCCGCCTCGGTCACGTCCACCGCAACGATCGGATGGGCGCCGGCCGCCCGCAAGCCCTGCACGATGCACTGGCCGACGCCGCCGCAACCGAAGACCACGGCTCGCTCGCCCGGCCGCACGCGAGCGGTGTTGAAGACGGCGCCGACGCCCGTCATCGCGGCACAGCCGATCAGGGCCGCGACCTCGAGGTCGGTGCCCTCGGGCAGCTCGACGGCCTGAGTGGCCGGCACGACGACGTGCTCGGCGAAGCAGCCCAGCGCCATGAAATGGGTGAGCTCCTGGCCGCGCGCTCGCAGGCGAGAGCTGCCGTCGGGCATACGGTGGAGGTGCGAGCCGATCTCGCAGAGCGCGGGCGCGCCGGATGCGCACGCGCGGCAGCGGCCGCAGGCGGTCACCCAGGACAGCGCGACCGCATCGCCGACACGCGGCGCCAGGACGCCGGGGCCGACAGCGTCGACGATCCCGGAGCCCTCGTGGCCGAGCACCATCGGGAGCTCGTAGGCCCAAACGCCGTCCATGACGTGGAGGTCGGAACGGCAGACCCCCGCCGCGGCCACGCGCACCCGCACCTCGCCCGCCTGCGGCTCGCCGAGCTCGACGTCCTCGACGCTCAACGGGGCGCCCGATTCCCACAG
Organism: Gaiellales bacterium; assembly: GCA_035696365.1. GTDB lineage: Bacteria > Actinomycetota > Thermoleophilia > Gaiellales > JALYLC01 > JALYLC01. Next base: position 64,857 of record DASRQS010000134.1, on the reverse strand, counting down.
CACGGCGGCCCGGGTCAGCATGCGCGCAGCATAGGGAGGGCTCGCCGGAACCGCACAAGCGGCTGTAGGGTGGGGTAATGAGCCGGAGGCTGGTCGCGGGACTCGTCGCGCTGATCGCCATCGGCGGCGTGTTCGCCTACGGGCTGAGCCATCAGGGCGACGTCGCGAGCGTCGACACGAAGCACGTCACCGTGCCACCGTCTGGCTTCCAGACGTACGCCGCCGCCGCCATCGACGGCACGACCCTGGATCAGAAGGCGTTCTCGCTCGCCGGCCTGCACGGCAAGCCGGTCTTCATCAACTTCTGGGGCTCGTGGTGCCCAGGATGCAAGACCGAGGCGCCGGATCTGCGCACGTTCGCGAACGACCTCGGCGGCCGCGCGGCGATGGTCGGGGTCGCCATCGACTCCCCGTCCTCCGATGCGCGCTCGTTCATCCGCAAGGCCGGCTGGCGCTATCCGATCGTCAGCCGACATTGCTGCGACCTGGTCAACCGCTACGGCGTGGCCTACTTCCCGACGACGATCGTCGTCAACAGCCGCGGGCAGGTCGTCGACCGCCTCGTCGGCCCGCAGACGGTCGCCCGGCTGCAAGCCGAGCTGCACGCGCTCGGCGCCTAGATGCCCGTCCTCGCCGAGATCGCCCTCTCGCCCGTGGGCCTCAGCGCGGCCTTCGCAGCGGGCTTGATCTCGTTCATCTCTCCCTGCGTGTGGCCGCTGGTGCCCGCGTACCTCTCGTACGTGTCGGGCGTCTCCTTCAACGACCTCGCCGACCAGACGCGCCGCGTGACGACCACGACCGCAGCCTTCGTGCTCGGCTTCGGCGCGGTCTTCACGGCGCTCGGCGCCGGCGCCGGCGCAATCGGGAACGTGCTCACCGAGCACCGCCGGTCGCTTGAGATCGCCTCAGGCCTCCTGATCGTCCTGATGGGCGCCGTGCTCGCCGGCTTCGGCGGGATGCTCATGCAGCAGGAACGCAGGCTGCAGCCGGCACGCAAGCCTGCCGGGCCGATCGGGGCCGTCGTCGCCGGCGCCGGCTTCGCGATCGGCTGGACGCCGTGCGTGGGGCCGACGCTGGCCGCGATCCTCACCCTCGCCGGCCACTCGGGTCAGGCGCTCGACGGCGCGATCCTGTTGGCCGTCTACTCGCTCGGCCTGGGCGTGCCGTTCCTGCTCTCGGGCCTGCTGTTCACTCGCGGGCTCTCGAGCGTTGCCCCGCTGCGCCGGCACGCCTCGCTCTTCGTGCGCGCCTCCGGGCTGGTGCTGATGGGGCTCGGAGTCCTACTGGCGGCGGGCCAGCTGACCGCGCTCACGAGTCATCTCGCGAGCGCGTTCCCCGCCCTCGTCTAGCCCGGGGCGTCCGTTCTCAGAGGTCCCGCCGCATGACGCGCGCTGCCCGGCCGCAGACGTAGAGCGCGAGCCCTCCGGGCCAGCCGACCCAGAGGGCGAAGAGTCCGATCGACACACGCAGCCTCCCGTGCGGGCCGCGCGGGTCGCGGCCTTCACACGGGAGTCGCGCGAGGTCACCGGAAGGTCCCAACATGCGTGATCAGAGCGGCAGGAGGACGCTGCTGGATGCGCTCGAAGGCGTCCGCCACGGCCACGCGCTCGACGGGGCCGCGAGAACGAGGCGATACGTCCAGGCGCGCCCACGCGCGCTCGGCGGGATCCGGCATGAGCCCGACACCCGCCCCGTGCGCCCGAGGCGCACGCCGGGCCGTCCGTGCTCGAGACAGCCTTCCACCCAGCGCCCACCCCGTATGTCGTGGACCAGCAGGTGGAGGCGCGTGGCCTCGCCGCGTCCGGCGAAGCGCGCGCGCACCAGCAGGCGGCCGCCGAGCACGCGCAGCCGCAGAGCGGTGATGCGCGCGCTGACGCGCACCGTCCCCGCGACGCGCTCGTCCAGGCCGCGCAGGCTCTGGCTCTCGGCGATCGCGACCGCATAGCGCGTCGTGCGCTTCGGCTTCACGTGCACCGCGAATGCGCCGTCTGCCCCCGTGGCATAGGTCCCGACGAGGTGCGGCACGCGGCCCTTGGGATAGGCCCAGATCTCGACCCGCGCGCTCGCAGCGGCCACGACCCGTCCGCTCACGGCGGAGCTCGAGACGCTCAGGCCGCCGAGCGACGGCCGCGGGCGCACCGGCAGGCTCAGCGCGAGCTCGCCGACGTTGGCCGGATCGGCACCGTCGAAGGCCCGCACCGTCACTGTCGCTCCATCCAGCACCGTCGCCCCGGGCACGCGCGCGACCGCCGTGCGGCCATCGGCCGTCAGGCGCGTCTCCAGCAGGGTTCCCGCCAGGCGAAGCTCGACCCGCGTGACGCCCGAGAGCGCGTCTGCAACGTCGACGCGCACTTCACGCGCGGCGAAGTCGGCGCTCACGCGACCGATCGAGGGCCTGCCCGCATCCACGCCGAGCGGCCGCTCCACGACGGTCTCGTTGCCGGCGCCGTCGCGTGCGACGACGCGCAGGACATGAGCTCCCTCCGCGGCAATCGTCACGACGTTGCCGTCCGCGCCGACCGGCGTGCCGTCCAGCAGGATCTCCGAGACGGTCGCTCCGCTCGCATCGCTGACGGCGAGCGACACGCTCTGCGGGCCGCCGCTCCACGCCGTCGCCCCCTGCAGCGCGAGCTCGGGGGCCAACTCGTCGATCGCCGCGCAGCGCACACCGGCCGTTGCGCCGGCGAGGCCGGCGCCCGACACGAGGCGCGTCGCCAGGCAGACCTGCGCGGCGCCATGGATGAGCTCGCCGGGGATCGCCGCCTCGCTGACGCCGGGTAGGCCGGCCTCCCAGCGGGTCGCAGCAAGGGCCTGGGCGCGGGCGGAGGCGGCGGTCGGTCCTCGGCCGATGAAGGCTCCCGCAAATCCGCTCTGACCTGCGGCGCCCGTCGTCGCGGGCCAGGCCAGATGGCCGCCGTCGCGCGCAGCCCGAGCTCCGAGCGGTGCGGCGAAGCCGTCGACGGAAGGCGCGGGTGCCGCTCCATCCCAGCGGAAACCCGCCCGCGGCGATGCGGCGCAATGTCCCGCGCTATCGCACTGCAGCACATCGACCTCGTAGGCGCCGTTCGCCGCCAGAGCAGCAGCGGGAAGTGCGGCGCCGCTCGGCGCGCCGCCGTAGACCTGTGAGAGCACGAGCGCGCCCGCGGGGCCGTAGACCCGCACGGTGGAGCTCGCGACGTCCGCGGCGGTCGACGAGGACAGCGCGAGGGCGATCGGTCCGTGGCCCCACCAGCCGGTCACGGCCGCGGCAGCGTCGGGCTCGACGCGGATCACGGGCTGGGCAGGCGGGTTGCGGTCGACCGTGAACTGCATGGGTGCGGCGCTGGCGCCCGCATCGGCGTACGACTGCGCGAACACGGTCAGCGAGTGTGGCCCGTCGGCGAGCCCCGAGAGGTCGACCGAGGCGTAGCCCATGTCCGCGATCCCGCACAGCCACGAGCAGGCCTGACCGCGCAGTCCGACGCGCGCGCCGCCGTCGATTGAATACGACGCGGCGGGCGAGCCGCTCTCGGGGTCGTAGACGTCCCAGCGGATCTGGGCGGAAAGGCCCGTCTGGATCCCGGACAGGCCCAAGCCGGAGACCTCCGGCGCGGTGGGATCGGCGAGTGTCACCCAGCCGCTCGAGAAGACGACGTTGTTGGCGCGCGCGGTGGCGAGCGCGATTGGCGTCCCGCCCTCGTTGTAGAGGCCCAGCTCGACCCAGCTCGCGCCGCTCGTCGCGACGGCGTTGGCGTATGTCCCACCGCTGCAGCGGCGCAGCGTGTCGCCCGGGAGCGCGGCGAACGAATAGGCGCACAGACCCGTCGCAGCACTCGCCTTGGCGTAGGCGAGTGTGGTGTTGACCGCGAGGATCTGAGCCGCGCCGGGCGCATTGAAGAGATACATGCAGCCGCTGTGCGCGGGCACGCTGCCGACGTTCAGGAAGACCGTCCCGGTGCCCTCGTAGCCGCACACGGCGCCCGCATCGGGCCTCGGCGTCCAGCCGGCGGCGAGCATGGGCGTCCCACCACCGAAGGGCACGACGAACGTGCCGGCGAGGACCGGCGAGGGAAGACAGAGGGCGAGCAGGAAGAGCGCGATGGCGGCGGTGGGACGCATGGGATCTCACATCTCTCAGCAGTCGTAGGAGGACGGGTCGTACGGGCAGGCGCTGGGGGCAGAGGTCGAGGCGGCGGCGACCGCGTTGCCGGCGGCCGGGGTGGCTGCCGGGGCCGGAGAGGCCACGCGGCGGCGGAGCGCACGCGCGGCGGGCGTCGCCGGGGCAGGCGGCGGAGCGGGGGCCACGCGCCCGCCCGGGGAGACGGCGGCCACGGCGGCCGCAGGCAACGGCGTCGGATGGGCGCGCTCGTCGTGCACGCCGAGCACCACGACGGTCGCGACCGCGACTGCCGCGGTGGCGGCGGCGGCAGCGGCGTGCACCGCCTCGACGTGCTGGAAGAGCTCGCGTGCCCGCTGGGCGACGCCGCCGAGCGCACCGAGCCCGGTCAGACGCCCGCGCAGGTCCCCGCTCAACCGTGCCTGGGCGTGCGCGAGCACCCGGTAGTACGTCGAGCGCGGCAGCCCGGCTGCGCGTGCCGCGCCGCCCTCGGCGTGGGCGCCGATGGCCGCGCGCTGGGGCGCGTCCAAGCGCTCGAGCGCGGCTGCCAGATCGCTGCGGACCCGCCGGCGATGGGCTGCCGCGGCGACCTCGTCCAGGCCGTCGGCCAGCGATCCCGGTCGCACGCCAGCATCGCGCGGCTCCGGCAGCGCGGCGCCGAGCGCGAGCGGCGCCCGCGCACGGCGCCGGCCGTGGTCGATGGCCTTGTTGCGGGCGATCACCGAGGCGCGGGCGCACACGAGCTCGAGCGGCAGCGCCAGCTCTGCGGCCGGTGCGCACAACAGCGCCAGCACCACCTCCGTGCGCAGGTCGTCGACGTCCTGGGCGTGCACGCCGGCGCGCCGCAGCTGCGCGTCCACTGCACAACGCACGCGCTCGCACGCGATGGGATCGCGCCAATCGCCCGCCAGCATGCACGCGGCCGCGCGCAGGCTGAGCCGCGGCGTGGGTTTCCGCCCCTCCTCCATGACGCCACGGTCGCCCGATAGTTATCACGTTGGCAATACTGCAAAGCGGGGAGGGGATGCGCGCCTCCGGGTACCCTCCCGGCGATGCGACTCCTCTCCGTCACCGGCACGCGCCCCCAGTTCGTCAAGGCCGCGCCGCTGCACGCGGAGCTCGCGAAGCACGTCGAGCTCGTCGTCGCTGACACGGGCCAGCATTACGACCACGAGCTCTCGCGAGTCTTCAACGAGGACCTCGGCCTGCGCGAGCCGGACGTCCGGCTCGAGGTCGGCTCGGGCTCGCACGCCGAGCAGACGGCAGCGATGCTGATCGGCATCGAGCGCGCCGTCCTCGAGCGGCAGCCGGACGCGATGCTCGTCTACGGCGACACCAATTCGACGCTGGCAGGCGCCCTCGTCGCCGCCAAGCTCGACGTCCCGCTGGCCCATGTCGAGGCCGGGCTTCGCTCCTTCGACATGCGCATGCCCGAGGAGGTCAATCGCATCGTCACCGACCGGCTCTCACGGCTACTGTTCTGCCCCTCCGACACCGCCGTCGCCAATCTCGCGGCCGAGGGCATCCGCCGCGGGGTCGAGCTCGTGGGCGACGTGATGGTCGACCTGGCGCGCGTCCTGGGGCCGGTGGCGAGCGCTCGCTCGGCCTATCCCGCGGCGCTCGGGCTCGAGCCGGGCTCGTACGCGCTCGCGACCGTCCACCGGCAGGCCAACACCGAGCAGCCCGCGCTCGGCCGGCTGGTCGAGGGCCTCGGCCTCGTCGAGGGCCCCGTGGTCGTGCCGCTGCATCCGCGCACGCGCGCGGCGCTCGAGGCTTCCGGGATGCTGACCGCCTTCGAGCACGCGGCGACGGTGCTGCCCCCGCTCGGGTACCTCGACTTCACCGCGCTCCTGCGCGGGGCGCGCGTCTGCCTGACCGACTCGGGAGGCGTGCAGAAGGAGGCCTACCTGCACTCCGTCCCGTGCGTCACGCTGCGCGACTCGACCGAGTGGGTCGAGACCGTGCAGCTGGGCTGGAACATCCTCGCCGGCGAGCCCGGGCAGATCGCCGCCGCCGCCGCCGAGCCGCCGCGCGGTGCGACGCATCCCGAGGTCTACGGCGACGGACATGCAGCCGGCCGAATGGCTCGTTTGGTAAGCGAAGCAGCCTGGCGCAACGGCTAGGCTGTTCTCTCGTGGACGCACGCATCGCCGTGATCGGGGCCGGCTACGTCGGATTGCCGTTAGCCGTCGCTTTCGCGGAGGCCGGGCATGCCGTGCTCTGCGTGGAGCCCGACGCGCCCCGGGTGACCCGCATCAACGCCGGCGACTCGTACATCAAGGACGTCAGCGCCGAGACCCTCACCGGGCTCGTCGAGGCCGGCCTGCTGCGTGCCACCGTCGACTACGGCGAGGTGGCCGCCTGCGACGACGTGATCGTCTGCGTGCCAACGCCGCTGACCGAGAACCGGGAGCCCGACCTCTCGTACATCACGGCGGCGACCGAGTCGATCGCGCCGCACCTGCGCCGCGGCCACCTGATCGTGCTGGAGTCGACGACCTATCCCGGTACGACGCGCGACCACATGGGCCCGCTGCTCGAGAGCGCCTCCGGCCTCGTCGCAGGCAGCGACTTCCATCTCGCGATGTCCCCCGAGCGCATCGATCCCGGGCGCACCGACTACACGGTGCGCACGATGCCGAAGATCGTCGGGGGCCTCACGCCCGCCTGTACCGAGCGCGCCGTAGCGCTCTACTCCAAGGCCGTCGACACGCTGGTGCCCGTCTCGGCGCCCGAGACGGCCGAGCTCGCCAAGCTGCTGGAGAACATCTTCCGCTCGGTCAACATCGCTCTGATGAACGAGATGGCGATGCTCTGCGACCGCATGGGCATCGACGTCTGGGAGGTCGCGGACGCGGCGGCCACCAAGCCGTTCGGCTTCATGCGCTTCACGCCCGGTCCAGGCCTCGGCGGCCACTGCATCCCGCTCGACCCGTTCTATCTCTCGTGGCGCGCCCGGCAGTTCGACTTCCACACGGAGTTCATCGAGCTCGCCGGCAAGGTCAACCAGAACATGCCGTACTTCTGCCGCGAGAAGGTCGGGCGGGCACTCAACGGCCAATCCAAGCCGCTGCGCGGGTCCAAGGTGCTCGTGGTCGGCGTGGCCTACAAGCCCGACATCGACGACACGCGCGAGTCCCCCGCGCTCAAGCTGATCGAATTGCTGCGCGACGAGGGCTCCGCCGTGAGCTACCACGACCCGTTCGTCGGGCGCCTGAGTGAATTCGGCCTCGATTCGGTGCCGCTCGATCCGGCCATCGAGGGCTCTGACTGCGTCGTGGTCGTCACGAACCACAGCTCCATCGACTACGACGACGTCGTGAGCCGGGCCAGGCTCGTCGTCGATTTCCGCAACGCCACCGGTTCGGGCGGCACGTCGAACGGTAAGGTCGTCAAGCTTTGAGCATGCGCGTCGGCGTCGTCGGCCTCGGCTACTGGGGCCCGAACGTCGTGCGCAACATGGCCCGCGTGGCCGAGTTGGCCTGGTGCTGCGATCTCTCCGAGGAGAATCGCGAGCGTTACGCGCCGCAGTACCCGCAGGCGCGCTTCACGGCGGAGTTCGACGACCTGCTGAACGACGAGTCCCTCGACGCCGTGGCCGTGGCCTCGAGCGTGCCGACGCATCACCCGCTCGGCATGCGCGCTCTGGCGGCGGGCAAGCACGTCTTCATCGAGAAGCCGCTCGCGGCCAGCACCGCCGACGCGCGGGAGCTCGTGGCGGCCGCCAGGGCCGCCGACCGGCGGCTCATGGTCGGTCATCTGCTGCTCTTCCACCCGGCGCTGAAGGTCGTGCGGGCGCTGATCGACTCGGGCGAGCTCGGGCAGGTCTACTACCTCTACGGCAACCGCCAGAACCTGGGCAAGGTGCGCGCCGACGAGAACGCCCTCTGGAGCCTCGGCGCGCACGACGTCGCGGTGCTGCTCGACCTCGTCGGCGAGAGGCCGATCGAGGCCTGGGCACGGGGCGAGTGCTACGTGCGGCCCGACGTCGAGGACGTCGTCTTCGGCTATCTCAAGTTCCCCTCGGGCGTGATCGCCCATCTGCACCTGAGCTGGCTCGACCCGCACAAGATGCGCCGGCTGACCGTGGTGGGCTCGAAGAAGATGGTCGTGTTCGACGACATGGAGACGGACCGCAAGGTCACGATCTACGACAAGAGCGTGTCGCTGCCGCGCAGCACCGATTCCTACGGCGAGTACGTCAACGTCCGTTTCGGAGACATCTCCATCCCCCGCATCCCGAACGACGAGCCGCTGCGGCTGGAATGCCAGGAGTTCGCCGACGCCGTCCGCGAGCAACGCGAGCCGCGCTGCAGCGGACGCGAGGGACTCGCGGTGGTCGAGGTGCTCGAGGCGATGCAGACCTCGCTCGAGGACGGCGGCCGCGTGATGAAGTTGGACGCGTGAGCCTAAGCTCCGATCCGCGCGGGCCGAACCTGCACGTCGGCGACGACGTGACGATCGGCGACGGCGTCGAGTTCGGCGCCAACGTGGTGGTGCACGACGGCTGCGTGATCGGCGCGGGGACGCTGATCGGCGACAACGCCGTGCTCGGCAAGCGGCCGGCGCTCGGCCGGAGCTCCACGGCGAGGCGCGAGCCACTCGCCGGCCTGACGGTGGGCGCGAACTGCACCGTCTCCACGGGGGCCATCGTGTTCGCCGGGACGACGCTGGCGGACAACGTGATCGTCGGCGACCTGGCAGTCGTGCGCGAGCGCGTCACGATCGGCCGCGACAGCGTGGTCGGGCGCGGCGCCACGGTCGAGAACGACACGAGCATCGGCGCCCGCGTGCGCATTCAGGCCGACGCGTACGTGACGGCCTACTGCGAGCTCGAGGATGACGTCTTCATCGCACCCTGCGTGGTCACGACGAACGACAACTTCATGGGTCGCACCGAGAAGCGGCACGAGCTCATGAAGGGCGCCATCGTGCGGCGCGGTGCGCGCGTCGGCGGCGCCGCGATCCTGCTGCCCGGCGTCGAGATCGGCGAGGACGCCCTCGTCGGCGCAGGCGCGATCGTGCTGCGCGATGTGCCGGCGCGCACCGTCGTGGTGGGACAGCCGGCCCGCGTGCTGCGGGATGTCTCGCCCGACGAGCTGCTCGGAGCCTGACCGGACGGGTGCTACAGGGCGCTGATCGTCCAGCGCAGGCGGTAGGCACCCCAACCGCGGCGTGCGGACACCTGCACCAGGTAGAAGCCGTCCGTGGGCGTCGAGTTGCGGATCCGCAGCGTGCCGCTGGCCGAGCCGGTCGGGCGCACCTGCACGAGTGAGCGTGTCGCGGGGCCGGCGAGATTCGTCGTGTCGGGCGCGAAGACCGCCACGTCGAGACCGAGATTGCCGCTCAGCTGCGGCAGCGGATCGGTGCGCACGCGCAGCGTCTCGCCCGCGCGTACCCGCACCTTGTAGACGTCGCGGCGGTCGTCGCCGAAGTCGGCCACCGCGTCGATCGAGCCGTTGGAAAGGGGCAGGATCTGCGCCTCCTTGGCGACGTCGTTGGGCTCGTCGGCATCCGCCGGCGGCAGGTTCGCCGGCGGCCCGTCCGCAAGCTTGACCGCCGCCGTCACGTCCAGGACGCCGAACCCCGTCAGGCGATCCCGCCCGACGCCCGACGTATCGCCGAGGCGGCGCGCCGAGTGCTCGAGGATCCACATGACCTGCGTGGGCGTGAAGTCGGCATGGCGGGCGAGCAGGACGGCCGCGGCGGCGCTCACGGCCGGCGCGGAGAACGACGTGCCCATGACGGTGCCGTCCGCCTGGATCGTGAAGCCGGGCGGGGCGTCCAGCGATGACCCGGTGGGCGCGAGCGAGCGCGGGACGGTCGTGATGATGCCGACGCCGGGCGCCGCGAGGTCGTTGAAGACGGGGTCGGTGTTGGAGAACGGGGCCCATGCGAGGTCCTGCGTGACGGCCGAGACGCCGAGGACGTGGCGCAGAGCGGCGGGCCAGGTGGCGTAGACGCCGGCGTTGTCGGGCGAGTTGCCGACCGCCGCGACCACGACCGTCCCGTTGTGAAAGGCATAGGAGATCGCGTCGCGCTCGGCGCGCGAGAACTCGTCCAGGCTCGGATCCTTGGGATCGCGGGTCCCGCCCAGCGAGAGGTTGATCACGCGCGCGCCAGCGCCCACGGCGTCGCGGATCGCGCGCGCCTCGATCTGCGGATCGACGTCTCCGCCGCTGACGACGCGGTAGTCGAGCAGCTTGACGTACGGAACGCCGACGCCCACTCCGCCGATGCCGTTGTTCGCATCGGCCGCGATGATGCCCGCCACGGCCGTGCCGTGGACGAGCGAGGCGCTCGGATCGTGCGCTTCGTCGATCGGCGCGAGCGGCACCGCGCCCGCGAGGTCGGGACTGGTGCGGTCGATGCCGCTGTCGATCACCGCGACCGTGACGGGCGCGTCCTGCGGTACGGGTACGGGCAGCGTGTCGGCGTAGCCGAAGGCGTTGACGGCAGTCAGGTTCCATTCACGAGGAGCCAGCGGATCTGTGGGCGTCCAGGCCAGTGTGCGCCGGCCGACGCGCAGCTCCGGCGAGAGCGCTCCCAGGAAGCTCCCCGCTCCGCGCCAGCGCACGCGCCAGCGTCCGCCCCCTGCCCGCACGCCAAACGTGAAGCTGCCGTCCGCGCGGGTCTTTGCGCGGGCAACCCAGGTCCAGCGACCTCCGACGACATGCTGGAGGGCGACGAAGCCGAGCGCGCCCTTCGGGAACAGCCGGCCGTGCATCAGGGCACCGGGCCGCCCCCTCAGCACCACCCCGGAACGGCGGATCACGGGGACGGGCGCCGACGCCAGCGAGCCCGAGATCAGGCGATAGCGCGCCGCCTCGCCGACCGGGCGCCGGAAGGAGACGGCGCCGTCGTCGGCGACCTGGTGGGTGGCAAGGATGCGCCAGCCGCGGCTCGCGGCCGCTTGCAAGGACGCCGCGCCGGGCGGAGCGGTGCCCGTCAGCAGCACGCGGCTGCGCACGACGCGCGAATGCAGGGCGATCGTCGAGGCGAGCTTGGGCGGGGGTGCTCCGGGCGTCGCCGTGAACCACGTCGAGCGCAGCCCGAGCCGCTTGCGCACGAGCGAGGCGGAGAGCACGAGCGGGCCGGCGCTGCCGTTCAGTGTGACGGTGTTCACGCGACCCGAGGAGTAGGCATCGACCTGCAGACCGGTGACGAGCCCCGGGTAGGCCGCCTGCTGCGAGAGGTCGCGGTCGCTGAGTGAGAGCGTCCAGTCGTGGTAGGGGGAGATCGTGTCGTACGGATCGTCGACGGGGACGAGGTAGGGCGCAGGAGCGACGCCGTTGAGCGATTCCTGGGCGGCCGCGGTGCGGCCGCCGGAGGAGGACGAGAAATAGGCCACGATCGGCTGACCCTGGTAGAGCACGACCTGCCCTGCGGTCGCGTCGATCGCGGCCGAGGAGGAGGCGCCCTCGGCGGCCAGGCCGCGATAGACCTGGCTGCGCTCGTCGGGATAGAGGTCGAAGGCGCTGGAGGCGGGCTTGCGCGTCGCCACGGCGTAGGTGCGCGCGGCGATCGCCTGCGTCTCGAGCGCCTGGGGCTCCCACGTGGACGGCATCTCGCTCGCGACCACCCCGCGCAGGTAGTTCTCGAGCGAGACGATGTTGACGACCTGCAGGCCGTCGGGCGTGCCGAGCACGCGCATCGTCCCGCGATAGCGGCCGTCGCGCACGCCGTTGATCCCGGCGCCGGCGAGCGTCAGAGGCGCGCCACCCGTGGCGCTCAGCGCGACGGGGCCTGTCCAGCCGCTCGCGAGCACCGAGCCGGTTGCGTCCACGAGCGAGAACCCCGAGGCGTCCTTGCGGACGGTCACGACGCCGGCCCCCGGGACGGCGAGCGTCGCGCTGCCGCCCTCGTCGGAGGCCGTCAGGCCCCCGGGGGCGCTCGCTGCCGCGCTCGTCAGCTTCTCCTGCAGGAGGACGCGCACCTGGGCGACGACGCTCGGGCCGAGCGTCGTGCCCTGGTAGTAGTGGGCCAGGATCTGCTGGTGCGTCCAGCCGTGCTGGGCATAGCCCTGAGCGCCGTACTGCCCCATCCCGACACCGTGGCCGTAGCCGTGGCCGGTGAAGGTGAACGTGGTCTCCGCGGACGCCGCGACAGGCGCTGCGAGCGCAGTGAGGAGTACGAGCACGAGGTGGGTGCGGCGCGGAAACATGGATGGGGGCTCTCCGGGCGGCGCAGCCCGGGACTCAGAGTAGCGCGGCTGCCGAATCCGCCCCGTGATCACCGGAAGCGCGCGGGGCGCGGATGCCGGGCGCCAGAGACGCGACCACGGCCAGACCGGCGACCGCCGCGACCACGATCGCGACGTGCGGCGGGACGATCTCCGCGAGCGCGCCGGCGGCGGCGAAACCGAGGCCCTGGAGGGAGATCAGACCCGCCGTGTTGACGCTGAACACGCGGCCGAGCAGGTGCTCGGGCGTGACCTCCAGGATGAGCGCATCCTGGCCGAGCACCCACGCGCTGCAGAGGCCCGAGGCGACGAGCAGCGGCAGCGCGAGCGCGAGGCCCGGCTGGCCGGCGAAGGCCAGCAGCGGCACGAACGTCGCCGCCGCCAGCACCCCGATCAGCCGCAGGCGCCAGGCGGGCGGCACGAACCAGATCGCCACGAGCTCGCCGACGATCGTGCCCGCGGGAATGGCCGCAAGCCACCACCCGACAGCGCCCGCCGAGAGGCCGAGATGCGCGACGTAGGGCGCTGCCAGCGCCTCCGGCGCGACCGAGCACGCCGGCACGAGCCACCCCAGCAGCAGGACGCGCCGGATGCGCCTGTCGGCGAGCACGGCGGACATGCCGCCGAGCGAGTCCCTGAGTACGTTGCTGCGCGCAGCGGGGTCCGCCTGGCCGCCGAGCGGCGCACGCGCCCGGGTGGCCAGCCGCACGAGCAGGGCCGAGCACAGGAAGCTGGCGCAGTCGAGAGCCAGTGCCCCGCGCGGCGACGTCAGGGCGATCAGGAGCCCGCCGGCTGCGTTGCCGACGACCTGCGCCGATTGCGCGACGATGCGGAAGAGCGAGCGGCCGGCGATGAAGGCGCTCGCCGGGAGCACGACCGTGAGCAGCGCGTTGCGCATGCCGGAGGCGACCGGCGAGATCAGCCCGAGCGTGAAGAGCAGCGCCAGCAGTACCGGGACGGGAACCGACGAGGCCGCCATGAGAGCGACGATGGCCGCCGAGAGCAGGTCGCACGCGATCATCAGGCGGCGCGGGGGCACCCGGTCGACGAGGCTCGAGAGCAGCGCCCCGCCGAAGAGGTAGGGGAGGAACGCCAGGGTGAACGTGACCCCGGCGAGGAACGGCGAGGCAGTGCGCTGGTAGACGAGCACGGTAAGCGCGACGGCCGCCACGATGTCGCCCAGCATCGACACCGTGTAGGCCGCGAACAGGGCGCGGAACTCCCCCACGCCCAGTGCATCGAGATAGCCGCCGCCGACGGCGGCCGGCGTCCCGTCAGGCGTCATCGCAGCGCGCGGCCGGGCCGCGCGTCACCGGCCCGCGGCGCCGTACTGCTTCCGCCGGTACTCGGCGAAGCCGCCGCCGCGCTTGATCGGCTCCCACCACGGGCGGTTGTCGCGATACCACTCGACTGTGCGTTGCAGTCCCTCGTCGAACGTCACCTCGGGACGCCAGCCGAGACCCTGCAGCTTGCCCGTCTCGAGCGCGTAGCGGCGGTCGTGGCCCGGGCGGTCCGTGACGTAGCGGATGTGGCTCTCATCGCGTCCCGTGAGCTCGAGCAGGCGCGTCGTCGTGGTCAAATTCTCGATCTCGTTGCCGCCGCCGACGTTGTAGATCTCGCCGCTGGCGCCGCGCTCGAGCACCGTCTCGATGCCCGCGCAATGGTCCTCGACGTAGATGAAGTCGCGCGACTGGCGGCCGTCGCCGTAGACCGGCACGGGCTCGCCGTCAAGCAGGTTCGTCGTGAACAGCGGGATCAGCTTCTCGGGGTACTGATTGGGCCCGTAGTTGTTCGAGCCGCGCGTGATCGCCGCATCGACGCCGTAGGTGCGCACGGCCGCCAGCACCTGCAGGTCGCCTCCGGCCTTCGAGGCGGAGTAGGGCGAGCTCGGCCGCAGGGCGTCGTCCTCGCGCGAGGCGTAGCCCGCCTCGATGTCGCCGTACACCTCGTCCGTCGACACGTGCACGAGCCGGCCGCCCTTGTCTCGGATCCACTCCAGCAGGAGGTAGGTGCCGAAGACGTCGGTCTGGATGAAGTCGCCGGCCTCCATGATCGAGCGGTCGACATGCGTCTCGGCAGCGAAGTTGACGATCGCGTCGCAGCCCTCGGCCGCGCTCGCCACGGCCTCTGCATCGCAGATCGAGCCGTGCACGAAGCGGTACCGCGGGCTGTCGGAGAGGTCGGCGAGATTAGCCGGATTGCCGGCGTAGGTGAGCGCGTCGAGGTTCACGACCTCGACGTCGTCGTCACGCCGGAGCATGCGCCGCACGAAATGCGAGCCGATGAACCCGCAGCCGCCGGTCACGAGGATGCGTCTCACGTTCCCTCCGCGTTGGCCAGGGCAGCGAGACAATCACGCAACCCGTCTCTCCAGTGTGGCAGCCGCGGTGCGTCGGGGCGCACGGTTCGCAGGATCGAGCTGGCCGGCCGCGGAGCCGGTCGCTGCAGCTCACTCGACGAGATCGGCTCGATGCGCGCGTTCAGCCCGGCCTCCTCCATGATCGCCCTCGCGAAGCCGTACCAGCTCGTCGAGCCGCCGCCGGCGAGGTGGTAGGTGCCGGGCGCGCAGCGCTCTACGAGCTGCAACGTGGCGCGCACGAGGTGCGAGGCCGCGGTCGGGCAGCCCACCTGGTCGTCGACGACGGCGAGTTCGTCGCGCTCTGCGCCGAGGCGCAGCATCGTCAGCACGAAGTTGCTGCCGCGCGGGGAGAACACCCAGGCGGTGCGCACGAGGTAGGCCTCGGGGTGCTCCCTCAGCAGCGCGCGCTCGCCCGCGAGCTTGGAAGCGCCGTAGACGCTGCGCGGCCCCACTGGCGAACCCTCGTCGTAGCCGGCGGGATCGTCGCCCGCGAAGACGTAATCGGTGGAGAAGCCCACGAGCGCTGCGCCGCGGGCCCGCGCGGCACGCGCGACGTGGCGACTCCCGTGCTCGTTGGCGCGCCAGGCCCCGTCCGGGTCCGACTCCGCGCCATCGACGTCGGTCCAGGCCGCACAGTGCAGGACGAGCTCGGGACGGTGCTGCGCGAAGGCGCGCTCCACGGACTGCTCGTCGGCGACGTCGAGCTCGGCGCGGCCGAGCGCGACGGCATCGGCACCGAGCTGCAGCGCGAACTCGCGGCCGAGTTGGCCGCCGCCGCCGGTCACGAGCACCCGGGTCATGCGTCGCGCGTAGAGAGGGTCGGGCTGGCCGTTGACCAGAGATCCCGTACGCGGTCGTCGTCCCAGCGCACGTTCTGCTCATCCGGGTCCGCGGGGTCGTACTCCTCGGTGACGTGGTAGCACAGCACCACATCCGTGAGCGCCTCGAAGCCGTGCGCGACCTGCCCGGGAATGTAGATCGCAAGGCAGTTGTCGCCGTCGATGTCCAGCGACCAGGCGACGTCGTGCGTCGGGGATTCCACGCGGCGGTCGAGGAGCACGACGCGCGCCACGCCCTGCGGGCAGAAGAACAGGTCGTCCTGGCCGCGGCGGTGCCAGTGCAGACCGCGGATCACGCCCTGCTGTGAGAACGAGATGTTGGTCTGGAGCGAGGGCCGGCCACCCGAGAGCTCGCGGTACCAGGATTCACGCCGCAGCTCGCAGAACCAGCCGCGCTCGTCGCCGAACTTGCGCAGGCGCACGACCCTGACGCCGTCGATGGGCGCGCTCTCGATCGTAGGGGTCACTCGATCACCATACGACAGGCCTGGGGTAGCTCAGTCGGTGCCCGCGAAGGCGCCGTCGGCCAGTGCGAGCAGGTACTCGCCGTAGCCGTTCCTGCTGAGCGGCGCGGCCAGCCTGAGCAGCTGAGCCCGGTCGATCCAGCCCTGCTGGAAGGCGATCTCCTCGGGACATGCGACCTTGAGGCCCTGGCGCTCCTCGATCGTCTCGATGAAGTTGGCCGCCTGATGCAGCGACTCGTGCGTGCCGGTGTCGAGCCAGGCGTAGCCCCGCCCGAGCCGCTCCACCATCAGCTCGCCGCGCTCGAGATAGCGGCGATTGAGGTCGGTGATCTCGAGCTCGCCGCGCGGCGAGGGGGAGAGCGCCGCCGCGTCGTCGGGGCCGTTCGCGTCGTAGAAGTAGAGTCCCGTGACGGCGTAGCTCGACTTCGGCTGCGCGGGCTTCTCCTCGAGACCGATCGCGCGCCCGTCGCCGTCGAACTCGACGACGCCGTAGCGCTCGGGGTCGCGCACCCAGTAACCGAACACGGTCGCGCCGTGTTCGCGCGCGCTCGCGGTCCGCAGTACGTCGGTCAGCCCGTGTCCATGGAAGATGTTGTCGCCCAGCACGAGGCAGGACGGCGCTCCGGCCAGGAAGTCGCGCGCGATCAGCAGCGCCTGCGCGAGCCCGTCGGGGCTCGGCTGCTTCGCGTAGGCGAGCTTCAGTCCCCAGTCGGAGCCGTCACCCAGCAGTTGCTCGAAGGCGGCTGCATCCTGCGGCGTGGTGATCACCAGGATCTCGCGGATCCCCGCCAGCATCAGCGTGCTCAGCGGGTAGAAGATCATCGGCTTGTCGTAGACCGGCAGCAGCTGCTTGGAGACGACCCGCGTGACCGGGTGAAGCCGAGTCCCCGACCCGCCGGCCAGGATGATGCCCCGTCGCTGCACGCTCATTCCTTCGGGGGCTTGGGCGGAAGACCGATCGAGGTCGCGTCCATCACGGCTCGGGTGCGGCGGCGGCGCGGTCGCGACGGCTTGGCCGGAGCAGCCGCGCCGTTGGCGGGCGCCTCGCTCGCGGCATCTGCGCCCTTCGGCGCCGGCCGCGATTTGGCGGCCCGGGATTTGGCCGGCCGCGAACCGGCGGGCTGGGACTCGGCGGGCGCAGATTCGGCCGGCGCGGAGCCGGCCGGCGGGGAGCCGTCGCGCGGCGCGGCGCCCGTACCGTTGGCCTGAGCCTGGGGCTGCTGCTGACCACCCTCACCGGGACTCTTGCGCCGACGCCGGCGGCGGCGGCGCTTGCGGGCCGGGGAGCCGTCGGGCGGCGTCGCAGAGGTCGCCTCGCTCGGAACCTGGCCCGCTTCCCTGCCCTTCTGCTCGTCCTTCTGCTCGATGACCGTTGCGCCGACAACCTCCGCGGCGTCGCCGTTCTTCCCTCCTGCCGGCGTTGCCGCCGCGGACCGCTCCTTGGGACGCTTCTTGCGCGTACGCCGCGCCTTGGCCGGCGGCTCGGCCTTCTGCTCGGGCAGGTTGGAGGCAAAGGCGGCTGCCAGGGTCTCGACGTCCGCGGGAATGTCGGCGCGGGCCATCTCGATCGTGCGCGCGGCGACCGCGTCGTGGGTGAGCGCCGCGGCGAGCGCGGCCGCCGCCACCGGGAGCTCGGCCTGGCGGAGCGACGCGACGAGCAGCCTGGCCCGCACGTGGTGCTCCTCGCCGCGAGAGGAGGCCAGCGTGCGCAACAGGTCGCGGATCGCCGGGCTGGCTGCCGTGGCGGCGCGGTACTGCGTCTCGCGCGAAGCTCGCGCCAGCTTCCAGGTCCAGGTCAGCCGCTGCGACTGGGAGCCGGGCAGCGTGCCGGCCGCAATCGCCGAGAGCAGCACGCGCGCGCCCTGGGCGCGGTCGCTGGCCCACGTCGGCGCGGCCTCGATCAGGCGCACCATGCGATCGATCGTGTTGATGTCGGGGTGGTGGGCGGCCAGGTCGGCGAGGGCGATGCGCCGCAGCGAGCGGTGCTTGCACTCGGCGGCGCAGGTCGCGAAGAAGCGGATGCGCGTTGCCTCGCCCACCTTTGCGAGCGTCTCGGCGAGTCGCGGGAGGTCGGCCGGCGCGACGCGACGCGCGGCCGTCTCGGCCCAGAACTCCTGCTCGTCCAGGGGCAGGCGGTCGGCCGAGACGGTCTTCCAGTGCTCGGCGATGACCGCGCGCCGGCGGGCCGGGTCGTCGGTCACCGGGATCAACCACTCGGCGTCGCGCAGCACGGGCCGGGCCTGCCGGCGCCAGCGCTGGCGCCGGCGCGGCGGCTTGGGCGTGACCAGCGCGCCCGGCTTGTAAAGGTCGACGTCGAGCAGGCTGTGCAGCGTGACCGTGCGATCGGAGTGCGGCGCGGCGGGATCGACGAAGTCGACGACGACGCCCGCCTCCTTGCGGCGGTGGAGGCGCATGACACGGCCGATGCGCTGCTGGTAGACGCGCCGGCTCGCTGTCGGGGCGAGGTGCATGCAGATCGTCGCGCGCGGCGCGTTCCAGCCCTCGGCCAGCAGCTGGGCGTTGACGAGCACGTTGATGTCGCCGCGCTCGTAGGCCGCGAGCGTCGCCGCCAGTGCGCGCGGCGGCGTGCGACCGCTGACCGAGCGCGCGCGCAGGCCCGTGGCGCGCATGGCGGCTGCCACGCGCTCGGCGTGATCGACGCCCGCCGCGTAGACGATGCCCGCGCGGTGGTCGAAGCGATCGCGGTAGAGCATGGCGGCGGCCATGTTGAGGGCCTCGTGGTCAAGGGCCTCGGCCAGCGCGCGCTGGTCGTAGTCGCCGCCGACCACGGGGACGTTGCGCAGGCTGGCGCCCGGCTTCACGCGCAACGCGCGCAGCGGCGCGACGACGCCGCGCCGGACAGCGTCGGCCAGCGGGAAGTCCGCGACCTCGGCTGGGAACACATCGCCGACGTGCTTCTGCAGCAGCTGGTCGGTGGCCGTCATGCCGATGTAGATCGGGCGGCTGAAGCGCCGGATCGTGGCCGCGGTGCGCTCGCCGAGCGCCGTATGGGCCTCGTCGCAGATGACCACGCCATAGGCGTCCGGGTGGATGTCCGCCGCGTGCTTGATGAACCAGGCGTAGGTCTCGACCGTGACCGGGGGCTGGCGCGGGAGGCGCTTGCCCTTCTCGATCGCGCCGATCAGGCGCGGGCCGTAGCCCTGCTCCTTGAGGTCGCGCATGAACTGATCCACAAGCAGGCGGCGATGCGTGAGGATGAGGACGCCGACGCTGCGGCAGGCCTCGACGAATCCAGCGGCGGCCACGGTCTTGCCGGATGCGGTGGGATGCTTGAAGCGGTAGCGGCGCACGGCGCCCGGATCGGGCTCGGGCTCGGGGGCTGCTTCGGACTCCTCATCCCCCTCGTCGTCGACCTCGGCCCCAGCGGCCGCGTCGGCCGGCCCGACGTCGTCAGGCTCGTCGTCCTCGTCGTCCTCGTCCTCCTCGTCCTCCTCGTCCTCCTCGGCCTCGTCTTCCTCTTCGGCCTCGAGCTCGTCGACGGCCGGCCCGGAGCCGTCCAGCTCCAGCTCCTCGTCGTCGCCTTCGGCCTCGGCGTCGTCGGCATCGGCCTCGCGCTCCTCGCCCGCGGTCAGCGCGGCCAGCATCCCGGCGAGCGCGTCGACCTGGTGGGGGCGCAGGGTGAGGCCGTTCAGGAGCGCCGGCTGGTCGGCCGCGAGCACGCGCTCGAGGCCGAGCATGAGGGAGAAGCGGAAGCGCCAGCTCGGGCCCGGAGCGTCCAGGCCCTGCGCGATCTCCTCGAGCGCTGCGTCGAGCGCACGACGGCGTGCGGTACCCGGCGCCAGGGTCATGGCGGGGTCGTCCCCGTCGTACAGCAACGGCTCGCCGCACCAGGCCGAGACCTGTGCGGCGGCGTCCACGAGATCGTGTTCTTCCACTGGCTCCGACGCGGCGGAAACCGACAGTTCGCGCAACAGCGCGCTCCTTCGAAGGCGTCCGCGGATTGACGCGCGACATGCGCGTCGCGCGGGCGCGGCTCGGGGAAACCGTCCCCCGAGGCTCCGTGTCACGAAGTCTAGATGATCGGCGCCGTGCACGGCAAACGGGAGGCGACGGTATCCTCGGCAGGATGGATGACAGCTCCATTCTGCTCCCCGCCGAACAGATCATCTGGGACGACGAGGAGATCGCCGAGCACGAGGGCGAGGACACCGATGACGGCGACTGGTTCGCCATCCGCACGGATCCCTGGCCGTGCCCGGCCTGTGGTCAGGAGTTCGAGTACGTCACCGGCGCCCACTTCGTGATCGTGACCCCGGCGGCCGACGATCTCATCGCGATCGCGCAGCGCTGCAAGGAGGTCGGCCGCAACCCGCGCATCGTCCCGTACGCGGACGATCTGCCGACGATGACGCTGTTCGCGTGGCACGCGCACGGCCGTCCCGTGCACGGCATCAAGAAGAGCTGAGCGGCATGGCGTGACTCGCGTCGAGCCTGGCTTGACCGGGCTGGAGTCCGGTCAAGCCCGATCGGGCACGCGCAGGCGCCAGATCGGGATGCCCTCGATCGTGGCGACGCGGCGGTAGCGGCGCGTGAGTATGCGCCCGATGTCGCCGCGCTTGTCGATCGCCGAGGGTCGCTGGTAGACGGCGACGTAGCGCGGCGCTGCGGGCCCGGCGAGCGTGTCGCGCAGGCGTTGCAGCGCACCCGGGATGTGCTCGATCCCGAGGAACCAGAGGTACGGATACGGCGCGCGCCGCCCGGACGCGAGGTAGAGGCTGGCATCGGCGTAGAGCGCGTAGATGCGGTCGTCCCTGTCCGTGCGGGCATGCAGGTAGCGGCCGACGGCGCCGTCCTTGACGATGCGCGAATCCGAGCTCGAGGCAAGCGACCGCTCGCGGGTGCCGTCAGCCGTGTAGGCGGGCCAGGCCTTGTAGATCGGCAGGATCAGCACCAGCACCCCGAGGGCGAGGCCGATTCGGGGCGGGACCGCCGCCAGCGTGAGCGCGGCGAGGGCGCACAGAGGCGTCAGCGGGCCGACGTAGTAGTGCCCGTGGAACAGGCCGCCCAGCGCGAACCCCGAGAGTGAGAGCACGAGCCAGATCGCCAGCAGTGAGCTCTCGCGGCGGCGCAACGCGAGCCAGATGCCCGGCAGCGCGAGCGCGGCCAGGGCGCCCACCACGGGGCCGGCGGTGCGCAGCGAATCGCCGAACAGCGAGACCCGCTCGGAGACCGAGCTCGTGGCGACGCTCTCGACCGACAGCCGGTAGTCCGCGACGGCGAACCACCAGTCGTGGAACCCGGTCAGCGCCCCATGCAGTGCGGCGACCCCCACGATCAGCGCCACGCCGCTCGCGAGCGCGCCGAGCGCGCGCAGCGCCTCCCAGGGCGGGCGCCAGCCACGCCAGGCCGCGAGCAGCAGCCACAGCCCGGCGGCCAGGCCGCCGTCGTAGCCCGACTGCTTGACGAGCACCGCCGCGCCGGCGAAGAGCCCGGCGGCGAACATCAGCCTGAGGCCTCCGCGCAGCTGCCAGCGGGCGGTCAGCGCCAGGGCGGCGAGCGACGGGAGCGTGGCCATCAGCTCGCCGTTGGCGGTGAAGCCCTCGATCACCGGGGCGGTGGAGAGCAGGCCGCTGAGCAGCGCGGCCGCCGCGCCGGCCCGCCGCCCGGCCAGGTCGGTCACGAGCAGGCCGAGCACGATCGCGATGGCCGACGACCAGAGCGCGGCCATCAGGCGGATGTCCACGTTGTGCGAGCCCGGCAGCGCCATCGCTCCGCGGTACAGCAGCAGGAGCCCCTGCGGCCGGTCGACCCAGACGTCGCCGTAGAGGTCGGCGCCGCGCGACCACCACTCCGCGACGTAGCCGTAGCCGCCCTCGTCGACCGACAAGGGCGTCGTCAGGAACGGCAGGTGGAGGACGAACGAGGCGAGCGCCGCCGCGGCCAGCGCCCACCACGCGGGGCGCTCGCGGTGGAGTTCCGCGGCGCGCACCGGGTGACTGTAGAACGGATGCTGCCGCGCTCGCGCCGCGTCATCTGCCGGCAGGCACTCCTAGAATGGGGGGCGATGTCGCAGCGAGCTCCAGATGCGATGGCCGGTGCACGCCAGGGCGGAGCCGAAGGGACCGGCCGCGGCCAGGTCTCCGTGCGCTGCCCGCTGTGCGATGCCGACCGCTATCGCGTGCGTTACGACTCGACCCTGACCGAGGCCATCGACCCGCAGCGGCACTACACGTCGACGTCGCGGGAGTTCGGGCGCTTCGGGCGCATCGTCGAGTGCCGTTCGTGCGGGATCGTCTACATGAACCCACGGCCCCACCACCTCGCAGTGCAGGACGCCTACGGCGACGTCGAGGACGTGCGCTACGTCGAGGAGGAGGAAGGGCGCGTCGCGACGTTCTCCGACAGCCTCAGGCACGTTCGCCGCTTCGCCCCGGGCGGGCGCCTGCTGGACGTGGGCTGCCACGTGGGCACGTTCATCGAGCTGGCCGAGCAGGCCGGCTTCGAGGTCGCCGGCGTGGAGCCCTCGCGCTGGGCGGCGAAGCGGGCCGAGGCGCGCGTTCGCGGGCCGGTGCACCTCGGCGTCGTCGAGGACGCCCCCCTGCCTGACGGCGCCTACGACGTCGTCACGATGTGGGACGTCATCGAGCACCTGCCCGATCCGGCCAGCACGCTGCGAGCGGTGCACGCCGCTCTGCGGCCGGGCGGCGTGTTCGCCGTCACGACGATGGACGTGGAGGCGCTCTTCCCGCGCATCGCCGGCCGCCACTGGCCCTGGTACATGCAGATGCACCTCGTGTACTTCTCGCGCCGGACGCTCGGCGAGCTGCTGCGCAGCTGCGGGTTCGAGGTCGTCGAGACCTCGCGCCACCGCCGGATCGTGCGCGTCTCCTACGCCGTCTCCCGCCTTGGCAGCTACAGCCGCAGCGCGGAGCGCGTCGCGCGCTTCCTGACGCGGCGCATGGGCGACCGTACGGTCGGCATCGACCTCGGCGACATCGTCACCGTGGTCGCGCGCAAGCCCGCGGGCTGATGGCCACAACCGCGGCGCCCCGGGCGCGCCTGAGATTGCCACTCGGCCCCGCGCGCCGGATCTGGCGCGCCTCCCGCTACCCGCTGCTCGTCGTCGCGCTCTCCCGCATCGTCGTGGTGCTGCTGTTCGCGATGGAGGGCTGGGTCACGCGCCCGCACGGTGCGGGCGTGGGTCTCCCGCAGATGCTCCGCGACCTCGGCTCCTGGGACGGCATCTGGTATCGCTCGATCGCGGTCCACGGCTACGACCCGACGATCGGCCACGGGGACAACGCCGCGTTCCTGCCGCTCTACCCGATGCTCCTGCGCGGACTGCGCACGGTCATCCCCTGGGTCGACCTGGTGTGGCTCGGCGCGGCCGCCTCGACCATCCTGATGGCCGTCGGGATGTGCCTGCTCTACAAGCTCACGGACGAGCGCTTCGGGCGCACGATCGCGCGACGCACCGTGCTCTTCCTCTCGATCTCGCCGCTCGCGTTCGTGTTCTCGGCGGTGTACGCCGAGAGCCTCTTCCTCGTGCTCGTCGCGGGCAGCTTCCTGCTGGCCGAGCGCGGCCGCTTCCTCGGCGCCTCCGCCCTCGCGGCGCTGGGCGTGCTCACCCGCCCGGTCGGCCTGGCCATGGCGCCGGCGCTCCTGTGGATGGCGTGGGGCGAGCGCGAGGGCCGCTGGAAGCGCATCGCGCCGATCGCGCTGCTGCCCGCGGCGGAGGCCCTGTTCTCGCTCTACCTGTGGTGGGAGACCGGCGACCCGCTGGCACAGACGCATGCTCAGGCGCGCGGCTGGGGCCGCAGCCTCGGCCTGCCCCCGCTCGTGATCTGGAATGCCTTCACGGGCCCCGTGCTCGACCGCCACGAGTTGCGTTTCCTCGTGCACATCGTGTTCGCGCTGGTCTGGACGGCGATGCTGGTGGAGCTGTGGAAGCGCCGCGACGAGGTGCCGATCCCCTACTTCCTGTTCGCGGCCGGCTGCGTGTTGCTGCCGTTCACCGCCGGCAGCCTCGTGTCGGCCGGCCGTATCGGCATGCTCGGGTTCCCGCTCTTCTGGGCGCTCGCGATCCTCGGCCGCCGCGAAGGCATCGACACCACGGTCAAGGTCGTCTCACCCGCGCTCATGGCCGGGCTCATCTTCGTGACCTACGGCATCCGTACGTTCACGCCGTGAACCCCCTGGCGGCGCGCCTGCGCGAGCGCATCGCCGTCTCGGGCCCGATCAGCTTCAGCAGCTTCATGGAAAGCGCCCTCTACGACGCCGACGACGGCTTCTACGCCCGCGGCGCGCGTCTCGGAGCCGGCGGGGCTTTCACGACAGCCCCGATCGCGACGCCGTTCCTCGCGCACGCGCTGGGCGCCGAGCTTCGCCCCCTCTGGGAGCGCCTCGGGCGACCCGAGCGGTTCACCGTCGTCGAGCTGGGCCCCGGCGACGGTTCGCTGGCCGCCGGCCTCGCAGAGGAGCTGGCCGACCTCCCGCTCGACCTCGTGCTGTGCGAGCGGGCGCCCGGGATGCTCAGCCAGGCTCGTGGACGCGTCCCTTCCGCTCGCTGCGCCGAGCTCTCGCAGCTCGCCGGCATCCGCGGGGCGATCGTCGCCAACGAGGTGCACGACGCCTGCCCGGCCCATCGGCTGCGCTGGCCGGACGAGCTGCTCGTCGGCGTGGCCGCCGACGGCCGCTTCCGCCTCGTGCCGGGCCCGCCCGCCGGACACCTGGGCGAGCCGCTGCGCGCCGCGGGAGCGACGCCGGTCGAAGGCGCCGAGTACGAGGTCTCGCCCGCCCAGGCCGAGTTGCAGCGGGTGCTGGCCCGGGCGCTCGAGCGCGGGGCGCTGATCGCGCTCGACTACGGCGAGGCCGGGCCGCTGCGGTACGAGCGACCGGTGCCGCGGCTGCGCACGTATCTGGCCGGGATGGCCGGAGGCGATCCGCTCGCGGCCCCCGGGACGCAGGACATCACGGTCGACGTGGATTTCGGCGCGCTGCGCTCGGCCGGGGAAGGCGAGGGCCTGCGTACGACGCTCGACGTGCCGCAGCCGCAATGGCTGCTGTCGCACGGCGCGGAGGCTGCGATCGCCACGCTTCCCCGTCACGACTCCGGACGGCTCTGGCTCGAGGCCCTGTCGGATCCCGCGGGCAGCGGGGCCGCGTTCCGGGTGCTCGCGCAGGAGCGCGACTGAACCGGCCGCGAGCGCTGCTGCGCTTGAATGGGACGGATGAACGCCCTCGAGCAGCGCGTCGTCGACGCCATCGGCGAGCGCCGAGATGAGATCGTCGAGCTCGCCTCCGCGTTGATCCGCTTCGACACCACCGCACGCGACCCCGGCGACCCTGCGCGTGACGAGGCCGCGCTGCAGGCGCTGCTCGGCGACCGCCTGTCGGCAGCGGGCGCGTCGGTCGACGTGTGGGAGCCGACGCCCGAGGACGTGCGCGGACCGCAGGTGCCGTTCCACCTCGATTTCGACGGCCGGCCGCAGTTGCTTGCGCGCTTCGCCGGGTCGGGCAGGGGTCGCAGCCTCCTGCTGAACGGCCACATCGACGTGGTGTCGGGCGAGCCGAAGGCGCGCTGGACGGACGACCCCAACATCCCTGTCGTGCGCGAGGGCAGGCTCTACGGGCGCGGCTCCTGTGACATGAAGGGCGGCGTCGCGGCGATGGTGGTCGCGGCCGAGATGCTCGCCCGGCTCGACGTGCGCCTGGCGGGCGACCTGCTGGTGAACACGATCACCGACGAGGAGTCGTCGGGAGCCGGTGGCATCGCCTCCGTCGCGCGCGGCGTCCGCGCGGACGGCGGGATCGTGCCCGAGCCGACCGCTTTCGAGGTCTGGGTGGCCTGCCGCGGCTCGGTGTACCCGACCATCACGGTCGAGGGCCGGCCCGGGCACGCCGAGCTGCGCCAGCCGCACTGGCGCGACGGCGGGGCGGTCAACGCCATCGAGAAGGCCCAGGTCGTGCTCGCTGCGATCCGCCGGCTGCGCGAGGAATGGCTGACGCGGGCGGATCTGCAACACCCCTATCTGTCGCCGCCCGACATCGTTCCCACGGTCATGGCCGCGGGCGAGTGGGCCGTCACCTACCCGGCCTCGTGCTCGATCACGTGCGCCGTGCTGTT
Organism: Gaiellales bacterium; assembly: GCA_035696365.1. Taxonomy (GTDB): domain Bacteria; phylum Actinomycetota; class Thermoleophilia; order Gaiellales; family JALYLC01; genus JALYLC01. The sequence continues at coordinate 38,830 of DASRQS010000134.1, read as the reverse complement.
CCCTCCGGCGCTGGCGGACGACCGCGGCTATGGCTCACGTGTCCGGGAGGAGGTCGAGGGCTGGATCGCACGCGCCTGCGCAGCCGATCCGTGGCTCTCGGAGCACCCGCCGAGCTTCTCCTGGGCTGCCGACATCCCGCCCATGGAGATCCCCCCGGACGCCGCGATCGTGCAGACGGTGCTGGGCGCCAGCGCGGAGGTCGGCGAGCCGGCCCGCCTGGGCGGGCTCGACTCGTGGTACGACGGCGCGACCTACACGATGTCCGCGGCGACGCCTTCGGTCGGGTTCGGCCCGCGCTCGATCGCCTGGGGCCACACGATCGACGAGCACGTTCCGGTCGACGACCTCGTGCGCTGCGCGCAGGCGATCGCGCTGGCCGCGGTGCGCTTCTGCGGCACCGCATGAGCACGCGCATCCTGCTCGTCGCCCGCCACGGCCAGGCCACCCAAGGCCCCGACCACGTGTGGACGCCCGACGATCCCCTGACCGAGCTCGGGCACCGCCAGGCGGGCGACCTGGCCGCGCACGTCGCCTCGCTGCGACGGTACCCGACGCGCATCGTCGCGAGCCCCTTCCTGCGCGCGCAGCAGACCGCCGCGCCGTGCGCCGAGGCCCTCGGCCTCCCCGTCGAGACCGACCCGCGGCTGGCGGAATTCGCCTCGACGCTGCCGTCGCCCTGGACGCTCGCCGAGACCGACGAGCTGATGCCCTACGACGACATCTGGCACCCGGGCGACGCCGGCTGGGACGGCGAGACGATCGGCAGCTTCTTCGAGCGCACCGGAGCCGCAGCCGAGGATCACGCCCGCGGCGACGAGGTGGCGCTGGTCGTCTGCCACGGCGGCACGACCATGGGGATCATCCGCTGGGCGATGATGATCCCGCCGCAGGAGCCCGACGCCTTCGACCTCTTCATCGCCAACGCGAGCCTGACCGAGATCCGCACGCGCATCGACCGTCACGGCCGCGAGCGGCGGCACCTTCGCCGCGTCGGGGACGTCCGCTACCTCAGCGAGGTCACGGGCATCTGAAGGCCCGCTGGTGACGTCTGTCATGGCAGGATTCAGCTGGCGGGCGCGCTGCACCTGTCGGCAGCCACGACCCGGAACCACCTCTCGGCAAGCGTGCAGAAGCTCGGGGCGCGCAGCCGGATCGACGCGATCCGGGTAGCGGAGGAGAAGGGCTGGCTCTCGGCTGCTCGAGAGAGGCGCTAGCTCGTCGCCGCCGGGGCGACTGCGAGCTTCCAGTTCCTGAGATCGGCCGTGGCGACCACGTCGCCCTTCGCGCTCAGCACCTGGAGCGTGCGCGGAGAGACCGATCGCAGCCGAAGCGAACCCGCGCGACCCCGCCACGCCGCCGGCAGCTCGATGCAGGCCGCCCAGGCGCCCTGTCCGAGCGGAAGCGCGTGGATGAACGGATACTCGCGCGAGTTGTAGAGCGTGTACGTCCAGCTGCCGTCGGCCGCGGACGTGCGCGTGAGCGGCTGCCCCTGCATGGTCCAGCCGCTCGGGTTCTCCCCGCCTGCGACCGAGAACACGATCTTGGTGACCACGGGGTTCAGGGTGTGGCTGGAGCGGTCGTACGAGAGCACCTTGTACTTGGTCGCGTCCGTCGCCGACGCGCGCCGCGTCAGGTAGATCGCCTCACCGGCCGGGGCGACCGCGTCGAACGTGACGGTGCCGCGGAACGACAGTGGCGCGAGCTTGCCCTTCTCGGCCACGAGGAAGTGCGAGCGCCCGCCCTCGCCCTGCCGCGCATAGGCGAGTACGGCCGTCTGGCCGTCGAAGGAGAGGCCGCCGAGCTGCCCCTGCGCCGTCACCTGGGGCAGCAGGTAGTCGGGCGGGACCTGGATGCGCGCGCTGCCTGCAGGCACGCCAGGCGCCGCCGCCCAGTGCATGGTCAGGACGCCGTTCTTCAGGGTCGCACTTGCGCCGGGCCCTCCCGTGACGCGCTGGAGGCCCAGATTGGCGGACGCGGGAGCGGCGGCGGCCACACTTGCGACCGCGAGCGTGCAGGCCAGGGTGCGGAGCGGAGTCTTCATGCCCCGAGTACGCCTCCCGGCACCTGGGAGGTTCCACGAAAACGACGACGGGGCCGCGTCCTGAGACGCGACCCCGCGGCCGTTCGAACAGGGAGCGAGCTCCCTACATCATGTCGGGCATGCCGCCACCGGGCATGCCGCCGCCGTTGGACGGCTTCTCCGGCGCCTCGGCCACGACGGCCTCGGTCGTCAGGATGTTCTTGGCGATCGAGGCCGCGTTCTGCAGCGCCGAGCGCGTCACCATGGCGGGGTCGATGATGCCGGCCTTGACGAGATCGATCGTCTCGCCGGAGTCGACGTTCAGGCCCCAGCCCTTCTTGGCGCTGCGCACCTCGTTGACGACGACCGAGGCCTCGAGGCCCGCGTTCGTCGCCAGCTGACGCAGCGGCTCCTCGAGCGAGCGCTTGATGATGCGCGCACCCGTCGCCTCGTCGTCGTCGCCGGTGTCATTGATGGCCTTGGCGGCCAGCATGAGCGCGACGCCGCCACCCGGCACGATGCCCTCCTCGAGGGCCGCGCGGGTCGCCTGCAGCGCGTCCTCGACGCGATGCTTCTTCTCCTTCATCTCCGTCTCGGTGGCCGCGCCGACCTTGACGACGGCGACACCGCCCGAGAGCTTCGCGAGGCGCTCCTGGAGCTTCTCGCGATCGAAGTCGGAGTCGGTCGACTCGACCTCGGCCTTGATCTGCTTGATCCTGGCCTTGATCTGCTCGCCGTCACCCGCGCCGTCGATGATCGTCGTCGCGTCCTTGTCGATGACGACCTTGCGGGCGCGACCGAGCTGCGAGAGCTGCGTGTTCTCGAGCTTAAGGCCCATCTCGTCGGTGATGACCTCGCCGCCGGTCAGGATGGCGATGTCCTCGAGCATCCGCTTGCGGCGATCGCCGAAGCCGGGCGCCTTGACGGCGACGGCCTGGAACGTGCCGCGGAGCTTGTTGACGACGATCGTCGCGAGCGACTCGCCCTCGACGTCCTCGGCCACGATCAGCAGCGGACGGCCTGCCTGGATGACCTGCTCGAGCACGGGCAGGATGTCCTTGACGGCACCGATCTTCTGGTTGGCGATCAGGATGTACGGGTCGTCGAGCACGGCTTCCATGCGCTCGGAATCCGTGATCATGTACGGGGACAGGTAGCCCTTGTCGAACTGCATGCCCTCGGTGAACTCGAGCTCGAGGCCGAAGGTCTGGCCCTCCTCGACGTTCACGACGCCGTCCTTGCCGACCTTCTCGATCGCGTCGGCGATAACGTCGCCGATCTCGCGGTCGCGCGCAGAGATGGTGGCGACACGAGCGATGTCCTCCTTGCCCGAGACCTCCTTCGACTGCGACTTGATGTCTTCGACGACGGCTGCGACTGCCCGCTCGATGCCGCGCTTGAGCGCCATCGGGTTGGCACCGGCGGAGACCATCTTGAGGCCCTCGCGGGTGATCGCCTGTGCGAGCACGGTCGCAGTCGTCGTGCCGTCGCCGGCAACGTCGTTGGTGGCAGTGGCGACCTCGCGCACGAGCTGGGCGCCTTGATTCTCGAAGACGTCCTCGACCTCGATCTCGCGGGCGATCGTCACACCGTCGTTGGTGATCGTGGGTGCGCCGAACTTCTTGTCGAGCACGACGTAACGACCCTTGGGGCCGAGCGTCACCTTGACGGCGTCGGCAACCTTGTCGACGCCGCGCTGGAGGGAGCGGCGCGCTTCCTCGCCGAACTTGAGCTCCTTGTGAGCCATTGCTTCGATTACTCCTTGTCGTCAGTTTCGCGGCCGACTGCGTCTCAGGCCTTGGCCTTGGCCTTGGCCTTGCTGGACACGACCTTCGCGAGAACGTCCGACTCGCGCAGGATCAGGTACTCGTCGGTGCCGAATCGCACCTCGGTGCCGCCGTACTTCGAGAAGACGACCTCGTCGCCGACCGCGACGTCGAGGGGGACCAGCTGGCCCTCCTCGTAATGGCCGGGACCCACAGCGAGCACTTTCGCGCGCTGCGGCTTCTCCTGTGCCGTATCGGGCAGGACGATGCCGCTCACCGTGGTCTGCTCCTCTTCGAGCACCTCGACGATGATGCGGTCGCCCAAAGGCTTCAGGTCCATGCTCTCCGTGCCTCCGGTTCGATTTTCCCATCTTCGGCACTCTCACGTCGAGAGTGCCAGCCAAAGGCACTATAGGCAGCGTCTGGCGGTCCCGCAAGTTCTCACTGGCACTCGCGGCTGCGAGTGCCAGAAAATCACTCGAAACGTGTGGAACCCGCCTCCGTCGGTTGCTCGTCGACCATCAGCGTGCCGGCCACGAGCCAGCGACGGGAGCGCCAGCGGAGTGCGCCGAGCAGCATGCGCAGCGCGATGAAGGCGGCGATCCCGGCCCAGACGCCGCCGAGGCCGAGGTCGAGGACGTGGGCCGCGATCAGGATGGGCAGGAACGCGCCCACGGAGGCGATGAGCGTCATGCGGCGCATGAACGCGAGGTCGCCGGCACCGAAGAAGACGCCGTCGAGCGCGAACAGGACGCCGGCCACGGGCATCATCCCGACGAGCCACGGCCACAGCACGCCGGCCTGCCGTAGCACCTCGGCATCCGAGGTGAACAGCTCCGGCACCACCTGGTGGCCGGCGGCGAAGAGCGCGCCCACGGCCACGCCGAAGACCAGCCCTGCCACCAGCAGACGCCGCGCCAGCGTGGCCGCGGCATCCACGGCGCCGGCGCCCAGGAGGCGGCCGATCAGTGCCTGGGCAGCGATCGCGACGGAATCGAGCGCGAGCGCGACGAAGATCCAGAGCTGGAAGCCGATCGTGTGCGCAGCCACCTGCGCATCGCCCATGCGCGCCGCGACGGCCGCCGCAAGCAGGAAGGCGGTGGTGAACGCGAGCGAGCGCAGGCCGAGATCGCGCGCGGCGCGCAACTGCGGGAGCATGCGCTGCCAGGACGGCGCGAGCGAGTGCGCACGCCGCACGAGCAGGATCCCGAAGACGGCCGCGGCGGCCACCTGCGAGACGACGTTGGCGATGGCCGAGCCCTCGATGCCGAGCCCGAAGCCGCGGATCAGCGTGAGCGACAGCGCGACGCTCGCCAGGTTCGAGGCGACGAGCACGAGAAAGCCCGTGCGCGTGTCCTGGAAGGCGCGCAGCCAGCCCTGCGCCGCGGCGATCACGAGCATGAACGGCGCCCCGAGCGCGGCGATGCGGAACCACGTCAGCGCCTCGTGCAGAGAGGCGCTGTCATGGGAGCCGGCGATCAGCCGCAGCGCGGGGCCGGCTGCCAGCTCCAGAGCGAGCGCGCAGACGGAGCCGAGCGCGAGCGCGAGCCACGTCGCCTGCACGCCGACGTCGAGGGCCTCCTGCTGCTGGCCCGCGCCGTACAGGCGGGCGGCCTTGGCCGTGGTGCCGTACTCCAGGAACGTGCACAGCCCGACGGCCTCCGAGAGCAGCGTGCCGGCGATCGCCAGCCCCGCCAGCGGAACGCGGCCGAGGTGCCCCACGATGGCCGTGTCGCCGAGCACGTAGAGCGGCTCGGCCGCAAGCGCTCCCAGGGCCGGGAGCGCAAGCGCGATCACCTCGCGCGCCCGTGGCACCTCGTGTGCGCGCGCGCTCGGAGAGGAGGCTTCCACGCCCGGCAGCTTCGCGGACGCGCGCCCGGGCGGCGCCGCACCACCGGCCGCCCGCCGCGCCGGTACACTCGGCGCGGTGGAGGCGCTCAACTTCTACAACCCGCTGGTCGCAGACCAGCTGCGCAGCAGGCGCAAGACCGTCACCATCCGTCTCGGCGACAAGAGCGCCAAGTACCGCAAGGGACTGTGCCTGAAGGTGCTCTGCGGACAGCGCTTCGGCCCGCGCACGCACGTGTTCGACGCGGTCGTCGACAAGGTCGAGGTCAAGCGTCTGGGCGACGTGTCGCCCCGCGAGCTGCAGCACGACAACCCCGAGCTGCGCACGCTCGACGAGTTCGTCGTCTTCCTCGGCCAGCTCTACAACCGCGACGTCTCGGATGAGGACACGGTGACCGTGATCCACTTCTCCGAGATCCGCTCGTCGGCGCTGTAGGAGTGAAGAGGCTACTCCGACGCGGAGAAGGCGGCGGCCGCCTCGCCGGCGCACTGCGGGGCGGTCTCGGGCGCGGCGTGGCGCTCCGGCTTGCGGCGGATCGGGCGGCCGAAGAACTCGGCCTCGCGCAGCGCCTCGCCGCAGCCCGAGCAGGTGATCTGCATGAGCGACGTGATGCCCTCGCCACAGGCGGGGCAGGCCGCGATCACGGCCTGACCGCAGTCGGGGCACTGCTCCGGGAGCTCGACCGGGACACCGGCGAGAAAGCGCCGTCCCCAGCCGCACCCGGCGCAGAAGGCGGCGCGGTTCCCGAGCTCGTCACGCGGCAACATGGCCGCAGCATACGCGCGCGAGGCCGGCAAGGGAGGCGTTTCGCCAGGCTACCGCAGGGGCATTGCATAGCGTGAATAACAGCGATAGGTTGTGGTCATGGCAGTCGTGAGCAAGCGCTCGCTCGGCGATGTCCCGATCAGCGCGGACGGCCTCGACGAATCGGTGTTGCGCGGGATGTACCGGGCGATGCTCCTGACCCGCTCGATCGAGGAGCGCGGCCACTCGCTCTACCGGCAGGGCCGGATCCCGGGCTCGTTCTACACGGGCCGCGGCAACGAGGCGGCCGCAGTCGGCGTGGCGTGGGCGATGGCGGCCCAGGACGTCGGCTGCCCGACGCAGCGCGACCTCGGCGTGCACGTCGTGCGCGGCATGGCCCCCTGGCGGATCATGGCCCAGTACCTCGGCCGCAGCGGCGGCCCGACGCGCGGCCGCGATGGCAACGTCCACCTCGGGGACATCGGGCTCGGCACGCTGACGATGGTCTCCCACCTGCCCGCCATGCTCCCCGTCGCAGTCGGCTGTGCGCTCGCGTTCCGCGTGCGCAACGAGCCGCGCGTCGCGCTCGGCTGGCTGGGCGACGGCGGCTCCGCCCGCGGCGACGCGCACGAGGCCATGAACCTGGCCGGCGTGCGCCGGCTGCCCGTGGTGTTCGTGCTCGACAACAACGGCTTCGCATACTCCACGCCTGCGCATCTCGAATACGGCGTCACGCACCTCGCCGAGCGTGCAGCCGCCTACGGCTTTCCGGGCGTCGTCGTCGACGGCACCGACGTCGTGGCGGCCTACCGCGCGGCGCAGACCGCCATCGAGCGAGCCCGCAGTGGCGGTGGGCCGACGCTGATCGAGCTCGTCACGCTGCGCATGGAAGGGCACGCCGTGCACGACGACGCGTTCTACGTGCCGCCCGAGGTGCTTGCCGCCTGGCGCGAGCGCGATCCGATCGCGCTGACGCGGGCTCGCCTGCTGGCGCTCGGCGGCGACTTCGACGAGGCGGCCGACGAGGCCCTGCGCAGCGAGGTGGCGCGCGAGGTGGACGTCGCGGTCGAGCTCGCCCTGGCCAGCGAATGGCCGGATCCCGCGACGCTCGGCGACGGCGTCTACGTCTGAGCGGCCGCGCTCGGCCGCGCGCACCGGCGGTCCGGACTACGATGACGACAGTGAGGCTCCCGTGGCTGTGAGAACGTACCTCGAGGCCATCTCCGACGGCCTGCGCGAGGAGATGCGCCGGGATGACCGCGTGCTCGTGATCGGCGAGGACGTCGGTGTCTACGGCGGCGCGTTCAAGGTCACGAAGGGCTTCCAGGAGGAATTCGGGGAGTGGCGCGTGATCGACGCGCCGCTGGCCGAGACCGCAATCGTCGGAGCCTGCACCGGCGCGGCCATGATGGGGCTCAGGCCCGTGGCCGAGATGCAGTTCGCGGACTTCATCTCCTGCTGCTGGGATCAGCTCGTCACGATCGCCGCCAAGCAGCACTGGCGCACGGGCGTGGCGGTGCCGATCGTCGTGCGCTGCCCCTCGGGCGGCGGCTTCTCGGGCGGCCCCTTCCATTCGCAGAACCCCGAGTCGTCGTTCGCGCACATCCCCGGGCTCAAGATCGTCTGCCCCTCCACGCCGGCGGACGCCAAGGGTCTCCTGATCCAGTCGATCCGCGACGAGAATCCAGTCCTCTACTTCGAGCACAAGCACCTCTACCGGCGCATCAAGGACGAGGTGCCGGAGGAGGAGTACACCGTGCCCTTCGGCGTCGCCCGCATCGCGCGCGAGGGCGACGACCTCACGGTCGTGACCTGGGGCGCCATGGTGCATACCGCCACCGCGGCGGCCGAGCAGGCTGCCGAGGAGCACGGGATCTCGACGGAGGTCATCGACCTGCGCACCATCATGCCGTGGGATCGCGATGCGGTGCTGGCGTCGGTCGCCCGCACCGGCAAGGCCCTCGTCCTGCACGAGGACACGCGCACCGCGGGCTTCGGCGCCGAGATCGCGGCGACGATCGGCGAGGAGGTCTTCGAGAACCTCGACGCCCCCGTGGCGCGGCTCGCCGCACCCGACACGCCGGTGCCGTTCTCCCCCCCGCTGGAGACGCGCTTCATCCCCCAGGTCGACGACGTCCTGGCCGCCGTCCACAAGCTGTACGCCTACTGATCGCTGGGAGATACCCGTGAGTACCGGAACGCTCGTCGATGTCGTCATGCCGCAGATGGGAGTCAGCGTGTCCGAGGGCACGGTCGTCACCTGGCGCAAGCAGGTCGGCGAGCCCGTGAAGGCCGATGAGACCATCGTCGAGATCTCGACCGACAAGGTCGACACCGAGGTCCCGGCGCCCGCGTCCGGCACCGTTCGCGAGTTGCTCGTCGCCGAGGGGGAGACGGTGGACGTGGGCACGCGCATCGCCGTGATCGACACCGGTGGCGGCCCGGCTCCGGCGGCTTCCGCGCCCTCCGAAGCCCCCGCGGCCCCTGCCGCAGAGGCCCCCGCAGCGCCGCTTGCACCGACCGGGGACACGGCCTCACCGGCCGCGTCCGCTGCCGAGTCGCCCGACGTCGCCCCGCCGCCCTCCGCGGACGCACCGCACTTCCAGGCGATGCCCGTCGTCGGCGCTCCCGCAGCGGCCGCGGCGCCCGTGTCGGACGGCAACGGCGAGAGCCGCGACCTGCATTCCTTCATGTCGCCCGTAGTCGCGCGCATGGTGGCCGAGCACGGCCTCGACATCGCGCAGATCCCCGGGAGCGGCCGGGGCGGGCGCGTGACCAAGCGCGACGTCGAGGTGGTCCTGGGCGGCGGCGCCCCGGCGGAGGCGCCGGCGTCCGCGCCCGCCCCTGCTGCCGCACCCGTCCCTGCTGCACCGGCTGTACCGACCGTGCAGGCGCCCACGGGCGCCACGCCTTCGGCTCCCAGCGCACCCGCCGCCGGCGACGAGACGCTCGAGCCGATGTCGAACATCCGCAAGGTGATCGCGCGCAACCTGCGCGCGTCGGTCGACACCGCCGTGCACGTCTCGACGTTCTTCGAGGTCGACATGACGCGCTGCTGGCAGGTGCGCGCCGCCGTCAACAAGGAGCTCGCGGCGAGTTACGGCGTCAAGGCCTCGTTCCTGCCGTTCATCATGCGCGCCACGGTCGAGGCGATCCAGCACTGGCCGTGGGTCAACGCAGAGGTGCGGGGCACCGACATCCTCGTCAAGCGCCACGTCAATCTCGGCGTGGCCGTCTCGATCAACGACGGCAAGGACCTGGTCGTGCCGGTCATCCACCACGCCGAGGAGCTCAACCTGCTCGGTCTGACGCGGGCGCTCACGGATCTCGCAGAGCGCGGCCGCACGAAACAGCTGACGGCCGACGAGATGGCCGGCGGCACGTTCTCGCTCACCAATCCAGGCGGCTTCGGGACGCTGCTCGGCACCCCGATCATCCCGCCGCCGCAGGTCGCGATCATGGGCGTCAACGCGATCGTCAAGCGCCCCGTCGTCGTCACGGACGAGCTCGGCGCCGACTCGATCGCGATCCGCCAGATGATGCTGCTGGCGCTGAGCTACGACCACCGCCTGGTGGACGGCGCCTACGCCGCGCAGTTCCTTGCGCTGGTGAAGCGCCACCTGGAGACCTGGGACGCCGCCGAGTACGGCGTCTGACTGCACGTGGCCGCACATTCCGGGTCAGCCCCCCGGAATCTGCATGTGCGCACCTCCCGTGTCCACAAATCGGGGCAAGGCCTCACCGCCTGCTCGACGGCATCGAGGCCGAGGTGACGTGCGCGACACTGACGGCGTGATCGCCGAGTACTGGAACATCGTGGACATCGCAGGGTTGCGGGCGCAGCTGACCACGACCGCCTGAACCGGCTACCACCGATTAGGGCTGCCCGTCCGGGCGCGTCGCCATGCGCTCGAAGAACTCGTTCGCCTCGTCGGCGCCCGGCGGGTGCGCGAGGCCCTCGGCGTACTCCTCCGGGTCGGGAATACCGCTCTCGCGAATGCGGGCGCTTGTCACCGTGACGTCGTAGCGCGTCCGGCGCAGCTCCACATCGGGCCCGAGCAGCGCCCAGAACGCGGCCGCGTAGCCCTCGTAGGGCATGCCGACGCTGCCGGCGTTGACGACGCGTGTCTGCGAGACCTGCCGGTCGAATTGCACGTGGGTGTGGCCGAGCACCACCGTGCGCTGCGCCACCCCCGCGAGCATCGGGGCGATCCGCGACGCGGGCGAGAGCGGCGTGAGGATCTCCTCGTCGCTGCGCGGGGAGGCGTGGCAGAAGAGCACCTCCCCGAGGCCGTCGACCTCCACCGATGCGAGCGGGGGAAGCTCGGCCATCCACTCCAGCCTCGCCTGGTCGAGGACGCCGGCGGCCCAGTGCGTGCGCGACGACCAGGTGTCGTCCGGATCGATGCGGGCGGTGCCTGCATCGAGGCGCAGGCGCGCCTCGACGAGCTCACGCTCGCCGTTGCCGCGGATCGTCTGCGCCCGGTCGCCGAGCGCGCGCACGGCGTCGACCGTCTCACACGGGAACGGCCCGCCCGCCACGTCTCCGCCGACGACGATCAGGTCGACCCCGAGGCCCTCGATCTCGGCCAGCACGGCAGCGAGCGCTGCGTCGTTGCCGTGGATGTCGTAGAGCGCCGCAACCCGCACGATCCGGCAGCGTACTTGCCAAGAGCGCGCAGGCGGCCTACCGTTAGGCACCTAATGGTATCCCTCCAGGAGCAACTGCTGCCCGAAGAGGTCGACGTGCTGGCGCGCACGGGCGCCAGCGAGCTCGATGTCTCGGCCATGTTCGTGGTACAGGACGTGTTCCGCGCCGCGGCCGCGCTGCGCTCGCGGCTCGAGGCCACGGCCCTCCAGGCCGAGGGCCTGACCTGGTCGGGCTTCACGATGCTCTTCTGCCTGTGGGTGTGGGGGCCGGGCGAGACGCGTGAGCTCGCGACGCGCATGGGCGTCTCGCGCCCGACCGTCTCCGGCGTCACCGACACGCTCGAGCGCCGCGGCCTGGTGGAGCGCCGTGTGCATGCCGACGACGGCCGCCTGCGCACGGTGGCGCTGACCGCGACCGGCGAGCGCACGTTCGAGGAGCTCTTTCCGCGCTTCAATGCCGAGGAGTCGCTGGCCTGTGCGGGCCTCGGGGCGCCGGAGAGGGCGCAGCTCGCAGCGCTCCTGCGCACGCTCGTGACAACGCTTCGAGAGGGGACCTGAGATGGCCGTTGACGTGACAGCGGCGCCGACCGGCGCGCGCACGGGCGCGCAGTACCTCGCCGGGCTGCGCAACGACGGCCGCGAGGTCTGGATGGGCGGCGAGCGGATCGACGACGTCGCCGGCCACCCGCTGCTCGGCGGGGCGGCGCGCGGGCTCGCGGGCTGGTTCGACTGGTGCCACGAGCACGCCGAGAGCTGCCTCTACGAATCGCCGTCGACGGGCCTGCCGGTCAACGTCTCGTTCCTGCAAGCCGGCTCGCGCGAGGATCTCCAGCGCCGCCGCATCGGCCTGCGCCGCATGGCGGAGTACCACGGCGGGGTCATGGGCCGCGCGCCCGACTACCTCAACGTGACATTCGCGTTGTTCGCCGCGCGCGCAGACGTGTGGGCCCGCCGCGGGAACGAGCGCGGAGCCGAGAATCTCGTCCGCTACTACGAGCTCATGCGCGAGCACGACCTCTCGACGACCCACGCGATCATGAACCCGCAGGTCGACCGCTCACTGCCCGACGCGTCGGCGGGCGCGGGCGAGATCGCGCTGCACAAGGTGGGCGAGACGGCCGACGGGATCGTCGTGCGCGGCGCGCGCATGCTCGCGACGCTGGCGCCGTACGCGGACGAGATCTCGATCTACCCGGGCAGCCCCCTGCGGCCCGAGGACACCGCCTACGCGCTGTGCTTCGCGATCCCCATGAACACGCCGGGTCTCAAGGTGGTCCTGCGCGACTCGTTCGCAAAGCCGCGGCCGCCCTTCGACTACCCGCTCTCGTCGCGCTTCGACGAGCAGGACGGCATGGTCATCTTCGACGACGTCGTCGTGCCCCACGAGCGCGTCTTCATGGACGGCGACACGATCGGCTACGACGAGGTCATCTCGCACACCAACTGGCGGGCGCAGATCGTCAACCAGGCGATGGTGCGCGCCTGGACGAAGCTCGAGCTGACGTTCGGCCTCGCCCACGCGATCACGCAGATCACGGGCGTGAACAGATTCGACCACGTCCAGGAGAAGCTCGGCGAGATCTGGAGCTACGTCGAGATGACGCGCTCCGGCGTGATCGCCTCCGAGCAGGGCTCCTACGGCGCCGGCCCCGGCGAGCTCGCCTGGACGCCGGACGAGCGCCCGCTGGTAGCGCTGCGCGGTCTCATGCCCAAGTGGATCCCACGCGCCTTCGAGCTCACGCGCCTAGTCGGCGGGGCGGGCTTCATGGCCACGCCCTCCCTGGCCGATGTCGAGGGGCCGATGGCAGAAGCGATCGAGCAGTACTACCAGGCGGGCGGAGCGGGCGCGCGCGACCGCATCCGGCTCTTCCGGCTGGCCTGGGACCTGATCGGCTCGGATCTGGGCTCGCGCGGGGAGCTCTACGAGCGCTTCTACCTGCAGGACGCCTATCGCATGACGGCACTCGCCTACCAGCTGGCCGACAAGACCGATGCGCAGGTGCTGGTCGATCGCTTCCTGCAGGACGACCTGTAGAGCGGCTGTCTGCACCCGCCAGAGCTTCTACAGTGAGGGATGTGAGGGGCCGCCGTGCAATCGCGCTGCTTGCCGGGGCGCTGCTGCTGGCGGGGTGCGGCTCCGGTAGCGCCAGCCCGAGCACGAGCGACGCGGCGGCGAGCGCCGAGCCGGCGGCGGAGACCGGGGCCGGCTCGACGGCCTCGACCAACGCCGCGAGCGACAAGCTGACGATCAAGTCGGTCGACGCGTCGAAGTTCCTGCGCGGCTCCAGCGTCGGTTTCGGCGAGGGCCCCGCGCCATCACTCTCGCCCACCGTGCGGCGCGCGGCCACGCGCGCCGGGTGCCGCCTGCGCTCGGATTCGAGCGCCGTCGGCATCCACCTGCTGCTCTCGGACGTCGCGCCGCTGCACGTCGACAACCCCGACTACAGCAAGCAGCAGCTGCCGCCGACGAACGGTCACCACCGCCCCATCTGGGCCGACTGGGGCTTCTACCAGCAGCCGGTGCCGTACGCCTACGAGGTGCACAACCTCGAGCACGGCGGAGTCGTCGTCCACATCGGTCTCAAGGTCACGCGCGTCCAGGGCACCAGGGTGATCCGGATGTGGGCGGCTTCACCGCCCTTCCTCGTGATCGTGCCCGGGCTGCCGACCGACGTCCCGCAACGCGGCGTGACGGTCACGAGCTGGCAGCGCGCGATGATCTGCAGGACCTGGAACGCGCGCACGCCGGCGGCGATCCAGACCTACCGCGACGTCTATCGCGGCACAGGCCCCGAGCAGATCCCATCGCTCGACTCGGGCTCGAGCGCCGACGACCTGCCGGTTCCCGTGCTGCCCGACCCGACCGGCTGATGGCCGACGAGCAGCACCCGGCCTACGTGTACGACCTGCTGGCCGAGCCCCGGCCGTTCGCCGAGGTCGACCGTCTTCAGCTGGAGCTCGCGGCCGCCCGTTCGCAGGGCGCCGTCCCCGACACGATTGTGCTCTGCGAGCACCCGCCCACGCTGACGCTCGGCCGCGCCTCCGACGCCGAGGCCGAGCTGACTGCCGGCGAGCCCGCCTACCGCGAGCTCGGCTGGGAGGTCGTGCGAGCCGATCGCGGAGGCCGCTCGACCTGGCACGGGCCGGGGCAGCTCGTGTGCTATCCCATCCTCGACCTGCGCGACCACGGTAAGGATCTGCGGCGCTACGCGCACGACCTCGAGCGCGTCGTGATCGAAGCGCTGGCGTCGTTCGGCATCACCGCCGCGCCCGGCGAGGATCGCGAGCACGTCGGGGTGTGGGTCGAGGAGCGCAAGATCGCGTCCCTGGGCATCAGGGCGAGCAACTGGGTCGTGCACCACGGCTTCGCGCTCAACGTCGACTGCGACCTCGCTGCCTTTGCGCGCTTCCGCGCCTGCGGCCTCGACGCCACGCCGTTCACGAGCATCGCCCGCGAGCTCGGGCGCGATGTGTCCGTCGCCGATGCGCGCGGCCCCGTGCTCGACGCGCTGGCCGGCGTCTTCTCCCTCGACCTCTCGGCGCTCCCGGCCTGATGCGGTTGCACTCGGGCATCACCATCTTCGCCTCGAGCCTGTCGCAGGCTGAGGAGTTCTACGGCACGGTCCTGGACATGCACCTGGAGCACGACGAGGACGGCTTCTGGGCTCGTCGCGACGGCCTCGAGTTGCGCGTCGAGGGCGGTGCCAAGCCGCGCCAGCGCGGCCGCGGCTTCTTCGAGCAGGCCGGCGTGCTCGTGCGCATCGAAGTCGACGACTTCGACGGCTTCGTGGGCGAGATCGTGGGGCGCGGCGTGCAGCTGATGGGCCAGGTGAAGGACTCCGACGAGGGCCGATTCGCAGGCTTCTGCGATCCCGACGGCAACCTCTTCGAGCTCATCGAGCTGCGGGGCTGATCGCCCGCAGAGCGCGCACCCTCTACGCTGCGGGCATGCCGTGGGGAGAGCTTGCGCACGAGCGACCGCCCTGGATGCGGGTGCGCCTGCGCACCGCCGGCTCGCGCTACGACGAGCTCGACGGCATCGTGCGCACCGAGGGCCTGCACACCGTCTGCGAGGAGGCGCGCTGCCCGAACATCGGCGAGTGCTGGGGGCGCGGGACGGCGACGTTCCAGATCATGGGCGACACCTGCACGCGCGCCTGCCGGTACTGCGCCGTCAACTCGGCCAAGCGCGGGGACCCGCTCGATCCCCTCGAGCCCGGCCGGCTGGCGGCGGCCGCTCAGCGCATGGGCCTCAGCCACGTCGTCGTCACCTCGGTCGACCGCGACGATCTGGATGACCGGGGCGCGGAGCACTGGGCGCGCACCATCCGCGCGCTGCGCCGGCGGCTGCCGGCCGCCAGCGTCGAGGTGCTGACGCCCGACTTCCTGGGTCGTGAGGAAGAGGCGCTCGTCACCGTGCTCGAGGCCCACCCGCACGTGTTCAACCACAACATCGAGACGGTGCGCCGCATTCAGCCGCGTGTGCGCATCAAGGGCGACTACGACCGCGCGCTCTGGCTGCTGCAGCGGGCCCGCGAGATCTGGAGCGAGCACTTCCCGGAGCGCGGTCCGCTGCTCGTGAAGTCGGGCATCGTCGCGGGCATGGGCGAGAGCGACGACGAGATCCTCGAGACGCTGCGCGATCTGCGCGCCCATGGCGTCGACGTGGTCACGATCGGCCAGTACCTCCAGCCCACGGCTCGCCATCTGCCGCTCGGCCGCTGGGTCCCGCTCGACTCCTTCCGCCGCTTCCGCGAGGCCGGCGAGCGGATGGGCTTCGGTTCCGTCTTCTCGGGCCCCCTCGTGCGCTCGTCGTACCGCGCCGAGGAGCAGCAGCTCGCGGCGACGGGCGCGCTGCGCGCCGGCGCGCTGTGATCGCGGCGGCGCCTGCCGCCCTGCCGCCCTATCACGCACAGGTGGCCCGGCTGAGTGCGGCACAGCGGCGCGCGATGACGCCGGCGGTCTGGCGCCCGGGCTGCCCGGTGCCGCTGTCCGAGCTCCGCCGTGTCACGCTCACCTACGTCGGCTTCGACGGGCGCGCGCACCGCGGGGCGCTGGTCGTCAACCGCGCCGTCGCAGCGCCGGTCGCCCAGGCCTTCGGCCGGCTCTACGCGGCGCGCTTCCCGATCCGGCGGATGCTCCCGATCGAGGCCTACGGCGGCTCCGACTTCCGCTCGATCGAGGCCGACAACACCTCCTCGTTCAACTGCCGCAGCGCGACCGGCTCCTCGCACTGGTCGGAGCACGCCTACGGCCGGGCCATCGACCTCGATCCCATCGAGAATCCCTACGTCGCGAGCGACGGCACGACGAGCCACGCCGCCTCGCGGCCCTACGTCGACCGCGCGCGCGTGCGCACGCGCCCCGCCGTGATCGCCGAGGGCGGCGTCGTCCTGCGCGCATTCGCGCGCATCGGCTGGGGCTGGGGCGGGCGCTGGAGCGGCGCTCGCGACTACCAGCACCTCTCGGCCAGCGGCCGCTGAGCCCGAGCGGGCTGACTCCTAGCCGGTGTTGCCGCGCGCGATCTTGCGCAGATCGAGCGCCTCGTCCAGGACCGACTCCTCGACGCCGTGGGCCCGCGCGACCTCGCGCAGGGAGCGGCCGCTGGAGGTCGCATCGCGGACGATGGCGCTCGCACGGTCGTAGCCGATGAAGGGGTTGAGCGCGGTGGCCATCGCAAGCGTCGCCTCGCCGTGCTCCTCGTTGCGCTCGATGTCGGCCTGCACGCCGTCCACCAGCTTGCGCGCGAGCAGGCGGCTGGCCGCTGCCAGCAGCTCGATCGACTCGAGCAGGTTGCGCGCCATCAGCGGGATGTAGACGTTGAGCTCGAACGCGCCGGACATACCGCCGATCGTGATGGCCGTGTCGTTGCCGATGACCTGCGCCGCAACCTGCGTGACGACCTCGCAGATCACGGGATTGACCTTGCCCGGCATGATCGAGGAGCCCTTCTGCAGCTCCGGCAGGATCAGCTCGCCGAGTCCGGCGCGCGGCCCCGATCCCATCCAGCGGATGTCGTTCGCGATCTTGGTGAGCGAGGCTGCGACGACCTTGAGGGCGCCGGATGTCTCGATCAGCGCGTCGCGGTTGGCCTGCGCCTCGAAGTGGTCGAGAGGAGCCGCGATCGGCAGGCGCGAGGACTCGGCCAGCAGGCTGCGTACACGCTGGGCGAACTCCGGGTGCGTGTTGAGTCCGGTGCCGGTCGCAGTCCCGCCGAGTGGGATCTGCCCGAGGCGCGGAAGCGCGTCCTCGACGCGCGCGGCACCCAGTGCGATCTGCGCCGCATAGCCGCCGAACTCCTGGCCGAGCGTCACCGGCACGGCGTCCATGAGGTGGGTGCGGCCCGCCTTGACGACCGATGCGAACTCGGCGGCCTTGGCGGCCAGCGAGGCCTGGAGCTCGCCCAGCGCCGGCAGCAGGTCGCTGGTCGCCGCGTCGAGCGCCGCGAGGTGCACGGCCGAGGGGAACACGTCGTTCGAGGACTGCCCGAGGTTCACATGGTCGTTGGGATGAACGTCGTCTCCTGCGAGCGCCGCCATGACCTCGTTGGCATTCATGTTGGAGGACGTGCCCGATCCGGTCTGGAAGACGTCGATCGGGAACTGGTCGTCGTGCTCGCCCGCGGCGATCGCGTCGCCTGCTGCGGCGATGCGCTGCGCGAGCTCGGCGTCGAGCAGGCCCAGATCGGCATTGACGCGCGCCGCGGCGGCCTTGATGCGCCCGAGCCAGCGCACGACGCCAACGGGGATCGGCCGGCCCGAGACCGGGAAGTTGTCGATGGCCTTACGCGTCTCGGCGCCCCACAGCTCGCTCATGCCCCGCATCGTAGAAGCGGGCGGCGTTGGGGGCGCCGCCCGCTTCAGGGGGAGGGAGAGGAGGTTCGGTAACTTCAGGCGGCCGTCTGTGCGGCGGCGCGCTGGGCGCCGCCCGCTGCGACGAGCTCGCGGCGCAGCGCGTCGGCGCCACGGCGGGCTGCCAGCGGATCGCCGCCGTAGAGCGGGGAGTCGATCCCGTTGGTCATGAACTCGCGCACCGCGTCCAGCGACTCGCGGGAGATGACCAGATCCTGGTTGCGCAGCGCGGCTGCGACGGCCGAGAGGGCCGGCGCCGCGCTCAGCACGACCACGGGGCGGGCGACGCGATTGCGAAGCGGGACGGCCAGGCTGGCGGCGTCCTTGATGGCGCCGTCGATCGAGCGGGCCCACGCTGTGCGCTCCTCGACCGTGACCTCGTCGCTCACCTTGACGAGCTTTCGATGCAGGAATCCCCGGTCGGTGATCTCGTTGCTGACGAACATGTCTCTTCTCACACCCTTGCCGCGAACATTGATGATGCCGTGGTAAAGCCTCGCAGCGCGCGCATCAAAGCCGTGTCCCGATTGATCGTCTCCGCATCAAGCTCCCGACAAGACGGCTGGCCGGCGGTCTGCGGCGCGGCCCTCCCGCTCGCCGCCCTAGAGTGCGCGCGTGCTGCTCGTGATTGCGGCTACCCCTAAGGAGCTCGCCGGCGCAGCGGGAGCCCGCACGCTGGTCTGCGGCATCGGCCCGCGGGAGGCCTATACGGCGACCGAGGACGCGGTCGCCGAGGGCGGCGCGCAGGCCGTGCTGCACGTGGGCATCGCCGGGACACGCCGCGGCGGCGGAGTTCCGCTGCTCGCGACGGTGCTCGGTACGCAGGCCATCGACTGCGACGGCGACAGCGAGCCGATCGCCCCCAACGCGAAGCTGCTCGCGACTGCGCGTCGCGCGCTGCCCGACGCGCTCGCGCTGCCGATCGGCACCAG
Organism: Gaiellales bacterium; assembly: GCA_035696365.1. Classification (GTDB taxonomy): domain Bacteria; phylum Actinomycetota; class Thermoleophilia; order Gaiellales; family JALYLC01; genus JALYLC01. The sequence continues at coordinate 20,017 of DASRQS010000134.1, read as the reverse complement.
CGCCCGCGTGGGCGGCACCTCGGGGTGCACGGTCGAGGCCATGGAGGGGTTCGCCGTGCTCGCCGCCTGCCTCGACGAGGGTGTCCCGGCGCTCGAGGTGCGCGTGGTCTCGAACGAGGTCGAGGAGCCCGATCGGGCGCTCTGGCGCTTCGACGACGCACTCGCCGAACTCGCGCGGGTGACGGCGCTCGTGATTGCGGAGTTCGAGCGCGCGTGAACGTCCGGTTCGGCTTCTCCCCCTGCCCGAACGACACGTTCGCGTTCGACGCGCTCGTGCACGGCCGCATCGCCGCGCCGTTCACCGTCACGCCCGCCCTGCACGACATCGAGGAGCTAAACGCCCTGGCGCGCCGGGGCCGTTACGAGCTCACGAAGCTGTCGATTGGGGCGCTGGCCGGCGTGCGCGATCGCTACACGCTGCTGCGCAGCGGCGGCGCGCTGGGGCACGGCTGCGGGCCGCTCGTGGTGGCCCGCGAGGCGGCCTCGCTGGCCGACGCCGCGCTCGGCCGCCTCGCGATCCCCGGCTGGGACACCACGGCCTTCCTGCTCCTGCGCCTGGCCGCGCCGGCGCTCGGCGAGGTGGTCGAGCTGCGCTACGACGAGATCCTGGACGCTGTCGCGTCGGGCAAGGTGGACGCCGGCCTGATCATCCACGAGAGCAGATTCACCTACGCGCAGCACGGGCTGGTACAGGTCGCCGATCTGGGCGCCTGGTGGGAGGACGAGACGGGCATGCCGGTGCCGCTGGCCGGGATCTGCGCGCGTACCGACCTGGACGCCGAGGTGAGAGCGACCCTCGAGGACGCCCTGAGGCGCTCCGTCGAACACGCCTTCGCGCATCCCGCCGACAGCCTCGAGTACGTCAGGGCGCACTCCCAGGAGTTGTCGGACGAGATCTGCCGGCAGCACATCGACCTGTACGTCAACGAGTTCACCCGTGACCTCGGGGATGATGGCGTGGCGGCCATCGATGCGCTGCTCGCGCGCGCCGCAGGGTCTCCCGCGTGATCAACGGCCGCTCCCTGGCGGCGGTCGGCGCGGCGCGCCTGCAGGGCGGGCGCGTACGGCCGCTGTACGACTCCTACGGCTTCTCGCGTATTCCCGGGACGTTGCTGCAGCTCTTCGGCGAGCAGGACGCACCCGCCCTGCCCGGCGACGTGCTGCCCGCCCTCGCGGATGCGCCGCCGCGCGTCGTCGCCGTGCTGATCGACGCCTTCGGGTGGGCGTTCGCCGAACGCTTGGCCGAGCGATCTCGGCTGCTCGCGCGCCTGCGCGCAGAGGGCGTGGTGTCCAAGTTGACGACGCAATTTCCGTCGACGACGACGGCACATGTCACGACGCTGCACACGGTGCAGCCGGTGGGCGAGCACGGCTCGTACGAGTGGTTCGTGTACGAGCCGTCGCTCGACCGGGTGGTCTGCCCGCTGACCGCGGCGTTCGCCGGCGAGCCGGCCGGCAGCCTGATCGCCGCGGGCGCCGACCTCGGCGCCATCTACCCGCACGTGGACGGCTTCTCGACCCGTCTGGACAGACTGGGCGCGAGCTGCCATCTCGTCCAGCCGGCCGGGACGGTCGAGACTCCCTTCACGCGCTTCACTGCAGGGCCCGGCGTGGTGCACGGCGTCGCGAGCGCGCGCGCCGGCGCAGCCCTGGCGGCGGAAATCGCGCGCGCGTCGGCGCCGTCGCTGACGCTGCTCTACCTCGACGACTTCGACAACATCGCCCACGACCTCGGGCCCGAGGATCCGCGCTCGGAGGCCGTCGCGCTCCAGTTGCTCGAGGCCGTCGAGCAGGAGCTCGTCGCCGCGCTGGCGGGAACGCCCGGCGCGCTCGTGATGGTGTTCGCCGACCATGGCCAGCTGCCGACCGACCCCGAGCGCTGCGTCTACGTCAACAAGCGCTGCCCGCAGCTCGTGCCGCTCCTGCGGCAGGGCGCCGACGGCCGACCGCTGGCTCCCGCCGGCTCGGCGCGCGACCTCTTCCTGCATGTCCGCGATGGCGCCCTCGGCGAGGCGCTCGGCCTGCTGCAGCAGCTCTTCGGGGACGACGCGTGGGTCGTACCGACCGCGCAACTCGCGGCGGACGGCATCTTCGGGCCGCGCATCTCGAGCCGCTTCACGGATCGGGTCGGCGACATCGTCGTTCTCCCGCGCGCCGGCATCGAGGCCTGGTGGCACGAGCCGGGCCGCTTCAAGCAGGACATGCGCGGCCATCACGGCGGGCTGGAGCCGGCGGAGGCCGAGACCTGGCTGGGTGCGCTCGTCCCGTGACGGGAGCCGAGCTGCGTGGCGGGATCCGCCCTCTGCTCTTCCCGCGCTCGGTCGCGGTGGTCGGCGCGAGCGACCGCACCGCCGAGAGCGCCGCCGACGTCCAGCAGGTGCTGGACGGCGGTGCCCCAACCTGGTTCGTGAACCCGAACCGGCCGACGGTGCTCGGTCGGGAGTGCTTCGCCTCGCTCAGCGCCTTGCCGGAGCAGCCGGAGTGCGCGTATCTGCTGGTCGGGCACACCCGCGCGGAGGCGGCCTTCGAGGACGCGATCGCGGCCGGTGTGCGTGCCGTCGTCCTGCCAGGTCTGGGTGCAGAGGCAGGCGCCGAGGGCCGCGCGGTGGCGGCGCGGATCGGCGCGCGCGCGGCCGAGTGCGACGTCGCCGTCGTGGGCCCCAACTGCATGGGCGTCGCCACGCCGGGTGCCGTCTCGCTCTGGCTCGGCACCGTGGGAGGCCCGGAGGCGTTCGTGCCCGGGCACGTGTCCTGCGTCGCGCACTCCGGCTCGGTGGGCGAGGCGTTCCTCGCCTGCGGGCCGCGCGTCGGCTTTCGCACCGTCGTCTCTGCCGGCAGCGAGCTCTCGCGCGACATCGCCGATTTCGTGGGCTACCTGGCCGAAGACGAGGGCACGCGTGCTATCGGGCTCTTCGTCGAGACGATTCGCCGCCCGGATGCGTTCGCCGCGTGCCTGGCCCGCGCGGCCGAGGCGGGCAAGCCCGTCGTCTGCCTCAAGGTCGGACGCTCCCAGGCGGCTGCCCGAGCGGCCCTCGCCCACTCGGGTGCCGTCGTCGGCTCGGCGCGTGCCTTCTCCGCGCTGCTGAAGCACCACGGCGCGCTCGAGGTCGGCGACTTCCACGAGCTGCTCGAGACGCTCGAGGTGCTCGGACGGCGCCGCTGGCCGCGCGGGCTGCGCATAGCGGCCGTGTCGGAGTCAGGTGGCGAGTGCGGCCTGCTGGCCGACCACGGGGAGGAGGCGGCAATCCCGTTCGCGCCCTTCGAGCGAGCCGTCCAGGAGCGGCTCGTGGAGGCCTTCCCCAACTTCACGCAACCCGAGAACCCGCTGGACTGCTGGGCCATCGACGCCTACCAGCATGTCTTCCCGGGCACGCTCGCGATCCTGCGCGAGACCGGGTCCTACGACGTCCTGCTGGCCCAGCTCGATCTCTCGCGCCACCGCGGCGACCACGAGGAAGGCTGGTGCGCGTTCGTCACGGCTGCGCTTGCCGACGCAGTCGAGGGCACCGGCATCTTCGCCGCCGTGACCTCCGTGCACGCGACCGATCCGCCGCCCGCGATCGCCGAACTGGCCCGCGGCCGCGACATCGCGCTGCTGCGCGGCACGAGGGAGGGCCTGCGAGCGATCGCGGCAGTCGCCCGCTGGAGCGCTCGCCCGCGTCCGGTCGCCCCTCCCGCTTACACCCCGGCCCCGGGCGAGCCACTGCCCGCGGGAGCGCTGGCGGAGCACGACTCCTGCACGCTGCTCGAGCGCTACGGCCTCACCTTTCCCGCTCGCGTGCGCTGCGCCTCCCCCCACGAGGCGGCCTCCGCCTTCGACCTGCTCGGCGGGCCCGTCGTCGTCAAGGTCGACGGGCCCGCGCACAAGGTAGCCGCCGGCGGCGTCGCGCTCGGCATCTCGAGCGCGGCGGAGGCACGCGACGCCGCCGAGCGAATGGGCGGGCGCGTGCTGGTGGCGCGCCAGGTCGCGGGCGGCGCCGAGGCCTTCTGCGGTATGACCCGCGATCCCGACTACGGGCCCGTCCTGGCCGTCGGCCTCGGGGGGCGGGCCATCGAGGCACTCGGGCTGGCGGCCGTAGCGCTGGCGCCGCTCGATGCGGACGCCGCGCGGGCGCTCGTGGCCGAGGCTCCCGGGCTGGCGCTGGTCGCGAGCCCCGCCGCGGTGGGCACGCTGGCCGGCGCGCTGGTCGCGCTCTCGCAGCTCGCGGCCGATCGCCCCGAGGTCGAGGAGGTCGACATCAACCCGCTGATCCTCGGAGACGACGGCGCGATCGCCGTCGACGCCCTGGTCGTCGCGAAGGGAGCGCCATGAGCGAGGTCGTACTCGAGCAGCGCCGCGGGCCCGCGCTGTGGATCACCATGAACCGCCCGGACAAGCTCAACGCGCTGTCGGCTGAGCTCGTCGAGGGCCTGCGCGCGAGCTTCCACCGCGCAGCCGCCGACGAGGAGGTGAAGGTCGTCGTGCTGACCGGTGCCGGCCGCGCGTTCTCGGCCGGCTTCGACCTCTCCGAGGAGGTGGAGAGCGAGATCGGGAGCGCGGAGCGGTGGCACGACCTGCTCTCCACCGACGTCTCCCTCGGCATGGAGCTGTGGTCGCTGCCCCGGCCGACGATCGCCGCGGTGCGTGGCTGGTGCCTGGCCGGAGCGTGCGAGCTCGCCATGGCCTGCGACATGATCGTGGCGGCCGACGACGCTCGCTTCGGCGAGCCGGAGATCCGCTACGGATCGGGCCCCGTGTCGCTGCTGATGCCGTTCGTGCTGGGCCAGAAGAAGACCAACGAGCTGCTCTTCACGGGGGACTGGGTGGACGCGCACGAGGCCGAGCGGCTGGGCCTGGTCAACCGGGTCGCTCCGGTCGACGGCCTGGAGGCCGCGGTCGACGAGCTGGTCGCCAAGATCGCCCCGACGCCGTTGCCGGTGCTGCGCCTGACCAAACTCGCGCTCAACCGGGCATATGAGGCCATGGGACTGCGCCAGGCCGTCAATGCCAACCTCGATCTCTCGGCGATCCTCAACGCCGCCGAGACGCCGGAGCAGCGCGAGTTCGACCGCATCGTCGTGGCGCAGGGGCTGAAGGCCGCGCTCGCCTGGCGCGACAGCCGCTATGGAGGGCCGTGATGCAGATCGCCGGCACGCCGATCCAGCCGGAGCTCGCGGCGCTGCTCGAGCGCTTCCGCTTCGACCGCGTGCCGTTCGAGGAGCTGCGGGCACGGCTCGTCGCCGCGGGCCCCGATCTCGAGGCGCTGCACCGCATCTCGGAGCCGATCGAAGTACCTGCAGACGATGTGGCCCAGCCGCTGCCCGCGGCGGGCACGCCGGCCCGGAAGCGGGCGACGGCGCTCGGCCGCGACCTCATCGAGCGCGGCGAGGTCGCAGCCGTCGTGCTCGCCGGCGGCATGGCGACCCGCTTTGGCTCGCAGGTCAAGGCGCTCGCGCCAGTCCTGGACGGGTGCGATCTGACGTTCCTCGACCTCAAGCTGGCCGACCTGACGCGCTACGGCGTCAAGACCACGCTGATGACGAGCTTCGCGACGCACGACGCGCTGGCCGACGCGGTCCGGGGAAGCGGCGTCGAGCTCGCGCCCCAGCTCGTCTCGCTGCGCCTGCAAGCGGACGGGTCGCTCTACATCGGAGACGACGGCGCGCCCTCACCCTACGCGCCGGGCCACGGTGATCTCGCCGATGCGCTCGAGCTCTCCGGCGCCTTCGAGCGCTACCGGCAGAACGGCGTGCGCACGCTGTTCGTCTGCAACGTCGACAACGTGGGAGCGACGCTCGATCCGGCGCTCGTCGGCCTGCACCGGTCGCTCGGCGGGGCCGTCACGGCCGAGCTGGTCTCCAAGCGCCCCGGCGATGCGGGCGGACTTCCCGTCCGGCGCGCCGACGGCTCGCTCGCGATCGCGGAGGCCTTCCGCGTGCCCGAGGGCTTCCCGCACGAGCGCTTCCCGCTCTTCAACACGAACACTCTCTGGATCGACGTCGACGCGCTCGAGCAGCCGGCCGCCTACACCTGGAGTGTGGCGCGCAAGTCCGTCGACGGACGGGAGGCGATCCAGCTCGAGCGCCTCATCGGGGAGCTCACCTGGTGGCACCCGTCGCGCTACGTCCACGTGCCGCGCGACGGCGCGGAATCGCGCTTCGTCCCGGTCAAGGACACGGACGACCTCGCAGCCGCCCAGGAACAGATCCGCGCCATCTGCCGCGAGCGGCTGGCGCTCGACGTCTGATCCGGCATACCGGGGGTGAGCGCCCGGTTTGGAATCGGTACGGATCATGTGAGCCGAGTCGGCAATGGCCGGATCGTGAGCCATCATCTGACCTGTGACCAGCCTGCGAACCCTCCTCAGCCTCGCGGTCACCGCCGTGCTCGCCGCGCCCGTCGCGGCCAGTGCCGCCGTGACCGCCACCGCGATCAGCCAGCCCGTGACCGACCCGTCCGTGCTCGTCTTCGTCGAGCCGGCAGGGCTTGCGCTCACGGTCAGCGGGACGTCGAACGGCGGCATCGGCCGCCTCGACCTGCGCTGCGAGGGCGCAGCGGCCCCGGTGGTGGACGCCAACGTGCGCCCGACCGCCGCCGGCGTCTGGACGACGACGCTCTCGGCCGCCGCGGTGAGCAGGCTGACGCCGCGCACCTGCTTCCTGCACGCGGTGCCGCACGGGAACGCGGGCACGAACCACACGGCCTTCGCCGGCAAGCGCATCATGTTCCAGCGCTCGCGCGTGACCGCAGTGGTCGGCGGGCCCAACAACGGCGTCCCGTACGATTTCCGCTACTGGGCGCCGCAGTTGCTCGGCCGCTCGATCTGGCAGTCGGTTTCGAACTGCGGCCTCGCCGGCGCATCCACGATCTCGCCGGCGACGTTCCACGTCTCGGGGTCGACGTTCCCGTGTGCCGGCTTCATCGCCCCGACGACCTCCGGGCGCGCGGGCGTGCTGGTGGACCATGGCAACGCGTACCTGCCATTCGCTGCCGCCACGCTGTTCCCCGGCTCCGCCAACGCGCTCGGCCTGCTCGCCTCACAGACCTCCGTCACGACGGATCCGAGCACGGGGAACGTCCTGATCCGCGAGACCGAGAATCTCCTGCGCTGCAGCCCCGACGCGGCCACGGTGCCGGCCACGGCTCTGACCTGCTCGTCCTTCGTCTCCGCCGGAGTCAGGCTCGATCGCGTGATCATCCAGCAGGGCGACGGCCGGCAGTCCCTCGTGACCGACACCTGGTCGGCAACCGACGGGCGCCATCACCAGATCGACGTCTTCTACGAGGATCGCCTGGGCGGCAGCGCCCCGGTCGTGTCCTTCCCGTGGGCCGGGGGCTTCACCTCTTATCCGCCGGGCTTCACGCAGACCCCGCCCGCGACCGCGCCGTTCAGCTTCTTCACGCGCTCCTCGCCCAGCGCCCCCGACGGCGACGTGAACAACGCGCAGGGCGCCATCACGCTCCAGGATCGCCCGACCACGCTGCGCTTCCGCACCGGCGCAGCCATCTGGACGCAGTACGTGCGCACGCTCACGCCGGAGACGCCGACGCGTATCTCGATGGGCTTCTCCTGGGCGACGGCGCAGGCCGAGTTGACGACGCTGATCGGGCAGGCCGAGCGCAGCCTCGGGCCGACGCACTGCCTCGTCCCGAACCTCGTGGGCAAGACGCTCACCGACTCCAAGCGCCTGCTGCTGGCCGGGCACTGCAAGGTCGGCACGGTCAAGTTCGCGACCTCGAGGGTGCGGCGCAAGGATCGCGTGATCCGGCAGGGCCACAGGCCGTCGACGACACTCGCGGGCGGCAGCAGCGTGGCGCTCCTGGTGAGCTCGCGCCTGGTCGGCAAGAGATAGGCGAAGCCGAAGGCCAAGCCCTCGTCGAGCTCCTCCTGACTGACGGCTACTCCGTCGAGTAGGCGGGCTGCAACTTGACGCCGCGCGCCCGCGCAACGCACTGATTGGCGGCGATCGCCGCCTCACCGAGACCGATCGTGATGAGGGTGATCTTGCCCTCGTAGTAGGCGACGTCGCCTGCCGCGAAGACGTTCGGGAGCGCCGTCTCGAACGATGTCGGGTCTACCTTGATCTGCTTCTTGCCGACGACCTCGAGTCCCCAGCTCGCGATCGGGCCGAGGTGCGAGACGAAGCCGAGCTGGAGGATCAGCGCCTCGCAGTCGACCTCGACGGCCTCGCCGCTGTCGGTGTCCTCGATGGTCACCCGCTCGAGCGCGTCGCCGCCGTGCAGCGCGCGCACCTCGCAGGGCGTGTGCAGCACGGCCGCGCCGGCCTCGACGAGCTCGCGCACTGCGGTCTGCGAGGACTCGAGGCCGCGGAAGCGGTCGCGCCGGTGCACGACCCGGATGGGCCCGCTGGCGGTGTCCTGGAGGTTGATCGTCCAGTCCAGCGCGGAGTCGCCGCCGCCGACGATCACGCAGCGCTTGCCCGCGAAGTCGGCCTTGCGCTTGACGAAGTAATGCAGCCCGCGGCCGCGCCACTCCTCCAGCCCCTCGATCGGGAGCGTCCGCGGCTCGAACGCCCCGTGACCCGCGGTGATGATCACCGTGCGCGTGAGGTAGGGGCCGCCCTTCTGCGTCGTGATCGACCACAGCTGCTCCCCGTCTGCGTCCACCCGCTCGAGCGTCTCGACGGCCTCGCCGAGCAGCGCCTCGGCGCCGTACTGCAGCCCCTGCTCGACCATGCGGTCGACGTACTCCTGGCCGTTGATCTTGGGGAAGCCGGCGATGTCGAAGATGTGCTTCTCGGGATACACGGCGGCGACCTGCCCGCCCAGCTGCTCGAGGCTCTCGATGATGCGGCAGCTCGCCTCGCGATGGCCGGCGTAGTACGCCGCCGCGAGGCCCGCGGGCCCGGCGCCGATGATCGTGACATCGACCACGGGGTGCTCACTCATCGCGGGCAGGCTAGTGGATCGAACCTCGCGGGCTCGTCCGTACCGTCCTGCGGCCAGGGCGGGCATGATGCCTGCAAGGGACTCCTGGGAGGACGCACCGCTGCACGCCCCCGAGCCACTCATCATCGCCATCGCGGTGCTCCTCGTGGGCTCGATCGCTGCGAGCTTCGTCGACCGCCTGGGGGCTCCCACCCTGCTCGTGTTCCTCGGCCTCGGCATGCTGATCGGCGAGGACGGACCCGGCGGGATCCAGTTCGACAACGCCACGCTCGCGCGCGACGCGGGAACCGTTGCGCTGATGATCATCCTGCTCGAGGGCGGCCTGCTGGCGGACCGCAAGGAGGTGGTGCGGGCGCTCGGGCCGGCCGGCCTACTCGCAACGGCGGGGGTGCTGGTCACTGCCGGCGTCGTGGCCCTCGCGGCGCACGCCTTCATCGGCCTGGGCTGGACGACGTCGCTGCTGCTCGGCGCCGCGGTGTCCTCGACCGATGCGGCCGCCGTCTTCGCCGCGCTGCGCGGGACGCACGTGCGGCGGCCGGTCGCCGCCGTGCTCGAGGCCGAGAGCGGGCTCAACGATCCCTTCGCCGCCCTGCTCGTGATCGGCTTGGTGCAGTGGAGCACGAGCGACTTCGGGACGGGCGACGGTCTGCTCCTGCTCGCGCGGCAGGCCGGCATCGGGGCGCTGGGCGGCCTCGCGGTCGGCGCGGCGGGCGTGTGGCTGCTGCGCCGGCTGCCGCTGCCCTCCGCCGGGCTCGCTCCCGTGATCACCGTGGCGGTCGCGCTCGCCGGCGCCGTCGGCGTCTCGGCGCTGGACGGCTCGGGGCTGCTCGCGGCCTACCTCATCGGCCTCGTGATCGGCGATGCGCGCATCCCGCACGCCGCCGTCGTGCGCGGCTTCCTGCAGGGCGCCGCCTGGCTCGCACAGCTCGGCCTGTTCGTCCTGCTCGGCTTGCTCGTGACGCCCTCGCGGGTGCTCGACGAGGGCGCCGGGCCGATCCTGGTCGCGATCGCGCTCGTGCTCGTGGCTCGCCCGCTCGCGGTACTCCTGTGCGCGACGCCCTTCGGGGTGTCGGTGCGCGAACAGGGCTTCCTGGCCTGGGCGGGGCTGCGCGGCGGCGTTCCGATCGTGCTCGCCACCTTCCCGGTCGCCGCGGGAGTGCCCGGGGCTTCGCACGTGTTCGACGCCGTCTTCTTCGTCGTCGTGCTGTCGGTCGCGGCCCAGGGCCTGACGATGCGCTGGGCCGCGCGGGCGCTCGGCCTGATCGAGCAGCATCCCGTGCCGCGCCTGGCCGACATGGACAGCGCGACGCTGTCGACCCTGCATTCCGAGCTGCTCGAGCTGCGCGCCGAGGATCTCGGCATCCGCGCGGGCACGCTGGTACGCGACGCCGAGCTGCCGGGAGCGGCGATCATCGTCGCCATCCGCCGCGAGGAGCAGATCGTGCGACCGCGCGGATCGAGCGAGCTGGCCCGCAGCGATCACCTCTACTTGCTGGTGGCGAGCGGCCGGTTGCGGGACGTACAGCTGGCGCTCGACCTGGTCGAGTCGCCCGACGCCCCGCACTCGGGCGTGGACGCGCCTTTCTCGGGCTAGCAGCTGGCGAGAGACGGCGACCACCGGACTGTCGCAGCCCGAACCCGGCGTGGCATGGGTTTGACTCCTGCAAGTGGAGTGACCCGCCACTGCGACCCATAGGGGGTCTGACCCCGCGTGTAAACGGTCGCACCTGCGCGCACTGGCGCTAACCCGCCGCGCACGCGCACGGGCGCACCGCGCAACGTCCAGCACCAGGCCCCGAGTGTTGCGCGGGACATCAAGAGCCAGACCCCAAGTGTCCCGCGGGACATCAAGGGCCAGACCCCGAGTGTCCCGCGGTCAGGCCGAGCAGGTGCTGCAGCCTCCGGCGGGCGCTGCGACCTCGTCGCCTTCCGCCTTGAAGCTCGAGCCGCAGCCGCAGGAGGCGACGGCGTTGGGGTTGTTGACCGTGAACCCCGCGCCCATCAGGCCGTCCACGAAGTCGACCTCGGCGCCGCTCAGGTAGGGCAGGCTGAAGCGGTCGACGACGACCTTGACGCCGTGCTGGTCGACGACCTCGTCGCCCGGCTGGGGCTCGCCGTCGAAGCCGAGCGCATACTGCAGGCCGGAACAGCCGCCGCCCTGCACCGCGACCCTCAGGGCGAGCGCCTCGGGGTCCTCGCGCATGAGGGCCAGGACATGCTCCGCTGCGCGCTCGGTGAGGGTGACCATGGCCCCATCGTACCACCCGCGGGAAGCCGGGACAGCCCGACTTTGTGACAACCGTGCACAGCGCCGCGAAACCGCTTCGGAAAGCCGAATGACGCCATTCCTACCGCGTCGGGCAAGGCGCGCTTGTGTGCTATCGTCGCCAGCGTGCTGGGCCACTGGGCGGCCATCCTCGTCTTCATGGGCTTTTCGGCCATGATCGCCGGAACTTTGCTGGCCGCCTCGGTCTTCCTCGGGAAGGGCGGCAAGCAGCACGGGCGTGCCAAGAGCCGCCCGTTCGAGTCCGGTGTCTCCACCGGGGCCTACGAGCCGTCGCGCTTCTCGATCTCCTACTACCTGACGGCGATGCTGTTCATCGTCTTCGACATCGAGATCGTGTTCCTGTATCCGCTCGCCGTGCAGCTCCGCCAGCTGCAGCTCTTCGGCTTCGTGGAGCTGCTCGTGTTCATCGGGCTGCTCGGCATCGGCTACGTCTACATCTGGCGCAAGGGGGCCCTCGAATGGAAGTGATTCCGCCCGGGCGCCCGCAGTCGGCGTTGCGTGCGACCGACATCGAGCGCGTGGTGATGACCACGACCGTCGACAAGGTGCTCAACTGGGCCGCGTCCAACTCGCTCTGGCCCTTCGGCTTCGGCCTCGCGTGCTGCGCGATGGAGATGATCGCGATGGTCACGCCGCGCTACGACATCGGGCGCTTCGGCTCCGAGATCGTGCGCGCCACGCCGCGCCAGAGCGATCTGCTGATCGTCTCGGGGCGCGTGTCGCACCGCATGGCCGCGCCCATCCGCGAGCTCTACGAGCAGATGCTCGAGCCCAAGTGGGTCATGGCGATGGGCGCGTGCTCCTCGACCGGCGGCATGTTCGCGAACTACGCGATCCTGCAGGGCGTGGACAAGATCGTTCCGGTGGACGTGTACGTCCCCGGTTGCCCGCCACGGCCCGAGGCCGTGATCGAGGGCGTGATGACGATCCAGAAGAAGATCACGGCGGGCATCCCGCCAGCCTACGAGCAGCAGCGGTCGCAGGCATGAGCACGCGCGCGGACGCCGATGCGCTCGCTGCCCTCCTCGGCGAGGGGGCAGCCGTGAGCGAGTCGTTCGGCGAGGTCACGCTCGACGTGCCGCGCGAGCGGATCGCCGGAGCCTGCGCGGCCGCGCTGGACGCCGGCTACGACTTCTTGATGGATCTCGCGGCCACTGACTACCAGGGCTTCGCGGGCGAGGGCGTCGCCGGCTACTGGGCGAGCCCCGCGGGCGCGGGCGCGCGTGACATCAACTTCCCCGCCTCCACAGGCCTCGGCGCCGTGCTCGCGCCTCCCGGGAGCAAGCGCTTCGCCGTCTCCTACCAGCTGCTCGACCGCGCCTCCCGCCCGCCGCGCCGTCTGCGGCTACGCACGTGGGCCGACGAGGGCGAGCCGGTGCCGAGCGCCGTCGGCATCTTTCCCTGCGCCGACTACCAGGAGCGCGAGGCCTGGGATCTCATGGGCATCCGCTTCAGCGATCACCCGAATCTGGAGCGGATCTTCCTGCCGGAGGGCTGGGACGGCCATCCGCATCGCAAGGACTACCCCATCGGTGGCGAGCCGGTGCAGTTCTCGGACGAGGTCTGATGAGCGCGATCTCCGATCACCGCACGCTGCGCTATCCGCCCGCCGAGGTGCTCTCGCCGATCCCGTCGGTGCTGATCCCGCCGGACAACCCGGACACGATGCTGATCAACCTCGGCCCGAACCATCCGTCCACCCACGGCGTGCTCCGGCTGGTGACGACGCTGGACGGCGAGCACGTGGTGGGCCTCCACAACGAGCTCGGCTACGTGCACACGGGCATCGAGAAGAACATGGAGCAGAAGTCGTACTGGAAGGCGATCACCTACGCGCCCCGGGCCGACTACAACGCGTTCTTCTGCAACGAGCTCGTCTACTGCATGGCGGTCGAGAAGCTGCTCGGGCTCGAGGTGCCGCGCCGGGGCGAGTGGATCCGCGCGATCTTCACCGAGCTGCAGCGCATCCACAACCACCTGATCTTCCTGGGTACCGGATCCGTCGACCTGGGCGGCATCGCGCTGCTCTTCTACTGCTTCCGCGAGCGCGACCGCGTGCTCGACCTGGTCGAGCTGGCCGGCGGCGTGCGCATGCACCCCCGCTATGCCCAGGTGGGCGGCGTGGCGGAGGACATCCCGGTCGCATTCGACCGCGAGGCGCGGTCGTTCATCAAGGAGATGCGGGCGCGGGTCGACGAGTACGAGGACCTGATCGGGCAGCAGCCGATCTTCCGCGACCGCACGCGCGGCATCGGCGTGATCACGCCCGAGTTCGCCCGCCAGATGGGGCTCACCGGCCCGAATGCACGCGCCTCGGGCGTCAACTGGGACCTGCGCGCCCACGAGCCGTACGGCGCCTACCGCGAGCTGCAGGTGCAGCCGATCGTGTTCGCTGTCGGAGACGTCTACGACCGCTATCTCATCCGGCTGCACGAGATCCGGCAGTCCGTCGACATCATCGAGCAGGCGCTCGACGGCCTGCCGAGCGGCCCCTGGATCGCGGACGACCGCAAGGTGGTGCTGCCCCCGCGGCACGAGCTGCACACCTCGATGGAATCGCTGATCCATCACTTCAAGCTGGTCACCGAGGGCTACCGCGTCCCCGCGGGCGAGGCCTATGCCTGCGTCGAGGGACCGCGCGGCGAGCTGGGCTGCAACCTCGTCTCCGACGGCTCGGCCAAGCCCTGGCGCGTGCACTTCCGCTCGGCCAGCCTCGTGATGCTGCAGTCCGTCGGCGCGCTCTGCAAGGGCGTGCTGCTGGCAGACCTGATCGCGATCCTGGCCTCACTCGATCCCAACATGGGTGACTGCGACCGATGAGCGTGACCCCGGAGACGCTGTACGACGCGGTACAGGCGGCGCGCGCCAACTACCCGACCCGGCGCGGCGCCGTGCTGCCCGCACTGCACCTGACCCAGGAGGCCTACGGCTGGCTCTCGCCCGAGGCGCTGCGCGCCTGCAGCGACGCGATCGGCTTCTCGCCGGCCTACTGCCAGGCGGTCGCCTCCTTCTACGACATGTTCTTCCTCGAGCCCGTCGGGACGCACGTGATCGACGTGTGCACCAACCTGGCGTGCGGGCTGCGCGGCGCGGGGGAGGTCGTCGCGGCCTTCGAGGACGAGCTCGGCGTGAAGATCGGCGGAACGACCGAGGACGGCACGATCACGCTGCGCAAGGCGGAGTGCCTGGGCGGCTGCAGCTGGGCTCCCGTGGTCGCGATCGACGAACGCTACCGCGAGCACGTCAAGCCGGACGACGTCCCGCAGATCGTGAACGAGACCCGCAACGCGCCGGCGGTGCCACATGCCTGAGTGGACCCCGCGCCTCGAGGCCGATGTGCTCCTGGATTTCGAGGGCGAACTGCGCGAGCTCGCCGCGTATGAGGAGTACGGCGGCTACGCGCAGCTGAAGCGCGCCCAGGCCGGCCTGACCCCCGACGAGCTGATCGCGGAGCTCAACGGCTCGGGGCTGCGCGGCCGCGGCGGAGCGGGGTTCCCCACGGGTCGCAAGATGAGCTTCCTGGCTCCCGGCGCCGAGCGCTACCTGGTCGTCAACGCCGACGAATCCGAGCCGGGCAGCTGCAAGGACCGCGAGCTCATCCTGCGCACACCGCACGCGCTGCTCGAGGGCATGCTCATCGTCATGCACGTGCTGCGGCTGACGCGCGGCTACCTCTACGTCCGCGGCGAGTACCTGACGGAGTCCGAGGTGCTGCACGCGGCGATCGCCCAGGCGCGCGAGGCCGGCTACCTGGGCGTCCCGGGGCCCGACGGCTACGTGGCCGAGATCACCGTCCACCGCGGCGCGGGCGCGTACATCTGCGGCGAGGAGACGGCGCTGCTCGCGTCGCTCAACGGCTTCCGCGGCCAGCCCAGCGCAAAGCCCCCGTTCCCGGCCGTCTCGGGCGCCTTCGAGCGCCCGACGCTGCTGAACAACGTCGAGACCATCGCGACGATCCCGGCCATCCTGCGGCGCAGACCGGAGGACTACAAGGCGCTCGGCACGGACCAGAGCGGCGGCACCCACGTCATGTCGATCTCCGGCCACATACTGCGGCCCGGCAACTACGAGGTGCCGATGAACAGGACGATGGGCTACCTGATCGAGGGCCTCGCCGGTGGCGTGCCCGGCGGCAGGGCGCTCAAGGCGGTCATCCCGGGCGGGGCCTCCTCGCCGATCCTCGGGCCCGAGGCACTTGACATCCTGTGCGCCCCCGAGGCGCTCGCCGCGGCCGGGTCGATGGCGGGTTCGGCCGGGGTGATGGTGATCGACGAGAGCACCTGCATCGTCCAGCTCGCCCTGCGCACGGCCGCCTTCTACACGCACGAGAGCTGCGGCAAGTGCACGCCCTGCCGTGAGGGCACGCGCTGGATCACCGACACGCTGCAGCGCATCGAGGACGGGATCGCCGACTTGAGGGAAGTCGAGCTTGTCCTGGAGATCTGCGACAACGTCGAGGGCAAGTGCCTCTGCCCCCTCGGCGATGCCTGCGCGATGCCCGTGCGCTCGATGATCAAGCGCTTCCGCGAGGAGTTCGACGCACATGTCGAGCTCGGCTACTGCCCGCTGCACGAGACCTCCTCGCTGAGCTCGCTCTACCCCCAGCCGCGCAGCCTGCTGCCCCTGGCGACGGTGTCCCCGTCATGAGCGCGACCGACGTCGCAACCGTCACGCTCGAGATCGACGGCCGCGAGCTGACGGTGCCCAAGGGCACGCCGCTCGTGCTGGCCGCGGCCGGCGCCGGAGTCGAGATCCCGATCTTCTGCTACGAGCCACGGCTCGGACCGGCGATCGGTGCCTGCCGCATGTGCCTGGTCGAGGTGGAGGGCATGCCCAAGCTGCAGGCCGCCTGCACGATGACCGCGGGCGACGGGATGAAGGTGCACACGCGCTCGGCCTCGGCTGCCCAGGGGCAGGAGGCGGTGCTCGAGTTCATCCTCACCAACCACCCGCTCGACTGCCCGGTCTGCGACAAGGGCGGCGAGTGTCCTCTGCAGGATCTGACCTACCGCTACGGCCCCGGCAACACGCGCTTCCACCTCAACAAGCGCACCTATGAGAAGCCGCTCGCGATCTCGCCCCTGATCGCGCTCGACCGCGAGCGCTGCATCCTCTGCTACCGCTGCACGCGCTTCTCGCAGGACGTTGCCGAGGACGAGCAGCTGGTGGCGCGCGAGCGCGGCGCGACCTCCGTGATCGCGACCTTCGAGGAGCAGCCCTACCGCGGTCGTTTCTCGGGCAATGTGATCGAGCTGTGCCCCGTGGGCGCGCTGACCTCCACCGAGTACCGCTTCAAGGCGCGGCCCTGGGAGATCACGAACGTGCCCTCCGTATGCGCGCTCTGCCCGACCGGTTGCAACACCTGGGCCTCGGTGCGCGAGGGCGACGTGCGCCGCGTGCTGTCGCGCAACCACCCCGGCGTGGACGAGGGCTGGCTGTGCGACAAGGGCCGCTTCGCGCACGTCCACGTGAACGCCGCCGACCGCTACCTGCAGGGGCTCGTCCGCGGCCCGCGCGGTCTCGAGCCGGTCACGCCCGAGCAGCTCGCGGAGACGATCGCGCGCCGCCTGCGCCACCACGCCTCGCTGCACGGGCCCGATTCGATCGCCATCGTGGCCTCCGGCGAGCAGAGCAACGAAGAGGCGCACGCCTGGGCCGAGCTCGTGCGAGCCGTCGGCGGCGGCGCCCTCGTGAGCAACGGCTTCGCGGGCGCGGGGCAGTGGGACACACTGGCGCCGTACGCCGCCACGATCGCCGACCTCGACCGGGCCGACTTGATCGTCATCTCAGGCGAGCGCGAGGTCGGCGACGCCGCGGGCGTGCTCGAGCTGCGCGTGCGCCAGGCCGTGCGCCGCGGCGCGCGCCTGCTGCTCGCGGGCAGCGGCGGCGTGGATCTCGACCACGTTGCAACCGGCCGCATCGCCCCGGGTGAGATCGAAGGGGCGCTGCGCGACGCGGAGCATTCGGTGCTGATCGCGACCGAGCCGGCCGCCGTGGCGGCCGCGGGCGCGCTTGCGCATGCCGCGGGCCTCGCCGACGGGCCCGGCGGCGTGATCGCCGTGCCGGAGGGACCCAACGAGCGCGGGCTGCACGCTCTCGGCTACCGCGACGACGCGGGCACCGTACTGAGCCGCGCGGAGTCCGGCACGCTGCAGATGCTGATCGTCCTTGGTGACGCAGACCCGCTCTCGTGCTTCCCCGAGCCCGAGCGCTGGGAGGCCGCGCTCCAGCGCTGCGAGTCGGTCGTTGCGAGCTCCCTCTTCCCCACGCCGACGGCGCTCTGGGCCCACGTCATCCTGCCCGCGACCGCCGCGCTCGAGAAGGACGGCACGACCACGAATCTCGAGGGGCGCACACAGCGCCTGCGCCCGGTGCGGCCGGCGCCCGCGGGCGTCCAGCCCGAGCTCGCCGTGCTGGCCGCGGCCGGCCGGCATCTCGGCCTCGAGCTCGACGCGAGCCCGTCGCGGGCGTTCCGCCGCGTCGCCGCAGCCGGCCCGCTGTTCGCCGGGCTGACCTGGGAGGCCATCGCCGAACGGGCGCCCCTCGCGACGGAGCGGCCCAGGGCCGGCTCGGACCCCGCGGCCCCCGTGCCGGCTCCGGCGAGCCAGAGCGAGAACCGCGGCGGCTTCCGCGCGGTCGGACGGCGCCCGCTCTTCTCAGGCGCCGCGGTCGCGCGCAGCGAGCGCCTCGCGTTCCAGCGCAGCGACGAGATCGTGCTCCCCCGCGAGGATGCCCTGCGACTCGGCATCGCCGAGGGCCGCCCGGTCGCGGTGCGGCACGCCGGCGGCACGACGACCGGCACGGCCAGGCTGTCGCGCACGCTCGCCCCGGGCGCGGTCCGATTCGCGTGGGACGGCGCGCCGATCGACGGGCCCTGCAAGGTCGAGGAGGGGGCCTGATGCCAGACGGGGTCGTCGTCACGGTGATCAAGGCCTTCATCCTGGTCAACGGCCTGATGGGCTTCTTCGCCTTCATGACGGTCTTCGAGCGCAAGCTGATCGGGCGACTGCAGACGCGGCACGGCCCCAACCGCGTCGGGCCGATGGGCCTCCTGCAGCCGATCGCAGACCTCGGCAAGCTGATCCGCAAGCAGAACGTGATTCCCGATGGTGCGCACCGTCGCCTCTACCTGACGGCGCCGTTCATCTCGATGTTCGCCGCGCTCTCGTCCTTCGCGCTCATTCCGTTCGGCGGCCAGGCGCGCATCCCGGGCACCAACGAGCACATCTACCTGTCGATCGCCGATTCCAACGTGGGCCTGCTGTACGTGGCGGCGATCGGCTCCATGGGCTTCTACGGCATGCTGATCGGCGGCTGGGCCAGCGGCTCGAAGTACGCCCTGCTGGGCGGCCTGCGCGCCGTCGCGCAGCTCGTCTCCTACGAGGTCGCCTTCACCCTGGCCATCATCGGCGTGGTCATCCAGTCGGGCACGCTCTCGCTGCAGGGCATCGTCGATGCGCAGCACAGCTACCCCTACATCGTCCCCCAGATCCTGGGCTTCGGCATCTTCTACCTGTCGGCGCTGGCGGAGTGCAACCGCCCGCCCTTCGACCTCGCGGAGGCCGACGGCGAGATCGTCGCGGGGTTCCACACCGAGTACGGCGGCATGCGTTTCGCCATGTTCGCCAACGCCGAGTTCGTGGAGGCGATCGTGCTCTCGGCGCTCGGAGCGACGCTGTTCCTGGGCGGCTGGCGCGGCCCGCTGCCGTTCGAGCCGTTCACCGCGATCCCCGGGCCGCTGTGGATGATCGGCAGCACGTTCGCGATCCTGATCACGTTCATCTGGGTGCGGGCTACCGTCCCGCGCCTGCGCTACGACCGCCTCATGAAGCTCGGCTGGAAGGTGCTCCTGCCGCTGGCGACACTCAACCTGCTCGGCACCGCCGCCTGGGTGGCGCTGTCCTGATGGAGATGCGATGACGCTGTTCGACGATCTCCAGGAACATCCCGTGCGCGCCGGCCTCGACCTCGGGCGCCAGCAGGCACAGGGCTTCAAGGGCTTCGCGGTCACGCTGCGCCACCTCTTCCGGCGACCGGTCACACAGGCCTATCCCGAGCACAAGCGCGCCGTGTACCCGCGCTTCCGCGGCCGCCACCGCCTCCATCGCCATCCGAACGGCCTCGAGAAGTGCATTGGCTGCTCGTTGTGCGCGGCTGCCTGCCCCGCCGACTGCATCCGCGTGGTCGCGGCCGAGAACGAGCCGGACGCGCGCGTCTCGCCGGGCGAGCGCTACGCCCGCATCTACGAGATCAACATGGCCCGCTGCATCTTCTGCGGCTACTGCGAGATCGCGTGCCCGTTCGACGCCATCACGCTCGGCAACGACTACGAGCTGTCCGAGATCTCCCGTGACGCGCTGATCTACACCAAGGAGATGCTGCTCGAGCCCCCGGTGCGCCGTACCCCGGCGCAGGATCCGGACGAGTTCGACCGTGGCGCGCAGGAGGATCTCCTGGGTGGCGTGCTCGGCATGTACAAGGTCTACGCGGACAACGCGAGCAAGGTGCCGAAGTCGTGACCGCCGTCTTCTTCTACATCGCAGGCGCCGGCGCCCTCGGCTCGGCGGTCGCCGTCGTGATGCAGCGCAACCCGTTCCTCGCCGCGCTCTTCCTGATCCTGCACCTCGCATCGCTCGCGACGCTGTTCCTGGTCCTGCAGGCCGACTTCCTCGCCGCCGCCCAGGTGCTCGTGTACGCCGGCGCCGTGATGATCATGTTCCTGTTCGTGATCGCCTACCTCGGCGACCGCGCCGACCTCGAGCTGAGACGCGGCAGTATCGGTGCGGCGCTCGCGATCGCCGTCGGCGCCGCCATCCTGATCGAGACCGTGATCGCCGTCT
>DASRQS010000133.1:0-2137 GCA_035696365.1 Gaiellales bacterium | reverse complement strand
AGGTGGGCGAACAGCGCGTAGTCGCCCTCGATCGTCAGGACGGGCTCCGTCGGCTCGATCTCGTCGCCCTCGTGAAGCGCACGCACGTCGAGCGACGGCCAGCCGTCGATCCAGTCGCCGTCGGCCGAGCGCTCGCCCGCGCACAGCTTCAGCACCGCGATCGCCTCGTCGATGCCGCCGAGCACCGAGTCGTGCTTCTGGAAGACCTGCATGAGCACACTCGGCCGGTGCCCCTCCTCCTCGAGCAGGGTCTTCGTGTGGTTGAGGTAGGCGTCCGAGTAGTACCCCTCCCGGATCTTGTCGACCGGGAGGCGGAACACGTCGGGCGCCAGGCGCTGGCGGGTCGGCGCGACCGCCATACGGAGAGTCTAGGGCCGTTCTGGCGTGCCTAGGCGGCGACGTCGCGGCGCTCGCCCGACGCCTGCCTGAGGGCGTCGACGGACTGCGCCAGCCACTTGCGGAAGTAGCGGCGGCCGGCGACGGCGTCGAACACGCGGTTGGGAAGGTTGTGCGGGTCCATCCCCAGCTCCACGTCGACGAAGGTGCCCTCCTGCGTGCTCGTGAGCAGCCAGCGCGAGCAGGTGCCGGTGTCGAGGCAGCGCAGCTTGACCTCGCGGCAGCCCTCGAGGCGCTCGACCATGATGTCGGTCTCGATCGTGCCGATGGCCGCCTTCGTCACCTGGCGGAACGTGCAGCCCTGTTCGAGATCCTCGCACTGCACGTCGATGATCCGCGGCCACCACTCGGGATGCCGGCGCACGTCGCCCACCAGCTCCCAGATCCTCTCGATCGGGACCTCGATCAGCGCCTGCTGGCGACACATGGACACGGCTACACGAGCTTACTGCGCCGCCGCACCCTCGGCGCGCAGGATCTCGGCCAGGGCGGCGCGCCCGACCTCGAGCTGGCGCTCGTCGGGCTCGCGCGTACCGAGAACGCGCTGGAGCTCGTGCCCGGGCCGGCGCAGGGCGTGCGCGAGGCGCGTCTCGGCGTGGCGCTCGGACCAGGCGAACACCTCGACCGCCGCGGCCATCGAGGACAGCGCGACGGCGGCGTTGGCCGCCGGGCCGGGGCGCCCGAGCAGCCGGCGAACGAGCACCGAGCCGGCCACGTTGGCGGCGAGCATCGGCGCCACGAGGTTGGAGCCGCAGCGGTCGTGCTCCTTCGCCGCGTCGGCCGCATCGGGCGTGTCCTGCTCGTAGGCGGCGATCGACTTGTGCTCGACGCCGTGGTAGGAGGCCAGCTCGCCGCCGCGCAGCGCGAACAGCGCGGGCGCCAGCGAGAGCGCGCCCGCCGCCGCCTCGCTCCCCAGGCCGCCGCGGCCACGTCGACGCAGCGCGGAACCGGCAGCCGCCGCGCCCGCGGCCACGCCGATCACGCGGGCGTCCTGGAAGGGCAATCGCGCCTCTGGCAGCGCACGCTTGACGAGCGGGATCACCGCGAGGGCCTCGGCCAGCCGCGCGAGCCCACGCGCGCCCGGCACCCCGTCGAACCCGCGCACGCGTGGCTTGGGCCCGCTGGCGGTGCGGATGCCGCCGTCGCGCGCGCGGACCGCCGCGGCCCAGTGCGTCGGCCCGTGGACGAGGAGACCGTTGCGCAGGGCCATGCCGCCGAGCCGGAGCTTCTCTGGGGGCGGGGCGTCACTCATCCGAGCACCCGTTGCGCGAGGTCGCGGAAGAAGCGGGCGGCGAAGCCCAGGTCGCGCACGTCGATCCGCTCGTCGGCGCCGTGGATCAGCGGCGCGCAGTCGTGGAGCGTCATGAACTTCTGCGGGAAGAAGCCGTACGCGACGCACTCCGGGAAGGCCACGCGGAACCAGCGCGAGTCGGTGAATCCAGGCAGGCTCGTGGGGACGACCTCGGCGCCCGGGTCGTGCTCGTCGATCCAGTCGCCGATCGCGTCCATGAGCACCGAGTCCATCGGCGAGCGGTTGCCCTCCACGGTCTCGTGGAACTCGAGCCGGTAGCCGTCGGGGCCGAGCAGCTCCTCCACCCGGGCGCGCGCCTCGGTCTCGCCGAGCCCCGGCGGAACGCGGCAGTCGACGCCGATGGTCGCCTGCGACGGGATCACGTTGATCTTCTTCGACGCGGCCGCCTGCGTAGGCGTCACGGTGACCCCGAGCATCGGCTCGACCAGC
>DASRQS010000132.1:0-6179 GCA_035696365.1 Gaiellales bacterium | reverse complement strand
GCCCAGCTGGCCGAGCAGGGCATCGAGCCGGAGAAGCCGCCGTACACCGTCAGCGACGGCGGCTCGCGCCTGTGCTTCGTGCGCGACCCGGACGGCTACCGGGTCGAGCTCATCGAGAGGTCGTAGGCACCCCCGCCGGCGCCGGGGGTTACCGGGTGCGGCTCTGCCGTACCTGGGTCTGGAGTCTCGCCGGTCTGAGGCTTAATCTGCCTGCCATCGTGCCCGACGCCAGCCGTGTCGCCGTCATCGACCTCGGCTCGAACTCGTTCCGTCTCGTCGTCTTCAGCTCGATCGCCGGCCATTGGTGGCGGCGGAGCGACGAGATCTACGAGTCGGTGCGCATCGGCGCGGGCGAGGGCGAGACCGGCGCGCTCCAGCCTGCGCCCATGGAACGCGCGCTGCATACGATCGAGGCCTACGCGCATTTCTGCCGCGCCAGCGGGCTCGTGCTCGAGGAGGTGCAGGCGGTCGCGACGAGTGCGATCCGCGACGCCAGCAACCGCGAGGAGTTCCTGTCGCGCGTGTTCGAGGCGTCGGGGCTGCCGGTGCGCGTGCTCTCACGCGACGAGGAGGCGCGCTACGGCTACCTCGCGGCGGTGAACTCCACGACGCTGGCCGACGGCGCGATGCTCGACCTCGGGGGAGGCAGCGTCCAGCTCGTCGGCGTCGAGGCCCGCACGGCCCGGGAGCTGGGGTCCTGGCCGCTGGGCGCGGTGCGCATGACCGAGCAGTTCCTCCCCGACGAGGAGCCCGCGACCAAGAAGCAGCTCAAGGCGCTGCGCGCCCACGTGCGCGACACGCTGGCGGAGGGCGCCGGCTGGCTCGGGGCCACCGGCGAACGCCTGGTGGGCATCGGCGGCGCGGTCCGCAACCTCGCGGCCGCGGCGCAGCGGCGCGCGGAGCTCCCGTCCTTCGGCGTGCAGGGGTTCGTGCTCGAGCGCGAGACGCTGGCCGAGATGGTCGCCGAGCTGGCCGAGATGACTACGGAGGAGCGCGCGCGGGTGCCCGGGATCAAGCCCGAGCGCGGCGACCTCATCCTGGCCGGCGCCGCGGTGGTCGAGGCGGTGCTGGAGGCGGGAGAATTCGCGACGCTCGAGGTGACCGAGGCCGGTCTCCGCGAGGGGGTCTTCTTCGAGCACTATCTGGCGCCGGACGAGCTGTTCGCCGACGTGCGCGAGGCCAGTGTGCGCAACCTCGCGCACCAATACCCGATCGACCCGCCGCACGTCGAGCACGTCGCGGGGCTCGCGCTGCAGATGCACGACGGGCTCGTCGAGCAGGGCGTGCTCGACCGCGATGCCGCGGAACGCGAGCTCCTGTGGGCGGCGGCGGAGCTTCACGACATCGGCATGACGGTGGACTACGACGACCACCACAAGCACTCGCGGTACCTGATCCTCAACGCCGCGTTGCCGGGCTTCACACCCCGCGAGGTGGCCCTGATCGCCCAGATGGCGCGCTACCACCGCAAGGGCTCCCCCGGCTTCGGCGAGCTTGCGCCCCTGATGCACGAGGGCGACGACGAGCTGCTGGTCCGCTGCTCCGCCCTGCTGCGCCTGGCGGAGCAGCTCGAACGCAGCCGCGACCAACTCGTGCGCGAGGCCCGCGTCGCGATCGACGACGGCCGGCTGCGTCTCGAGCTCGTTCACGACGGCGACGTGAGCGTCGCGGCCTGGGCGGCCGAGCGTCAGGGCGACCTCGTCCAGCGGGCGTTCGGCCGCGACCTGGAGATCCGGGCCTAGTCGCCGGCGTGCCGGGCACGTCGCGGTTCGCTGCTTCGCCACGCGTTCGCGCTACATCGGCGAGGAACGAGCCGCCCGTGGGCGAAAGGGGTTGTATCGATGGTGTCCTCGCTCCTCCAGTCCATCGCCGCCACCGCGCTCACGCTGGCCGCCTTCGGCGGCCCGGGACCGCCGGCCGTCGCGGCGCATGCCGGATGCCGAGTGCGCGGCGCGCTCCCCGACCCCGTGTGCACGCCCGGGACGACGCTCGGGGGCGCCACCGCCCGCGACGTGTGCACGCCCGGGTGGGCCGGCCGGCACCGCAACGTGTCCTCGGCGACCAAGCGCCGCGTCTACGCGGCCTATGGAATCGCGCATCATGGCCGCGGGGAGTACGAGATGGACCACCTGGTGTCGCTGGAGCTGGGCGGCTCGAACGCGGAGGCAAACCTCTTCCCCGAGGCCGCGGAGCCGCGCCCCGGCTTCCACGAGAAGGACCGCCTCGAGAACCGCCTGCACGACCTGGTGTGCGCCGGCACGGTGTCGCTGGCCGCAGCGCAGACGACGATCAGGACCGACTGGATGCGCGCGTACCGGCGCTACGTCTCGGGCTGAGCGCGGGTTCTACGCCGCCAGCCGGCGACGCGCCGCACGCCGCTCCGACGCCGGGCGCCGAGCGGGACGTGTGCGCAGCGGCAGCGGCGCGACCGACTCAGGTTGCGGCGGCCGCGCCTTGGCGTGCGCCTCGACGACGAAGCCCCAGCCGGCGCGGAGCAAGCGGACGACGTCGATGAGAACCCAGACGCAGGCCACACCGAACGCGATTCCGATCGCATACCCCATCAGCCAGAGGGCCGATGCCATGGGCGCACGCTAGACGCGCCCGCGGACGGATCGCCGGCCTGCTCACGCGATCGTGCTCAGCGCGCGGTCAGCGACGCGAGCCGACGCGTCCCGGCAGCATCGTCAGCGCGGCATGCAGTACGGCCGCCAGCGCGAGCAGGCTCGCGCCCTCCTCGCCGACGACCCACAGCAGCGCCGCCAAGCCGACGAGCAGCGCGTCGATCCCCATCCGATCGTGCAGCCGGCTGCCGCGAATCGGCAGTCCCGTGGCGGGCGCCGACACGGCGGTGACGGCGATCAGGGCGCCCATGATGGCCGCGAGCGCGGCCATTCCGAGCGGAAGACCCAGAAGCGCTGGCACCAGAGCGAGGGCGGCCCCGAAGAGCACCTCGAGCCCGACGTGAAGCGGTATGACGCGGCCGCGCGTCGTCCGCGCCCGGGTTGGCGGCCGCCGCCGTACCGGGACGGCGAAGGCCTCGTCGTGGACGGACTGCGAGCGCGCTGGCGGGCCGGGCATGGATCCTCACTTCCCCTGTCGAAGCACAAAGGCGGTGCACTACCCGGCCTGCCCGCGGCCAAACCTCCCCGCGTCTATGTAAGCGCGATCCGAGCGCTCAGATCGGCAGCCTCGACCCGGTCACGCCGCTGTCGGCGATCGCGGGCAGGTGGCCGGCGCTGGCGCGAGCCAGACTCCCGTCGGCGTACAGCCACAACGCGGCGCGCGCCTCGTCGTCGAGCGCGCACGGCGCGATGACCTCCGTCTCGATCTGCCCGATGCTCCGTCCGGCGAGCACCGCCTCATCGATCTCGCGGCACAGAGTCCGCGTACTGGCAAGACGCATGGTGAAACCCCCCGTCTCTCTCTCGCCCCCATTCTCTGCCACTCGGGACCCGCGGCGCAAGGGCGGCGACCAGAATTTGCGGGCTTTTGGCGGCCGAAACGCCCCGACGGCCGCGATTCGCGACCGAACCGGGCGTCCCCACGGGCTAGTCGGAGCGAAGAGGAGGCGTGAGTCTCGAGTCGAGACCGTCGATTATGCGCGCGAGCCCGTAGTCGAAGTCCGCGGCGCCGGAGTCGAAGGCGGCGCTGCCGGCCGTGTAGGCCAGCAGGGCCTGCCAGGCTGTCTGAGCCTCGTCGTCGCCGAAGCCGGCGCGCTCGAGGATGGCGAGCCCGGTGTCGCGAACACGAGCGGTCGCCGGCCCGTCGTCCTCTGGACGGAGTCCGCCTGGGTGGTGCTTGAAGATCGTCCTCGCCTGGCCGAGCAGTTCCTGCATCTGCCGGCGCCACGGACCGGCCGCCGCGGGCGGCGCGATCTTCTCGGCGGCGGCGTCCGCGAGCGCGGCCAGTAGCTCGTCCTTGTCGTGGAAGTAGCGGTAGAGGCTCATCGGCCAGACGTCGAGATCCTGTGCCAGGCGGCGCATGCTGAGGGCATCGAGGCCGTCTCGGGCGACCAGCGCGAGCGCGGTGTCGAGGATGCGCTCGCGCGAGAGACGCTCGGCGCGAGCAGGTGTGGTCGTTGCTTGACTCATTCCGTGTACACTGTACTGTACGGCGTACACGGAATCTGGGCATGGGGGTCAGATGAGGCGTTGGATCCGTTCACTCGCGTGGTTTGCGATCGCGGCGCAAGCCGTGTTTGTCGTTTCCTGGATCGTCGCGGAGGCACTGCAGCCGCATTACTCGGGCTCTGCCGCGGGGGTGAGCGCGCTCGCCGCACACGGCATGCGCCACCCGTGGATCGTGATGGCTGCCTTCGTTCTGCTCGGGCTCGGTGTCGCGGCGCTCGCCTCCGGCCTCCGCGCCGTGCTGCCGCGCCGCCGTGCCGCCGTGATCGCGATTGGGCTGTTCGTGCTCGCCGGCGCCGGCTTCGTGGTCATCGGCCTCGCCCGGGTCGACTGCGATCTCTCCCAGTCCGCGTGCAACGCCCGCTTTGACGCCGGCGAGCTCTCCTGGCAGACCAGCCTGCACCTCTGGGCCGGGCTCATCACGCAAGCGGCGCTCCTGCTCACGCCGTTCGCCCTCGCACGCGCGCTCTGGCCCAGCCCGGTTGGCGCCCTGTCGCTCGCCTGCGGCGCGGCCGGCGTCGCGATCGCCGTCGCCTCGTTGATCCTCTACGGCGTCGCCGGGGCCGATGGCGCCGTGGAACGGATCGGGCTCGGCTTCACGCACCTGTGGGTCGTGATCGTCGCCGTCGGCGTCCTCCACGAAACACGCCCGACCCCGACGCTCTCCGCCCCGGCGGCGCTGCGGCCGCGCGACTTCTTCGGCAGCGCCTGGGCGGGCGAGGGCATCGCGCTCGGCGTCCCCGCCTTCCTCTGGCGGCCCTTCGCGGCGCGCTTCACGCTCTCGCGCGAGACAACGTGGCACTCGGAGGAGGTCGGGCTGGTCCGCGACCGCGCGACGCTCTCCAACGGACGGGTGGAGGAGCGCCTGCGCTACGTCCGCTTCACCGACCCGTCCCACATCCACGTCACCTCCGACGACATGCCCGACGGCGCCGAGGTGACCATCGACGAGGACGGCTACCGCGTCGCCCCCTACCGCGTGCTCGCCCCCGTCGGGCCCGCACGCTTCATGCTCACCTCCCGCGACCAGGCGACCATCGAGCCCGACGGCACACTCCACTACGTCGCCCGGCTACGTTGGCACGGCCTCCCCGTTGCGCGCCTCGACATGCGCGCACGCGCCGTCGACACCACGCCGCCACCGTCACACGCGCCGGCCACGCTGAGCGGCTCCGCCTGAGCATGTCCCGGACCGTTGGGCCGAACCGAGCGCGCATTCGCAACCCTCCGCCACGGATGCATTGTCCGGTGGAGCCTCCACCAAGAGAGGGCCGAAGCCCTCGAAGCCGCGGGCCTGCGCGAGTAGTACCGCTACCGGGATTCGAACCCGGGTTTCCGCCGTGAGAGGGCGGCGTCCTAGTCCCCTAGACGATAGCGGCGCGCACTGCGGCGATTGAGGGTACCAAGGGCCTCGTGGGCCGCCCGGCGTGCGCTATCGTCGGGCCGCTCGCGGATGTGGCGGAATTGGTAGACGCGCGGCGTTCAGGTCGCCGTGGCCGCAAGGCCGTGGGGGTTCGAGTCCCTTCATCCGCACTGCGAAGGCCACGCTTGCCGCTCACGCCCTCCGGCGCCGTCGCATCAATCACAGGTGCCGGAGAACGCGAGTACGGGATGGAGTTCGATTCCGTTCGGGGCGACGCCGCGTTGACCGTGGATGCGGTCGAAAAATCCGACGCCGGTGATCGTGGCTTGGCCTGAGACCGACCGGTAGCTCGTGCGGGGCTGCCCGCAGGCGGCGACGAACGCGGCGCGGGCCTGGCTGATCGCGGCCCGGTCCGACTGGGAGGCGGTCGCATCGCACGTCGGCGTCAGGGGGAACTCCACGATCATCGTCCGTCCTCGTGAGTCCTTCACGGCCAGATGGATGTCCGAGTCGTCCTCTGACTTGAAGGCGGTCATGGTGACGGTGATCCGCCAAACGGTGGTCTCGGTGGGTGCGATTCGGTCGGTCGGGTCGATCGGTGCCGGCAGCGCGGTCAGCGCGGCGATGCTCGAGGCCTTGGGCCGGTGGTTGACCCGCGAGGCGCCCGGGTCGGTGAGGGTCTTGAC
>DASRQS010000131.1:0-82923 GCA_035696365.1 Gaiellales bacterium | reverse complement strand
GTTGCCGACCTGCTGGAGCTGACCCCCGTTCATGACGGCGATCGAATCCGACATCGTCAGCGCCTCCTCCTGATCGTGGGTCACGTACACGAACGTGATCCCGACCTCGCGCTGGATGTGCTTCAGCTCGAGCTGCATCTGTTTGCGCAGCTGCAGGTCGAGGGCGCCGAGCGGCTCGTCGAGCAGCAGCACGGCGGGGAGGTTGACGAGCGCGCGGGCGAGGGCGACGCGCTGCCGCTGGCCGCCCGAGAGCTGTCGCGGCTTGGCCCTGGCGCGATCGGCGAGTGCGACGAGCTCGAGCATCTCCCCCACGCGGCGCGTGATCTCGGCCTTGGCGACCTTCTTGCGGCGCAGGCCGAAGGCGATGTTGTCGGCGATCGAGAGGTGCTCGAAGAGCGCGTAGCTCTGGAACACGGTGTTGACGTTGCGGCGATAGGGCGGCACGTTCTCGACCGGCTGTCCCTCGAGCAGGATGCGGCCCGCGTCGGGCTGCTCGAAGCCGGCGATCATGCGCAGCGTGGTCGTCTTGCCGCAGCCCGAGGGCCCGAGGATCGAGAAGAACGAGCCCTTCGCGATGTCGAGGTCGAGATCGTCCACGGCGTACTGGTTGCCGAAGCGCTTGACCACGCCGCTCAGGGCGATCGTGAGCTCGCCGTCGCTCATTCGGCTGCCGGCGCCGCAGCGGCGGCCGGGGGCTCGGTGCGACGCCGCCACAGAAGCAGCGGCAGCGTGGCCAAGGCGAGGAGGAGGGTGATGCCGATCATCGTGGTGCCCACGGCGTTGATCTCGGGCGAGACGCCGACGCGCAGCAGAGAGTAGATGCGAACGGGCAGCGGCGATGTCCCGGCGCCCGAGACGAACACCGAGGTGACGAAATCGTCGAAGGAGAGCACGAAGACGAGCAACGCCGAGGCCGCGATCGCGGGATACAGCGCGGGCAGCGTGACCAGCCGCAGCGCGCCCAGCTCGGTGGCGCCGAGATCCATGGCGGCCTCCTCGACCTCGCGGTTGAGCAGCGACAGCCGCGCGCGCACGATGACCGTCACGTAGGAGATCGAGAACGTGATGTGCCCGAGCATGATCGTCTTCAGCGAGAGCGGCGTACCGACGCGCCCGAACAGCAGCAGCAGCCCGACGGCCGTCACGATCTCGGGCGTGATCAGCGGCAGCAGCATGAGGATGTTGGCCGACCCGCCGATGCGCCCGCGGGCACGCGCGAGCCCGAACGCGAGCAGCGTCCCGAGGATCGTCGCGACGACCATCGTCACGGCCGCGACCTCGAAGCTCGCCACGAGCGAGTCCTTGATCTGCGGGTCGTTCCAGAAGGCCCGGTACCAGCGCGTGCTGAGCCCGCCGAACACCTGCAGCGAGTTGCTCGAGTTGAACGAGTAGACGATCACGACCAGGATCGGCACGAACAGGTAGAGGCACATGGCCACGTACATCACCCACAGGAAGCGTGGGCGATCGAAGCCCTTGCGGCGGCGCGAGCGCCCTTCGGCCAGCGCGCTCACAGGGCGCCCTCGCGCGAGGCGCGTGCCGCCGAGCGCAGGTAGAAGACCATGAACGCCGCGATTCCCAGCATGAAGCAGACCGTCAGCGTCCCTCCGAGCGGTACGTAGCCGCCCTGGTTGAAGGTCTGGTTGATCACGTTGCCGATCATCGACGTGCTGGGCGCGCCGAGGAACTCCGAGTTGGCGAAGTCGCCGGCCGCGGGCAGGAACACGAGCACCGCACCCGCCACGACGCCCTGGAACGTGGCCCGGAACGTGACGTGCCGGAACGTCTGCCAGGGAGTGCCGTAGAGATCCTTGCCCGCCTCGACGAGCGAGGGGTCCATGCGCTCGACGGCCGCGTAGATCGGCAGCACCATGAACGGGAAGTAGCTGTAGAAGAGGCCGCCCACGACGGCCCACCAGGTGCCCAGGAACTGGACGGGCGGATCGCCCGCCATGCCGAGATCGCCCAGCCAGCCGTTGACGACGCCGTTGTCGCCGAGCAGCACGATCCATGCGTACACCCGGATCAGGTAGTCGACGAACCAGGGCAGGACGAGCAGCACCACGAGCAGATGGCGCAGTCGCCCGCCGTAGCGGGCGATCACGTACGCCACCGGATAGCCGATCACGAGGCAGAGCGCCGTCGTCAGCAGGGCGAACCCGAGCGAGCGGAAGAACGCCGGCAGGTACGCCGAGGTCAGGACCGTGTGGTAGTTGCTCAGGTCCCAGCCCCTGAAGGGCCAGGCGTAGATGACCCGGCCGAGGAAATCGACCGTGCCGAACGACGCCGCGACGATCAGGCCCAGCGGGACCAGATAGAGCGCGACGAGCCAGAGGCCCGGCGGCACGAGGAAGCTCGACCAGAGGCCGCGTCGCACCGGGATGTGCCTACCTTAGGCCTGGATCTTCGACCAGGCGGTGTTCCACAGCTGCAGGGTCTTGGGATCCTGCGGCTTGAACTTCTGGCCGTGCTCGACCTCGCCAGTCGTCACCTTGAGCCACGGGTACTTCTTGGTCAGGCCGTCGTAGGTCTTCAGGCCGGCCGTGGTCATCATCGGATAGCCGATCTGCTTGACGTTCTGCGAGGAGTGCTCGGGCGCCAGCATCCAGTTGAGGAAGAGCTGCGCGGTGTTCGGGTGCGGCGCGTTCTTGAGCACGACCATCGTGTCGCTGCCGACCGGGACACCCTCCTTGTTGGTCTGGTAGTGCAGCGTCTCGGGGTGCTTCATGACGAGCAGCGCCTGGTAGACCGTGCCCGACCACATGTGCGTCAGCCAGCTCGTACCGTTGGCCATCTCGGTGTTGACGCTCGTGAATCCGCGCAGGCGCGGCTTGACGCTCAGGATCTTCTCCTGCGACTTGCCGATCTGGCCGGAGTCGGTGGAGTTGACGTTGTTGACGCCGGTGTCCAGCAGGCCCATGCCGATGACCTCGCGGAAGTCGTCGAGCAGGTACGTGTGCTTCGCCGCCTCCGGGTGATTGAAGAGGTCGTTCCACGAGCCCGTCATGCCCTTGATCTTGTCGGTGCGCCAGGCGATGCCCGTCGTCCAGATCGCATACGGCACCGTGTACTTGGCGCCGGCGTCGTACCAGGGGTTGTGGAAGGCCGAGTTGACCTGCGACCAGTTCGGGAGGTTCGAGTGGTTGAGCGGCGCAAGGAAGTTGGCCTTGACCAGCTGCGCCGCGGTCTGCGCCTCGGGGAACGCCACGTCGTACTTCACGCCCGAGCGCAGCTTCGCCAGCATGTTCTCCATGTTGGTGAAGTTGGACTCGTTGACCTTGACCTTGTAGGCCTTCTCGAAGCCGCGCAGGAGCTTGGGATCGATGTACTGCGCCCAGTTGAAGTAGGCCAGGTCACCGTCGGGGTTGAGCGCCTTCGGCGTCATCTGAGCGGCGAGCACCGTGAGTGGATCGCCGAACGAGTAGAGGCTCGTGCCGAGCGCGATGCCGGCGCTGCGCTTGAGGAGCTTCCCGCGATCGATGCGGGACGGCTCGTTCGATGGATCGGAGGGCGTGCTCATCAGCTGACTCCCACTGCGACGGGGGCGGTCGGATCGGAGGACGCTACCAGGAACCCCGGTTGCTGGCTAGAGACGAACGGAGGGGATTCCGGTTAGGCATCCGCCGCGAGCGCGCCGAGCACGAGCCGGTGAAAATGCCGGATCGGGCTCTCGCTCTTCGGCAGCACGCGGCCGTAGGGGATCATCTGCGAGCGCAGGCCGGCCTGTTGCACGCGGACGACGTCGGCGTCCTCCTCGAACGTCTTGTTGTACATCTCCATCCAGTCGGCGACGAACGTCTCGTCGGCCTGCGGGTGCGAGTAGACGTCGGCCTGGAACTCGCACGACTCGACGCCGGTGGGCACGATCATGCCCGTGAAGGCGACCTGGTCGTCCTGGGCCCAGAACGACGTCGGCCAGAGGTAGATGAAGCGGAAGCCGTCGCCGGTCTGGCCGCCCCAGCGCGTGTTGGCGCGGCGGGTGTTGTACGGCGTGAACTGGCAGAGAAGGCCGCCCGTCTCGAGCAACTCGTAGACGTTCGAGTCGGTGATGAACGCGTCGCTGAAGCTCTTCGTGTGGACCGTCGGGCAGTGGTAGCACTCGGTGGCGTTCTCGACGAAGACCTTCCAGTTCGCCTCGATGGGATAGACCCAGTGCTCGCGGAACTTCCAGTCGGCGAAGCCGAGGTTGCGCTCGATCGCGAGCGGCTCGAGCGCCGGGTGCACGTCGAGCAGGGGTGCCGCCGTCACGTCGGGATTGACGAAGACGAAGCCCCGCCAGACATCGACGGCGACGGGGACGAGCGACAGATCGGCGCGGTCGAAGTCCATCTCGCGGGACATGCGCGGTGCGTTTTCCAGCTTGCCGTCGAGCGTGTACGTCCAGCCGTGGTAGCGGCACTGCAGGAGCTTGCGGCAGCCGTCCGTCATTGCGACGGGGTGGGCGCGGTGCCGGCACACGTTGACGAAGCCATGGAGCTTGCCCTCGGCGTCGCGCGTGACCACAACGGGCACGCGCCCCGACGTTCCGACCACGTGGTCGCCGGTCGAGGCCAGCTTGGCCTCGGGGCAGAGCAGCGTCCAGCTGTGCGCGAAGATCCGCTGGTGCTCGAGCTCGGCCACGTTCGGATCGGAGTACCAGCGCGCCGGCAGCGTCCAGCCGTTGTCGAGCGCGGCGGCGGCCTCGTCGATGCCCAGAGCGTCTTCTGGTGCGATTGCCATCTCTAGAACCCCAATCCGTTGCGGTGCGCCGTCTCGATTGCCGCCTCGTACCCCGCGTCCGCATACCGCAGGACGCCGATTCCAGGATCGTTGGTGAGGACTGCGCCGAGCCGCTCGGCGGCCTGCGCCGTGCCGTCGGCGACGGTCGTCGCGCCGGCAGACTGCGCCTGGCCGCCGAAGCCGTGCACCGCCACGAGGTCGGCGTGCGAGGCGGTGTTGAGCAGGGCGTTCAGGATCGGCCAGTCGGCGACGCCGTCGGAGCCGTCGCGCATGCGCTCCGTCTCCCGCACCGGTGCGGCCACGGAGCCCGAGTCGAGGTGGTCGCGCGTGAAGGCGATCGGGCCCGAGATGCGGCCGCTCGCGACCGCGTCGTTGACCAGGAGGCCGAGCTTGCGGCGGTCGCCGTAGCCCAGCCAGCCGATGCGCGCCGGCAGGCCGGTGAACTGCACCGCCTCGCGAGCTGCCGAGATCCAGTCCGTGATCGGCTCGCCCTCGAACTGCTCCAGGATGAGCTCGTCAACCTCGTAGATGTCCTGCGGGTTGCCGGAGATGGCGAGCCAGCGGAACGGCCCGATGCCCTGGCAGAAGAGCGGCCGGATGTAGCGCTCCGTGAACACGCCCATCTCGAAGGCGTCCTCGCGGCCGAGCATCTGTGCACGGGCGCGCAGGCCGTTGCCGTACTCGAAGACCTCCGCGCCGCGGCGCTGGAACTCGAGCATCGCTCCGATGTGGTCGAGCAGCGTGATGTCGGCGCGGCGGATCAGCTCCTCGCGGTCGCTCGCGCGCAGCTCGTCGCACTCGGCGGCCGTCATGCCGCGCGGCACGTAGCCGCGGATCGGATCGGTCGTGGTCTGATCCGTGACGATGTCGGGGATCACGCCGCGCTCGAGCAGGGCGTCCAGCACGTCGGCGATGTTCGCGACAAGCCCGACGGAGATGGCCGCGCCGCGCTCCTTTGCGCCGAGCACGAGGCCGAGCGCGCTCTCGAGATCGTCGCTGCGGTGCTGCAGGTAGCCCTCGTGCAGGCGCCGGTCGACGCGGTCGGGATCGACCTCGACGATCAGCGTGGCGGCGCCGGCCAGCACGCCTGCGAGCGGTTGCGCGCCGCCCATGCCACCGAGCCCTGCCGTCACCACCAGACGGCCCTTCAGTGAGCCGCCGAAGAGCTTGCGCCCGGCTGCCATGAACGTCTCATAGGTGCCCTGCAGGATCCCCTGGGAGCCGATGTACTGCCAGGCGCCCGCAGTCATGCCGCCGAAGATCAGCAGGCCCGCGTCGATCAGCTCCTGGCTGCCCGCCATGCTGGCCCAGCGGCCGACGACGTTGCCGTTGGCGATCACGACGATCGGCGAGAGCCGGTGCGTGCGGAACAGGCCGATCGGCTTGCCGGACTGCACGACGAGCGTCTGATCCTCGTCCATCGTCTTGAGCGCCTCGACGATGCGGTCGAAGCTCTCCCAGTCGCGGGCGGCCTTGGCCGAGCCCGCGTAGACGATCAGCTCCTCGGGGCGCTCGGCGTTCTCGAGGTTGTTCTCGAGCATGCGCAGGATGGCCTCCTGCCGCCAGCCCTTGCAGCGCAGCTCGCCGCCTCGCTGCGCCTTGATGTTCCGCTCGGCCGAGATCGCCACTAGCCAACCTCCCTCTCGCGCACGGGGCGCACGACACGCCCGGCCCCGGCTCGCGCACGCACCTCGCCGCCTGCGAAGACGGTGTTGCCGCGCACGAGCACCTGCTTGACACGCCCGGTCACATCGTGTCCATGGTACGGGGTCCAGCCCGCATGGCAGATGAGCTCTCGCTCGTCGATGCGCCAGCGCTCGCCCGGATCGAAGATCACCAGGTCGGCGTCGGCGCCCGAAGCGATCGCGCCCTTGCGCGGCGCGAGGCCATAGCGGGCCGCCGGCCCCTCGCAGAGCACGTGCAGCAGCGTGCCCAGCGGCAGTCCGCGACGCACGACGCCCTCGCTGAAGAGCAGCGGCAGCGTTGTCTCGAGCCCGGGCACGCCGGAACGCGCAGCGAAGATGTCGGGCGTGTCCTTCAGCTCGCGCGCCCAGCCCACGTGATCCGAGGTCACCTGGTCGACACAGCCGGCGTCGAGCAGCCTCCAGAGCGCGTCCTGCTGCGCACGCGGCCGCAGCGGCGGGTTGATCTTGGCGCGGCCGCCCAGCCTGCGCAGGTCGTCCTCGTCCATCACGAGGTAGTGCGTGCAGGTCTCGGCGCTCGCGTGGGCGCCGTCCGCGAGCGCGCGCGCGACGAGCGCGAAGCCGCGCTCGACCGAGACGTGGCAGAGGTGAGTCCGGCAGCCGGTGGCCAGCCCGAGCTCGAGCGCCCGTCCGATCGCCTCGCTCTCGGCCACGGGCGGCCGCGCGTCGGCGTGCGCCATCGGGTCGCTGCGCCCCTCGTCGGCCAGCTTCCGCGACAGGCGCCGGACGATGTCGTCGTTCTCGGGGTGGAAGCAGACGAGCGCCCCGAGCTCGGCGCAGATCTCCATCGCCAGCAGCAGCTCGCCGTCCGGCACGCGCGGGAAGCGCACGGGATGGGTCTCGAAGGTCGACGCCTTGAAGGCCGCCGCGCCCGCCGCATGCAGCGGCGCGATCTCCCCGAGGCCGCCGCTCGGCGCGATCGTGGCGTACAGCGCGACGTCCACGAGCGCCTCGGCCTCGACCTGGACAGCCTTCTCCTGGAAGCGGGCGAGGTTGTTGGCGGGCTCGGGATCGTCATACGGCATGTCGATGATCGTCGTCACACCGCCGGCGGCGGCGGACGCCGTGGCGCGCTCCACGCCCTCGCCGGGCGCGCTGCCGGTGTGGACGTGCGCGTCGACGTGCCCCGGCAGGATCAGCTGCCCGGCGGGAACGTCGATGCGCTCGGCGCCGCTGAGCTCTCCCGGGGCGGCCAGCGCTGCGATGCGTCCCTGCGCGATGCCGATCTCACCGTCCTCGATGCGCCCTCCGGGCAACGCGAAACGGCCTCTCACGACGAGGTCCAGCATCGCCGGAGTCTATGCTCGCGCCGTGCCCCGGCATCCCATCGTCCAGATCGACACCGAGCACCCGAGCGCGTTCGGGGTCGGGCCGACGCGCTGGCGCGGGCGCCTGCGCCGCCGGCTCGAGGTCGCCTCGGGTCGCCAGGTCGAGGTCGTCCACTACCTGGATGTGCGCGACCTGAGCGACGCGCACACGATCGTCCTGTCCGGCTCCTCGGCGCCCTGGGCCGCACACGACCCTGCTGCGCTGGATCGCCTGGGAGAGGCCGTGAGCGCGAGCGGGCGGCCCGTGCTCGGCATCTGCGCGGGCATGCAGTTGCTCGGCCGCTTCGCCGGCGCCCGCATCGACCACGCCGCCGAGCCCGAGATCGGGGAGCTCGAGGTCGAGGTCGTCGAGCGCGACGGGCTGCTGCGCAACGCGGGCGATCATCCCCGCGTGTTCCAGTACCACACCGACGAGCTGCTCGAGCTTCCTCCGGGCTTCCGGCTGCTGGCGACGACCGACCGCTGCCGCGTGCAGGCGCTCGCCAGCGAGGAGCGCGGCTGGTGGGGGACGCAGTTCCATCCCGAGTCCTATCGCTCCGCCAACCCCGCCGGCGCGCGCATCCTGCGCACGTTCTTCGAGCTGGCGGACGGCCGTTGAACCTGGACGACGTCGACGGCCGCTTCGGAGAGGCGTGGGCGGGCAGTGCCCCGAACGGCAGCCACGTCAACCTCGTTGTCGGCCGCCGCGGGTCGCCGACGGCCGCCGCCGCCGCCTCCTCGATGGCGGACGTACGGCCCGGCCACGCGCCGCTGCTGCTGTGCCTAGGCGCCGGCAACCTTGGTGCGGCCCGCGACGGTGGTGCGCAACAAGACGACGATCGACAGCGAGCACCTCGGCCTGCTCACCTGGGGTGCTGCGCAGCTCGGCATCGGCCAGGGCGTGTGCGACGCGGTCGAGCAAGGGCTGATCCCCCTCGAGCACGTCGACGACGTCGTGCTGCTGGTAGCGGTGTACGTCGATGCGGAAGGCGACGATCACACAGCAGTCCGCGAGGCCAATCGCGAGGCAACGCGAGCCGCAATCGCCGACGCCCTCCAGCTCGACCACCGCGAGCGGGCGCAGGAGATCATCGCGTCGCGAGAGACGGCCCGGAACCGCTTCTACCGCGGCGCATAAATTGGGGTCAGACCCCAAGTTATTCATGTCACTTGCGGCGCACGAACCGGTGTCAGACACCGAATGATTCGTGCCTGACCCCGATTCATTCACGCAACGCAGTCTGCGTGGGCACGGGCCGCGAGAGCTCCGCCGCGTCCTCGAAGCGGTCGATTCCCCGCAGCTGCGGGAAGCGCCAGGCCCAGAAGGCAGCCGCAACCATCGCCAGGATGCCGCCGATCGCGACTGCCGGCACGGCTCCGATGAGGGCCGCGGCCGTGCCCGACTCGAAGGCGCCCAGCTCGTTCGAGCCGCCGATGAAGACGCGCTCCACCGCACCCACTCGGCCGCGCAGCTCGGGCGGCGTCAGCAGCGGCGCGAGGGTCGCGCGGATGAACACGCTCAGCATGTCGGCCGCCGCCAGCCCGGCGAGCGCCGCCAGGGAGAGCAGGTAGTTGCGCGAGAGCGCGAACACGAGGGTGAACGCGCCGAACGCCCCGACAGCGAAGAACATCGTCGGGCCGACGCGGCGGTTGAAGGGCCGCACTGTCAGCACGAGCGCGACCACGACGGCGCCTACGCCCGGCGCCGCGCGCAGCAGGCCGTTGCCGAGCGCACCGACGTGCAGGACGTCGCGCGAGAAGACCGGCAGGAGCGCCGTCGCGCCTCCGAGCAGCACCGCGACGAGGTCGAGCGACATCGTTCCGAGCATCGCCGGGGTGCGCAGGATGAAGCGCACGCCCTCGAGCGCGTCGGCGACCGTGGCCGACCTGCGCGGCTCGCCGGAGAGGTGGTCTCGCCCGATCGCCGCCGGAACGGCGAGTGCGAAGACGATGCCGAGTCCCGCACCGGCGGCCGCGACCACGAAGGGAGCGGGCGCACCGAGCAGGTGCAGCAGCCCCGCGGCGATCGGGCCGGCGATCGTGCCGAACTGCCAGACCGTGGCGTTCATCGCCATCACGCGCGGCATCTCCTCCGTGGTCGCGATCGCGGCGAGCATCGGCCCGTAGGCGGGCGAGGCATAGGACTGGCCGATGCCGATGAAGAGCGCGAACGCGTAGAGCGGCCATACGCGGCCATCGCCCGAGGCCGTGTCGAAGGCGATGCCCGCCGTCGCAAGCGCGATCACGGCCAGCCCGAAGGCCGTCACGAGCCGGCGGTCGCGATGATCGGCGGCGTGGCCGGCAGGCAGCGCGAAGACCAGCGCGGGCACGAACTCGGCGAGCCCGATCAGGCCGAGCACGAGCGGGTCGCCGCTGCGGGCGTAGCCCTCCCAGCCCAGCGCGGTCTGCACCGCAAGCGCCGACGACGTGGTGATCAGCTCGCCCGTGAGGAGCAGGACGAGGCCGCGCTGCAACTCAGACCCCGTACGCGCTCAGAGCGCTCGTACCATGCCGCCGTCGACCAGCGTCGCCGTGCCGGAGATATAGCGCGCGGCCTTCGAGCTGAGGAACACCGCGAGCTCGGCCAGCTCGCCGGGATCGCCGTAGCGACCGAGCGGGATGTCGCGCTCGGAGGAGGCGCGGATGTCGCTCACGCTCGCCCCGCTGCGCTCGGCGCGCACGCCGTCGAGCCAGCGCACGCGCGCTGTGTCGATCTTGCCGGGCGCGATCAGATTGACCGTGATCCCCTTGGGTCCGAGCTCCTCCGCGAGCGTCTTCACGAGGCCGTGGATGCCCGGCCGGAAAACGTTGGAGAACCCGAGGCTGGGCAGCGCGACCTTGATCGACGAGGAGCCGATCGAGATGATGCGCCCCTGCGTCGAGGCCTCGAGGTGCGGCAGCGCCGCGCGAGCCCCGCGGACGACCGACAGCAACACCGACTCGAAGGCCTTCTGCCAGGCCTCGTCGTCGAACGAGAGCAAGGGCCCGGCCGGTGGCCCGCCGGTGTTGGTGACCAGGATGTCGAGTCCCCCGAACGCCTTTACGGCCTCGTCGACGAGCTGAGCCGGCCCATCCGCCGTACCCACGTCGATGCGCACGCCCGCCACCTGAGCGCCCTCGGCCGCGATCGCCTTCGCCTCATCCAGGGCGGCGGCGAGCTTGGCGTCGTCGCGCCCGCACATCATCACGTGCACGCCCTCGCGAGCGAGCGAGCTTGCGATTGCCTTGCCGATGCCGTCGCTGGAGGCCATCACGGTCGCCCGGCGACCCACGAGATCGAGATCCATGCCCGGGACGCTACACGCGCGCAGGCGCCGCGGTAGCGTTCGCCGGATGAGCACCGTCCTCTCGACCGTGGCCGAGTACACGCACGCAAACCCGCGCTCACAGGCAGCCTACGAGCGAGCGCTGAGGCTCTTCCCGAGCGGACTCACGCATGACGCGCGCCGCCAGAGCCCGTTCCCGCCCTGCGTCATGCGCGCCGAGGGCGCCCACAAGTGGGACCTCGACGGGCACCGCATCATCGACTACGTGACGGGGCACGGCGCACTCGTCGCGGGCCACTCCCATCCCGCGGTCGTCGAGGCGGTACGGCGGCAGGCCGGCCTGGGCATGCACCTCGGTGCGAGCAGCGAGCTGGAAGCCGGCTGGGCCGAGCGCATCGTGGCGCTGGTGCCGAGCGCCGAGCGCGTGCGCTTCACCTCCAGCGGCACGGAGGCGACGCTGCTGGCGCTGCGCGTCGCGCGCGGCTTCACGGGCCGCGATCGCGTGCTCAAGCTGTCCGGCCACTTCCACGGCTGGCACGGCGACGCGATCCCGGGCGTGGCGCTGCCGGTCGACCCCGCGGCGCCCGTGGGGTCGCCGCCGAATCCCGATCTCACCGTCGTCGACCCCTTCGCGGCGGGGGCGCTCGAGTCCGAGCTGGCGCGCGGCGACGTGGCCTGCGTGATCCTCGAGCCGACCGGAGCCGCATGGGGCGCGGTGCCGCTTCCGCCGGAGCGCGTGGCCGAGATCGCAGGCGCGGCGCGGGCGCACGGGACGCTCGTCGTGTTCGACGAGATCGTGACGGGCTTCCGCTGGTCGCCGGGCGGCGCTCAGGCCGTGATCGGCGTCACGCCCGACCTGACGGCGCTCGCCAAGATCATGGCCGGAGGTCTGCCGGGCGGCGCCCTGACCGGCCGGGCCGAGGTCATGGAGGCCCTCGCCTTCCGGGAGGGGCACGGCAAGGTCGAGCACCCCGGGACGCACAACGGGCATCCCCTCGCGGCCGTCGCCGGTACGGCGACGCTCGACCTGCTGGCCGACGGCAGCGGCCTCGCGCGCGCCGACGCCGTCGCCGCGGAGCTGCGCACTGCGCTCTGCGGCGCCTTCGAGCGGCGCTCGACGCCCGGCTTCGCGTACGGCCAGTCCTCGACGTTCTGCCTCATCTTCGGCGAACGCACCGACGACCCGGTGACGCTCAAGCGCGGCGTGCCCGAACCGCTCCTGAGCCCGCTGCAGTGCGCCATGCTGCTCGAGGGCGTGCACCTCTTCCACGGCTCCGGCCTCCTCTCGCTCGCGCATGGGCCGGCCGAGGCCGAGGACACGGCGGCGGCCTTCACGCGCGCGCTGGAACGCCTGCAGGACGAGGGCCTCATCCCGTGACGCACGACCTCGTGGTCGCAGGTGGCCGCGTGCTGTGTCCCGCCACGGGAGTGGACGCCGTCGCGGACGTCGCGATCGACGACGGTCGGATCGCCGCCGTCGGCGCGGATCTCGAGGGGCGCGAGCGTGTCGAGGCGCGCGGCCTCCTGGTGGTGCCCGGGCTGATCGACCTGCACGTGCACGTCTACGACGGCGTGTCCCACTACGGCATCGACGCAGACACGTACCTGCTGCGCCGCGGCACGACGACGGGAGTGGATGTCGGGTCGGCGGGCGCCCAGACGTTCCCTGGCATGCGGCGGATGGTCATCGAGCCGGCGCAGACGCGCGTCTACGCCTACCTGCACATCGCCGTCGAGGGCATGATCTCGGTGCTCGTCGGCGAGCTGGAGGACATCCGCTGGGCGTCGGTCGAGCAGTGCGTGCAGGTGGCCGAGGCCAACCGCGACGTGGTCGTGGGCGTCAAGCTGCGCGCCGGGTACCAGATGGTCGGCCCCGACCCGCGCCCGGCCGTTGGCCTCGCGCTCGAGGCGGCGCGGGCCCTCGGGCTGCCGCTGATGGTGCACGTGGTCGACATGGGGATGCCGCTGCCCGAGCTGCTCGTGCAGATGCAACCCGGCGATGTCGTCACGCACTGCT
This sequence comes from Gaiellales bacterium, assembly GCA_035696365.1. Classification (GTDB taxonomy): domain Bacteria; phylum Actinomycetota; class Thermoleophilia; order Gaiellales; family JALYLC01; genus JALYLC01. Next base: position 69,911 of record DASRQS010000131.1, on the reverse strand, counting down.
TCCACGGCAACGACGGCAGCCTGCTCGACGGAGATGGAAACGTCTGGCGTGAGGCCTTCGATGCCCGCGAGCGCGGCATCCTCTTCGACATCGGGCACGGCTCCGGGTCGTTCACCTGGCGCATCGCGCGCGCGGCGCTCGACCAGGGCTTCCCGCCGGACACGATTTCGAGCGACATCCACACCTATAACCACGCGGGGCCCGTCCACGATCTGCCGCGCACGCTCTCCAAGCTCCTCCACCTCGGCATGTCGCTGCCCGATGTGATCGAGGCGGCGACCGCACGGGTGGGCCGGCTCCTCGCGCCCGTCGCGCCGGCCGGACTCGGGACGCTCGCACCCGGCGCGCCCGGCGACGTCAGTCTGCTCGAGCTCCAGAGCGGGCGCTTCGAGCTCGTGGACGGCGAGCACCGCCTCTCGGCGGGGGTCACCGAGTACGCCGAGCAGCGGCTCGTGGCGCGGAGTGTGGTGCGCGCCGGTGCCGTCGTGGCGTGCGACGAGCCCACGTGACGGCGCTCCGTATCTCGGGCGGCCGCGTGGTCACACCCGGCGGCGTGCTCGACGGCGCCGACGTCCTGCTCGAGGACGGTCAGGTGGCGGCCGTCGGCGAGACGGCGGCCGGCGCCCGCGAGCTGGACGCCCGCGGCTGCTGGGTGCTGCCGGGCGGCTTCGATCCGCACGCGCACGTCTACGAGGGCCTTCCCGACGCGCCGGCGGCCGCCCTGCGGTCGGGAACGACCGCGGTCGAGGCCTACGCGCCGCCGGAGCCCGGGGAGCGCGTCGAGCACGCCTGCGCGCGTTGGGTCGCACGCGCTGCCGGTGCCGCCTGCCGCATCGAGCCGCTCGCCACGGTGTATGAGCCGGGCGCGCTCGACGAGGCCTCATTCGCGGCGCTCGCCGCGCAGGGCGTGCGCGGCATCAAGCTGTTCCTCGCCTACCGCGAGCTCGCTATGGACGCCGGGGACGAGCTCCTCATGCGCGCGCTGCTCTGGGGACGCCAGTACGGCGTCGTGCCCCGGCTGCACTGCGAGAACGCCGGAGCGATCCAGGTGCTGCGCGAGCGGCTGCGCGCCGCGGGCGATCTCGGCGTCGACGCCCACCCCCGCTCGCGCCCGCCGCTGGTCGAGGAGGAGGCCATCCGCCGCGCGCTCGATCTCGCGCGCCTGGCGGAGGCCCCAGTCTACATCGTGCACGTCTCCACCGCGGGGGGCGTCGAGGCGATCCGGCGGGCGCGCGCCGAGGGACTCGACGTCACGGGCGAGACCTGCCCGCAGTACCTGCTGCTCGACGAGGGCGTCTACGCCGGCCCGCTCGCGCCGATGGGCGTGATCTCGCCGCCGCTGCGGCCCCGCTCGCACGTCGAGGCCGTCTGGGAAGGCCTGCTCGACGGCACGCTGAGCGCCATCGGCTCCGACCACTCGCACCGCGGCTCTCGTCCCTCGGCCCCGTTCGACGAGCTCGTCTCGGGCGGCCCGGGCGTGGCAGCGCGCACGCCGCTGACGCTCAGCGCGAGCCTGCACGACGGCCGTCTGCCGATCGAGCTGGCAACGCGGCTCCTGTGCGGCGGGCGATGCATCGAGGCCGGGATGCCCGCCGACCTGCTGGTGTGGGACCCGGAGCCGGCCTGGACGCTGACGCCTGCAACGCTCGGCGAGGGACTCGATGCGAGCGTGTGGGACGGAACGGAGGTGCGCGGGCGTCCGCGCGCCGTACTGCGCAACGGCGAGGTGGTGGCATGAGGATCGGCGTGATCGGCTGTGGGTGGATTGCGGAGACGCATCTGGCCAACCTGAAGGCGCTCGGAGAGCAGGTCGTCTGCGTCTGCGATCCCGATCCCGTGCGACGGACCTGGGCCGCCGGGCTGACCGGGGCGGACGCATTCGAGGGCTGGCAATCGCTGCTCGAGCAAGGCGAGCCCGAAGCCGTGCTCGTGCTGACGCCGCCGCGCCTGCATCGCGAGGTGACCGTGGAGGCGCTGGAGCGCGGACTGCCCGTCTACCTCGAGAAGCCGGTGGCCCGTGATCTCGACGACGCGCGAGTGATCGTCGAGGCGGTCGAGCGGACGGGCGTCGTGTGCGCGATCGGCTACCAGTGGCGCGCGATCACATGGGTGCCGCAGGTGCGCGACCTCTTCGCGGAGCGCGCGCTCGGGCTGCTCGCCGTGCGCATGTTCGGCGCGACCGCGGGGCGCACGTGGTTCACCGACCAGGCAGCCGGCGGCGGGCAGGTACTCGAGCGCGCCAGTCACGGCATCGACCTCGTGCAGGCCATTGCCGGCCCGGCCGTGCGCGTCTCGGCGACCGGCGTCAACATGCCGCTGGCGGGCGCCGACCGTCCCGCGGGCAGCGAGATCGACGACGTCCTCGCGCTCACGCTCGAGCTCGAGCGGGGCGCTGTCGCGACGATCCAGGTCGTGTGGCAGCGAGACGACCTGCCGCGCACGTACGAGCTCGACGTGATCGGCGACGGGGCGCGCATCGAGGGCGTGCTCGATCCGGCGTTCCGCGCGCAGGGGATCGCCGACGGCGCGGTGGTCGACCTGCAGGACGACGGCGCTCCGAGCGCGCACGGCCTGCAGCGCTTCCTCGCGGCCGCGAGCGCGGGGGCGCCCGGCGAGGTCGCCTGCACGCCCGTTCAAGCGACTGCATCGCTCGCCACGGCGCTGGCCTGCGAGCGGGCGCTGAAAACCGGCGGGCGCGTCCCGGTGGACGCGCCCGCCTAGCGTCGACTGCTCAGATCAGGCGGCGCTGACGCCGGCGCCGATCGGGCAGCTCACGCCCGTGCCGCCCAGGCCGCAATAGCCGCCCGGGTTCTTCTGCAGGTACTGCTGGTGATACTCCTCGGCCGGGTAGAACGGGCCGGCCTCGGCGAGCTCGGTCGTGATCTGACCGCGGCCCTTCTCGGACAGCGCGGCCTGGTAGGCGTCACGCGAGCGCAGCGCGATCTCGCGCTGGGCATCGCTCGTCCAGTAGATCGCCGAGCGGTACTGCGTGCCCATGTCGTTGCCCTGGCGCATGCCCTGCGTCGGGTCATGGCCCTCCCAGAACGTGCGCAGGAGCTGCTCGAAGGGCAGCACCTTCGGGTCGAAGGCCACGAGCACGGCCTCGGTGTGGCCGGTGCGGCCGGAGCAGACCTCGCCGTAGGTCGGGTTCTTCGTGAAGCCGCCCGCGTAGCCGACGGCGGTCGAATACACGCCGGGCAGCTGCCAGAAGAGGCGCTCGGCGCCCCAGAAGCAGCCCAGGCCGAGCTGCACGACCTCGATGCCCTCGGGGAACGGCGGCAACAGCGGCGTGCCGAGCACGGTGTGCTTGGCAGGAACAGGAATGGGCTCGTCGCGGCCGGGCAGGGCGTCGGACTCGGCGACCAGGTCGCGGGACTTCGTCAGGAACTTCAGCATCAATCCTCCAATTCGGAATGCTCCAGGTAGTCTCGCACGCCCGCGTTTCGTTACGTCATTCCCGGCACGAATCGACCCGCGGCGGGCTCGCCGATGAACGCCCCGCCGCGCGCGAGCACGTGGCCCCGCTGCACCACGACGCGTGGCGGAATGTGCGGCAGGCCGCGGAAGATGCCGTTGTCCACCTGCCAGTGGGGCGGCACCTGGGGCACGGGAGCGACGTCGCCCGGGTGCAGCACCACCAGATCGGCGTGCCGGCCCGGAGCGAGCGCGCCCTTGTCGGGCAGGCGGAAGATGCGCGCGGGGTTCTCGGCCGTGAGGCGCGCGACGTGCTCCCAGCCGAAGCCCTCGACCAGCTCGACCTGCGCGGCCAGCAGCGGCAGCAGCAGGCCGTTGCCGGCGGCTCCGTGAACGGCCTCCAGGAACCCGGGCCCGGGCGCCTTGATGGGCGCGGGCCAGGCGGCGTGGTCGGCGGCGGCGACCTCGAGCGTCCCGTCCAGGATGCCCGCCCAGAGCGCGGCGCGATGCTCGGCGCTGCGCAGAGGGGGGCTCATCACGAAGTCGCCCGGCCGCTCGCCGAGGTACAGCGACTCGTCCAGCAGCAGGTGGTGCGGGCACGACTCGCCGTGCACCGCGAGGCCGTGCATGCGCGCCAGCCGCAGGTGCTCGACCGCGCCGCTCGTCGAGAGGTGGACGCAGTAGGTCTCGGCGCCGCTGGCGGCGGCCAGCGCGAGCGCGCGGCCGACCGCATCGGCCTCGGAGACGGGCGGCCGCGAGGCGGCGAACCCGGCGTAGCCCGTGGCTCCGCTCGCCATCGCCGCCTCCAGGCGCGGCCGGATGATGGGCCAGCTCTCGCAGTGGGCCTGCATGATCCCGCCGGCCCCGGCGACGCCCTTCCAGACGGCGAGCAGGTCCTCGTCGGACATCGGCTCGCCGAGCTGGCTGTAGGCGAGGAAGACCTTGAGCGAGGGGACACCGCGCGCGACGAGCTCGGGGATCTCGCGCAGGGCCTGCGGGTTCGCCTCCAGCATCCAGCAGTGCAGCGCCACGTCCACGGCGCTCGGGCGGATGTCGTCGAGGCGCCGCTCGAGCGGCGCCACGAGCCCCTCGCCCTCGACCTGCATCGCGAAGTCGATGATCGTCGTCGTGCCGCCCACGGCCGCGGCGCGCGAGGCATCCTCGTAGCTGTCGGCCGAGGTCGCCGTGCTGCCGTCCATGAGGCGGTAGTCGAGGCCCACGTGGACGTGCGCGTCGACCGCGCCCGGAAGCACGATGCAGCCCTGGGCGTCGATCTCGTCTTCGGCGGCGGCCTCGCCCGGCTCGGCAATGGCGACGATCAGCTCGTCCTCGATCAGGACGTCGGCCTTGCGGGGGCCGCCGGGAGCGACCACGAGGCCGCCGCGGACGGCGACCGTCCGGCTCACGCCGCGGCGCCGGGCACGGGCTGGGAGCGCAGGAACTGCTCCAGCGCCGCCTCGTCGCCGTTGCTCTCGTGCTCAGGCGGCAGCTCGTGGCCGATGGCGGCGAGCGCGGCGCCGAGCGCCGTGCGCTGGCGCGCGCCTGCCGCGTCGTGCGCGCGCGTCACGAGCACGACGGCATAGTCGTGGCGCAGGTACTCGTCGAGCTGCTCGGCGACCTGCTCGATCCAGCCGGCCGCCACCTCTTCGGGATACCAGGTCGCCGGCAGCTGCATGACGCCGAAGCCCGTGCGCTCGCAGACCGCGAGGGCGTCGAGACCGCCCGGCTCCGGGTTCACGAGCGCGTCGGCGCAGACGGCGACGCGGAATCCTCTCGCGTCACCTTCCACTCGGATGCTCCAGGAGGCCTGAGATCTGCTCGCGCTCGGCCGCAACGTCGTAGCTCGGGAGCTGGTGCTCGATGCCGCTCGCGCGCACGTTCTCGAGCCCGCGGTCGGCGAGCTCGGCGATCAACTCCTCGCTGAAGATCCCGCGGCCGGGCACGAGCGGGTAGGGATCACTGCCCTTGTCCGGCGCACCGCCCCACTCCGCGCTCGAGGACGTGATGCGCACGCCCATCGACGGGCTGCCCTCGACGCCGATCACGACCACGTCGGTGCCACGCTCGACGTGCACCGCGATGGCGCCCGCGACGACCTTCGCCTGCCGCCGGCAGTGCCGCCGGAAGGCCAGCGTGTCGGCCTGGTCCTTGACGAGCCAGAAGCGGTGCATCCCGAGGAACCCGTGCTCGGGGCAGGGCATCTGCTCGATGCGCCAGCCGCGCTCGCGCAGCAGATCGACGAGTGGGGAGTAGATGCCGGGGCAGCGCGCGCCGCCGTCGGTCTTGGAGTTCTGGTTGAGCAGGCAGTGGGCGACGAAGGCGACGCCGGCGGTGGTGGGCTCGGTCACGACGGCAGTATGTATCGTCAGCGCGCATGGGACGCTACGAGGCACGCGCGACCGTCGACTGGCAGGGCTTCGGCGGCAGCGTGGAGAGCTCGTCCGGCATGCTCGCCGCGGCGACGGCGGCTCAGGTCGAGCTGGGCGGACCGGGCGGGGCGACGAACCCCGAGGAGCTGTTCGCGGCGGCCCACGCCAACTGCTTCACCTCGACGATCACGAGCATGGCGCGCTCGCGCGGGATCGAGCTCGCGCACGTCGTAACGGAAGCGCGCGTGCGCCTGGAGTGGAGCGACGAGGCCGGCGATCATCGCCTGGCGGCGAGCGACCTCGCGGTGGCGCTGACGTCGCCCGCCTCCGAGCCCGAGCTGCAGGCGCTGGTGGACGACGCGACCGAGCACTGCCCGGTCTGCCAGGCGATCCGCGGCAACGTCGCGATGCAGGTCACGGCCGTGTTCGACGCTCCGTGAACCAGCGTCCGGCGGGACACTCGGGGTCTGGCCCTTGATGTCCCGCGGGACATCAAGGGCCAGACCCCGAGTGTCCCCTCGTCGGCGCGCTACGGAACACGATTCGTCGCAGCAGCTTCGCGCCGAAGACGAGGATCAGCACGAAGACGCCGGAGCCGAGCGCGATCGTGAAGAGCTTCGGGCCCGGCAGCAGCAGCGGGATGATCACGCTGATGACGAGACCGATGGCCGCGAGGACGAAGAACGCGATCGTGAAGACGCGGCCTCGTGCGAGCGGCTCAGGCGTCTGCCTCTCCACGCCCGCAGGCTAGTACGCCATGAACCCGCCGTCGATGAGCACATTCGCCCCGGTCATGAAGCGGCACTCGTCGGAGGCCAGGAAGACGCCCAGCGCTGCGACGTCCTCGGGCTCGCCCAGTCTCGGCCAGGGCGTGCGCGCATGGGCGTACGAGAGCAGCTCCGGGTCCTGACCGCCCTCGCGCGGCACGACGATCTTGCCCGGTGCGATCGCGTTGCAGACGATGCCCTGCTCGGCGAAGTCGACCGCGATCTGGCGTGTCAGGTTGACGACGCCGCCCTTCATGGCCGAGTAGGCGACGTTGCCGGGCGCGCCGACCATGCCGTGCTGCGAGGAGATGTTGATCACGCGACCGCGCACCTCGCCGCGCGCCTCTTGGGTGAGCATCTGGCGCACGGCGCGCTGGCAGCAGAGGAACAGGCCGCGCAGGCCGACGTCGAGGATGATGTCCCAGTCATCCTCGCTCGTCTCGAGCAGGCCCTTCGAGTGCTGGCCGGCGACCATCGCGTTGTTGACGATCACGTCGAGCCGCCCGTCACCCAACTCGAGCGCCGTCGCGACCATTCGATCGATGTCGTCGCCGCTCCTGACATCGGCCTCGACGAAGCGGGCCACGCCGCCGGCGTCGCCGATCAGCTGATCGGTCGTCGTGCCGCCGACGTGCAATGGGTCGCGGCGGACGTCGCCGACGACGACGCGCGCGCCCTCGGCCGCGAACGCCACGCAGAGCGCGCGCCCGATCCCCGAGGCCCCGCCGGTGACGATGATCGTGCGGTCAGCAAGTCTCTGCATGCAGCGGACGGTAGACGTCCGGATGGCGTCGCAGCGCAGGTGTGCTCAGTCCTCCCGGGGAACTGCCGATGGGCAAGGATGGACGCGCTTACGTAGACACGGCCTCCCAGGCCAGCGCGTGCGCGAGCACGGCGGCCTCGTCCAGGCCCGTGTGCATCGAGCCGTCGGCCGTCACCGCAGAGGGCCAGCCGAGCCAGTTGACCGGGCGGGTGTAGGCCGTCATGCGATCGGTCAGCTCGATCGTCGCGGGAACGTCGAAGGGCGGGAGGTCGCCGGGGTAGGCCGGCGTGACCAGCACGTCCCACGGGCAGCGGGCTGCGCAGGCCTTGCGCCACGCGTGCAGGCCCGACACGAGCGACGCGCGCTCCTCGCGGGCGACGGCGAAGCCCACGGCGATCTTGGCATGCAGGTCGTCGTCGTAGGCGTCACGGTGCTCCGCGTAGATCTCCCGATGGACCTCTGCGCACTCCGCGAGGTGCAGGCGCACGAGATCCGGGGCCGGCGGAAGCCCGGCGCCTTCGAGGAATGCCTCGGTCGTCGCGGCCAGCTCGGCCGGCTCGAGCCGGCGCACTGCGAGCGCCGCCGCGTCGGCGGGCGCGAGCGGCGCGCCCCGCAGGACGTCGAACGCCAGCGCGCAGTCGTCGAGCGAGCGCGCCAGAGGGCCGACGTGGTCGAACGACGGCGCGAGCGGCCACAGCCCGTCGGCCGGGACGCTGCCGAAGGCGGGCTTGAAGCCGGCCACGCCGCAGGCAGCTGCCGGCAGGCGGATGGACGCGCCGGTGTCTGTGGCGAGCCCGAGCGCGCACAGCCCGGCCGCCAGCGCGCTGGCGTTGCCGCCCGAGGATCCTCCGGGGATGCGATCGGGCCGGGCGCTGTTGACGACCGCGCCGTAGGCGCGGTTGCGAGACGTCACGCCCCACGCGAATTCGTGCAGGTTCGCCTTGCCGAGCATGATCGCGCCCGCATCGAGCAGCCGGCACACGCTCGTGGCCGAGCGCACGGGAACGTGCTCGCGGAAGATCCCGGAGCCGTACGTCGTGCGCACGCCGGCGGTGTCGAAGATGTCCTTGACGAGGAACGGCACGCCGGCCAGCGGGCCGAGCGGCGGCTCGCGGGCGCGTGCGAGTGCATCCGCCCCACTCACGGTGATGACCGCGTGCAGGTGCTCGTGCTCGGCGATGCGATCGAGGTGATGGCGCGTGACCTCCTCGGCCGAGAGCTCGCGTGCGCGGACGGCGGCGGCGATGCGCCGCGCGCTCCACGTATGCAGCGCTGCCATCAGCCCACTGCTCGGCGCTCGCCCTGGGCGCGCACTTCCGAGAGCGACTGGCGCGGCGTCAGCGCCTCGGGATCGCACACGAGCTCCAGCAGCGAAGGCCCGCGCGCAGCCAGCGCGCGCTCCAAGGCTCCCTCGAATGCCCCGGTCTTCTCGACGCGCTCGCCATAGGCGCCGAAGCTCTGGGCGAAGGCGGCGAAGTCGGGGTTGACCAGATCCGTAGCCATCACGCGGCCCGGATAGTGGCGCTCCTGGTGCATTCGGATCGTCCCCAGCATCCCGTTGTTGACGACGATCACGAGCACATCGAGGTCGTTGGCGACCATCGTGGCGAGCTCCTGCCCGCACATCAGGAAACAGCCGTCGCCCGCGAACGCCACCACCGGGCGCTCGGGGTGGACGAGCTTGCCGGCCACGGCCGCCGGGACGCCGTAGCCCATCGCGCCCGAGTGCGGCGCGAGCTGCGAGCGGTAGCTCGAGAACTGCCAGAAGCGGTGCACCCAGACGGTGTAGTTGCCGGCGCCGTTGGTGACGATCGCGTCGGGCAGCCGGCCGCGCAGGTGCGTCAGCACCGCGGCCAGGTCGACGCCGCTGCCCGGCGCGGGATCGAAGCTCAGGGTGCCCTCGTAGTCGGCTCGCGCGCCGCTGCACCAGGTCGTGTAGCGGCCGGCGTCGAGAGGCTCGAGCGTCCGCGCGGCCGCCGCGAACTCGGGCAGCCCGGAGACGATGCCGAGCTCCGGCCGGTAGACGCGCCCGAGCTCGGTGGCGTCCTGGTGCACGTGCACGAGCGCCTGGCTCGGCACGGGTGGCGTGAGGTAGGTGTAGCCGCCGGTCTCGGTCTCTGACAGGCGCGTGCCGATCGCCAGCACGACGTCGGCCTCGCGCACGCGCCGCGCGAGCGCCGGATTGACGCCGAGCCCGAGATCGCCGCAGTACATGGGGAGCTGGTTGTCGACGACGTCCTGACAGCGGAACGAGGCCGCCGCCGGGATGCCACTGGCATTCAGGAACTCCCCCACATCCGCGGCGCCCTGCGGCGTCCAGCCGCCACCGCCGACGATCGCGAGCGGCCGCTCGGCCGAGGACAGCAGCTCGCGCATGCGCCCGAGCGCTCCCGGTGCCGGCCCGGAGGCCGCGCGCGGCACCGGCGCGGCATCGGCCGCGTCGGTCATCTCCACCAGGACGTCCTCGGGCAGTGCGAGCACGACCGGGCCGGGGCGTCCCGAGACCGCCGTCTCGAAGGCGCGCGCCACGAGCTCGGGGATGCGCTCGACGCGGTCGACCTCGAACACCCACTTGGCCAGCCGGCCGAACATCTGCTCGTAGTCGATTTCCTGGAAGGCCTCGCGTCCGCGATGCGCGCGCGGCACCTGGCCGACCAGCAGGATCAGCGGAGTGGAGTCCTGCATCGCGGTGTGGACGCCCGTCGAGGCGTGTGTGGCGCCCGGGCCGCGCGTGACCATGCAGATGCCAGGCCGGCCCGTCAGCTTGCCGTAGGCGTCCGCGGCGTTTGCGGCCGCCGCCTCGTGCCGGCACGTGATCACGCGCAGGCGCTCGCGATGCGTGTAGAGCCCGTCGAGCAGCGCCAGGTAGCTCTCGCCCGGCACGCAGAACGCCAGCTCCACCTCGTGCAGCTCGAGCTGGTCGGCGAGCAGCTGCCCGCCGCTCCTCACAGCACGACCGGCTCGTCCAGGAAGACCGTGTAGCGCTGCGCCTTGGGACGATCGCGGTCCTCGTCGCGTACGTAGCGGATGGACGGGGAGCCCTGAATCGCCCGGGGCAGCACCATGCAGCGCACGAACGCGGTCGGCTCGTCCGCTTGCGTCCAGGCGCGCACGGGATCGGGGCCCGTCTCGAACCACGGCTCTCCGGGCGCGTACTCATGGATCGCACCCTGCGTCTCGATGCGGATCGAGCCGAACAGGAGCACGCGGATGCCAGGTCCCTGGTGCGTGTGCAGGAACGCCTCGCCGCCGGGCGGGAAGTCGACGCGGTCGCAGCGCAGAAGGTACTCGCCGGCCGGCAGCGCGAGCTCGCGCGCCATCAGCGCACCCGGAGCGGTCTCGTCGACCAGCTCGAAGCTGAGGTGATGGCCTTCGGTGGTCAGCTCGAAGCTGAGGTGGCTCTCGTCGGCGACCAGCTCCGACCCGGTGGAGAAGCTGGCCGTGTTGGCGTGGACGTCATAGAGCGCGCGCGTCGCTGCGGGCAGCTCGGCCACGCCCTGGAGCTCGACGACCTGCAGATAGGTAGGCATCAGTTGAAGTACGCCCCTCCGTCGACGACAAGCGATTGGCCGGTGATGAAATCGGCATCGGGCGAGCAGAAGAATGCGACCGCGCCGACGATATCGCTCGGGAACTGGTCGCGCTGGACAAGCCGTGCCTTGAGCGAAATCTCCTGCAGCTTCTCGACCTGGACGGGATTGGCGAGCACGCCGTCGGACATCGTGAAGCCGGGCGAGACGGTGTTGACGAGAATGCCGTCGCCCGCGACCTCCTTGGCGACCGCGCGGGTCATCGTGATGACGGCGCCCTTGCTCGTGACGTAGTGCAGGAGGAACGGCACGCCCTTGTAGGGCGTGCCCGAGGCGATGTTGACGATGCGCCCGTAGCCGGCCTCGCGCATCGCGGGCGTGACCGCGCGCGTGCACAGGAACATGCCGAGGACGTTCACGTCGTAGACCCTGCGCCACTCGTCGACTTCGATCTCCTCGAACGGCGTAGGCACGAGCGAGCTGTAGATGCCGGCGTTGTTGACGAGTGCGTCGATGCGCCCGTAGCGCTCCAGCACCGCCACGGCCAGCGCCTTGGTGTCGGCCTCGCTCGAGACGTCGACGCGCACACCGAGGCCGTCGAGCTCCTCGGCCGCGGCCTCGTGCCCCTGGAGGTCGGCGATCACGACCGTCGCGCCCTCCTGGTGCAGCCGCTGCGCGATGGCGCGGCCGATCCCCTGCGCTCCTCCGGTGACGATGGCGACGCGGTCGGCAAGCCTCATCCGTCGATACCTCCCATGGCCAGGTACTTGATCTCGAGCCAATCCTCGATGCCGTACTTCGAGCCCTCGCGGCCGATGCCCGACTCCTTGATGCCGCCGAAGGGCGCGACCTCGGTCGACACGAAGCCCGTGTTGACGCCGACGATCCCGTACTCGAGGCCCTCGCCGACGCGCCACACGCGGCCGACATCGCGGCTGTAGAAGTACGCTGCCAGGCCGTAGGGCGTGTCGTTCGCGAGCCGGATGCCCTCCGCCTCGTCGCCGAAGCGGCGGATGCCGGCGACCGGCCCGAACGTCTCGTCCTGCGACATCGCCATCGAGTCGCTCACGCCCGTCAGCAGCGTCGGCTCGTAGAACAGGCCGCCGAGGTCGTGCGGACCGCCGCCCAGCACGACCTCCGCACCCTTGGCCCGCGCATCCTCGACGTGCGCCACGACCTTCTCGAGGCCCTGCCGGTCGATCAGCGGGCCGACGTTGACGCCCGGCTCGGTGCCCGAGCCCACGCGCAGGCCGGTGATCGCCTCGGCGTAGCGCTCCACGAAGGCGTCGTGGATGCCGTCCTGCACGAGCAGGCGATTGGCGGCGATGCAGACCTGGCCGGAGTTGCGGAACTTGCAGAGGATCGCCCCGGCCACGGCCGCGTCGAGATCGGCGTCGTCGAAGATCAGGAAGGGCGCGTTGCCGCCGAGCTCGAGCGAGAGCTTCTTGACCTGCCCCGCGCACTGCGCCATCAGCAGCTTGCCGACCGCCGTGGAGCCGGTGAAGCCGATCTTGCGCACCGTCGGATTGCCGGTCAGCTCCCCGCCGATGGCGGGCGCGTCCTCTGCGTCCCCGGTGACGACCTGGAAGACGCCGGCCGGGACGCCCGCGCGGTCGGCGAGCTCGGCCAGTGCCAGCGCCGAGAGCGGCGTCTGCTCGGCCGGCTTGCAGACGATCGTGTTCCCCGCGGCCAGCGCCGGCGCGGCCTTGCGGGTGATCATGGCCGAGGGGAAGTTCCAGGGCGTGATGCCGCCGCAGACGCCGATCGCCTGTTTGAGCACGACGATCCGGGTACCGGTCTGCTGCGCGGGGATGGTGTCGCCGTAGACGCGCTTGGCCTCCTCGCCGAACCACTCGAGGAAGGAGGCGGCGTAGCCGATCTCGGCATCCGCCTCGGCCAGGGGCTTGCCCTGCTCGCGCGTCATGATCATCGCGAGGTCACGACGGTGGCGGAGCATGAGGTCGGAAAAGCCGCGCAGGATCGTCGCGCGCTCGCGTGCGGGGCGGGCCCGCCAGGCCGGCAGCGCTCGGTCTGCGGCCTCGATCGCGCGCCGTGTCTCGCCGGCGCCCATGCGCGGAACCCCGGCCAGCACCTCGCCGCTCGCGGGATCGTGCACGGCAAATGTGGCGCCGGAGTCGGCCGCTGCCCAGGCGCCGTCGATGTAGCCGCGATCGCGCAGCAGTCCGGGATCGTCGATCAGCATGCCGTGATTCTGGCAGGACGACGGCAGACGATGGCTTGGTCGGCTGCACGACACGGGGTCTGATCCCGGTGTCTGCGCCGCGCTCTCGTCGTCGGTCAGGACGCCGCTGCCGACTCGACGCCGAGGTAACGGCGCTGGGCGTCGGGGTCGTCGCGCAGCTTGTCGGCCGTCGTCTCGGCGGCGATCTGGCCGCTGACCATCACGAGCTGGCGCTCCGCGACCGAGGTCGCGACGCCGAGGTTCTGCTCGACCAGCAGGATGCCCATGCCCTCCCCGACGAGCGCGTGGCAGGTCTCGATCACGTTCTCGATGATCGTCGGGGCGAGGCCCTCCGAGGGCTCGTCCATCACGAGCAAGTGCGGATTCAGAAGCAGCGCCCGTCCGATCGCGAGCATCTGCTGCTCGCCGCCCGAGAGCTGCGTCGCACTGATGCGCTTGCGCTCGGCCAGGCGGGGGAACAGCTCGTAGATCGCTGCGGGCGTCCAGCGCCCCTTCTGCGTCGGGCGGATCATGCGCAGGTGCTCGTCGACCGAGAGCGACTGGAACAACCGCCGTCCCTGCGGCACGTAGCCGACGCCGGCCGCGGCAACCACGAAGGGCAGCCGGCCGCGCAGCTCCTTGCCGGCCACGCGGATCGAGCCGCGCGTCTCGCGGCAGAGGCCCATGATCGTATTGCAGAGCGTCGACTTGCCCATGCCGTTGCGGCCGATCAGGGCGATCGCCTCGACGCCCATCGAGAACGACACCCCCTCGAGGATGTGCGCCGAGCCGTAGAAGGCGTGCACCTCCTCGAGCTCCAGCAGCGGGGTGTCACTCATGCGTGAACCGGCTGCCGAGATAGATGTCATGGACCATCTGGTTGCGCCGGATCTCGTCCGGCGTGCCCTCGACGACCTTCTGGCCGTCGTGCATCATCGTCACGTAGGCGGCGACGCGTAGCGCGATGTCCATGTCGTGCTCGATCAGGATCAGCGTCACATCGGGGGGCAGCGAGAGCAGCAACTCGGTGAGGCGCTCACGCTCGCCGCGCGAGAGCCCGGAGGCCGGCTCGTCGAGCATCATCAGCTTGGGGTCGGTGGCGCTCGCCATGCCGACCTCGAGCTGCCGCTGCTGCCCGTGCGAGAGCGAGCCGACGAGCGTGTCGAGAGAGTCGCCGAGCCAGACGCGCTCCGCCGCGGCGCGAGCGCGCTCGCGCTGCTCGCGCTCGTGCGGGGAGCGCGCCATGCGCAGGCGGCCACCGTCGTGGCCCACGATTGCGAGGTAGAGGTTGTCCTCCACCGAGAGGCCCGGGAAGAGCCGGGACTTCTGGTAGGTGCGGGAGACGCCGAGCTTCGGGCGCGCCCGCGCGGGGAGGTTGGTGACGTCGGTGCCCATCAGGTCGATGGTGCCGCTGGTGGGCTGGAAATCTCCGGCGATCAGGTTGAACAGGGTCGTCTTGCCCGCGCCGTTCGGGCCCAGGATGGCGCGGCGCTCACCGTGCGCGACGTCGAGATCGACGTCGCGCACGGCCTGCACCCCACCGAAACGCCGGCCGACCCCCCGCAAGCGGAGGATCGTGCCGGCGCTTTCGGCAGCGACGGGGACCGTCGCTTCGGTCAACGGGTGACCTTCACGCGTTCACTAGATCTTCGTGACCTTCCACGGCACGGGCCCCTGCTTGCACGCGGGGCTCGTCCCGCTGGGCGGGGGGCTCGTCGGCGAGAACGCGCCGCCGAACGTCTGCGGCACGTTGACGACCTTGTAGACGGTCTTCACGCCGAGCGTGCCGTTGTTGTCGAAGAGCTGCTGCACGAACGTGTCGCCGATCGCCTGGCGGTTGTTGTCGAGCTTCAGCCGGAACCCGTTCGGGTCGACGACGCTGATCTTGGCCATGGCCTTCTGGAGGGCCTTCTGGCCGCCCGAGATGTCGCCCTTGACCTTCTGCAGGCCGTAGATCAGACCGCGAGCGTTGTTGTAATAGTTCACGAAGAACACGTTGCCCGGGCCGGTCGCGGTCGCCGCGCCGGGAAGAGGCGGAAGCTTGTTCCACGTCTTGGCCGTGAGCGCCTTGAACGTCGTGAACGCGGACGACGGGACGTCCGCGACGGTGCCGCCGGTGCCGGCGTACGCGCCGGCGATGCGGAGCCCGAGGTCCGTGAACGTGCCCGCCGTGTCCCAGAACAGGTTGCCCATGTGCTGCTTGGCGTTGATGTTCCCGAACTTCTGCTCGAACGCCTTGAGCGCTCCGAGCGTGCCCGTGCCGCCGACCGTCCAGAAGTAGCCGTCGGTCTGGTTGGGCGGATCGAGCTGCGCCACGTAGGAGGAGTAGTCGGTCGTGTTCAGCGGCGGGAGCACGCGCTTGGTGACCTGGCCACCCAGAGCGCAGAACTCGGCGATGAACCCGGCGGCCGACGTCCAGCCGAACGAGTAGTTGTCCTCGATGACGTTGACCTTGCGCCAGCCGAGCACGTTGTAGGCGACCCAGCCCGTGCCGGCATTCCACTGCGCGCCGTCGGCGTTCCAGCGGAAGAAGTTCGGTGCGCGCACGATCATCGTCGTGTCGAGTGCGCCCGAGGTGCCGTTGACGAACGTCTTCGTGGGATGCGCCTTGGCGTACTTGGCGACCGTCACGCCCTCGTCACCCGACAGCGGGCCGATCAGGATGTCGGCCTTGTTTCTCTCCATCAGGCGCTTCGTCTCGCTGAGCGCCAGGTCGGCCGAGTCGTTCGAGCAGCCGATGCCGACGAGCTTGATGGGATGGCCGCCGATGGAGGCGCCCGTCATGCCCTTGAGCGGGTCATTCTTGTTCACGACCTTGGCGCCGGCCAACTCGACGAACGCCATGATCGCGCCACCGACGTCGGCGCCGTAGAACGCGGCGAACGCGCCCTTGCAGTCCGACAGGATGGCGATCTTGATCGGCGTACCCGCTGCCGACGCCGTGGGCTTCGCGGTCGTCGCGGTGGCCGTGAAGGCCATCACGAGCGCCGCGAGCGGAAGCGCGAACTTGAGCTTCCGCAAGCGCAAGAGATTCAACTCGGGTTCTCCTTTGTATCGGTGGGCACGATGCCTGGCAGATTGGACGTCGAGGGGGAAGGCGAGTTAGTCGCCGGCGGCCGGCACGGGGGCCGGGCGACGGCGCGTCACCCATGCGAGGCCCTTCTCCCAGAGGCCGAGCAGGCCGTCGGGGGAGACGAGCACGATGGCGAGGAAGATGAGGCCGATCAGCGAGTTGAACGTGCCGAGCTCGTGGCCGGCGACCGAGAAGTCGGTGGCCGCGAGGCGGTCGTTGATGAAGACGTAAGCCAGCGCTCCGACGAACGCGCCCTCGATGCGCCGGAGACCGCCGATCACGGCGATGATCAGCACGTTGATCGTCGCGGTCAGGCCGATCGTCTGCGGGTCGACGTGCCCGTTCCACCACACGAACAAGAGGCCCGCGATGGACGCGATGAACGCGCCGACCGTGAACGCGAGCGCACGGTGCAGCGCGACGCTGTAGCCGAGCGAGCTCATGCGCACCGGCTCGTCGCGAATGCCCTGCAGCGCGATGCCGAAGGGCGTGCGTATCAGGTAGCGGACGAGCCAGTACAGCAGCAGCGCCGCGACCAGAGTGACGTAGTAGAGCCGGTGCGGGTGCTTGTCGCTGATGATCGAGGGCGGCACGATGCCGCTCACGCCGCCGAAGCCCGAGATGTTCTCGATCTGCGAGAACGTGAGGTTCGCGATCACGCCGTAGGTGAGCGTGATCATGAGGAAGTAGATGCCGGTCGAGCGCGCCGCGAGCCCGCCGTAGATCAGGCCGACGCCGACGCCGATGGCGAGCGCCGGCAGCATGCCGACCCAGGGGTCGTAGCCCAGGTTGAGGCCCTTCGTGGCAGTCGTCGTGAGGTTGCCGAAGGCGAAGCCGGCGATGCCGAAGATCGCCGTCTGCGCCAACGACACCATGCCTCCATACGAGGCCAGGAAGACGAGGCTCATCGCCACCAGGCCGAAGATCAGGACCTGCGTCAGCAGCTGGTCGACGGTGTACGCGGAGAACAGGACCGGGGCGAGCACGGCGATCAGGAGCGCAACGCCCGCGATCGAGCGCTCGATCGCCTGCTTCGACGTCACGCAGGCCGCCCGAAGATGCCGTACGGGCGCACGGCGAGCACGATCGCGAGCAGCACGAATGTGAAGATCACGGCGTACTGCGTGTTGCTTGCCGGCAGGTAGGCCGCCGAGAACGTGCCGATGATGCCGTAGAGCAGCGATCCGACCGCGGCTCCGGCGAGCGAGCCCATGCCGCCGATGATGACGACGACGAGCGAGTTGAGCAGCCAGATGCCGTCGGTGCCGTTGGCGACGGCCGTCTGGGATGTGCCGATCACGGCCCCCATGCCCGCGAGCGCCGAGCCGACGAAGAACGCGATCATGAAGGTGCGCTGGATGTTGACGCCGAGCGCCGCGACCATCGCGCGATCGTCAACGCCCGCGCGGATCACCATGCCCGTTCGCGTGCGCTTGAGCCAGAACCAGAGCGAGAGGCCGATCACGAGCGCGAGGCCGAGGATGAAGAGGCGCGCACCGGAGTAGGAGAAGCCTTTGACATGCAGATCGACGAACTGGTTGATCTTGCCCGGGAACGACATGTCCTCGGCCACGCCGCCGCCCGTGTGCACCACGACCTGGTCGGCCACGATTACCGAGATCGCGATCGTGATCAGCGCCTGGCGCAGGTCCTGGCCCTGATTCCAGCGCAGGAACAGCTGCTGCATCAGCAGCCCGAGTGCGCCCGCGACGAGCGCCGCGATCAGCAGCACGGCGAACCAGTTCAGGATGCTCACCTGCGTCGAGGAGACCGCGATGTCGGGGCTGCCCGTGATGATCCGCCGCTGCACGTTGATGGCGACGTACGCGGCCACCAGGTAGAGCGAGCCGTGCGCCATGTTGACGACGCGCATCAGCCCGAACACGAGCGTGAAGCCGCTCGCGACAACGAAATAGAGGGCGCTGGCGGTGATGGCGTCGAGCAGCGTCGAGAAGAACGTGGTGGGATCGCTGTGCGCAGGGCGCTCGGCGAATACGAAGACGTAGAGCAGCCCGAGTGCCAGCGCCGCAAGCGTCACGCCCCAACCGAGATGGCGTCGATAGGCGAGTGCGACGGGCATTGGGGCGCAGACGCTACAGCAAGCCTCCCCCGGCACGCAAACGCGTTCCGCTGCGCGGAACAGCACGCTGGACGCCGTATGGGCCGAGGCGACATACTCCCGCCGTGCCCGCAGCGCGCATCTTGGGTTTGGACTCCGTCAGCCCCTTCGCACTCGCAGCAGGAGTGCAGGCGCGCGCGCTTTTCGGCGACGCCACCATGCTCAACCTGGTCGAGCTCGAGCCGGGCGCCGTCGTCCCCGAGCACTCGCATCCGCACGAGCAGATGGGCATCGTCATCAGCGGCGAGATCGTGATGCTGATCGAGGGTGACAAGCGTCCCTGCCATGCCATGGATGCGATGCACATCCCCTCGGGCGTCCGGCACGGCGCCTACGCGGGTCCCGAGGGTGCCGTGGTCCTCGACGTCTTCGCGCCGATCCGTGAGGACTTCCGCGCACTGGCCGAAGCCGCGCAGTAGATTCCGGCCCACCAACGCCATAGCGACTGGAGGAGCGCGATGCCCATCATCAACGTGAAGGTCTACGAGGGCCGTCTCAACGCCGAGACCGAGCCGAAGCTGATCGAGGGCATGACCCAGGTGCTGGTCGACACGTTCGGCGAGGGTATGCGCGAGCATGTCACCGTGATCCTGGAAGAGATCAAGCCGAGCCGGTGGGGCGTCGCCGGCAAGACCGCCTAGCAATCCCCCAGGAGGGAAACGCGCACATGAGCGTCGTCGAAGTCAACGCGCCGGGATTCCTCGACCTGGTCGGGGCGGACGCAGAACTCGAGTGCATCGGCTCGGGGTTCACCTTCACCGAGGGCCCCCTCTGGACGAACCGCGACGGCGGTTCGCTGCTCTTCTCGGACATGCCCGGCGACACGCGCCGCCGCTGGTCTGCGTCGGGCGGCGTCGATGTCGTCGCCCACCCGTCGAACAAGGGCAACGGCCTGAGCTGGGATCTCGAGGGCCGGCTGCTGATCTGCGAGCACACGACGAGCAGCCTGATCCGCGTGGAGCCCGACGGCTCGCGCACGGTGCTGGCCTCGCACTGGCAGGGCAAGGAGCTGAACAGCCCGAACGACGTGGTCGTCAGCTCCGACGGCGCGATCGTGTTCACCGATCCGCCCTACGGCCGCTGGCCCGGCTTCGGGGTCGAGCGCGAGCAGGAGCTCGACTTCTGCGGCGTCTACCGCCTGACGCCCGACGGCGAGCTGCAGTTGCTGGCCGACGACTTCCAGAAGCCCAACGGGCTGTGCTTCTCGTCCGACGAGAAGACGCTCTGGATCAACGACACCGACGGCGGGCACATCCGCCGCTTCTCGGTCTCGTCCGACGGCTCGCTGACCGGCGGCGACGTGATCTACCAGATGGAGGGCTTCAGCCTCGAGACCGGCATCCCGGACGGGCAGAAGCTCGACGAAGCCGGCAACCTCTGGGTCTCCGGGCCCGGCGGCCTGCATGTCGTCACCGGCGACGGCCAGTTGCTCGGCCGGATCCTCACGGCTGAGAACGTCGGCAACCAGGCCTGGGGCGGCGAGGACTGGCAGACGCTCTTCATCTGCACCTCCTCCACGGTGCACACGCTGCGAACGACCGTCGCCGGGCATCGCACGCCCAGCATGAATTGAGGAGTGACAGATGCCAGAGCTCGGAGCAATCGATCCCAAGCGCACCGTCTTGATGGTGCTCGACATGCACCGCGACGTCGTCGCCGACGACGGCGCCTCGAAGGATTCCGGCGCGCCCGAGCACGCCGCCAAGCAGAACGTGGTCGAGAACATCAAGACCCTGCTCTCCGCCGCGCGCAAGGGCGGCACGCCCGTGCTGCACATCCACCACCGCAAGGCCAAGGGCGCGCGGCCCGAGGGCGGCATGAGCCCGATGTTCCGCGGCCTCTACGAGGGCGAGGGCTTCGACGCCGGCACGCGTGGCATGGAGGTCATGCCCGGGCTCGAGCCCAAGGACGGCGACCTCGTGATCGAGAAGGAGCGCGCGAGCGCGTTCGCCGGTACCGAGACGGACATCGTCCTCCGCGCGATGGCGATCGACACGCTCATCCTCACCGGAGCGTGGACGAACTTCTCGGTCGAGAGCACGGCGCGGCAGGCCACGGACATGGGCTACCGCGTGATCGTGGCCAACGATGGCACCTCCTCGATCAGCGACGAGTGGCACAACGCCGCCATCGGCTACGCCCTCACGTGGATCTGCGAGATCGCGCCCTCCGCGGAGATCGCGGCGAAGCTCTGACCTTCAGACCGCAGGCGATTCGAGACCTCCGAACACCGCGCTCATCCTGTGAGACCTTCGATGACGACGCGGGTGCGCGCGGCGCTCTTCCAGGCGCCGGGCGCCCCGCTCGTCGTGCGGGAGATCGACCTCGAGGGGCCCGGGCCGGGCGACGCGCTCGTGCGCATCGACGCCGTCGGCATCTGCGGCTCCGACCTGCACGTCGTCAGGGGCGAGTGGGTGCGGCCGCGGCCGATGGTGCTCGGTCACGAGGGAGCCGGCGTGGTCGAGGCGGTCGGCTCGGACGTCTGCGGGCTCGCGGTCGGCGATCCCGTCGTCCTCTCCTGGGCGCCCGCCTGCGGCGAGTGCGGCCCGTGCCTCGCTGGGCGCACCTCGGCCTGCCTGCCACTGCGCGCGGGGATCGGCGCAGGCACGCTGCCCGACGGTACGACGCGGCTCTCGTTCGAGGGCGAGACGGTCTACCGCATGACCGCGGTGGGCGCCCTCGCCGAGCGCGTCGTGATGCCGGCGAGTGGCGTGCTCAAGCTCACGCACGAGTTGCCCGCGGCCGAGGCGGCGCTGCTCGGTTGCGCCGCGCTGACGGGGATCGGTGCCGCGCGCGAGGTCACCCCGAGCGACGTTGTGATCGTGATCGGAGCCGGAGGGGTCGGGCAGTTCTGTGTCCAGGGCGCGCGGCTGCGCGGGGCGTCGGCGATCGTCGCCGTCGATCCGCTGCCCGCGCGCCGCTCGCTCGCACGCGCGGTCGGCGCGACCCACGACTGCGATCCGGGAGACCTGACGGAGCTGCTGGCCGCCCTTGCCCCCGACGGCGCCGATTGCGCTCTGGAGGCCGTCGGGTCTCCCGCCACGGCGGCGCTGGCGCTGGCGAGCGTGCGGCCCGGCGGCCGCGCAACGCTCGTGGGCATGCCGCCCACGGGCGCGCGCCTCGACCTCGATCCGGCGGAGTTCACGAATCGCGAAAAGCTGCTGACCGGAACCGTCTACGGATCCGGCGATCCCTCCGAGGCGCTGCCGTCCCTGCTCGCCGACGTCGCCGCGGGCCGCGTCCTGCTGACGCCGCTGGTCGGGCCGTCGTTCCCCCTCGAGCGTGCCGAGGAGGCGATCCAGGCCGCACTGGCCGGAGAGCCCGGCCGCGTCATCGTCACCCCCTGAAGCACGCGAAGGAGCCGTTGCATGCGTCGCGAGATCCGAGCGCCCGGCGTGGCCGAGCCGATCAGCCACTACTGCGACGCCGTGGAGGCGAACGGCCTGCTGTTCGTCTCCGGCTGTCCCGCCACCGATGAGAACGGCGACCTGGTCGGCGGCGACGACACGGTTGCCCAGTGCGCACAGGTGCTGAAGAATCTCGGCGCCATCCTCGCGGCCGCGGGCTGCACGCCGCAGGACGTCGTCAAGGTCAACGTCTACCTCACGGACGTCGACGACCGACCGCTGATCAACCCGCTGCGCCAGGCCTTCTTCGGAGACGCACGCCCTGCCAGCACGCTCGTCGGTGTCAAGGAGCTCCCGGTGCCGGGCATGAAGGTCGAGATCGAAGCCGTCGCCGTGCTGCCGTCGGGCTGAGCGTCCGGCTGACGCCCCCGAAGCGGGACACTCGGGGTCTGACCCTTGATGTCCCGCCGGGCTGAGCGTCCGGCTGACGCCGCGAAGCGGGACACTGGGGGTCTGACCCTTGATGTCCCGCGGGACACTCGGGGTCTGACCCCGAGTGTCCCGCTTCGGCTCTCGGCTCTACGCCGCGCGCACGGGGTTCGCGAGCACGCCGATGCCCTCGACCTCGACCTCGACGCGGTAGCCGGGCGCGAGGGCGACGTCGTCGGGCGGCACCACGCCGGTGCCGGTGAGCAGCACGGAGCCGGCCGGCACGGGGTTCTCGCGCACGCACCAGGAGGCCAGTTCCTCGACGCTGCGGTGCATCGACGCCGTGCTCGTCGCGTCCTCGTTGACGAGGGCGCCCTCGGCGTTCCAGATGCGCACGGAGATCGCGTAGGGCGCGCTGGGATCGTCGGGCACCAGCACCGCGGGGCCGAGGGAGCAGCAGGCCGTGAAGAGCTTCGCCTGCGGCAGGTAGAGCGGGTTCTCGGCCTCGATGTCGCGCGCCGTGAGGTCGTTCCCGGCGGTCACGGCCAGGATGGAGCCGTCGCTGTCGAGCACGAGGCCCAGCTCGGGCTCGGGCACCGTCCAGCGCGACTCGCTGCGCACGGCGACGGGCTCGCCCGGGCCGACCGTGCGGCGGCAGGCGGCGTCCTTCAGGAACAGCTCCGGGCGCTCGGCGTCGTAGACGCGCGCGTAGACGTCGGCGGACGATTCGCTCTCCTCGATGCGCGCGTGGCGGCTGCGCTCGTACGTCACGCCCGCGGCCCAGATCTCGCCGGGGAGTAGCGGCAGGAGCAGCGGCAGCGGGGCAAGCGTGGCGGGATCGTCGGCCACGTACTCGGCCACGGCCTTTGCAGCACAGCGCGCGAGGCCTCGTCGGAGAGCGGCGAGCGGGTCGAGCTCTCGCAGCTCGCGCACGATGGCCGGCGCAGCAGGGCCGACCGCACCGAGACGGGTGCCCGCAGCTCCGCCGAGTCGCACGAGCCGCCAGCCGCGTGGGACGAACGCGCCCATCAGTACGTGAGCCTGCCGCCCGAGTGGTCGAACGCGGCGCCCGTGGAGAAGGTCATGCGGTCGCTGGCCAGATACGCGATCAGCTCGGCGACCTCGTCCGCTCGGGCCAGTCGGCCCATCGGCACGCGCGCGAGCATGTAGTCGATGTGCTCCTGGCTGATGTCGCCGAGCATCGGCGTCTCCACCGGCGAGGGCGTGACGCAGTTGACGAGCACGCCCGTCGTCGCGACGTCCTTGCCGATCGCCTTCGTGAGGCCGATGACCGCGGCCTTGGCGGCCGAATAGGCGGCCGCCATGGGGTTGCCCTCCTTGCCAGCGACCGAGGCCAGGTTGACGATGCGGCCATAGCCGCGCGAGACCATCCCGGGCAGAGCCGCGCGGTTGGCATAGAAGACGCCGTTGGTGTTGACCGCCAGCACCCGCTCCCACTCCGCATCTGACACGTCGACGGTGCGCAGCGAGGCTCCCGAGATACCAGCCGAGCAGACGAGCACGTCGAGGCCGCCCAGCTCGCTCTCGACACGCGCCACGGCCGCGTCGAGCTCGGTCGAGCTCGTGACGTCGCCGGCGATGCCGAGCGCACCGCCCAGCTCCGTCGCGGTGTGCTGCACGCGCGCGGGGTCGAGATCGAGGATCGCGACGCGACCCCCGCCCGCCTGGATGCGGCGTGCGCTCGCCGCACCGATGCCGCTTGCCCCGCCCGTGATGAGGGCGATGCGCCCCTCGAAGTCCATGTTTGTCATTGGCAGCGTGTATAGCAGCCGCCCGCGTGCCTCCGCGCTGTTGCTCCCCGCTCGTGCGCTTCGCTACGGTCACGGCATGAGCCAGGTGGATCCGCTGCTCGACTATCCGCTCGGCGAGCGGCGCCCCGAGCTCGTCACGACGCCTGCTGGCACGCCGCTTGCGGAGGTCACCCTCGACGGCCTGCGCTCCGGCCGCGTGTCGCCCGACGAGCTGCGCGCAACGCCCGAGACGCTGCTCCGGCAGGCGGCGATCGCGCGCGCCGCCGGCCGGGAGCAGCTGGCCGAGAACCTCGAGCGCGCGGCCGAGCTCGCCGCGCTCCCCGACGACGAGGTGCTCGCCGTCTATACCGCGCTGAGGCCACGCCGCGCCACGGCCGCCGAGCTGGACGTGCTGGCGCAGCACCTCGGCGACGTCGCCGCACCGCGCTGCGCTGCCTTCGTCCGCGAGGCAGCGACCGTGATGGCCGAGCGCGGCCTGCTGAGGGCTCCCGGGTGAGCGACGAGCACCGCAGCGAGCGCTTCCGCGTGCGCGCCGCGGCGCCGCTCCGGCGCGAGACGCTGATCCGCCCGGAGCCATCGCTCGGCCTCGTGGCGATGAACGGCCCGGGCGACCCGGTGCCGTCGCTCGTGATCGCCGACGGCGTGGTCGCCGAGCTCGACGGCAAGCCGCGCGAGCACTTCGACGCCCTCGATCGCTTCATCGCCGCGCACGGCATCGACCTCGAGGTCGCGCCCGAGGCGATGGCGCTCCCCGACGCCGAGCTGGCCCGGCGGCTGGTCGACGTCGACGTACCGCGCAGCGAGCTCGTGCGGCTCGCGCGCGGCCTCACGCCGGCCAGGCTCGCGCGCGTCGCCGGCTTGCTCGACCCGGTCGAGATGATGTTCGCGCTCAAGCGGCTGCGCGCCCGGCGCGCGCCTGCCAACCAGGCGCACGTGACGAATCTCAAGGAGAACCCGGCGCTGCTGGCCGCCGATGCGGCCGAGGCGGCCCTGCGCGGCTTCGCCGAATGCGAGACGACCGTCGGCGTCTCGCGCTACGCCCCGCTCAACGCGATCGCGCTGCTCGTCGGCTCGCAGACGGGTCGCTCGGGCGTGATGACGCAGTGCGCGGTCGAGGAGCGGCTCAACCTGCGCCTCGCGATCCAGGGCCTCGTGACCTACGCCGAGACGCTCTCGGTGTACGGCACCGACAAGGCCTTCGAGGACGGTGACGACACACCCTGGTCGAAGGCGTTCCTGGCCTCGGCCTACGCCAGCCGCGGCGTCAAGGTTCGCTTCACCTCGGGCACCGGCTCGGAGGCTCTGATGGGCCACAGCGAAGGCTGCTCGATGCTCGCGCTCGAGGCGCGCTGTCTCAGCCTCGTGCGCGCGTGCGGGTCCCAGGGAGTGCAGAACGGGGCCATCTCGTGCGTTGCCCTGACGATGAGCCTGCCCGGCGGCACGCGGGCGATCCTGGCAGAGAACCTGATCGCGGCCTGGCTCGATCTGGAGGTCGCGTCCGGCAACGACGCGATCGCCTCGCACTCCCCCACGCGGCGCGCCGCCAAGCTGATGGGCCAGTTCCTTCCCGGCACGGACTTCGTCACGTCCGGCTACAGCGTGATGCCGCGGCACGACAACACCTTCGGCGGCGGCAACTACGAC
Source organism: Gaiellales bacterium (assembly GCA_035696365.1). Lineage (GTDB taxonomy): Bacteria > Actinomycetota > Thermoleophilia > Gaiellales > JALYLC01 > JALYLC01. The sequence goes on along the minus strand of DASRQS010000131.1, from coordinate 44,502 downwards.
GCCGACGACCTCGACGAGTGGATGACGCTGCAGCGCGACTGGCAGGTCGACGCCGGCATCGAGCCGGCCGGCGAGGATGCCGTGCTGGCCGTCCGCGAGCGCGCCGCGCGCGCGATCCAGGCGGTCTTCGACGAGCTCGGCTTCCCGCCGGTGACCAACGAGGAGGTCGCGGCGTCGACCACGGCTCACTCGAGCCACGACCTGCCCGATCGCGACCGCGCCGAGGACGTGCTGGCGGCCGATCGCGTGCTGGCGGAGCGCATCACGGCCGCCGACGTCGCCCTTGCGCTCGACCGGCGCGGCTTCACCGAGGTGGCCGAGCGCGTCGTCGGCATGCAGCGCCAGCGGGTCTCGGCCGACTACCTGCAGACCTCCGCCGTGATCGACGCGGCCGGGGCCGTGCACTCGGCCGTCAACGATCCCAACGACTACCGCGGCCCGGGCACGGGCTACCGCCTGGAGGGGGAGCGCTGGGCGCTGCTGCAGGCGCTCCCGCACGAGCTCGACCCCGCGGGCGTCGGCATCGTCGACGAGACCGGCGGGCCTGGCCTTCTGCGCGTGCTGGGCGCCTCGGTGCGCGGCGGGGCGCCGGACGAGGTCGTCGTCGCCGTGGGCCCGGCCTTCGGCCGGGCGCTGCGCGAGACGATCGGCGGGATCCCGCACGAGGAGGTGCTCCGCCAGATCTGCGCCGGCATCGAGGAGGAGGGAGTGCGCTACCGGGTCATCCGCGTGGGGCGCACCTCCGACGTCGCCTTCATCGCTCACGACGGCGCGCAACTGGCCGGCTCGGGCATCGCCATCGGCCTGCAGTCGAAGGGCACGGCTGTGATTCACCGGGCCGATCTGCAGCCACTCGACAACCTCGAGCTGTTCGGCATGGCGCCGCTGCTGCGTCCGGACTCGTACCGGCAGATCGGCCGCAACGCGGCGCGCTACGCCAACGGCGGCCGGGCCAGCCCCGTGCCGCTCGTGCTGGACAACTTCGCCCGCGCCAAGCTGATCGTGCGCACTACGCTGCTGCACCGCCGCGAGACCGAGGCGATCGAGCCCGGCGCGGCGGCGGTAGACGTCACGCTGGCCTGAGCCCGCCCGTGCACGAATTGGGGTGAGACCCCGGTTTGTGCAGCGTCAGCGCAGGCCGGTCGCGATGCTGACCGCACCCGCGGCGGCCACTGCGACCAGGAGCAGCTGGTCGTAGCGGTGGGGCGGCAGGCGGCGGAAGACCCAGCTGCCGGCGAGGTGGCCCACCAGCACGACGGGGATCAGCGCCGGGAGCCAGACGGCCTCGGCGAGCGCTCGGTGCGGGCCGACGACGGCGAGGACGACGCCGACGCCGACCAGGTCGAGGAACAGGAACGCCGCCGAGACGGTGTCGCGCACGACGGCCGGCGAGAGTCCGCGGCCTCCCAGCCAGAGCGCGAGCGGCGGGCCGTTGGTGGTCGTCGACGTCGTCAGGACGCCCGCCGCGAATCCGGCGACCGCCGCCGTCGCCCGGCCAGGTGGCGGCCTTCCCGCGGGCGCCCGCCGCAGCAGCCGGTCTGCCACCAGCGAGCAGACGATGACGCCGATGGCGATGCGTAACGCGTCGGGGGGGAGGGCGCGCACGAGCAGCGCGCCGATCGGCAGGCCCGGCAGCGCTGCCAGCATGGCGGGCACGAGCCCGCGCCAGTCGACCGCGAGCCGCCGGCGCTCACCGGCCAGCACGAGCACGTTGACGCACAGCCCGAGGATCAGCAGCAGCGCCACCGCGTGCGTGGGCGTCATCACGGCGTACAGCGACGGCCCGGCGAGCAGAGCGAAGCCGAAGCCGGTGGCCGCCTGCAGCGCGACCGCGAGCAGAAGCGCGACCACGACGATCGCGATCCACCCGTTCACGTCGCCCGGATGCCCGGATCCGCGCGACGCCTGCGACTACTTCTCGACGTGCGTCGCGCCTCCGTCGGGCCCGAGCACGAGATCGCGCTCGCGATCGGGGATGTGATCGAGTGGCACGGGCGCGAGCGCCTCGAGGAAGGTCACGCCGGGCTCCGAGATCAGCGAGTGCTCGACGCCCCGGTTGACGACGACCACGTCGCCCTGCCTGAGCGTCTTCGTCTCGCCCGCGATGGTCATCGTGACCTCGCCCTCGAGGATCACCATGACCTGCTCGGTGTGCTCGTGCGTGTGCAGCGGCACCTGCTTCCCGGGCTCGTACGTGGCTTTGCAGATGCAGACCTGCTCGCCACCGATGGCGCGCAGATACACCCCCGGGTGGAACTCGCTCGCCGGGACGTCGTTCCAGGTGCGGAAGGGGCTGGCGATGCCGCTCATCAGACGCCGATGACGTCGCGGAAGGGCGACGACTCGCCGGCGTGGGTCATGACGCTGATGTCCCCGTCGAAGATCACGGTCTTGCCGTCCTGGCGCGGGGCGTCCGTGCCGGCCGCCTGGGCCTGCAGGGCGCGCAGCACCCGCTCCGGCGTCGCCGGCTGTTGCGGCACCCACACGCCGACGGCGTCGTAGATGGCCGAGCAGATCGCCGGGCCCTGCGCGTTGTTGGCCATCTCGCCGATCGCCTTGGCGCCGAACGGGCCGTCGGACGAGGGGTTCTCGACGATCACCGAGGTGATCTCGGGGAAGTCGGGCAGCCCCGGCATGAGGTACGCGCCGAACTCGTTGCCGCGACCCTCCGTGCTCGGGTAGTGCGGATAGGACTGCTCGAGCAGCCCGAGCCCGAGACCCATCATGGCCCCGCCCTCGATCTGGCCCTCGACGAGCGTGGGGTTGATCGCGTGCCCGACGTCGTAGGCCTGCACCATGCTCAGCACCGTCACGGTGCCGGTCTCGTCGTCGACCTCGACGTCCACCACGCACGCGGCGTAGGAGATGGCGTGATCGGGATCGCACTCGCCGGTGTCGGGATCCGGCATCGAATACGCCTTGAGGTGCACGCCGGTGCCGGTGATGAGCTCGCCGAAGCCCCAGGTGGCCGCCGCGGAAACCTCGCCGACCGACATCTTGCGGTCGGGCGAGCCCTTCACGTAGACCATGCCGTCCTGGACGTCCAGGTCGGCGGGATCGATCTCCATCGCCTGGCCGGCGATCTCGAGCATCTTCTCCTTGGCCTTCTTGGCGGCCTTGAGCACCGCGAGGCCGCCGATGAACGTGCCGCGCGAAGCGAACGTGCCGGTGCAGAGCGGCGACGAATCGGTGTTCGACACGTCCATGTTGACCGACTCGTACGGCACGCCCAGCGTGTCGGCCACGATCTGCGTGTGCACCGTCTTGGAGCCCTGGCCGAGGTCGACCGTGCCCGCGAACACGTCCACGCGGCCGTCGGGCTTGATCTTGACCCAGGCCTGCGAGGGATCTCCGCCCTGGTTCATGCCGGTCGGATATTCGATCGCGGCGAGGCCGCGTCCACGATGCCTCATCGCGCTGCCTCCTTGGGGTCTCCGAGTTTCGCGTCCGCCTCCTGATCGACCAGATGCGGGGGCAGCCACTCGCCCGACCGCTGGTCGTTCTTCATGTCGCGGTAGGTCGCGGACAGCGGATGCCCGACTGCCTCCGCACAAGCCCGGATCGTGTCGATCGTCGAGGGATCCTCGAGTGGCTTCCGTGTTGGCATGAGGTCGCCCGGACGGTTGGCGTTCTTGAGCCGGAACTCCCATGGGTCGATGCCGAGGACGGCCGCGTTGCGGGTCATCTGAAGCTCGATTGCAAACGACGCCGAGGTGACGCCGAAGCCCCGCATCGCGGTCGTCGGTACGTGGTTCGTCCAGATCACGTAGGCCTGCGTGCGCATGGCCGGCACCGTGTAGGCGCCCGCCAGGTGGAACGAGTGCTTGGTCGCGCCGTAGCTCGAGAAGCGCGTGTAGGCGCCGGCATCGTGAAGCGTCAGGACCTTGCGGCCGAGGATCCAGCCGTCCTTCGTCAGCGCATCGGCCATCTCGACGTGCCAGGAGGCGCGGACGCTGGCAGCGAGCATTTCCTCCTCGCGCGTGAACATCCAGCGCACGGGTCGCCGGGCCTTGAGCGCGAGCAGCGCGGCCAGCGGCTCCGAGGCGGAGTCGACCTTGCCTCCGAAGCCCCCGCCCACCGTACCGCCGACGAGCTTGATGCTGCCTGGGGTGCGCTGCAGGTGCTCGGCCAGCACGCCCATCGTGAAGTACATCGCCTGGGTGCAGGTGTAGACGGTCAGCCGGCCGTCGCTCTCCGGCACGACCAGGCAGCCCTGCGGCTCGATCGGCGCCTGCTCGATCGCGCTCGGGCGGTACGAGCCCTTGACGATCACGTCGGCCTTCTCGAACGCCGCATCCACGTCGCCCTTGGTGACCTTGCGGTGGTCGTAGGGGTCGTAGAAGAACACGTTGCCCTTGTCGGTGAGCTGCGGCTGACCGGGATCGAAGGCCCTGCGGATGTCGAGGAACGGCTCCCGCACCTCGTACTTCACGTCGATCAGATCGACCGCCTCGTGCGCCGTGGCCTCGTCGACGGCCGCCACGCCGCCGATCAACTGGCCCTTGAAACGCACCTCGCCCTCGGCCAGGTACGGCTCGTCGGGAGGCACTCCGAGCGCCGCGAGATGGCCGACGATGTTCTTCGGGATGTCCTTGTGCGTGATCACGGCGAACACGCCAGGATGCGCCTCGGCCTTCGACGTATCGATGCTGAGGATGCGCGCGCTGTGATGCGGCGAGCGTAGAGGCTTGCAGGCCAGCATGCCCTGGACGGACCAGTCGGCCACGTACTTCGTCCGCCCGGTGACGTGCGCGATCCCGTCGTAGCGGGGGAGCCGAGCGCCGACGGCCTTCATACCGAACCTGCCTTTGCAACCGACTCGACGGCGTCGAGGATCTTGACGTAGCCCGTACAGCGGCAGAGATGGCCCTCCAGGGCTTCCATGATCTGCTCGCGCGAGGCCTGCGGAGTGTGCGCCAGAAGCGCAGTCGCGGCCATCATCATGCCCGGCGAGCAGAAGCCGCACTGGGAGGCGTACTTGTCGTAGAAGGCCTGCTGGATGGGCGCCAGATCGACGCCGTCGGAGAGACCCTCGACGGTCGTGACCTCGGCGCCCTCGATCGCCGCGACGGGCGTCAGGCAGGCGCGCCGCGGCTGGCCGTCGATCAGCACCGTGCAGGCGCCGCATCCGCCCTGCTCGCAACCGGCCTTGGGCGACAGGACGAGGAGTTCCTCCCGCAGGACACGCAGGAGAGAGGTGAGGCCGTCGGCTCGAATCTCGTGCTCGAGGCCGTTGACAACGAGGTGCATCAGCGTCCTCCCTTAACCGAGTTGTCCGAGCGCGCGCTGCACGAGCAGCGGCAGCATTTGCTCCCGGTACCAGGCCGACGCGAGCGCGTCGGTCGGCAGATCCAGGCCTTCGGCCGCGTGGCTCGCGGCGTCCGTCGCCGAGGCGCCGCCCGCGAGCGCCGACTCCACCCCGCGGAGGCGGCGGGCGCGAGGGCCGACGCCCGAGGCGGCGACGCGCACGCCGTCCGCGCCCTTGACGGCGCTCACGGCGAGCATCGTGTAGTGGTGCGTGTGCGGGCGGTCGAGCCGCGCGTAGCCGAACTGCTGCCCGCCGGGCACGTCGATCGAGAGCACGAGCCGTCCGCTCGTGGCGTCGAGGAACACGTCGACGTCCTCGGTCTTCTCACCGCCGGCGCCCGCCGAGGTGATGCGCGCCCCCAGCGCGAGCAGCGGGGCTTGCAGATCGCCGCGCGGGGCGGCCTGGCCCGCGGGCGCGCAGAGGTTCCCGCCAATGGTGCCCACCGCGCGGATCTCCTGGTCGGCCACGTGCCTGGCCGCCGTGACGAGCGGCTCCGGGGCATCCTGAAGCTCACCAACCGGCGTTGCGGCACCGATCCGGACGACGCCGTTCGAGTTGTCGATCCCGCTCATCCCGGCACGGCCGAGCATCAGCACGCGCATGGGCCGCAGACGGCCGTTCGTCAACTCGGGCAGCAGGATCGTCCCGCCGCCCATCACCGTCACATCCGCGCCGTCGCCGAATGCGGCGGCGGCCTCGGCAGCCGAGGTGGGTGTCAGCAGTTCCGGTGGTGCGGACATCGAACCTCCAAGAGTGTTTCAGACGTACAGCCGGGCGCCGGCGTTCTCGGGGCCCTGGGGGTACAGCTCGGAGAGCGGCTTGAGCTCCGGGATGTCGTCGGTCGTGTAGTCGCCCACCGGCCCGTTGATCTCGAGCAGGTTGCCGCCCGGATCGCGCAGGTAGAACTGCACGTTGCCGTCCGCGAGCACGCGCACGCAGTCGGTGAACACCGGGTCGATCACCCCGAGCTCCTGCGCCCGCTTGTAGACGGGAAGGATGTCGTCGACCGTGATCCCGAGGTGGTGGCGCTTGGGCGCCTTGTCGTCCTCGGGGAAGATGTGCAGCTGGGTGTCGCCGAAGCGGTACCAGTCGACGCGGAAGCCGAAGTTGGGCGCCGGGATGCGCTCGACGCCGAAGAGATCTTCGTAGAAGCGCCCGGACGCGTCCTGATCCGGCGACGACACGCTCACGTGGTTGATCCGCAGGGCCGTCATCGACCAGGATGCTAGAGCGTTCCGCGCCGGAATGCACCTGCGGGCGGAGCGCGTTCCGCAGGACGGAACGAGCGACCTCAGGGAGCCCGGTAACTAGGATCCCGCCTCGTGGAGGCGCCCTTCATCGATTCAGGGCGCGCGGCCCGGGTGCGGGCTGCCGCCCCGGCCGTCGACGCCCTCTTCGCCGATGCGCGCGCAGAACTCGGCGCGCCCGGGCTCGCCTACGGCATCGGGCTCGACGGCGAGCTGCTGCACTCCGGCGGCTGTGGCATGCGCGACCTCGGCTCGGGCTCCGTTCCCGACGCGGACACGGCCTTCCGCATCTGCTCGATGACGAAGAGCTTCATGGCCATGGTCGTGCTGTCGTTGCGAGACGAGGGCCGGCTCGACATCGATCTGCCGCTCGGCGAGATCGCGCCCGATCTCGGGCCTCTGGCCGAGGCAGGGCCGGACGCGCCGCCCGTCACCGTGCGCCAGCTGCTGACGATGGACGCGGGGCTCCCGCAGGACGATCCCTGGGCGGATCGCCTGATGGCCGAGGGGAACTCCTGGGTCGGCTCGCAGGTGTTTGCGCGCGGCGCGCCGCGCTCGCGCGCGCCCGGGACGGCCTTCGAGTACTCCAACTACAGCTGGGCGGCGCTCGGGCGGGTGGTAGAGGCCGTGACCGGGGAACGCCACCAGGACCTCGTGCGGCGGCGCGTGCTCGATCCGCTCGGCCTGAGCTCGACGGTCTGGACGGCCGGCGATCTTCCGCCTGAGCAGGTCGCGACGGGCTACCGGCCCGCCGGGGACAGCTACACGGCCGAGGTGCCGCTCGCCGACGGCGGCTACTTCTCCGCCCTCGGCGGCCTCTACAGCAGCGTGCGCGACCTGGTGCGCTGGAGCGGCGTGTTCCTCGACGCCGAGCCGCCGCGCGACGAGCCCGAGCGGGCGCCGGTGAGCCGCGCGACGCTGCGCGAGATGTCGCGCGCGCGCAGCGCCTTCCCGCCGGGCGTCGAATGGCCGTCGCTGGCCGAGCCCCCGGGCATCGTCGCCGGCGGCTACGGCTACGGCCTGATGATCTGGCACGACCGGGATGGCCGCAGGCACGTCGGGCATCCCGGAGGGCTCCCCGGCTGGGGCACGCTGATGCGCTGGGTGCCGGAGCTCGGCCTGAGCGTGATTCTGCTCGCGAACGTCACCTACGCGCAGTGCGAGTGGCCCGTCCGGCGTGCGCTGGAGCTCGTCGCCCGCGAGGCGGCGCTGCCGCGTCGCTCGATCCGCCGCGACCCCGGCCTGCTGGCCGCGCGAGACGCGGTCGACGGCCTGATCGCGAGCTGGGACGACGACGTGGCGGCGACGCTGTTCGCGGGCAACGTCGACCTCGACCGTCCCCTGGCCGAAAGGCGCGAGGAGCTGGCGGGCCTGGGGAAGCGCCACGGCGCGCTCGTGCGCGAGGGGGACATCGAGGCCGAGGACGCGCTGCGCGGCCGCTGGCGTCTGCGCGGGGAGCGCGGCCACGTGGAGCTGGCGATCACGCTGGCGCCCACGGTGCCGCCACTGGTGCAGACCCTCTCGGTGGAGTCGGTCCTGCCCCCGTCGCGCCGCCTCGGTGAGCTGGCCGCAGCAGCGGTGCGCCAAGCAACTGCACCCGAAGCCGTCTCGCTGGCGAACCTGCTGGCGCCCACGGCAAACGCGGAGGAAGCACTGCGAGCGCTGCGAGTAGCGGCAGCCCTGTATGGCCCGTTCAGCGAGCCCGAAGCCGTGGCAGGCGACGGAGAGGCAGCGACAACGCTGCGCCTGCCAGGCCCCCGCGGCAGCGTGGACCTGGAACTGGAGCTCGATGCCAGCGAAGACCGCCTGGCAACCCTGCTGGTACGCCCGGCGCCCGCCCGCTAGACCTCCCGGCCCCCGGCCAGGCTGCGACTCACCTGAGTCTGGTTGACACCCAGGTAGTCCGCGATCGCAGCCTGCGTGTACCCGTGCGAGTGCGCGCACCTGATCGCGCTCTGCGAGCCGTCGTTGAGCAGACTCGAGAGACGCGGCGGCGGCACCGGTATTCGAAAGCCACGTTGGTCGAGGACGGTTGCGTCGACTTCGCCTGCGACCCATTCGGCGTAGGCAGTCGCGGGGCCGAGCGCGCGGATCACCAGACCCGGATCGAGAAACCACGGCGCTGTCAGCAACCCGGCGGTCGCCGCGTAACTCGACCAGACCCAGCCTTCCGGAGACGAGCAGAGACCTGCCTGCACGGGATTGCGCGGGAGATAGCGCGCGAGCTCGAGGAGATACGCATCGTCCTCGACCACCTTCGAGCCGAATCGGCCCTGATACACGTGACCGGATCGTTCGTGCCTGCGGTTGAAGGAGAGCGCAGTGCAGGTGCCGAGCCAGTGCATGGCCCGGGAGAGATTGCCGAGTCGCGAGGTCACGAGCAGGTGCGCGTGATTCGGGAGGAAGCACTACGCATGGCAAACGAGCTCGAAGCGCGAGCTGGTTCTCCCGAGCAGGCTGAGCGCCCTCTCGTGATCCACAGAGTCGACTGCAATCAGGCCGCGGGCATTCCCACGCACGTAGACGTGATGAACGGCCCCCGGGTAGTCCTGCCTGAGTGGCCTCGCCATGCAGCAAATCTCGCAGACGCCCCGAACACGCGTCTACGCGCCACCGTGCCGACTTAGTGCCGTGAATAACTTGGGGTCTGACCCCAATTTATGCGCGGTCTCGGACTCCTACGGCCAGCCTCGCCGGCGAGCACGCTGCGCAGGCGATCAGGACGCAACCTGCCGTCAGGGCCAGGAGCCACAGGCCGGCGTTGAAGGAGCCGGTTGAATCTCGTAGGGCTCCGATTGCCAGAGGGGCCAGGGCTCCGGCGCAGTAACCGATGCCCAGCATCATTCCTACGACTCCCGCTACCTGTTCGGGGCGGTCGGCCGCGTCCAGGGGCAGCGTCATCATCAGCGGGAAGATGGCGCCGTTGCCGATGCCCAGTACGCAGCACCAGACGAGGGCGTGCGACGGGTCGACCGCGATGCCGAGGGCGCCGGCCGCCAGGAAGACGCCGGGCGGCGTCAGCAGCGCTCGACGCGACCAGCGGAAGCGGTCGCCGGCCAGCGTCACCGAGACCGACGAGATGATCGCGAAGACGTTGATCGCGACCACGAGCTGGCCGGCGTGCGCGTCCGACCAGCCGCGCTCCGTGAAGGCGTCGGGGAGCCAGGCCGCGTAACCGTAGTAGACGCAGGCCGAGGTCGCGAAGAGCGCGACGAAGAGCCAGGCGACCGGCTTGCGCAAGGGGAAGTGAGCGCGCTTGCCCACCGGCCGGGGGCCACCGCCTCGCGTCGCCGCGAGCCACCACACGAGCGAGCCGGCGGCGCCGAGCGAGAACACGAGCATCGGCACCCGCCAGGAATCGCCGAAGTCCGCCAGCGGCACCGCGAGCGCCGTCGTGATGGCCGCGCCGAACTGGATCCCGCTCGCGTAGACGCCGGTGATCAGCAGGGGGCGATCCGCGAAGCGCTCCTTCACGGCGACGACCATGAGCGCGTTGCCGAGCCCCATGCCGACGGCGATCGGCAGCGTCAATGCGATCACGGCGAAGGCCCCGGGGGTGATGGCGCGCGCCACGCCTCCGCCGGCGATCAGCGCGAGCGCGAAGGTGACCGCGCGGATGGCGCCGACCCGGGCTGCGAGGGGCGCGGCGGCTGGTGCGAACACGCCCATGCCGATCACCGGGATGGCGGAGAGCAGCGAGGCGACGGAGTGGCTGACGCCGAGCGCATGCTGCGCCCGCGGCAGCACCGGCCCGAGCCCGACGAGCTGCGGTCGCAGCGTCAGGGCCGCGAGGCCGACGGCGACGATCAGACCGAGGCGGCCGCGCAGCGCTCCCTCGCGACTCACCTGTCCTCGTAGCGCGGCTTCCGCTTCTCCACGAAGGCCGAGATGCCCTCGGCGTAGTCGTGCGTGCCGCGCAGCAGCCCGTAGGCCAGGCCCTCGAGCTCCATCGCGACGGATAGGGGCGCGTCCTGCGCCTGGCCGATCACCCGCTTGGCCGTGCGCAGCGCAAGCGCGGGTCGCGCGGCCAGCTCGTCCGCGAGGCGCGCCACGGCCGCGCCCAGGTCGTCCCGCGGCACGACCTCGCAGAGCAGCCCCCAGGCCTGCGCCTCGGCGGCCCCCACGCGCCGCGCGCGCATCACGACGTCCTTCGTCCGCGAGGCTCCGATCAGCTTGACCAGACGCGATGCTCCGCCGGAGCCGGGGATCATGCCGAGCGTCAGCTCGGGCAGCGCGAGCTGCACGTCGTCGCTCGCGACGCGGAAGTCGCAGGCCAGCGCGAGCTCGAGCCCGACGCCGAAGCAGTAGCCGTGCAGCTGCGCGATCACGGGCTTGGGGCAGCGCTCAGGCGCACCGACGTCGACGTGCAGGCGGGAGAGCGTGTCGGCGTCGGTCTGCATGAACATGCCGACGTCCCCGCCCGCGGTGAATGCCTGATCACCGGCGCCGCGCAGCACGACCACGCGCACGGCATCGTCGCCGCCGAGCTCGTCGAACACGCCGGCGAGCTCTGCGCGGGCGCCCATGGTGATGCGGTTGAGCTTGTCGGGCACGTCGAGCGTGATCGTCGCGACGCCCCTGTCGTTCTCGCGCGCGAGGCGGAAGCCGTCGTACTCGGTCATGTGGTTTCCTCGGTCGTGCGCAGCAGGCGGCGCAGGAGCTTGCCCGATGCGCTCTTCGGCAAGGCGTCGACGAAACGGTAATCGCGTGGCCGCTTGAAGCGCGCGAGCGTCGGCGAGGCGAGGCAGTGCGCGTCGAGCACGTCCGCCGTGACCGCTCCGGCGCAGACGACGTAGGCGACGACGCGCTGCCCGAGGCGCTCGTCCTCCTCCCCGACGACGGCGGCCTCGTCCACTCCCGGATGGCGCACGAGCCATTCCTCGATCTCGAGCGGGTGCACGTTCTCGCCGCCGGAGACGATCATGTCGTCGATGCGGCCGACCAGGTAGAGATCCCCGTCGGCATCGAGCTGGCCGAGGTCTCCGGGGAAGTACCAGCCGTCCCGGATCTGCCGCGCATCGGCGTCGGGCCGGTTCCAGTAGCCGCCGAAGGCCTCGTCGCTCGAGAGCGCGCAGGCCACCTGCCCGACCTCGCCGGGCGGGACGACGTCGGACGGCGCCGCGCCCTCGACGGGCGCGACGAGCCGGATGCGAGCGTTCAGCGCGGCGCGGCCCGCGCACCCCGGCTTGGCGCGCTGATCGCCGTGGATCGTGAACGTGTAGATCTCGGTCGAGCCGTAGTGGTTGACGAAGGCCTCGGGCGCGAACGCCTCCACGCAGCGCTCGACCAGCACGCCCGCCATGGGCGCCCCCGCGTAGGCCAGCGCGCGCACGCTGGAGACGTCGCGCGGCCGCTCGCGCTGGGCGGCGACGAGGTCGTGGAAGAGCGTCGGAGCGAGGTAGAGCGAGGTCAGGCGCTCCCGCTCGACCGCATCGAGCGCGGCGTCCGCGCGGAACTCGGACTGGACGCAGAACAGGCCCCCGCAGGCGCTGGCCGCGAGCAGGGAGCGCATGCCCATCGTGTGATAGAGCGGCATCACGCCGAGCGTGCGGTCGCCGGGCCCGAGCTCCAGCTGGACGAGTTGCGCCAGCGCCGCGGAGCGCTCGGCCCGGTGCGAGCGCGGCACGCCCTTCGGCCGCCCGGTGGTGCCCGAGGTGTAGAGCATCAGCGCGTGCTCGCGCTCGTCTATCGCCGCCGGGCGGTCGGGCCCGTCGAGCGGGTCGAGGGGCCGGCCCGCGGAGGTTCCGCCGATCGCGATCAGCGGCGTGCCCAGCACCGCCGAGGCCGCGTCCGCGGAGGCCTCCTCGACGGCCAGGATGGCGGCCCCGCAGTCGCCCACGCAGTAGGTCAGCTCCTCGGGCCGGAGGCGCCAGTTGAGCGGCACGAAGACCGCACCGAGCCACTGCGACGCCCAGTAGAGGACGGCGGTCTCGAGCCGGTTCTTGAGCGCTGCAGTCACCCGGTCGCCCGGCCGGACGCCGCGCGCCGCGAGACCCCCGGCGGTCGAGCGGGCGGTCTCGAGCAGCTCGCCGTAGGTCATCCGCCGTTCCCCGTCGACCAATGCGACGGCCTCGGGATGCCGTTCCGCGCAGGCCAGGAGATGCTCGCCGAGGTTCACGGCTCGCTCCCCGCGACCTCGGCGATGGCGTTCACGATGGACTCGTAGCCGGTACAGCGGCAGAGGTGGCCCGAGAGCAGCTCCTCGATCTCGCGCCGCGTCGGCTTGCCGCCCTCTGCCAGCAGCTCGCCTGCGCTCATGAGGATGCCCGGCGTGCAGAAGCCGCATTGCAGCGCGTGGTGGCGCCGGAAGGCGTCCTGCAGCGCCGAGAGCGGCCCCTCGGGAGCGGCCAGCGATTCGACCGTCTCGACGTGGCAGCCCTCTGCCTGCGCGGCGAGCATCAGGCAGGAGCGCACCGCGCGGCCATCGAGCCGCACGGTGCACGCGCCGCAGACCCCGTGCTCGCAGCCCACGTGGGTGCCTCGGAGGCCGAGCGAGTGGCGCAGGAAGTCGGACAGCAGCAGGCGGTCGTCGACCTGCTGGTGGACGCTGCGGCCGTTGATCGTGAGCGCGAGCTCGCTCACGGCGCCGCCGTCGCATAGGCCCGGTGGGCGGCCCGGCCGACCAGCACGCCCGTGAGGTGCCGCCGGTACTCGGCGGAGGCGTGCATGCCGTCGGCCGGGTCGACGCCGCCACGCGCCTCCTCCGCGGCGGCCGCCAGCGCGGCCGGCTCGCAGCGCGTGCCGGCGAGCGCGCACTCGGCCGCGGTCAGGCGCAGCGGCCGGTCGGAGACCGCGCCGGCTCCCAGGCGCGCCTCCGCGACCACTCCGTTCTCGACGCGCAGCGCGCAGGCCACGGCGCAGACCGCGTAGTCGCCGTGGCGCGGCGCGACCTCGGCGAAGCCGGCCCCCCAGAGCGCCCCGGCGGCCGGGAAGCGCACCTCCGTCACGATCTCGTCGGGCTCGAGACAGCTCGTCAGGTGCGACACGAAGAACTCCTCGGAGGGCACCAGGCGTGCGCCGGACTGCCCCGTGACCTCGACCGATCCGCCCAGCGTCTGCAGCAGCAGCGGCAACTCCGCCGCGGCATCGGCGTGCGCGATGGATCCGCCGACGGTGCCGCGGTTGCGCGTCGCGACGTGCCCGACGTAGGGCAGGGCGAGCGGCAGCAGCGGGCACGCGGCGAGCGCCGCGCCGTGGCGCTCGAGCACCCGCTGGGAGCAGAGCGCGCCCACGCGCACCGAGCCGTCCGCGACGTCGATCGCGGCGAGCGCGGGCAGCCGGTTGAGGTCGACCAGCACGGCGGGCGCGGCCAGGCGGAAGTTGAGCAGGGGAACGAGGCTCTGGCCGCCGGCGATGACCTTGGCGTCGTCGCCGTGCTCGGCCAGCAGTGCCAACGCCTCCTCCAGCGAGTACGGGCGCTCGAGCACGAGCGGCGAGGGCTTCACAGCAGCTCCCAGATCCGCTGCGGTGTGGCGGGCAGCTCCACGTGCTCCACCCCGAGCGCGTCGGCCACGGCGTTGGCGATGGCCGCCGGAGCGCTCATGGTCGTGCCCTCGCCGAGGCCCTTGGCGCCGAGCGGCGTGAGCGGCGACGGGGATTCCAGGTGGGCCGAGACCACGCGCGGCAGCTCGGTCGCCGTGGGGGGCAGATAGTCGAGGAACGTCGCCGTCATGAGATTGCCGTCCGCGTCGTAGCGGTGCTCCTCGAGCAGCGCCGCCCCGAGCCCGTGCGCGAGTCCGCCGCGCACCTGACCGTCGGCCAGCAGCGGATTGAGCAAGCGGCCGGCGTCGTGCACCGTGACGTAGGTGCGCACCGCGACCTCGGCCGTCTCGGGATCGATCTCGACGACGCACACGTCGGCCACGAAGCCGTAGCAGGCCGAGGAGTTGACGCGGTCGTCGGCATCCGGCGGCGAGATGGGCAGCGTGTAGGTGACCGTCAGCGCAAGCCCCTCGGCGGCCTCACCCGTGAGGTCGCTGGGATGCCAGTGCGCGGAGCCGGCCAGCCGCCGTATCGGCACGGCGTACTCCTCGTCCCCGCGCGCCCGAGCCGCCCCGCCCGTCAGCTCCACATCCTCGGGCGCGCAGCCGAGCAGCGGGGCGGCGAGCGCGCGCAGGCGCTCGGCCAGCCGCGTTGCGGCGAGGTGCACCGCGGACGCTCCCATCACGGCGAAGCGACTGGAGTAGTTGCCGGAGGAGACCGTCCAGGGGTTGGCCGTCGTGTCGGCGTCGGTGCGCACGTCGATCTGCTCGGGGTCGATGCCGAGCACGTCGGCCGCGACCTGCGCCGCCACGGTGCGGTGCCCCTGCCCCTGCGGCGTGGTCGTGATGCGAAGCGTGACGCCGCCCTGCGCGCCCATCGCGATCGTCACGCCCTCGGAGTTGCCGCTCTTGGGCAGCCCGGCCGCCCGCTCCTGGGCCGTCTGCGCGAGCGTGATGTACCCCATGTTGGAGACGCTCGGCTCGACCACGCAGGCCAGCCCGATGCCGAGCAGGCGTCCCTCGGCGCGCGCCGCGGCCTGCTCAGCCCGTAGCTCGTCGTAGCCGGCGAGCTCGAGCGCCCGGTCCAGGCAGGCCTGGTAGTCGCCCGAGTCGTAGACAGCGCCCGCGGCGGCGCGATAGGGCATCTGCCCGGCCAGCACGAGGTTGCGCCGGGCGAGCTCGGCCGGGTCGATCCCGAGCCGCCGCGCGGCGATGTGCATCGTCCCCTCGAGCGCGCTGTAGAGCTGGGGGCCGCCGAAGCCCCGGTTGAGGCCCGAGGGCGCGCGGTTGCTGACGACCACGCGGCTGCGCACCGCCAGGTCCTGCACGTCGTAGGCGCCGGTCAGGCAGCCGTGCATGCGGTAGAGCGTGGCCGGCTCGGGCGCGCGGACGTAGGCGCCCACCTCGTCGATCAGATCGAGCCGCAGGCCGAGGAGCTTGCCGTCAGCGGAGAACGCGGCCTCGACCACGCTCGTCCGCTCAGTGGCCATGGAAGCTGCCAGCAGGTGCTCGTTGCGGTCCTCCGTCCAGCGCACGGGCACGCCCAGGCAACGCGACGCGATCGCCATCAGCACCACCGAATGCAGCACCGCCGCCTTGGTGCCGAACGACCCGCCGCTCTCCGACGGCGTCAGCAGCCGCAGCTTCGCGCCCGGGATCCCGAGCGCCGCGGCCGCCACGCCGTGCAGCGTGAACGGGCCCTGGAAATTGGCCCAGGCGGTCACGCCGCCGTTCTGCCAGTGAGCGATCACGCCGTAGCACTCGACCGGCGTGGCCGAAGAGCGGGGGTGGCGGAAGCGCTCGCGTATGACGTGAGCGGCTTCCGCGAAGGCCGCATCGGGCTGGCCGTAGCGGAAGGAGCGATCGCTGACGACGTTCGAGCCCGTAGCCGGGTGGAGGAGCGGCGCGTCCTCGTCCATCGCGGCCTCGACGCTCGCCGCCACCGGCAGGGGCTCGTAGTCGACGAGCACCCGCTCGGCCGCGTCCTCGGCGAGGTAGCGGTCGCGTGCGACGACCACGCAGACGGGCTCGCCGACGTAGCGGGCGACGTCGACCGCGGCGGCGTAGTGGACGATGCCCGGCCCGAGAGCGGACCCGAAGGGCTGCGAGCGCGCAGCCACGTCGGCCCCGGTGACGACGCCGATCACGCCCGGCAGCGCGAGCGCCGCAGAGGCGTCGATGGCGCCGATGCGGGCGTGGGCGAAGGGCGAGCGCACGACCGCGGCACAGCCCGTGTTGGGCAGCGGGTCGAGGTCGTCCACGAACCAGCCCTGGCCGCGCAGGAGGGCGTCGTCCTCGATGCGCAGCGCTGGGCGGCCGACGTGTCCAGGCGCCTGCTCGCGTGGACTGGTCCGGGTCGCCACGTTCCGGGATGATAAACAGGTGCCGCGAGCCGGAACGCGCTATCCTCGCGCCGTGGCGACAGCAGAGGGAACCGCGCTCTCCTCGGTCGACCGGGCGCTGCGCCTGCTCGAGGAGCTGGCGCGCCACGGGCCGCTCGGCGCCACCGAGCTGGCCAATCGCACGGGCTGCGCGAAGGCCACCGCGTTCCGCCTGGCGCGCACCCTGCAGGCACGCGGCTTCGTCGTCCAGAATCAGGATTCTTCCTACCGGCTCGGGCCGCGCTGCCTGCTGCTCGCGACGGGCGTGCACACGAGCTTCGACGTCCGCCGCGAAGCGCTCCCGGCCATGGAGGCCCTGCGCGACGAGACGGGCGAAACCGTTCAGCTCACGGTGCTCGAGGGCAGCGACGTGGTCTACGTCGAGCAGGTGCCGTCCTCCAAGCCCGTCCGCTCGGTCGGGACGATGGGGCAGCGCGCGCCCGCCCACTGCGTCTCGGGCGGTCTCTCGCAGCTCGCGCTGCTGCCGTTCGAACGCGTGCGGGCGTTGCTGCCGAACCCGCTTCCGCGCCCGACGTCGGCCTCGATCCCGAGTCTCGAGCGACTCGAGGCGGAGCTCGAGCGCGTGCGCGCGCGAGGCTTCGCGATCAACCGCGGCGGCTTCCGCCACGACGTCGGCGGCGTCGGCACGGCCGTGATCGATGCGCACGGCCGCGCGGTCGCCTCGATCAACATCTGCGTGCCGCTCTTCCGGCTCGAGGAGCTGGGCGTCGACCGGCTGGGCGGGCTCGTGGTGCGTGCCGCGGCAGAGGTCTCGCAGGGCTCGTCGCTCGCGGCGGGCGCGGGGGCAGTCGGCGCGTGAGCTTCGCCGACCTCGGCTTCGCGAAGGTCGACCTGGAGCGCGATGCGCGGCAGGGGGCCCCGGAGGCGGTGCTGGCGGAGGGCAAGACGCCGGACGAGATCGAGGCCATCGTGCGGGCGCTGCGCGACGGCGGCGCGAGCTCCGTGCTGGTGACCCGCGCCGACGAGGCGGCGCGCGCAGCCGTGAGGCGCGTCGATCCCGGCGCGCTCGAGCACGAGCGCGCCCGTTGCGCTTGGATTCCCGTCGCGCCGCCGGCCGCCGCGGGACGCGTCGCCATCGTCTCGGCGGGCACTTCCGATGCTCCGGCCGCGCACGAGGCGCGCATCCGCGCCGAGCTGTGCGGCACGCACGTCGAGCTGCACGAGGACTGCGGCGTGGCCGGGCTCGACCGCATCCTCTCCGTCGCCCCGGCGCTGCGCAAGGCCGACTGCGTGATCGTGATCGCGGGCATGGACGCCGCGCTCGCGAGCGTCGTCGGCGGCATCGTCCCGGCGCCGGTGATCGCCGTGCCGACCAGCACGGGCTACGGCGCGTCGTTCGGGGGCGTCACGGCGCTGCTGGCGATGCTCTCCTCCTGCGCCGCGGGCGTGGCCTGCGTGAACATCGACGACGGCTTCGGTGCGGGCACCATCGCCGCGCGCATCGCACGGCGGGCGGCGGGCGCCTCGTGACACGCGTGGCCTACGTCGACTGCGTCGGCGGAGCTGCCGGCGACATGCTGCTGGCGGCCCTCATCGACGCCGGCGCCGGCGCCGAGCGGATGGCCGAGCACGTGCGTGCCCTGGGCGTCGAGGGCCTCGACCTGGAGGTAGGGCGCGCGGTGCGCCACGGCATCTCCGCCCGCCGCGTCGAGGTGCTCATGCCCCACGAGGAGCACGTCCATCGCCACCTCGCAGACATGCGCGAGCTGATCGACGCGGCCCGCCTGCCGGAGCGCGCGGCGCGGCGCGCCCACGACGCCTTCCGCCTGCTGGCCGAGGCCGAGGCGCGCATGCACGACAGCGAGCCCGAGCTCGTGCACTTCCACGAGGTCGGCGGCCTCGACGCGCTGGCGGACGTGTGCGGCGTCGCGCTCGCCCTCGAGGAGCTCGGCATCGACCGCGTCGAGTGCTCGCCCGTCCCGTGCTCGCGCGGATTCGTCGAGGCCTCGCACGGCCGGCTGCCGCTGCCCGCGCCCGCCACGCTCGAGTTGCTGCGCGGTGCGCCGCTCGTCCCGCTCGATCTGGGCGTCGAGCTCGTCACGCCGACCGCGGCCGCGCTCTTCGCGGCAACGGTGGAGCGCTACGGCGCCATCCCCCCGATGACCCTCGAGGGCGTGGGCTACGGAGCCGGCACCCGGGACATGCCGCAGGTGCCCAACATCGTGCGCGTCCTGGTGGGCGAGCTCAGCGAGCCGGGGGCTCTGGGCGGCGAGGTCATCGTGATCGAGACGAACCTCGACGACACGCCGGGCGAGCTCGTCCCCGACGCCGCCGCGCGCGCCTTCGCCGCCGGCGCCCTGGACGTCTGGACGACGCCCGTGCTGATGAAGAAGGGACGCCCGGGCGTCGTCCTGTCGGCGATGGCGCGGCCCGACGACGCGCACGCCGTCGGCGAGGCGATCCTGCGCGAGACGACGTCGCTCGGCGTGCGCATGTCGCGCCATCAGCGGCTCGAGCTGGAGCGCCGTTTCCGCGACGTCACCGTCGACGGGCACAGCGTGCGGGTCAAGCTCGGCCTGCTCGACGGCGAGGTCGTGAACCTCTCGCCCGAGCACGACGACTGCGCACGCGCCGCCGCCGCCCTGGGCCGGCCGGTGAAGAGCGTCTGGGCCGCAGCGCTGGCTGCGGCGGAGGCCGGGGCGTGAGCGCGCAGGAGCAGGTCGAGGCGCGGCTGCGCGAGCTCGGTAGCGTCGTTGTGGCGCTCTCGGGCGGCGTCGACTCCTCGCTCGTCGCTGCGCTCGCCCAGCGTGCGCTGGGCGACCGCGCGCTGGCCGTCACGGCGGTCTCCCCTGCGCTTGCGGCCGGTGAGCTCTCCGGCGCGCGCTCGGTGGCCGAGGCGGTCGGCATCGCCCACGAGGTCATCACGACCGACGAGCTCGCCCGCCCGGGCTATCGAGCGAACGACACGGACCGCTGCTACCACTGCAAGAGCGAGCTCTACGACTCGCTGGCGGCGCTCGCCCAGGAGCGCGGTTACGCGGCGCTCGCCTCGGGCGCGAATGCCGACGATCAGGGCGACTGGCGCCCCGGCCTGATCGCCGCCGGGGAGCACGGCGTCGTCCATCCGCTGCTGGAGGCCGGGCTCGGCAAGGCGGAGGTGCGCGCGCTCGCCCACGCCCTCGGCGTGCCCAGCGCCGCCAAGCCCGCGAGCCCGTGCCTGGCCTCGCGCGTGCCCTACGGCACGCCGGTCGACCCGGCCACGCTCGCGCGCATCGACGCCGCCGAGCAGGCGGTGCGCGCGCTCGGCTTCTCGGTGCTGCGCGTCCGCCACCACGGCGACCTCGGCAAGCTCGAGCTGCCGGAGCCGGACCTCTCCCGCGCCCTGGCCGACGCCGAGCTGCGGCGCGCCATCGGCGAGGCCGTGCGCAGCGCCGGCTACGCGCACGCGGCCATCGACACGGATCCGTTCAGGTCGGGCAACCTGAACGTCACGTTCGTCGGCCGGCTGTCGTCGCCGCGGCGCGGCTGACCGCGCACCCTGGGCTGGCGCCGGTGAGCGGAAAGGACGTCTGGATCGGTCTCGCGCAGGTCGTTCCCGTCGACCCGGCCGGCGGCGACATCGGCGGTGGCTTCGTGCACGTGCTCGCACCGGCGACGGGCGAGAACGAGCTCCGCTCAGCCGCAGCCGCGATGCTGCGGGAGCTCGGGCTTCGGATCGCCGATCTCGGCGAGGCCGAGCCCGTGCGCGACCGTCTACACGCGGGATCCATCTCGCCCGAGATCATGGAGCTCGCGATCGACACCGCGCTCGCCGGGACCGCGCACATGAGCGAGCTCTACTCGTACCCCCTCGAGGAAGACGAGGACGACGACAGCCCGGCGAATCTGCAAGGGCTCGCCGAGAGCAGGACGCTCGTGAACGTGCGCGGGTGGGGCGAGTACCACGAGATGACGGGATACGTCGCCGGCGTCGGCGCGCACTGGGCGCTGATCCAGATCGTGGACGGCCATGGATCGGCGGACGGCTTCCGCGCGCTCAAGCTCGGCTCCGTCGCGGAGATCGAGCCGGTCGAGGCGGACAGCTCGCTGCTGCCGAGGGTGCTGGCAGCGCGTCCGCTCGCGGGCGGCCCGCCGACGATCGAGCTCGACGACGTGCGCGGGCTCCTGCAGGCCGCGCAGGGAGCGAGCGCCCTGATTCACCTCGTGAGCCAGGACATGGAGCCCGGGGCCTTCTGGATCGGCCGGATCGCCGGAATGGACGACGACGGGGTGCTGCTGCAGAAGGTGTCGCCACTCGGCACGTGGCTCGACGAGGAGCACTTCCGCTTCGACGCGATCACGCGCGTCGGCTTCGGCGGTCGCTACGAGGATGCCCTCGCGGCAGCGGTGGGCGCCCTCAGACGTTCTCGCTGAGTCCATCGCTACCCCAGGCCGAGCACGTCGACGTAGAACGCGCGGCTCGCCCCGGGATCCTGCGAGTGGATATCGGGGACGATCCGCCTGACGGGCATCAGCGGCCCATCCAGCCGCCGTCGACGGTCAGGATCTCGCCGTTCACGTAGCGGCTGGCCGGCGAGCAGAGGTAGACGAAGGCGCCGGCGAGATCCTCGGGCAAACCCCAGCGGCCGGCGGGGATGCGGTCGGTGATCGCCTTGAAGCGCTGGGCGTCGTCGCGCAGCGGCCTGTTGAAATCGGTGGCGATGTAGCCCGGCGCCAGCGCGTTGACGCGCACGCCGTGTGGCGCCCACTCGTTGGCGAGCGCGCGCGTCAGCCCCAGCACGCCGTGCTTCGCGATCGCGTAGGCGGAGACGAGCACGCCGCCCTGGAATGCCAGCAGCGAGGCGACGTTCACGATCGCGCCGCTGCCCTGCTCCACGAAGCCCCGGCCGGCCGCGCGCGAGAGAGCGAGGACACAGTGCAGGTTGACGTGCAGCACGCGCTCCGCCTCTTCCATGCTCACGTCGAGGACGGTGCCGCGCGCGACGACGCCCGCGGAGTTGACGAGCACGTCGAGGCGCCCGAACGCGGCGGCGGCGGATTGGATCGCGCGCTCGCAGTCATCCGCGTCGGCCTGCTCGAGGTCGAGTTCGACGAGCGCGCTGCGGCGTCCGAGTGCCTCGACCTGCTCTCTCGTCTCGGCGGGATCGCGCCGGTCGAGATGGACGATGTCGCAGCCGGCCTCGGCCAGCGCCACCGCGGCCGTCTGCCCGATTCCGCGGGTCGTGCCGGTCACGCAGGCGACGTGGCCGTCGAGACGGAAGCTGTCCATGACTCCGGGCATCGGGCGAGGCTACCATCGGGCCGGTGAGGCAGCTGTCGCTCGAACCCGTGACCTGGCGCGTGCGCGCGCTGGCCGCAGGCGGCCGTACCGTCGCGGACTCCCGCGCGGCCCTGCTCGCCCTGCGCGACGGCGCGCCCCCGGCCTACGCGTTCCCGGAGGCGGACATCGAGCGGGGCGCTCTGCCGGAGGCGGCCTGGCGGCCGCTCGAGGGAGCGCCAGGCTACTCGCTGCTCGACAACGCGCATGTCGAGACGTTCCTCGAGGAGGACGAGCCGCTCGCCGGAGGGCCACGCAGCCCGTATCACCGCGTCGACGCGCTCGCCAGCGCGCGCCACGTGCGCGTCCTGGTCGCCGGCGAGATCCTGGCCGAGTCGAGACGGCCGACGGCAGTGTTCGAGACCGACGAGCCGGCGCGCTTCTATTTCGCCCAGGCCGACGTCCGGCACGACCTGCTGGAGCCCAGCGACACGGTCACGAGCTCGCCGTACACGGGCAGTGCCGTGTGGTTCTCGGCGCGCGTCGGAGGAGAGCTGCACCCCGACGTGGCGTGGACCTACCGCTTCACGATCCCGCAGCTTCCGCGCATCGCGGGCCTGCTCGCCTTCCGCGACGAGCTCGTGCACGAGATCGAACAGCGACCGGCGGGAGATACGTCATGAGGGCGGCGGACGGTGAGCCCACGACGACGACGTTCTCGACGCCCAGCGACCGCGAGCTCGCGGTCACCCGCTTCTTCGCCGCGCCCCCCGCGCTCGTCTTCGACGCCTGGACGAGCCCCGCTCGCATCAAGGACTGGATGCTCGGCCCGGACGGCTGGACGATGCCCGTGTGCGACGTCGATCTGCGCGCCGGAGGCGCGTGGCGCTTCGCATGGCGCGGCCCGGACGGGACCGAGCTGAGCATGCACGGCGTCTACCGGGAGGTCTCGCCGCCCGAGCGCCTGGTTTTCACCGAGGCCTGGGGCGGCGACTGGCCCGAGACGCTCAACACCGTCGTGCTCGCCGGCGAGGACGACGGGACGCGGCTGACGTGCACCGTGCAGTTCGTGTCCACCGGCGCCCGCGCCGCGGCGTTCTCGACCGGGATGAGCCAGGGCATGACGCAGAGCCTCGATCGCCTCGCGGAGCAGCTCGCGGCGCGAGCCTAGTAGCGCCACAACCTGCGCCCGCCGGCACGTTCGTGGGCCATGTCCATGACACCGTCCGGCGGGCCCTCCGCGCGGTTGTTCGGACGCGCGCGGTCGCGCTGCAGCTCACCCGCCGGCACGCCCCGCATGCTCGCCGGCCGCGGCATCACGTGGCGTTCGCGCCACGGCGGCAGCGCCTCGACGCCGTCGCCCCCGGGGTCGCCGGTGGGGCGGGGCAGGACCTCGCCGTCCACGCGCAGCACGGTGTCCTCGCGCTCCTGCCAGAAGCAGACGTGCCCGGCGATCGCGCTCACATCGGGCAGCGGCAGCTGGTAGCGCCAGGCGGCGTCCCGTGCGAGCCCGTCGCCGGCGCGCACCGACCAGTAGTCGCAGCGGCCCTTGTAGGGGCATTCCGTGAACGTGTCCGACGGGACGAGCAGATCGTGCCGCACGTCTGCGAGCGGGAGGTAGTACCGCGTGATCAGCCCGGTCTCGTCGAGCAGGACAGGCCGGCGCGTGTCGGCCACCTCCAGGCCGGCGACCTGCACGGTGACGTGACGCGAGGAGCGCCTCGCGTCGGCCCGCAGATACGGATCGCGGGCGTGGACGTAGATCCGCTCCTCCTCCTCGTACCAGGCGTCCATCGAGTGGAAGTCGAGGCAGTAGTAGCCGCGCGTGTCGGGCGACCCATCGCGGGGCTCGGGATACGTCCAGACGGAGCTCTCGGCCACGCGCTCGCCCGCGCGCAGGTGCCAGTAGGTCGCCCTGCCGCGATAGGGCGACTCCGTCGTCCAGTCGCTCGGCTCCAGCAGGTCGAGGCGCACATCGGCGCCGGGCAGCCAGAACACCGGCAGGAACCCGTGCTGGCGCAGCAGGATGGCGTTGCCCGTCTCTGCGACGGTCTCGCCACCGAAGCCCACGCGCAGCCGCCGCGGCCAGGGCACGATCTCGCGGTGCCAGGGCGGCGCGCTCAGCGGAAGCCCCCGGCGCGCGGGACCTTGACGCCCGCGGCCGCGATGTGCTCGTCGGCCAACTCCCCGCGCTCGAGCGCGCGGAAGGCCTCCAGCACCGCGCGCGGCGGATTGCGGTGGCGCACGGCCGCCATCGTCAGCGGCTCGCGCAGCGCGCCGCCGCAGTGCGCGCACGGCCAGTAGAGCTTGCGCATCAGCTCCGCCGCCTCTCCCTCGGGGAACTGGCGGAGGATCTCGACGATCGTGGTCGAGCCGCGGATCACGCACCCGCGACGGCGCCCACCGGCGGCGTCTCGTCGGAGGTCATGCGAATCAGGTTGCGCGGCAACTGGTAGCGCGCGAACGGCAGCACGATGACCTTGGCGTCCGGGCCCTTGCGCGCGAGCGCAGCGGCAAACGCCTCGTCCAGCGAGGTCGTCGCCTCCATGCCGATGTCGGCGGCCATCGCCAGGTTCTCCTCCAGCGTGACCATCGTCAGCCGCTTGCGCGTCATGACCTCGTAGATCGGCACCCAGATGCAGCCGGCCCACATCTGGATCGTGCGCGTGTGGATGTCGCGCAGCACGCGCTGGTAGTTCTCCGGCGTGGGCGGCATGTAGGGCTTCATCAGATCCATGAGCGCCAGCCCTGGGAAGTCGCCGATCGCCGTGTGCACGCCGGGCGACGGGCTGCAGTAGATGATCTCGCCGCCGTCCTTGAGCACGAAGTCGGCCGACATGCACCCCCACCCCGTGTGGAAGAAGAGGTGGTCGGTGGGTGCGAACACGCCGCAGATGGCGATGTCGGCCTGCTCGCCGGGATGCTCGTAGGCGTAGATCGAGTTGAACTTCTCGATCGCGGCGCGGTGCGCGTCGGGGTGCTTGCCGAAGATGATGTCGATCACGCGGCCGCGCGTGTCGAGCAGTGCGTTCATGGTGCACTGCAGGCCGCACATCGTCGCGACCTCGTCGATGTCGGAGCGCATCGGCCCGCGATAGGCGCCGTAGTGCGTCTGCGGCGAGGGCACGAACGCGCAGTGGTTGGACTCCACCGTCTCGTCGGAGGTCACGCCAGGCAGGATCAGCTTGCCGCCCCCGCCTGCGCCCCAGTGGTTCGACTGCGCCTGGCCGATCGTGATCTTGAGGTCGCGCTTGGCGACCTCCTTGTGCAGCCAGACGGGGGTGCCGCGCGAGGAGACGCCGATGAACGTGTACATGTCCTCGTTCTGCGGGTCGTTCTGGAAGAACGCGATGCCCATGCGCTCCATGCGCGCGAGGTTGTGCTTGCCGATCTTCTGCTCGGTGTCGGACTCCGACATCGGGAAGACCTTGCCGTTGGCGCACACCACCACGGCGTCGTCGATGCCGGCGGCCTCGAGCGCGTCGAAGACGGCGGGCAGGATGCGCGACTGCGGCGTGGGCCGGAACTGGTTGTCGATCACGATCGCGACGCTGGCGGCGCGCTCGAGCAGCTCGCTGAAGCGCGGCCCGGAGTGCGGATGCTCGAGCGCGCGGGCCGCAGCGGCGCTCGCGTCGGCCAGGGCCTCGGGCTCGTGCGGGCGGATCTCGGCCAGCAGATTGGCCTCAGGGATGTCGAGCTCGAGCGTGTCCCGGTACACGAGCTCGTCGTTCTCGGCCGCGCCGATCGTCAGCGGGTCGATCGACTCGTACGGAATCACGGCGCGATGCATCTGCGACATCCCTGGGCTCCTCGTCTCTCGGCTGACCGGCACCCGCAGGCTACGCACGCCTCCGCCGAGGGTCAAACGTTCCTACGGGATCTGCGCGAGCCATCGGCACCTGGATCACCGCAGCCCCGGCACAGACGCTGCGAGGCTGGCCGACTACCTCTGGCCACTCGAACTGCGGCCGCGGGGCGCTGCCCGGCAGCTCGAGAGGCCCTCGAGGATCACGCGGTCGAGCTCGGTCCCTCGACGACGAGCTCGACCTCCTTACCCTCGGCGTTCGAGATGGCCCGGATGGCGCGCGGGAACGGGCCGGTGATCGATCCCAACGGCAGCGCGCGCGTCTGGATCGCGGCGTCCTGCAAGGCGCCCAGGAGGCGGTCGCCGAGATCGAGCTCGTCGGAGAGCTCCTCGTGGTCCGATGCGTCGCCGGTCGCGACGAGGCAGGCGAGCCGCTGACGATGCAGCACCGTCTCGCCGACCGGGTCGAGCAGGGTGTCGAGCTTCTCCGCGGGCAACGCACGGTGTGGCCGCGGGCGGCCTGGCCCTTGGCGGCCACGCCCCGGCGCTCCACGACGGGCGGCATCGCCTCGATATCAGGCGTGACATTGCGTTCCCGCACGACTCGTAGCGGAGCGGTCGCAGCCTCGGGCGCCGGTTGCGGCGGGACAGGCGCTTCCGCCGATGCGTTCTCGGGCGCCGTGCCGGACGCCAGCTCTGCGATCAGGGACAATTTCGAGACGTATCCGCCCGTGGGACTAGGGGTCGAGGCCGCGCAGCGCGGCGCCGATGGCGCCGGCTCGCACGCCGAGCGCCGCCTGGACGATGTCCACGTGGCTCGGGTCGGTCAGGTGCACGTGCGGCTTCAGCCGCTCGCGCAGCGGCGCGATGATGCGCGGGGACGCCGAGGCGACGCCCCCGCCGAGCACGATGCGGTCGGGCGTGAGCACGGTGACGAGGTTGGCCAGCCCGATCGCGAGGTAGTCGATCCACTGCTCCACGGCCGCGTGGGCGCGCGGGTCGCCGCGCTCGTCGGCTGCGAACGCCTCGGCGGCCGTTGCCGTGCCGGCCGCACTCGCCAGCGCCGCGGCGCGCACGAACGCCTCGAGGCAGCCCGTGTTGCCACAGCCGCAGGGCGGCGCCCCCGGATTGCAGTCGATGACCTGGTGGCCGATCTCGCCCGCCGTTCCGTGGTAGCCCAGCACCAGGCGGCCGTCCAGCACGATGCCGCCGCCGACGCCGGTCCCGAGCGTCACCCCGACGAGAGCCGGGCAGCCCTTGCCGGCGCCGATGCGCGCCTCGGCCAGTGTGAAGGCGCGGGCGTCGTTGATCAGCCGCACGGGCACGCCGAGCGCCTCGCTCAGCGGGGCAGCCAGCGGATGACCCGCCCATGGGCCAGGGAGATTCGTGAAGAAACGGATCGTGCCGTGCGTCTCGTCGTAGATCCCCGGCACGCCAACACCGGCGGTGGCGATCGGCCCGGCGGCGGCGATCGCGGCCTTCCCGGCCAGAGCCAGCCGGGAGACGACGTGGTCCGGCCCGCGCTCCGCCTCCGTCGGCAGGCTGCCGTCCACGAGCGGCCTCGCATCCTGATCGAGCACGACCCACTTGATGTTCGTGCCGCCGAGATCGAGTCCGAGATGCAAGCTCACAGCGGCGCATCCTACGGTTGGCGCTAGGCTCGCGCGATGCACCACACGACGGAGGCTGCAGCATGAAGCTCGGATTGTTGACGGCGGCGTTTCCCGATCTGACGCTCGAGCAGGTGGCCGACTGGGCCGGCGCGAGCGGATTCGAGACGCTCGAGGTCGCCTGCTGGCCCGCCGGCGGTGGTGAGAAGCGCCGCTATGCGGGCGTCTCGCACATCGACACCGAGCGGCTCGACAGCGCCGGCGCCCAGGCGATTCGCGACATGCTCACGACGCGCGGCCTCGACATCTCGTCGCTCGCGTACTACCCGAACCACCTGCACCCCGACCCCGTGCACCGCGCGGAGGTCAACGCGCATCTCGACCACGTCGTGGACGCCGCCGTTCTGCTGGGCGTCGAGGTCGTGGGCAGCTTCGTCGGCGCCGACCCCGCGCGCTCGCTGAACGAGAACCTGCGCTCGTTCGCCGAGATCTGGCCGCCCATGTTCGAGCGCGCGAGGGCCAAGGGCGTGAAGATCGCGATCGAGAACTGCCCGATGCTGTTCTCCGGCGACGAGTGGCCGTTCGGCACGAACCTGGCCCGCACGCCGCACATCTGGCGGGAGCTGTTCAACGTCATCCCCGACCCCGGCTTCGGCCTCAACCTCGACCCCTCGCACCTCGTCTGGCAGATGATCGACTACGAGCGCGTCGTCTACGACTTCGCCGATCGCATCCTCCACGTGCACGCCAAGGACATGGAGATCGACCGCGCGGGGCTGCAGGAGCACGGAGTCCTCAGCGCGGGTATGAACTGGCAGGTGCCGCGCCTGCCCGGGCTCGGAGAGGTGCACTGGAACCGGTTCTGCGCCGCGCTCTACGCCGTCGGCTACGACCGCTGGATCTCGATCGAGCACGAGGACCGCGCCTTCGAGGGCGAGGTGGAGCTCGTCAAGCGCGGATTCCTGATCGCGCGCGACGTGCTGCGGCCCTACGTGCGGTAGGTCTGACCGCAGGCGATCCGAGACCTCCGAGCGCCGCGCTGATTCTGTTAGAGCTTCTCAGAAGCTCTCGTCACGTGCCGCGTCGAAGCCGCGCGTGCGCCGACTCGGCCTCGAGCCACCAGCCGATCGGGCGCCCGCCGGGCGATGCGAGCGGCGCCGCCGCGTCGAAGCGCCTCGGCGAGCCGAGGCGCCAGCCGCCGGGCTCCAGCACGACCTCGCAGACCAGCTCGGCGAGCTCGAGCGCGGGATCGCTCGCGAGGCCCGAGCCGTACACGCGCTCCTCGCCGACCCCGGCCGCCAGCACCGCGCGCGCCTCGACCATGCGGTCGAGCGGCAGCCGTGCCAGCTCCGATTCATGGGCGGCGAGCGCGTGCTTGATCTCCGCGAGGCGCGTGCCGTCGAAGGGCGTGATCAGCGTCGGGAACGGCAGGTCGGCCCACACGCCCCACAGCCAGAGCGGCGGCGTTGGGCCAGGGTGCGCCTCGAGCGCACGGCGGGCAGCGCGGCCGACGGCCTCGTGCGCGTGGTGCCCGTCGTGCGGGGAGGGCGCGCACACGAGCGCGGGCTCGAGCGCGGGCAGCACGGCCGCGAGCAGCGTCACGAGCGTCTCCTCGGCAGCGGCCAGGTCGTCGCCCGCCGAGAGCGCGAGCGGCGGCTCGCAGGGCAGCAGCTCGAAGCCCGCGCGACGGCAGGCCTCCTCGACCTCCGAGCGCCGCCGCTGATGCTGTGCGGGCCGGCCGAGCCCGCAGGCGAGGTTGACGATCCGCCAGCCGGCATCGCGCAGCGCCATCAGCGTGCCCGGCATCCCCACGACCTCGTCGTCGGGATGGGGAGAGAGATGCAGGACGGTGCGGGTCATGACTTCCCCTATACCCACGTGACGAGCGCGAGACTCGTGAGCGCGATCACCATCCACGAGGCGAATCCGAGCACGAGCGGCCGCATCCCCAGTCCCCGCAGGCGCGCGAACTCGAGGCCGAGACCGAGCCCGGCCATGCCGGCGGCGAGCAGCAAGACGTCGATGCGGGCCAGGTCGGCGATCACGCGACTGGAGAGGATGCCGGTCGTGCGGACGGCTGCGAGCGCCAGGAAGCCGATCACGAAGAGCGGCAGGAGCGGCGTGCCCGCCGGCCGGCTGCGACCGCGTGAGACCGCGAAACCGAACACGAGCGGCGCCAGCAGTGCGACGCGCGCGAGCTTGACGAGCGTGCCGATCTTGAGCGCGACCGCCGACACCCCGGCCGTCGCGCCCACGACCTGCGCGACCTCGTGCACCGAGGCGCCCGACCAGATGCCGTAGTCGGTCATGCCGAGCCCGAGCGGCGTGCGCAGGAACGGCAGCCCCACCATGGCGACGGTGCCGAGCGCCGTGATGGTCGCGAGCGCGAACGCTGCCTCCTCGCGGCTCGCCTCGCTGACCGACTCCATGGCCACGATCGCGGAGGCCCCGCAAATGCCGGTCCCAGTGGCGATCAGCAGTGTCAGCGGCCCCGAGACGCCGAGCGCGCGGCCGATCAGCAGGGTCGCCGCGAACGTGACTAGCATGCTTCCGAGGATCACCACGATCGTGCGCAGGCCGAGATCGCCGACCGTGCCGAGGCTCAGCCGGATGCCGAGCAGCGCGACGCCCATGCGCAGCACGTTGCGCGATGCGAAGCGGATGCCGGGCGCGAGCGCCGGCCGCAACAGGCCCGTGTTGGCGATCACCGCGCCCAGCCCGAGCGCCCAGATCAGCGCGCTCGTTCCCGACACGTGGTTGCCGATGCGATCGGCCACCACGACGATCACCGTGACGAGCGCGAGCCCTGGAGCAAGAGCGCGTGCGCGCTCAGTCGCGGTGTTCACCACGTGACAAGTGGTAGCAGGCTCGGAGGGCATTTCAATGCGCTCTCAATACGTGCGCGTGACCTTGGTCAGGCCAGGCGGGCGATCGGGATCGCGCCCGCGCAGGACGGCGAGCCGCTCCGCGACCAGTTGCGCGGGGACGATCAGGGCGATCGGGGCGAGCTCCTCGCACAGCCCCTCGGCGGCGGCCAGCGTCCGGCCCGGCCCGATCGAGACGATCGGCGACCCTGCCGCCGCCAGCTCGCGCTCCAGCCCTTCGACGTCGGCGGCGAGCGGGCCACCGGCGTGGAAGACGAGCGCCGGGAGCCCGAGCGCGGCCGCTCGCGGCCCGTGGCGCAGGTCGGCGGCGCTGAAGCCCTCCGCCCACAGCCCGGTGACCTCCTTCAGCTTGAGCGCGGCCTCGAGCGCCGTCGCGTAGGCATAACCGCGCGCGATGCAGACCGCCGCCTCGGCCTCCAGCAGGGCACGGGCGGACGACTCGAGAAGCTCGCCGGGCAGCGCCGCGGCTGCGCCGAGCGCAGCGGGCAGCTCGCGCAGCCCGGGGCCGAGATCCGGGGCGCCCAGGGCGCGCGCCAGCTCGGCGACGGCGGCCAGCGCCGTCGTGAACGTCTTCGTGGCCGCGACCGACTGCTCCTCGCCCGCCGCGGTGACCAGCGCGTGCCCGACGGCCGTCGCGAGCGGCGAGCCGGCCTCGTTGGTGAGCGCGGCAGTGAGCGCTCCGCGGCCGGCCGCGAACTCCAGCGCGGCGACGATCTCGGGCGTCTGCCCCGACTGCGAGACGCCCAGGACGAGCGAGCGGGAGAGGTCGACCGGCGGGCGGTAGGTCGTGTAGAGCGAGGGCGCGGCGAGGCTCGACGAGAGCGCGCAGCGCGCCTCGAGCAGGTAGCGCGCGTAGAGCGCGACGTGATCGGAGGTGCCGCGGGCGACCAGCACGACGCGGTCGAGCCCGCGCTCGCGCACGGCCGCGGCGAGCGCGGCCGCCGGCTGCGCCACCGCCGCGAGCGTGCTCGCGACCGCCGCGGGCTGCTCGTCGATCTCGCGCCGCATGTGCGAACTCACGGCGCCTCCGCGATCTGATCGAGCGCCAGCCTGGCGGCGCCGATCACGGCGCGCTCGCGCAGGGGCAGGATCTGCGCCCCGGGCGCGCCCTCGGCCACGCGCTGCGTGAAGGCGTCGTCCAGCGGCGCCGAGCCGGCCATGTGCACGCTGCCGGCGATCACGAGCTCGAAGGGCGCGTCGAGCATCCCCAGCCTGCGCGCGACGCCGAGCACCTCGTCCGCCAGCGATCGCCCCTGTTCCTCGAGCAGGCGCTGCGCGACCTCGTCGCCGCGCTCCGCGACCTCGAGCACGCGCGGAGCGAGCTCGGCGCCCACGCGCAGCCCGCGGCGCGTGATGCCCTGGAAGAGGTCGTCGAGGTCGCTCGCGCCCAGTGCCGAGCAGAGCACGGCGGCCAGCTCGGTGCTGGGGCCCGAGGCCTCGCGCATGCGGGCGCAGGCCCAGAGCGCACGCTCGATGATGTCCCCTGCCCCGCCGAGCTCGCCGAAGCCCTCCGCCATCGTGCGCGCCGTGCGGTCGTCTTCGTTGCGGCCGGCCGCGACGGCGCCGGTTCCGGCCGAGGACACACAGCCCGCCCTGCCCGAGATGCCTGCGCGCAGCGCGGCGAAGGCGTCGTTCGTGATGAGGCTGCTGCCGCCCAGCTCGAGCGGCTCGAGCGCCTTGGCGAGGCGCACCTCGTCCTCGGGCCAGTCGACGCCGGCCAGCGCGAAGGCGGATGCGGCGATCTCGCGGCGATCGCAGCCGGCCGCCTCCAGCGCGGTGGAGACGGCGACCCCGATGGCGTCCGCGGCGCCCAGCAGCCCGGCGCTCTCCCAGTTCGAGCAGCCCGCGCGGCCCCTGCCGAGCACACGGCCGTCTGCCGTCATCACCACCGCGTCGGTCTTGGTCGCGCCGCCGTCGACCCCGATCACGAAGTCGTCCAGGTCAGCCATCGAGCGTTCCGAAGAGGCCTTCGTTGTCGCCGCGCAGCCGCTCCCAGACGCGCGGCGCGAGCGACGCGTCGGGGCCGAGCGGGTTGGTGACGAGCGCCAGCGCGGCCAGTGTGCGGTCGCCCGTGAGCGCGGCCTCGATCGTGAGCAGCTCGTAGTCCTTGGCGGAGCGCACGAGCGCGTCCAGATCGGCGCGCAGGGGGCCGGTCGGCACGGCAGTCGCGCCGGCGCGGCTGATGCGCGCGGGCATCTCGACCACGATGTCGTCCGGGAGATTCGGTATGGCGCCGTCGTTGCGCACGTTGACCACCTGCACGGATCCGGCGTCGGCGTGGATGTCGGCCATCAGGGCCGCCGCCGACTCCGAGTAGTACGCGCCGCCGCGCTCCATCAACTCCTCGGGCTTTTCGCGCAGCGACTCGTCGGCGTACAGCTCGAGCAGGCGGGCCTCGATCGCCATCACCTGGGAGGCGCGCGTCGGCACGCGCTCCTGGTGGCGCAGCATCGCCGCGGTCTCGTAGTAGTACAGGTCGTAGTAGTTGGGCACGGCGCCCAGCAACGAGATCGTCTCGGGCGCGAAGCCCGGATCGTCCTCGCCCGCGGCCTGGTTCACGAGCAGCTCGCGGTAGCGCGCCAGCACCTCGGCGGTGCGCTCCTCGCCGCGCACGCGGAAGCCGCGCGCCCACGACAGGTGGTTGAGGCCGACATAGTCGATGTCCACATCGGCGAACTCGCAGCCGAGCGACTTCGCGACCTCGATCTGCATGTTCCAGGGCACGTTGCAGAGACCGACCACGCGCAGCGAGGTGTGCCGGCGCAGGAGCTCGGTGATCAGGCCGGCCGGGTTGGTGAAGTTGACGAGCGTGGCGTCCGGCGCGCTGCGCTCGACCTCGCGGGCGATCGCGAGCATCACGGGGATCGTGCGCAGGGCCTTGGCGAAGCCGCCGATGCCCGTGGTCTCCTGGCCGATCAGCCCGAAGGCCCGCCCGGTGAGCTCGTCGCGATGGCGCGCCTCCTGGCCCCCGACGCGCAACTGCGTGACGACGAACGCCGACCCCGCGAGCGCGGCGCCGGCATCCGCCGTCCAGCGCACCTGCAGGTTCGAGCCGGAGGCCTCGCACATGCGCCGCGCGAAGCGCCCGACGATCTCGAGCCGCTCCAGGTTGGGGTCGAGCAGCACCAGTTCGTCGACCGGCAGCCGGTCGCGTCGCCGCAGGATCCCGTCCACGAGCTCCGGGGTGTAGGTCGAGCCTCCGCCGACGACGCAGATCTTCACGAGGCGGGAGCCTACGCATACGATCGCCAGCCTGTCCCGGAACGCCCCGAAGCAGATCATCGTCTCTCCCCACTTCGACGACGCCGCGCTCTCGCTCGCGCACCTACTGCAGCGCGCCGGCGCGCTCGCAACCGTCGTCACGGTCTGCTCGGGCGTGCCGCCCGCAGGCGCTGCGGTCAGCGACTGGGACGATCAGTCCGGTTTCGCGAGCGGCACACAATCAGCGCGGGCCCGGGCCCGCGAGGACGTGGCGGCGTGTGCGCTGACCCGATCGAGGCGCATAGGCCTCAGGCATCTGGACCAGCCGTATCGAGCCGGCGCCGATCTGCCCGCCTCCGCGATCCGTACTGACGTCGCTCGGCTGCTCGGACCAACCGGCATTCTGTGGATCCCGGCCTCGATCGGAGATCACGCCGACCACGTCGCGGCGACCGTCGCGCTGCTCCCGCTCGCGCGCGAGCTGGCTGCCGCGCGTGTCCGCGTCTACGCGGACCTCCCCTACGCCGGCTGGAGCAGTTACGACCTGCCGACACGAATCGCCGAAGCCCTGCCCGGCCTTCAGGCCAAGGACGTGCACCTCCGTGGGGCGGCCTTCCGCCGAAAGATCGCGGCGGTGCGCTGCCATGCATCGCAACTCGTCCCCCTCGGGGTGGGAGCCCCGGACATGCTGCGCGCCGAAGGAGTGCTGGCCCGAGAACGCGTCTGGGCCGCGTGAAGCAAGCGCCGGCCGACTTTGTGCCGTGAATAACTTGGGGTCTGACCCCAAGTTATTCACGGCACAAAGTTCCGCATCCGCCATCCCACTGCCCTGCACCCTCTTGGCAGATCGGCCCGCAGGGGGCATCCTGCAGGTGTGACTGCGACCGAGCTTGCCGCGGGGGAGGCCGTGCTCTGGCGTGAGCGGCGCACTCCTCCGTTCCTGGAGTTCGGCATCGCCATGGCGGGCGTGCTCGCGGTCGGAGGGGTCGCCGCCCAGAGCATCGTGTTCACGCCGCTCGCACTCGCGGCCGCCGTCGCCGTCGCGCTGTACGGCCGGCGCTTCGCCGCCGAGCACTATCTCGAGGATCAACTGCTGACGGATCGCCGCGTCATCGTCGCGCCCCGTGTGGGGACGGCCTACGCGCTGCCGCTCGACGACGTCCAGAGCGTCGAGCTGCGCGGCACCAAGGCACTCTTCACGGCGGGTGGACGCGAGTTGCGCTTCTCCTTCGTGCGCCGGCACCGGGCGCTGCGGAAGGCTCTCGAGGCAGGCGCTCCGCACATCTCGTTCGAGCAACGCTGGGATCCGAACTGCGCCGGGTGAGGGCTGCGCTGGTAGCCGCGCCGTGTGCGCGGATGGCGATCGCAGCGCTGACGGCGGCGTGCCTGGTGCCCGCCGTCGCGACTGCCGCCGACCTCAAGCCGTGCGCAGGCGGTAGCCGCTGCGGCTCGGTCGCCGTCCCGCTGGTGGCCGCCGATCCGGCTGCCGGCAGCGTGAACGTCAGCTTCGAGGTTTACACGCATCGCCGCGCGGGCAAGGCGCGCGACACGATCCTCGTCAGCGCCGGGAGTGACGGAGTGCCCACGACGGCCGGCCGGGCAGAGATCGTCGCACTGCTCGCGCCGCTGCGCGATCACCGCGACATCGTGCTGGTCGACGCGCGAGGCACGGGCCGCTCGGGACTCGTGGGCGCGCGGCGCGATGCCTACGGCGCCGGCGCCGCGGCCCAGGATCTCGACGCAGTCCGCGCGACGCTCGGCGTCGGCCACGTGGAGCTCTACGGCGCCGGCGACGGCGCCCGCGTCGCTCTGGCCTACGCGGCGCGCTTCGGCGACCGCCTGCGCGCGCTGGTACTCGACGGAGGGCCGCGCGCGACGCTCTTCAGCGGAGACGGCCACGGCGAGGCGCACGCGCTGGCGCGCGGGCTCGGCCACGGGGAGCCCGCCGTCGCACGGCTGGCCGCCCGGCTGCGCACCCATCCGCTGCACTTCCACGGGCGCATCGACGACGACGTCCTCGCGCGCGTCGCGGCGAGCGGGGACGCAGCGACGCTGGGCGAGCTCCCGGCCGCATCGACGGCCGCGCTGCACGGCGACCCGATGCCGCTCGCCCGGCTCGCCGTTGCCTCGGCGTCAGCCGCAGGACGCCAGGCCGCGCAGGCACAGGCGAGCTCGTGTCACGACGATGCGGCACCCGCGCCCGCAGCGCAGGTCGACGGCGGACCGTTCACGGGCGCCACCTGGAGGCGCGCGCTCGGGCTGGCCGGGTGCCTCGGCTGGCCAAAGCCGGCAGTGCCCGATCCCGTACTGCCTCCGGATGTGGCGCTCTCAGGCGCTCCCGCGCTGGTGCTGGCAGGAGAGCTGGACGTGCGGGCGCCGGCCGCGACCCTGCGCAAGGTCGCGGCACTCCTGCCCAAGGGGACGTATGTACGCGCTCGCAGCGCAGGCGCTCTGCCGGCCCTCGGCGACTCCGGCGGCTGCGCCGCGACGATCGCGCGCGCCTTCCTGCAGACGCGCGGGCGCGTGAGGGCGGGTTGCGCGAGCCGCCGGTCGCAGCCGCTGGGCGTGGGCGCGTTCCCACTGACGCTCGCGGCGTCTCCCGCGGCACTGCGCGACGCCACGGCCCATGGCCGCGACCACTCGACGCTGGCCGACCGGCGCGCCGCCACGGCCGCGGCGCTCGGCGTCACCGACATGCTCGCCGCGGCCACGGCGCCGGGCGCTCCGGCCCGCGTGACGGGCCTGCGCGGCGGATCGGCGTCAGTCATCCGCAGCGGCACGCACGTGTCGCTCACGGCGCACGGGATGCGCTTCGTGCGCGACGCGGCGCTCGAGGGCATCGTCAGCTACGACAGCGCGACGGGCAGCGTGTTCGCGTCCGTCACGCTGAGCGCGGCCGACGGCTCGCAGCGCCCCTTCGTGCTCTCCTGGAGCACCCACCAGGTCGGCGGGCTCGGCACGGCACGCGGGTCGAGCTCCGGCAGGCCGCTCCTGCTCGTGCTCAAGTTCCCCTAAGAGATCAGGCGGAGATCAGCCCGAGCTCACGCACGGCATCGCGCTCGTCGGCCAGCTCGGCCGCGCTGGCGTCGATGCGCGCACGCGAGAAGTCGTCGATCTCGAGGCCCTGGACGATCTCCCAGCGACCGCCCGAGGTCGTGACCGGGAAGGAGGAGATGAGACCCTCGGGCACGCCGTACGAGCCGTCGGAGACGACAGCCATGCTGACCCAGTCGCCCTCGCCCGTGCCGAGCGCCCAGTCGTGCACGTGATCGACGGCGGCGTTCGCGGCGGAGGCGGCCGACGAGGCGCCGCGCGCCTCGATGATGGCCGCGCCGCGCTTGGCGACCGTCGGGATGAACGTGCCCTCGACCCAGGCATGGTCGCCGACGGCCTCGTACGCATTGCGCCCGTCGACCTCGCAGTGGAAGAGGTCCGGGTACTGCGTCGTGGAGTGGTTGCCCCAGATCGTCATGCGCCGCACGTTCGACACGGATGTGCCGACGCGCTGAGCGAGCTGGCTCACAGCGCGGTTGTGATCCAGGCGCGTCATGGCGGTGATCTGCCGCGGGTCGATGTCCGGCGCGCTGTTGAGCGCGATCAGCGCGTTCGTGTTGGCCGGGTTGCCGACCACGAGCACGCGCACGTCACGGCTCGCGCTGCGCGACAGCGCGGCGCCCTGCACCGTGAAGATCGCGCCGTTGGCGGACAGCAGATCGCTGCGCTCCATGCCCTGCTTGCGCGGCATCGCGCCGACCAGCAGCGCGTAGTCGGCGTCGCCGAACGCGACGTCGGCGTCGTCGCTGCGGACGATGCCCGCAAGCAGCGGAAACGCGCAATCGTCCAACTCCATCGCGACGCCCTCGAGTGCGCCCAGGGCGGGCGTGACCTCGAGCAGTTGCAGGATCACCGGCTGATCCGGCCCGAGCAGCTGACCGCTCGCGATACGGGGGAGGAGGCTGTAACCGATCTGGCCGGCGGCGCCCGTGACGGCGACGCGAACGGGGGTAGGCATGCACGGAGCGTAGCGAGGCGCAATCCCCGGGTGCGCCTCCCCGCAAACACCAGCGATTTTCCTGAACTAGGGTGAGAATCGATGACGGGCTCCGGCGAGACCGAAACGCGGCTGCGAGCACTTGCGCGCAAGCTCGAGGCGCTCTCTGCAGTGGGAGCGCCCACCTCTGAGCGCGCCCGGGTACGCAGCGAGCACGCCAGGGTCCTGCTCGCCGTCGACGCGGAGCAGGCCCTCGCGAACGCGCTGCTTGCACTCTCCGAGGCTCGCTCGATCGAGCCCGAGGAGCCCGAGGACACGCGTGGGCGCACGATCGCCACCTGCGAGGCGACGGTCGCCATCTGCCATCAGAAGCTCGGCGACGACGCCGCCGCGCTCGAGCACGCGCTGGCGGGCCTCGAGGCGCTCGGCGACTTCGAGGACGATCTCGCGCGCTTCCGCCTGCACAACGCACAGGCGGTCGTGTACCTCAACTTCGGTCAGGCCGACCGCGCGCTCGCGTCCTTTGCCGAGGCCCGCGAGTCCGCCGCGCACCTGCAGGACGGCACGCCGCTGTCGGTGCTCAACACGAACATCGCCTGCGTCTACCTCGAGATCCTCGACCAGCCCGACCGCGCAATCCCTCACCTCGACCGTGCGCTTGCGATCGAGGGGGCCGAGCCGATCGCCCGCGTGTGGGCGCTGCAGGCACTCGGCCGGGCGCAGAACAAGCTCGGCGAGCACGAGCTTGCGCTGGGGTTCGCGCGCGACGCCGAGGACATCGCCGAGCGCCACGGGCTGCTCGGCAGCGTGAGCGCGAGCCTGATGGTGGCCGGCGACGCCCTGCGCGCCCTGCACCGCCGCGACGAGGCGCTCGCAGCGCTGACGCGCTCCGTCGAGGTCGCCCGTCGCGCCCATGCCCAGGACATGCTCGCCGACGCGCTCACTGCGCTCGGCGAGAGCGAGGCCGCAAACGGCCACACCGAGTCCGCTCGCGCCGCGCTCGAGGAGGCCAGCGAGCTCACCGCCGACCGTAACCCCGCGCGCCATCCCCTCTCGGCACTCGCGAGCCTGGCGGCCGCGACCGGCGATCACGCGAGCGCCTACGCGTACCTCATGCGCTACCACGAGATCGTCCAGCGCTCGGCCGACGCGCGCTCGCGTATGGCCTCGAGCGCGCTCGAGGTCGAGCACCAGGTCGCCTCGGTGCGCCAGGAGGCCGAGCTGGCGCGGCGCGAGCAGCAGCTGCTGCGCGAGCACACCGACGTGCTGGAGCAGCGGGTGCGGGAGCGCACCGCCGAGCTCGAGGACGCACAGCACGAGCTGATCGAGCGGCTGGCCGTCGCGGCAGAGCATCGCCACCACGAGACCGGCGAGCACACACTGCGCGTCGGCACGCTCTCCGGCGGCATCGCGCGCCTGCTCGGGCTCGACGAGGGCTTCGTGGACGACATCGCCGTGGCCGCGCGCCTCCACGACATCGGCAAGATCGCCGTGCGCGACGCGATCCTGCTCAAGCCCGGCCCGCTGACCACGGCCGAGTTCGACGAGATGAAATCGCACACCCTGCTCGGCGCGGAGATCCTGAGCGACGGCCGCACCCGCGTCATGCGCCTGGCCGAGGAGATCGCCCGCAGCCATCACGAGCGCTGGGACGGCGCCGGCTACCCGTACGGCATCAGCGCGGCGAGCATCCCGCTGAGCGGCCGCATCGTCGCGACCTGCGACGCGTTCGACGCGATGCTCTCGACGCGCGTGTACAAGGCGGCCATGCCGCTGCCCGACGCCATGGCCGAGATCCACCGCGGCGCCGGCGCGCAGTTCGACCCCCGCGTCGCCAACGCCCTCGTCACGCTCGTCGCCTCGGCTCCCGACCTGATCGCGCGCCTTTACGGCTCGCGGCCGGGCATGGCCGAGGCCGCCTAGCCGGCCTAGCTGCCGAGCAGGTCGCGCTGCTCGAACACGGCGACGGCCACCACTGCCGCCGTGGCGAGCAGCAGCCGCCCGCCGAGCCTAGCCGCGCGGAGCCGCCTCGTCGAGCGTCGCCAGGCGCCCGCACAGGAATGCCACGAAGGCATCGCGGTCGACGGTCGCAGCGACATGCAGGTTGGGCTCCTGCCCGTCCCGGCGGTAGCGGTCGACCAGCGTCATGCCGCGCGCGGGGCCGGTCGTCGTGTCCACCGTCACGAGCGCCTCGATGGTGGTCACGAGCTCCGGCCGGATGAGCGTCGCGACCGCGAGCGCGTCGTGCACGGCCACGCCGCGGTAGCCGTAGAGCTTGACCTGCCAGTCGAGGTAGTGATCGAGCATCGCGGCGGCGACCGCGCCGATTCGGCCGGTGCTGCGAATCTGATCGACCTCGGGGTCGCCGATCATCGCGGCGCGCGTGACGTTGAGGCCCACCATCGTCAGATCGAGGCCCGAGCCGAAGGCACGGGCGGCGCTCTCGGGGTCGAACCAGATGTTGAACTCGGCGGCCGGAGTGACGTTG
Source organism: Gaiellales bacterium (assembly GCA_035696365.1). GTDB lineage: Bacteria > Actinomycetota > Thermoleophilia > Gaiellales > JALYLC01 > JALYLC01. The sequence goes on along the minus strand of DASRQS010000131.1, from coordinate 4,887 downwards.
CCTCCGCCGTCGGAGCCGCCCATGACCGAGACGCGCCCGAGCCGCGGCAGGAGCTCGGGCCGGAGCGCAGCCAGCAGCGCGATGTTGGTCAGCGGCCCGACCGGCGCTAGCAGCACCGGCTCCTCGGCGCGCTCGAGAATCTCGGCGAGCAGGTCGACGGCGTGCATGGGCACGACGGCCGCGCGCGGCTCGGGTGCCGGTGCGCCACCGAGACCGTCCGCGCCGTGCACGACGGCCGCATCGCGATGGCGCGGCACGACGAGCGGGCGTGAGGCGCCGGCGGCGACGGGAACGTCCTCGCGCCCGGCCAGCGCCAGCACGCGCAGGGCGTTGCGCGTCGTCGTCTCGAGCGGCAGGTTGCCCGCCACGGTCGTGAGCGCCAGCAGCTCGACCTCGGGGCTCGCGAGCGCCAGCAGGATCGCGATCGCGTCGTCCACGCCGGGATCGCAGTCGATGACGAGGGGGGTGGCCATCGCCCGAGTGTAAGTGTCCGTCTAGGCCGTCGGCACGTGCAGCTTGTCCGGGTCGGTGACGATGTCGATGGCGACGATGCGCTCGCCCACCAGGGTGAAGCCGACGACGGCGAATGGCCGCTCCTCCGGCCCCACGACGAACCCCGCCGTCCCGTTGACGAGCGCGGGCCGCGCGAAGCGCGCGAAGCTCGGCGCGCGCGAGAGGATCTGCTCGGCGACGGCGGTCGCGCCCGTGATCGGCGGCCGGGCGCCCAGGCTGAGACCCGCGTCGATGCGGAAGACGACGTCGGGGTCGAGCACCTCGAGCAGCGCCTCGAAGTCACCCGAGCGTGCTGCGGCGACGAAGGCGTCGACGATCTGGCGCTGACGCGCCTGGTCGCTGTCGGGGCTCGGGGCGGCGCCGCGCACGCGGCGCCGCCCGCGGCTCGCGAGCTGGCGGGCGGCATCGGGCGTCCGGTCGACGATCGCCGCGATCTCGTCGAACGGCACGCCGAACATGTCGTGCAGCACGAACGCGAGCCGCTCGGCGGGCGTGAGCGTCTCGAGCACGACGAGCAGCGCGAGCCCGAGCGAGTCCGCGAGGATCGCCTCCTGCTCGGGATCGGCATGCTCGTCGAGGCTGACGATCGGCTCGGGCAGCCAGCTGCCGACGTACTCCTCCTTGCGCGAGCGGCGTGCGCGCAGCATGTCGAGGCAGACGCGGCTGACGGCCGTCGTGAGCCAGCCGCCCAGGTTCGAGACGGTCGCCGCGTCGGAGCGGCTGAGCCTGATCCAGGCCTCCTGCACCGCATCGTCCGTCTCGCCGACCGAGCCGAGCATCCGGTAAGCCACGGCGCGCAGGTGCGGCCTGTGCTGCTCGAACTGCTGTGCGAGCCACTCTCGATCGTTCACGTCACATCCCTCCTTCGGCATCCGTCACCCCCTTGACGAACCCGCGGCGGCCGATGTGACCGCCGCTGCAGACAGGAGGCAGCTCGTGCTCGAAGAACCCGCGATCGACGTTCGCGACATCCGCAAGACCTACCCGGGCGGCGTCGAGGCCGTCAAGGGAATCGGCTTCCAGGTCGGTGCCGGCGAGGTGTTCGGCCTGCTGGGGCCGAATGGCGCCGGCAAGTCGACCACGATCGGCATGCTCACGACCGCCGTCGCACCGACGGCCGGCTCCGCCCGTGTGGCCGGCTTCGATGTCGCCACGCAGCCGCGCTCGGCCCGGCGGGTGAGCGGCATCGTCTTCCAGGACAGCGCGATCGACCGCGCGCTGACCGGCCGCCGCAACCTCGACATCCACGCGCGCCTCTGGGGCGTCGACCCGGGCGCCGCGCGCGCCCGCGCCGGCGAGCTCGCCGAGACGCTCGACCTGGCCGAGCTGCTCGAGCGGCCGGTGGCGACCTACAGCGGTGGCGAGCGCCGCCGCCTGGAGATCGCCCGCGCGCTGATCTCGGACCCTGCGGTGCTGTTCCTGGACGAGCCCACGGTCGGGCTCGACCCGCGCATCCGCCACGAGCTGCTCGAGGTCATCGGCCGCCTGCGCGCACGCGGCGGGATGACGATCATGCTCACGACGCACTACCTCGACGAGGCCGAGCGACTCTGCGACCGGGTCGCGATCATCCACTCCGGCCTGATCATCGCACTCGACACGCCGGCGACCCTCGTCGCCGGGCTCGGCGGCGAGCTCGTGGAGCTGCAGCTGAGCGGCGACCCGGCCGGCGCGCTCGCCTCGCTGCGCGCCCGAGGAATTGCGGGCGACGACGCCTTCACGGTCGGCTCGACGCTCACGCTGCCCGTGCACGAGCGCGGCGCCGCGCAGGCCATCGCCCTGATCCACGACGCCGGCCTCGGCGCGAGCTCCATCACCTCGCGCCGGCCGACCCTCGACGACGTCTATCTCCAGCTCACCGGCGGCCGCGTCGCCGAAGCCGCCTGACCACCGAAAGGACCTCTCCATGGCCACGACTCTCACACCCGAGGCGGTACTCCCCCGCCATCGCAGCGCGCGCAATCCGCTCGCGCCGCTGGGCACGCTGATCTCGCGGCGCTTCCAGCTCAGCGTGCGCACGCCGCGCGAACTGGTCGTGCCGCTGCTCACGCCGATCCTCTTCGCGCTCCTGATCGCCCCGGCGCTCAAGCAGGCGCTGCATACGAGCGCCTCGTACGAGGCCTTCGTCGCAACCGGGACGATCGGCCTGCTGATCCCGCTGAACACGATGTTCGGCGGCCTCGGCGTGATCGTCGACCGCGAGAGCGGCGCGCAGCGCGAGTTGCTGGCCGCCCCGATCCGGCGCTCCCTGCTTGTGCTGGGCAACCTCGCGGTGGCGTTCGCAATCACGGCGCTGCAGGTCGGCGTGCTGATCGCGGCGGCCGTCGCGAGGGGCATCGAGTTCCACGCGAGCGGCACCGGCATCGCCTGGTTCGCCGGCGCAGCCGCGCTCTTCACGATCGGCATGTACGGCGTCGCCGAGACGCTGGCCAGCCAGGTGCCGAGGACCGAGGAATACGTCGCCCGCCTCCCCGCGATCGCGATCGTGCCCTGGTTCCTGGCCGGTTCGCTCTTCCCGATCAGCGCGCTTCCCGTCGGGCTGACCTGGATCGCGAAGTTCCTGCCGCTCACCCACGCGCTGGCGCTCGTCCGCTACGGCCTGCTCGGAGACGCGAGCGGACTGCACGGCATCTGGGGCATGCACAGCACCACGGCGATGGCCGCACTCAGCCTCGGTGCCATCGCGCTCTTCGCGGCCGCGCTGACCGCGATCTCGATGCGGGCGTTCCAGCGCTCCGTCGTCAGCTAGGCGGAGACCGGGCGGAGCCGCCAGACCAGCGCGAACGTGGCGGCGATCAGGCTCGGCACGACCAGTGAGCTCGTCCCGAACCAGATGAGGCCCTGCCAGCCGAGCAGGAGCCGCCACGCTGCGCACAGCGCAGCCAGGCACGCCGCCGCGACCGCCAGGCGCGGATCGCGGCGCGCGAGCAGGATGGCCGCCCCGAAACTGACGGCCACGGGCCACCCGATCCACGACGTGACGAACAGGCCTTGCCAGACCATCGCCGCGCCTGCGAGCACGGCGGCGGGCATCCAGAGCAGCGAGCGGCGGTCATCCGGCTCGCCTGGCCGCGGACGCGCCGCGGTGCAGGCGAGAGCCGGCGCGAAGGTCAGTAGCCACGAGGCCGTCGTCCTCCACGGGTCGCCGGGGTCCCATGTCCACGACGCATCGTCCGGGAATCCGAATGCGCAGAGCGCGAGACACCCGGCGTAGACCGCGAGCGGCCTACTGCCGTGCGTACGGTATGCCGGCCGCCGCCGGGCCGCGCGAGCGGCCGATCACGCCCACGAGCGCGATCAGGGTGAAGACGTAGGGCAGGTTGAAGACGAGGAACGCGTTGACGTGCTCGATCGTCTGCAACGCGTCGCCGAGGGCCTGCGAGAAGCCGAACAACAGCGCGGCTCCGAGCAGGCCCCACGGCTTCCACTTGCCGAAGATCAGTGCGGCCAGGGCGATGAATCCGCGCCCCGCGGTCATGTTTTCGCTGAACTGCGAGCCCAGGCCGAAGGCGAGGTAGGCACCGCCCATGCCGGCCAGCACGCCCGAGAGCGTGACGGCGGCATAGCGAATGCGGAAGACCGGGATGCCGACCGTGTCGGCGGCTCGCGGGTGCTCGCCGACGGCGCGCAACCGGAGCCCCCAGGCGGTGCGGAAGAGGAACCACCAGCTCACGGCCACGAGCACCACTGCGAGATAGATCATGAGGTTGAGCCCGCCGATCACGTCGCCGATCAGCGGCACTTTCCCGAGGAAGTGCAAGACAGACGGGATGCGCGGCACGTCGCCGGAGCCGCCGGAGCCGAAGATCGCATTCGTGCCGTAGCTCGTGATGCCGAGCCCGAGGATGTTGACCGCGGTGCCGGAGATGACCTGATTGGCGCGCAGGTGGATCGAGAGGACGGCGTGGATCAGACCGAGGAACCCGCCCGCCGCCATGGCCCCCAGCAGCCCGATCTCCCAGGAACCGGCCTTCTGCGAGACGACGACGCCCCAGAAGCAGCCCATCAGCATCATCCCCTCGAGGCCGATGTTGACGACGCCGCTGCGCTCCGAGAAGAGCCCGCCGAGTGCGCCGAACGTGAGCGGCGTCGCGTACTGGAAGGCGCCGACGAAGAGGCCGGTCGAGACGATCGCCGCGACGGCAGTGCTCTGCGTGCGCCAGATCACGATCGCGATCGCGAAGACGGCGAAGGCGGCGAGGCCGATCTGCCCGCGGCGGGTCACAGCGGCGCCGCCCCGGCCTGCGGCGGAAGCTGAGGTGGCGGGGCGTTCGGGTTGATGTCGGGCACCACTCGCTCGTGCTTGGCCCGGCCGACCAGCCAGCGCACGACCAGCTCGCCGCCGACGAGCAGGATGATGGTGCCCTGGATGAT
>DASRQS010000130.1:0-93550 GCA_035696365.1 Gaiellales bacterium | reverse complement strand
GGTATTCACCAGGGGCGATTGCCGCGTCTTCCGCGGCTCCCCAACGCCTGGCCTGTCGGCGAGTTCCCTCTCTGGTTCAGGGGAACGTCACCCCTAGCGGCGAGTACCTCCGCTCGGCCCATCAGTACTGTCACACAAAGTCGGACCACCCCCTTTCCGCGGTTCGCCCAGCCTAGCTCACGTCCCCCCGGATGGGAAGGGTGGGGGCAGAAAATTCACTCTCGCGGCGGGCTGTCCACCCGTTCGTCGAAGTTGCGCCAGTACTGACTGGGCGTCGGACCAGACTGGCCCTGGTACTTCGAGTTGAGCCCGCCGTGGCCGTACGGACGGTCTGCGGGCGTCGAGAGCATCTCGAAGACGAGCTGCGCCACGCGCATGCCCGGATAGAGCGAGATGGGCAGCCGCGTCATGTTCGAGAGCTCGAGCGTGATCTGGCCGGTGAAGCCCGGATCGGCCAGGCCGGCGGTCGAATGCACCTGGAGGCCGAGGCGCCCGAGCGAGCTCTTGCCGTCGAGCCGCGCCACGAGGTCGTCAGGCAGGCTGATGCGCTCAAGCGTCGCGCCCAGGACGAACTCGCCCGGGTGCAGGATGAACGCGCGCCCGTCGTCGATCTCGACCAGCTCGGTCAGATCGGGCATCGCCTGCTTGACGTCGATGAAGGGGTAGCGGCCCGGGTGGAAGACTCGGAAGCGGTGGTCGCAGCGCACGTCGACGCTCGAGGGCTGTACGAGCTCCTCGTCGAACGGGTCGATGCCGATGCGCCCGGCGGCGAGCGCCTCGCGGATGGAGCGGTCGGAGAGGACCATCATGCGATCATTCCACGCCATGGGTGCGGCCCGCGGAATCGTCGAGCGCGTCGAGCGCGCGCTCGAGCTGGCCGCAGAGCTCGATTATCTCGGTGCCGTCTGGGAGCTCGACGCCGACGGGGCCCGCGCACGAGCGCGTGAGCTCGAGGCGAGCGCCGCGCGCGGCGAGGAGCTCGGCCCGCTGGCGGGCTCCGTGTGCGGCTGGAAGGACTGCTTCGACGTCGCCGGCCTGCACACCTCGGGCGGCGCGCCGTGGCGGGCACGGGCGAGTCCGGTCTCGTCGAGCGCGACCGTCGTACAGCGGCTCGAGGCGGCGGGCGCGATCTCGCTCGGCAAGCTCGCCATGACGCAGCTGGCCTGGGGGATGATGGGCCAGACGCCCGGTCGTCCGGCCTGCCGGAACCCCCACGATCGCGAGCGCGTTCCCGGCGGCTCGTCGTCCGGCTCGGCCGTGGCCGTGGCGACCGGCATCGTTGATCACGCACCCGGCACGGATGCCGGAGGCAGCGTGCGCCACCCGGCCGCGGCCTGCGGTGTCGTCGGGTTCAAGCCGACCTACGGCTCGGTGCCCCTGGACGGGTGCCTGCCGTATGCGCCCAGCTTCGACACGGGCGGCGCGATCGCGCGCAGCGTGCCCGAGGTGGCGCTGCAACATGCCGTCATCAGCGCTACCCCGCAACCCGATCTCGCCGGCGGCCTCGACGACCTGCGCGCCGCCTTCCTCGGCGGTTATTTCACGGCTGCGCTCGAAGACGACGTCGCAGAGATGCTGGAGCGCGCTCGCGGGCGCGTGCGCGCGCGTGAGATCGACCTCGCCTGGACGCAGAACGACAACCGGGCGATGGCTCCCATCTTCACCGCCGAGCCGGGAGCGTTCGTGCTCGGGCACGACCCGCGGCCGGATCCAGCCCACTACGACGGGACGACGTTCGCCGACGTCGAGCGCTCCCGCAGCCTCCCGGCGATCGAGTACCTGCAGGGCCGCGCCCACCTCGCCGAGGCGCGGCGACGCTGCGCGGCGGCCGCCGCCGGGTGCGACATCCTGCTGTGCGGCTCGGCGCCCTGCCCGCCCGTGGTGATCGACGGACCCGACAAGACGACGCGTATGAACGCGCTCACGAAGCCCTTCAACGCCCTCGGCTGGCCCGCGCTGTCACTGTTCGCCGGCTTCGATTCCGCCGGCCTGCCCCTCGGGCTGCAGGTGGTCGGGCTGCCCGGGCACGATGCGCTCGTCCTGCGCGCTGCGGCAGCCCTCGAGGTCCTGCTTCAGGACTGACGACAGCCGGCGGCGACCCGCAGGATGGCCGCCAGGCTGCGCTCGACGTCGTCTTCCGTCGTCGCCCACGACGACACGCTGATGCGCATCGCGGTCCGGCCCTGCCAGACGGTGACGCCGCACCAGCAGGTGCCGTCCTCCTGCACGCCGGCGACGACGCGCTGTGTCATCGCCGGCTCGCCGAAGGAGACGAGCACCTGATTGAGCACGACCTCGTTGAGGATCTCGTGGCCGGCGGCAGCCAGCCCCTCCGCGAAGCGGGTCGCGTGACGACAGCAGCGCTCGACCAGATCGTCGAGGCCCGAGGCGCCGAGCGAGCGCAGCGCCGCCCACACCTCGACTCCGCGGGCGCGGCGCGAGAGCTCGGGGGTGGAGTCGGACGGGTTGCGGACGCCGGTCGCCGCCGGCAGGTACTCGGCCGTCACGGCCATCGCGGCGCGCAGCGCGTCGGCATCGCGCACGAACGCGAGCCCGCTGTCATATGGGACGTTCAGCCACTTGTGCGCGTCCGTGGCCAGCGAGTCTGCCAGGGCCACGCCCTCGGCCAGATGCGCGCGCCTGGCCGCGGCGGCGGCCCAGAGGCCGAAAGCGCCGTCGACGTGGAGCCACGCTCCCGCAGCGTGCGCGGCCTCCGCGATCGACGTCAGTGGATCGAAGGCGCCCGTGTTCAGATTGCCGGCCTGGGCGCAGACGATCGTCGCAGGAGAGAGCGGCGGCAGCGCCTCGGGACGCATGCGCCCCTGGCCGTCGACCGGAACGCGCACCAGGCGGTTGCGCCCGAAGCCCACGAGGCCGAGCGCCTTGATCAGCGTCGGGTGCGCCTCCTCGCCGATCACCACCGTGATCGGAGGCGCGCCGAACAGCCCCTCGCCCTCCACGTCCCAGTCCTGGACTGCGAGCACCGCATGCCTCGCCGCGGCGAGCGACGTGAAGTTCGCCATTGTCGCCCCGGTCACGAAGGCGCCGGCACAGCTCTCCGGCAAGCCGAGGATCCCGCGCATCCAGTCCAGCGCGACGGCCTCGAGCGCCGACACCCCCGGGAACGGCGCGTCGAAGGCGGCGTTCTGGTCCCACGCTCCGGCGAGCCAGTTCGCAGCCAGGGCGGCGGGCAGCGACCCGCCGATCACGAAGCCGAAGAAGCGCGGGCCGGCCACCGCCATCGTCGCGGGCGAACCGACCTCGTCCAGCAGCGCAAGGACGTCCGCAGGGTCGCTCGGACCCGCCGGAAACGGCTCGTGCAGGGCAGCCAGTCGCCCCACGGCTTCGGGGGACGCGGCCACTCTCCGCTCCTGGATCTCGTCCAGGTAGCGGGCGGACCGTTGTGCGGCGCTCTCCAGCAAGTGCTTCACGGGCCCTCCTCTTGAGACGAAGTGACGCCGGGGGCTCGGGAGCGTAGGCTCCGCTCGTCACGAATCGCACGATGGAGGCCCGATGCCCATGATCGACGCGCACGACCCGGGCACGATCTGCTGGATCGATCTGGCCAGCACGGATGCCGCCGGGGCGACGGAATTCTATTGCGAGCTCTTCGGCTGGACGGCGACGGAGCCGATCGAGAACGCAGGCGGCTACCGGATGCTGCTGCGCGACGGCCTCCAGGTGGCAGGCCTCGCGCCGGTGTGGGGCGACACGGACTCCTCGACCTGGTCGACCTACGTGGCGAGCGCGGATGCGGACGAGTCCTGCGCAGCAGCGGTCGCGAGCGGCGGCGAGGTCGTGATGGATGCGATGGACGTCCTCGACGCCGGGCGCATGGCGGTGCTGCGTGACCCCGACGGGGCACAGGTCTCGGTCTGGCAGCCCGGCCTGCACCAGGGGTACGAGGTGCAGGGCGAGCCCGGGGCGCCGATCTGGAGCGAGCTGATGACGCACGACATCGAGACGGCTCGCCTGTTCTACGGCCAGGTGTTCGGCTGGACGTCGCGCGACGAGGAGTTCGACGGCGTCGCGTACACGGTCTGGCAGCGAGGCGACCAGCTGGTCGGGGGCGCGATCGAGATGGACGAGAGCTGGCCCGAGAACATGCATCCGCACTGGATGGTCTACATCGCGACGGCCGATTGCGACGGCACCGCACGCCGTTGTCTCGAGCTCGGGGGGAAGGTCTGGCATCCGCCGGAGGACATCGGCCCGGGTCGCTGCGCCCTGCTGGAGGATCCGGCGGGAGGCGCCTTCTCGGTGATCACGCTGCGACAGCCGGAGTGATCCGAAGAGGGGCTATGCAGCCTATGCAGTGCGCTACGCTCGGTTTCATGCCGTCCATCGAGATTCGCACCGAGATCCCGGGGCCGCACTCCCGCGCCTGGATCGAGCGCAAGGAGCGCGTTGTCGCCAACGCCAAGGCCCTGTGGGTGCCGGTCTTCGTGGAGCGCGCCGAGGGCGCGCTCGTCACGGACGTCGACGGCAACACGTTCATCGACTTCGCGGGCGGCATCGGCTGCCTCGCTGTCGGGCACTCCAACCCGGCTCTCACGAGCGCGGTGCAGGGGCAGGTCGCACGCTTCCTGCACACCGACTTCACCGTCATGCCGTACGACTCCTACGTCGAGCTCGCCGAGCAGCTCTGCAAGCGGCTCCCGATCACCGGCCCGACGAAAGCCGCGTTCTTCAACAGCGGCGCCGAGGCGGTCGAGAACGCCGTCAAGATCTCCAAGGTAGCGACGGGCCGCCCGGCGGTCATCGCCTACGAGGGCGCATTCCACGGCCGCACGCACATGGCGATGTCGCTGACCTCCAAGCAGCATCCGTACAAGGCCGGCTTCGGGCCGTTCGCGCCCGAGGTCTACCGCGTCGCCTATCCGTACGAGTACCGCTGGCCGGGCGGCGGCGACGCCACCGCCGGAGCGCTCGACGACCTGCGCCGCGCGTTCATGACGCGCATCGCGCCGGAGTCGGTGGCCGCGATCGTGATCGAGCCGATCCAGGGCGAGGGCGGCTTCGTGCCCGCTCCGGCCGCCTATCTGCGCGGCCTGCGCGAGCTCTGCGACGAGCACGGCATCGTGCTCATCGCCGACGAGGTGCAGACCGGCTTCGGCCGCACGGGCACGCTGTTCGCGATCGAGCAGTCCGGCGTCGAACCGGATCTCGTGTGCGTCGCCAAGTCGATCGCCGGCGGCCTGCCGCTGTCCGGCGTGCTCGGGCGCGCCGAGATCATGGACGCCCCGGGCGACTCGACCATCGGCGGCACCTACGTCGGCAACCCGGTGGCCTGTGTCGCCGCTCTGGCCGTGCTCGAGGAGATCGACCGGCTCGAGCTCTGCGCCCGTGCGCGCGAGATCGGGGAGGCGCTCACGCGGCGCATGCGCAGCCTGCAGCAGCGCGTGCCGCAACTCGGCGACGTGCGCGGCCTCGGCTCGATGATCGGGCTCGAGTTCGTGCGCGACGCCGGCACGCGCGAGCCGGCGCCCGAGCTCGCGACCCGCGTCGCCGAGCACGCGCTGCGCCATGGGCTCGTGCTGCTCAAGGCCGGCCTCTACGGCAATGTGATCCGCAATCTGGCTCCGCTCGTGATCAGCGACGAGCAGCTCGCCGAGGCGCTCGACGTGCTCGAGTCTGCGATCGAGCACTCGGTCGCCGCCGTCATCGCGTAGCGCCCCGCAGGCGGCCCAAACCCCTACCACGTCTGCGCTCACAGCGCACGTACATCACCATCGAGCCAGAACACGCTGGTGAATCGGCAGGTTCCGGTAGAACACAAGAACGCTGCCGAAGTGATGGCCCTAGACTCGCCCGGATGCGTCGGAGGAACATCGTCGCCTGCACCCTCGTCGCGTTCGCGACCTTCGGAGCAGGAAGCGCCCAGGCGGCACGGCCGCTCCACCTCTCGACCGCCGAGCGCTCGCTGCTCACAGCCATTAACTCGGCCCGCGCCGCGGCCGGCGTCGCGCCCCTGCGCGCCACCGTCTCACTCACGAGCGCGGCGACCTGGCAGAGTCAGGTCCTCGCGCAGGCGGGCATCCTCGACCACACCTCGCCGGACGGCTCCACGCTGATCGACCGGCTCACCCGTGCGCGCTGGCACGGCACCGCCGCAGGCGAGGACCTGGCGGTCGCGCCGACGCCATCGGACGCCGTCAGCATGTGGATGCAGAGCCCGGGACATCGCGAGAACCTCCTGCGACCCTCCTTCCACACGGTCGGGCTCGGGCTGGCGCGCGGGGTCTGGAGCGGACGCGCGGCGCTCTACGTCACCGCCGACTTCGGTTCGTAAACCTCCGGAGGGCGAAGTTCCCCCGGCTGAGGGGCTTTGGCCCCTCAAGGAATCGCTCTCGCGGCCCGATAACGCCTTGTGCATGAGCGATTTCCAGGTCAAGCGAATCATCCTCCCCAGCGGCAAGGCTGTGGAGATCGTCTACCTCCAGAGCGCGCCCGGGGTAACCGCACCGGACGACGACAATCTGGTTGCCGCCGCCCTCGAGTTGTGTCCCGAGTGCGACGGCGAGCTCGTTCACCCGCTCGCCTGGCACGAGCTCTCTCCCGGCCGCTGGGAGATCGAGCGTCGCTGCCCCGAGTGCGAGTGGGAGACCACGGGCGTGCACGGCGAGGCCGACGTCCAGCGCTACGACGCGCTGCTCAACGAGGGCACCGACTCGCTGATCGAGCACGTGGAGCAACTCGCGCACGACAACATGGCCGCCGAGATCGAGCGCTTCGTCGCCGCACTGCGCGACGATCACATCACGCCGTTCGACTTCTGATCCCGCACGCGGGCCGCTCCCGCAGGCCGGGTACGCTCCTGCGGTGATCGGCGAGACGCTCTCGGGACGCTTCCGCATCGAGCGCCTGCTCGGGCGCGGCGGGATGTCGAGCGTCTGGCAGGCCTACGACGAGGAGCTCGGACGGCTGGTCGCGATCAAGCTGCTGCACACCCGCCGGCTGGAATCGGCCGACTCGGTCGATCGCTTCGAGCGCGAGGCGCGTACGCTCGCGCTGCTCGCGCATCCCGGCATCGTCACCGTCATCGATCGCGGCGAGACGGACGGGCGCCCGTTCATCGTCTGCGAGCTCGTCGACGGGCGCGACCTGCACGAGCGCATCTCGCTGGAGGGCCGGCTGCGGATCGCCGAGGCGCTCGCGATCGCGGCCCAGGTGGCGGCTGCGCTGGCCTACGCCCACGAGCGCGGCGTCATCCACCGCGATGTCAAGCCGCACAACGTGCTCCTGACCGCAGACGGCCACGCCAAGCTGACGGACTTCGGCATCGCGCGCGTGGAGGACGAGCCGGGGCTCACCAATCCCGGACGCGTGCTCGGCACCGGCGACTACGTGGCTCCCGAGCAGGCCCAGGGCCACCCGCTGGACGGCCGCGCCGACATCTATGCGCTCGGCGCGCTCCTGTACCACTGTCTCACCAGCGTGCCGCCCTACCGCGGCTCGTCGTTCGTCGAGATCGCCGAGCAGCATCTGCGTGCCCCCGTGCCGAGCGTGCAGTCGAAGCGGCCCGAGGTGTCCGACGGTGTCGAGGGCATCGTCGCCCGGGCGCTCGCCAAGCGCCCTGACGACCGCTTCGCCGACGTCGGCGCCATGCAGACCGCGCTGGAGGGCGAACTGGTCGCGCTGACCCGCGACGACGGCTCGGAGACGGCCGAGGTGCCCCTCGTGGTCACCGCCCTCGAGGCCGCCGAGCCGAGCGTTCCGGAGAACGGGCGAGCGGTCATCCCAGACGAGCCGGAGGCCCATGGAGCGCCGCCGCCGCGCCTGCGCGGGAGGCGGCTCTGGCCGATCGGCCTGCTCGTGCTGGTGCTGGCTGCGGGCATCGCCTGGGCCGCCTATCTCGGCAGCAGCCTCGGCGACGGTGGCGATGCCGGCTCCGCTGCCGCGGCCGCCTCGACGGGCGCGCCTGTGACGACCGCGCCACCGGTCACGACGACGGCGGTCACCGGCGCGCCGGTGACGGGTCTCACCGCCACGAGCTACGACCCGACTGGCGATGGCGGTGACGGCGCGGAGCATTCGGCCGACGCGGCCAACGCGCTCGACGGCGACCCGGCCACCCGCTGGCGCACCGACACCTACCGCGGCACGCCGGCGTTCAACGGGACGAAGCCGGGCGTGGGTCTGATCCTGAGCGCGCCCACTCCCGTCACGGCGGCGACGCTGCACCTGCAGGCGGGCATCGGCGGCTGGACGGGCCGCGTTTACACGGCTACGGGAACGACGCCGCCGGCCGGTATCGAAGGCTGGAAACCGGTCAGTGAGCCGTTTGTCGCGCGCACGGTGCCGATGGACGTGCCGCTGACCGCCGGCCCGAGCACGCTCTACCTGATCTGGATCACGAAGCTGGCGCCCACCGGGTCGGGCACGGGGTACGCCGCCAGCATCACGGACGCCCAAGTGAAGACCGCGGCGGCGTAGTTCGCGCCTCAGTAGCGGTAGCGCGCGCGGCGCGCATGGCGCTCCAGACCGCTCTGGACAAGGCGGTCGAGCACCTCGGCGTAGCCGACGCCGACTGCCTCGAAGAGCCGCGCGTAGACCGACGTCGACGTGAAGCCCGGAATGGTGTTGACCTCGTTGACGAGCACCTCGTCCGTGGTCGTGAGGAAGCAGTCCACGCGCGCCATGCCGCTCAGCTCCAGCGCCCGGAAGGCTTCCAGCGCGACGCCGCGCACGCGCTCGGCCACGGCCACCGGGAGGTCGGCCGGCACGATGATGTCGGATCCGCCCTCGTCGTACTTTGCGCCGTAGTCGTACCACTCGGCGTGGGGCCTGATCTCGCCCACGGCCGAGGCCACCGCGCGCTCGTTGCCGAGCACGCCGCATTCGATCTCACGGCCGGCGACGAACTCCTCGACCAGGGCCTTCTCGTCGTGGCGGTAGGCGAGGTCGAGCGCGTCCGCCAGCTCCTCGGGGCCGTGCACCTTGCTGATGCCGACGCTCGAGCCGAGGTTCGCGGGCTTGACGAAGACGGGCCAGCCGAGGGTCTCCGCAATGCGTGCCTCGACAGCCGGGTCGAGCGGGTCGTCGACGCCGTGGCGGAGCACCAGTGAGCGCGCCACCGGGATGCCCGCATCGCGCAGCACGGCCTTGCAGAAGGCCTTGTCCATGCTCGCCGCCGAGCCGAGCACGCCCGCTCCCACGTAGGGCAGCCCGAGCGTCTCGAGCAGGCCCTGGATCGTGCCGTCCTCGCCGAACGGCCCGTGCAGCACGGGGAAGACCACGTCGATCTCCCCGGCGCTCGAGCCATTCGCGCCCACCAGGGAGCCGCCCCCGGCGCCGGGCACGAGTGATGTGCCGCCGCCGGTCGCGAGCTCGGCCGGGGAGGCGCCCTCGGACGCAGCCAGCAACGCGGCCGCGCCGTCGACCACCTGCCAGCCGCCGGTCTCGTCGATCAGCAGCGTGACGACGTCGTAGCGCTCGGGATCGAGCGCCTCGATCACCGAGCGCGCCGACGCGAGGGAGATGGCGTGCTCCGACGAGCGCCCGCCCGCCACGACGGCGATGCGCACGCGCCTGCTCACCCGTTGGGTGTGGTCGGCGTCGTCGTGGCGCTCTGACCCAGCTGGCCGACGGTCAGCGTGACGGTGAACGGCTTGGTGTTGGAGCCGCGGATGTCCTGGTCGAGCACTTTGCCGTCGTCCGCCGGATCGGTGACGATCTGCGGCGTCGTCTTGATCGAGTTCGGGTTGATCGTCTCGCGCTGCAGGCGGGCGATCGCCTCGTCGAGCGTGAATCCGACGACCGTCGGCACGAACACGGTGCAGGGACTGTTGGCGAGGTCGAAGCCGATCGCCCTGCCCTTGCGCACGGACGTCCCCGGGTCGGGGGCCTGCTTGGCGACCTGGCCGGCATTGACGGCGTCCGAGCAGCGGCTGCCCGGCGGCTCGTGCACGATCAAGCCCGCACTGGCGAGGGCAGCGCGAGCGTCGGCCTCGTTCTTGCCTACGAGCTTGGGAACCTGGACCGAGGCCGGGCCGGTCGAGATGTAGACGGTCACGGACGATCCGACCGGGATGCGCGTGCCGACGGCCGGGTCGGTGCGCGTGACGTTGCCCCGGTCGATCGTGTCGCTCGCCTCGGAGACGGGAACGAACGTGAAGTTCGAGGAGAACTCGGCCTGAGCGTCCGCCTGGGACTTGTTGACCACATTCGGCACCGTCAGCTGCCCGCGGGAGGTCTTGAGCCGCACGGTGTCGCCGGCGTGCAGCACCTGCCCGGCGGGCGGATTGCTGCCGACCACGACGTTCGCCTCGTGCTGGTTGTCGCGCACCGGCTGCCGCAGGATGGTGAGATGAAGGCCGTAGCCGTCCAGCGCCGCCTTCGCCTCGATGAACGTCTTGCCCTGGACGTTGTCGAGCTTGTGCGAGGCGACGGTCGTGGTCGTGTGGGTGCTCGTGCCCGGGCCGCTGGAGGTGGTCGTCCCCGAATCGCCGCCCGGCACGCCGCCGAGCGCGAACGCGGCGAGGGCGCCGACGCCCAGCACGAGCAGCAGCACCAGCAGCCAGGGCCAGCGGGAGCGCTTGCGCGGCGTCGGCCCCGGCGGCAGCTTGTCGGCGGCGAGCAGATTGGAGTCGGGGCGCTGGGCGATGCGCGTCGCCTCGACTGCGGGCACGAGCTGGGTCGGGTCGTGCGAGACGACCGCCGTGTGGGCCGCGGTCGCAGCGACCGGCACGAGGCCGCGCCGCACCCGGTCGAGATCGGCGGCGAACTCGTCTGCACTGCCGTAGCGCTGGGCCGCGTCCTTGAGCATTGCGTGGGCGACGACCAGCGCGAGCGACTCGGGCACGTCCGGGGCGAGCGCGCGCAACGGCGGCGGATGGTCGGAGACGTGCTGCATCGCGATCGCGACCGACGAGTCGCCCTCGAACGGCACGCGCCCGGCGAGCATCTCGTAGAGCACGACGCCGAGCGAGTAGATGTCGGTCTGCGGGCCGACCCTGCGGCCCCGCGCCTGCTCGGGCGAGAGGTACTGGGCGGTCCCGACGATCGAGCCCACCTCGGTCATCTGCGGGTCGCCGGCGTGCGCGATCCCGAAGTCGGTGACCTTGATGCGCCCGTCGTCGCCGACGAGCACGTTGTGCGGTTTGACGTCGCGGTGGACGACGCCGTGCTCGTGGGCGTAGCGCAGTCCGGCGAGCACCTGCATCGCGATCGCGATCGCGCGCTCCGGCGGCAGCGGCCCCTCGGCCTGGATGACCTGCTTGAGCGTGCGGCCCTGGAGGTACTCCATGGCGATGTAGGGCCGCCCGTCGGCCTCGCCGCGGTCATAGACGGCGATGATGTTCGGGTGGTTGAGGCGGGCCGCCGCCTGCGCCTCGCGCCGGAAGCGCTCGACGAACTCGCCGTCCTCGGCATAGCGCTCGGCCATGACCTTGAGCGCCACCTTGCGACCGAGGCTCGAGTCCTCGGCGAGGTAGACGGTCGCCATGCCGCCGACCCCCAGGCGGCCGAGCACGCGGTAGCGGCCGTCGAACGGCTGGCCGCGCTGCGTTTCGTCGACGCTCATCGCCGTCATTCTTCCACGGTGCTGTTGCCCGACCTGCCCGTTGGCACGGCGGATTTGCGTCTACGAAGCGGCATTGAGCACCGCCTGCATCACGTCGCGCGCGATCGGGGCGGCGGCCTGACCGCCGTACTGATTCGTGCGCTCGACCACCACCGCGACGGCGACCTGGGGGTTCACGGCGGGGGCGAACGAGATGAACCACGCGTCCAGCTGCCCGTTGGTGCCGGTCTGAGCGGTGCCGGTCTTGCCCGCGATCTCCACACCCGGGATCTGGGCTGCCCTGCCCGTGCCCTCGTCGACGACGTGCTTCATCATCTCCGACACCGCCGAGGCCGTCTGCTCGCTGAACGCCCGGTTGAGCGGCTCGTTGTGGCGCTGGTAGCGCAGCGCACCGCCCTGCGAGCGCACGGTGTCGACGAGCGTGGGGCGCATCACGACGCCGCCGTTGCCGATCGCCGCGGCCACCATCGCCATCTGCATCGGCGTGACGACCAGATTGGCCTGGCCGATGGCCGTGCGCGCGGGGTCGATCGGCGCGTTGGGCGAGAGCAGCCTGTGCGTGCCCGAGCGGACCGTGCCGGAGGCCGCGAGCTGATCGGTCGGATAGTCGAGCGGCGGAATGGAGAAGAAGCCGAGCTTCTGCAGCGCGCCCGTCAGCGCGGGGCAGCGAGACCGCCCGCCGCAGAGGTCGCTGCCGAGCTTCGCGAAGACGCTGTTGATCGAGTGCGTGAGCGCAAACGTGAGGTCGAACTGACCCGAGAAACGCTCACCCTGGTCGTTGAAGATCTTGCGGCCGTACTCCTCGAAGTAGCCAGGATCGCTGAACCTGGTCGTGGCGCCGGCGCGGCCGCTCTCGAGGGCGAGCGCGGCGATCACAGGCTTGATCGACGAGCCGGGCGGATAGAGGCCCTGCGTGGCGCGGTTGACGAGCGCGCTGCCGCTGTGGGGCAGCGAGCCCTGCACCGCCCGGTTGGGATTGAAGCTCGGCCAGGACGCGCTCACGAGCACGCGTCCCGTGCGCGGCTCGATGGCGAACACCGCGCCTGCCTTGCCGGTCGCCGCGAGATCGCTCATGGCCTTGCGCTGCGCGGCCGGCAGCAGGGAGAGCTGGACGTCGTCGCCGTGGATCTCGCCGCCTGCCAGGGAGTGCAGCTGGTTCGCCAGCTCCCCGCCGAGATCGGTGTGCGCGCCGATCAGGTAGTCGTTGGCGGAGCGCTCGACACCCGCTCGCCCGTCGGTCGCGGAGGAATAGCCGACGATGTGCGCGAACATCTTGTTGGTCGGGTAGCGGCGCTCGTAGATCCGTCGGCCGTCGGCCGTCTTGGCGGCGCGGTTGACCGCGAGCTTCGTGCCGTCGGCGGCGATGATCAGCCCGCGGCGGATCGAGAGCTGCTGCACGATCTGCTGGGCGTTGTCGCGGCGCGCGGCCAGCGAGGGCTCGGCCCAGAGCTGCCAGTAGGCGGTGAAGCCGAGCAGCAGGACGAGGCCCGCGGCCAGCACGGCGTACACGCGTCCGATGGCGCGGTTCACGCCTGGGCCTCGCGCCGGGCGCGGTCGGAGACGGCCAGCAACAGCGCCAGCGCGACCCAGTTGGCGACCAGCGACGAGCCGCCGTAGGACACGAACGGGAGCGTGATGCCCGTGAGCGGCGCCGCGCGCACGATCCCCCCGACGATCAGGAACACCTGCAGGCCGAGGGCGACCGTGAGGCCGGCCGCCAGCAGCTTGGAGAAGCCGTCGCCCGCGAGGCTGGCGGTCTTCAGCCCTCGCTCCACGACGAGCAGGTAGACGAGCAGCAGCGCTGCGACCCCCGCCAGCCCGGTCTCGTTGGCGATCGCGGCATAGATGAAGTCCGTCTGGATGGCCGGCACCACGGGCTGCCCGCCGTTCGTGAGCAGGTAGCCGCGCCCGAGGCCCGTGCCGAAGGCGCCGCCGTCGGCGATCGCATACAGCGCCTGCACGCTCTGGTAGCCCCGGCCGTAGACGTCCTGCCAGGGGTGCAGCCAGATGTCGATGCGTTCGGCGACGTGCGGGACGAGCCGGTACGAGAGGTAGGCACCGACCACGAACACCGCGAGGCCGCCGACGACGTAGATCAGCCTGCTCGTGGCGAGGTAGAGCATCGCCAGGAAGACCCCGAAGAAGAGCAGCGAGGTACCGAAGTCGTTCATCAGCACGAGCAGCGCAAGCGCTCCTCCGACCATCAGGGCGAGCGGCGAGAGGTGCTTGAACTGCGGCAGGCCGATACCCAGGACGCGGCGTTCACGGCTCGCGAGCAGCTCCCGTTTCTCGCGCAGGTAGGCCGCCATGAACAGCACGAGACCGAGCTTCGCGAACTCGCCCGGCTGGAAGGAGAGCCCGCCCACGCGAATCCACACGCGCGCGCCGTTGACGACGGTGCCGGTCGCGTAGGAGGAGATGATCGTCGCCGCCAGGACGATCAGGGACGCGACGCCCAGCAGGTAGCGGTAGCGCTCGAGCACCCGGTAGTCGGAGACGGCGGCCAGCACCGCGATGAAGCACCCGACGCCGATCGCCAGCCAGATCGCCTGGTCTCGGGCGCGGGTCGGATCGAGGCGGTAGATCTCGACGATGCCGACGGCCACCAGCAGGCCGGCCGCCGGCAACAGCACCGGATCGGCGTCCGGGAGCGCGATGCGCAGCGCGATGTGCGCGATTCCGAGCAGCCCGAGGAACGCGGCGGCGTAGGTCAGGGAGAGCGTCGAGACGACGCCGGAGCGCGCGACGAGCACGGACGTGAACCCGACCCCGACCACTGCGGCGACAAGCAGGAGCAAGCCGAGCTCGCGGTTGCGGCTCGAACGCAGGCGGATCGCGCTCACGGCTCGGTCTGCTCGAGTTTTGCGACGAGGGAGCGCGCCGACTCGCTGGAGCGCAGGGAGTGGTCGAAGAGGTGCTTGCGGCGCGCGGCGGGCAGCGTGGCGGCGGTTATGCGGCTGACGTGCACCAGCGAGAAGAGCTTCATACCGCCGCCGAGGTCGTACGGGATGCCCTGATACACGGCGACCTTGCCCGTGGCCGGATCGACGCCTACGAAATGGGACCAGCGCAGCCCGATCAGGGCGGCCCAGAGCACGCACAGCATCAGCGCGACCACCGCCGCGAACACCCCGAGACGGCGCGCCCTTCCACGGCGGCGCACCGGAGCGCCGCTGCCGAAGCCCGTGACGAGGGGCGGCACGGAGATGAGCGTCTCGCCGCTGCGGGGCAGCGGCGCCGGCACAGGGGGCGGCGAGCTCGTCTCGAACTCTGCAGCGTCGCGCTCGGGGGCCGCCGGCGGCGTTGCGACCGCGACGGCGACGGCCGTGCTCTCCCCTGCGCTCTCGGGCGCCGGCTCGGGCAGCGCATCGATCTCGCCGGTCTCGCGCTCGTCATCGGCGTCAGCCGCCGCGGGCGGCCCGCCGGCCGCATCCTCGTCGGCCTCGAGGCGCAGCGCCACCGCCGTGATGTTGTCCTCGCCTCCGGCCGCGTTGGCGGCATCGACGAGCCCCTCGACGACCGCGTGGAGGTCGTCGTTCTCCGCCAGCGCGGCCGCGATCGCCGCCTCGTCCACGAACCCGGTGAGCCCGTCCGTGCAGAGCAGGATGACGTCGCCCGGGCGCGCCGGCAGCGTCCAGGTGTCGACGTCGACCTGCCAGTCCGCTCCCAGCGCCCGCGTGATGACCGAGCGCTGCGGGTGCAGCGCGGCCTCCTCGGGCGCGAGCGCGCCGGCCTTGACCCACTCGGCGACGAGCGAGTGGTCATCGGAGAGGCGCGTCAGCGCGCCGCCGCGCCACAGGTAGGCGCGCGAGTCGCCGACGTGCGCGAAGGCCACCGACCTCGAGCCCACGAGCGCAGCGGTCACCGTCGAGCCCATGCCCGAGGCGCGCGGATCCGAGGTCGCGCGCTCGGCCACGCGGCGGTTGGCGAGGCGCACCGTCGAGGCGAGGCGCTCCTCGTCCCCACCCTCCTCGACGAGGTCTCCGAGGGCCTGGACAGCGATGCGCGAGGCCAGCTCGCCGGCCAGCGCCCCGCCCATGCCGTCGGCGACCGCGAACAGCGGTGGCTCCGCGTAGTAGGCGTCCTCGTTCTTGCGCCGGACGCGGCCGGCATGGGTCGAGGTGGCGTAGTCGGCGACGCGCACGCTATTCCTCATAGCGCAGCTCGGTCTCGCCGATGCGCAACTCGTCGCCCGTCCGCAGCACGTGTTCCCCCGCCAGGGGCGCTCCGCCCACGAAGGTGCCGTTGGTGGAGCCGAGGTCGCGCACGACACGCGCGCCGTCGCGCACGAGCACGGCGCTGTGCCGGCTCGACGCGTAGGGATCGCCCTCCAGCACGACGTCGTTCTCGGCCGCGCGGCCGAACGCCACGTCCGCGTCGAGCCGCACGAGGGTGCCCGGCGGATAGATCGGGCTGGAGAGCACGACCAGGCGGGGCCCGAGCGGCAGCTCCCCCGCCACGCGGCGGAACGCCGTGATCTCCGTGGCCGATCCCGTGTCGGGCACGGCCCGCAGGTCGCGCGCCTGGATGCGCAGCACGCGCCAGACGAACAGGAACAGCAGGACGACGAATCCGGCCTTGAGTGCGAGCAGGAGCTGGTCGCTCACGCCGCCCTCCTATGGCCTGCGCTCATGTCGTCCGGCGCTCGAACGTGAGCCGGCTGTTCCCCAGTGTGATGCGGTCGCCGTCAGCCAGCGGGTGCTCTCGCACCCGCCTGCCGTTCACGATCGTGCCGTTCGTGGAATCCAGGTCGACGAGCACGACGGCCGGGCCCCTCCTGCGGATCTCGGCGTGCCGGCGGGAGACGTTGCGGTCGTCGAGCACGATGTCGCAACCCGGCGCCCGCCCGATCTGCAGCACCGGGCCGTCGATCACGATGCGCTGGTCGTCGTGGACGATCACGAGCTCCTCGCGCTGCTCGGGGCGGGCGATCATCGTCTCGTCGGGCCCCGGCTCGTACGGGAACGGCACGGACGGCGACTCCCCGCCGGCCGGCGCCGGCACGTCGGGGACGCCGGGCAGCGATGGGACGTCGGGCAGCGGCGGGACGAAGGGCGGCGGGACGACTTCCTCCACGGGCTCGGGGTCGAGCGGGAATGCGGGGAAGCCGCCGGGCGGCTGGGAGGGGTCGGGATCGAGCGGCGAGCGCAGGGGCTCCTCGGGCGGAGCCTCGGGGACGGCGGGCTCATCGAGCCCGGGCTCGGGGAAGAACGGCGCAGCGGGCGGGACGGTTGGAGGAGCCGGAACCGCCGGCTCTTCGGGCGGCGGCGGCGTCCAGGCCGCGGGGGGCGCGGCCACGCCTGGAGCCTCGGGGGCGGGCGGCGGCGTCATGGCCTCCAGCGGGGCGTCGTCATCGCGGACGAGCGCCGTCGAGATACCGAAGATCCCGGTGTGCAGGGAGGACTCGGTCTCGAAGCGCACGCGGGGGCGCGTCGGCATCACGTAGCCGGCGCGGCGGGCGTGCTCCGCGAGATAGCTCGCGAGCTCGTTGCGCAGCGACGCCTCGAAGTCGGCGAAACGCGTGCGATCGCGCGGGCTCAGGTAGATCGTGTACTCGTTGGGCGCATAGGTCTGGGTGACCGACACGACCTTGCCCTCCTCGAGTTCCTTGGCGAGCTTGCGGGCAAGCTCCACCGGCGCCACGCTGGCGCGGAAGAGGCGGCCTACCGACCCTTCGACGACCCGCTCGAGTCGGCTCTCGATGCTGCGCAGGATGCCCAACTTACTCCTCCGCCGGTAGCGGCGTCCCGGCCGGCGCGTCGCCATCGGGCGCACGCACGCCCAGCGCCAGCAGTATAGCCACGGCCCAGATGGCCACAGCCGAGCGAACGGCGGACTCGGGTGCTGCGCCCGCCAATGCAGGCAGCGCGACCTGACCAGCCAGCAGTCCGGCGAGCCACACGCCGATCAGCACGCCGCGGCGCACCGAGGCGAGGACGTACGGCACCACGGCGGCTGCGAGCGCCCAGGCGGCGCTCTGCACGAGCAGGGGCGCCCCGGCGCCGGCGACGAGTGTGCGCGCCACGCCGCCCGCGTCCGCCGTGCCCGCCAGGCCGCCGGCCAGCGGGACGGCCGCCCAGAGCGCGATTGCGAATGGTCCCGCCGCACCGGCCAGCGCGCGGCCGAGGACCGTGCGCAGGCTCCCCGCGGCGAGCACGTAGAGCGGCCACAGGAGGACCGCCGCGAGCAGCGGGGCAGCTGCCGGAAGCAGCGCACGGCGGCCGGCGCGCACGCATGCGAGCAGCCACAGTCCCCCAGCCAGCGCGACGCACCAGGCCAGGCCGGCCGAGACGTCGCCCAGGGCGGGAACGCAGACTGCCAGCGCGAATGCGCCCGCGAGCCAGGGTGAGGCCAGCGCGAGCAGGGCGCCCGCGAAGGCGAGCGGCAGGACGAGGCCGGACGGCCAGAAGGGAAAGGCGCCGAGGACGGAGGCGATCAGGAGCGCACAGCAGCCGCTGCCCGCCGCCAGGCGCGCGATCCGCCGTGGTCCCTCGCCGAGCTCGGGGAGGCCGCAGCGCGCGACGCTCTCGCCCCACTCCGCCACCGGGAGCGAAACCTGCGGGCGCGGGAAGTCGAGCAGGCTCGGAAGCGACGGGAGGCTGACGCGGCCCGGCCGCGAGAGCAGGCCGAGCGGCAGGCGGCGGCCGCCGCCGGTGCTCGGTTCGCGCCCGCGCTCGCCGGGCCGCTCGATCGCGTCGGCTGCGGCTGCGAGCACGCGACCGAAGGCCTCGGCGCTCGGACGTCGCCGCGGATGCGACTCCAGTGCCCGCGCGCAGGCTGCAGCCAGCGCGTGCGGGAGATCGGGCCGCAGATCGCCCAGCGAGCGCGGCGGATGCCGGTGGCGCTCGCGCAACTCGTCCGGGGTACGTGCGCGATACGGATTGGCGCCCGTGAGCGCCTCGTAGACCATCACGCCAACGGCCCAGACGTCGGTGGCGGGCTTGGGACGGCCGCCCTGACAGGTCTCGGGCGCCATGTAGGAGAGCGTCCCGAGCATGCGGTCGTCGACCGTGGCGTCGGGCTCGTCGAGGGTGGCGATGCCGAAGTCGAGCACGCGCACGCTGCCGTCGCGACCGAGCAGCACGTTGGCGGGCTTGACGTCCCGGTGCACCACGCCGTGCTCGTGCGCGTGCGCGAGGCCCGAGCAGACGGCGGACGCGACGCGCAGCAGGGATGCGTCCCCGAGTTGCCCCTGGCGCAGCGCACCGGCCAGGTCGACGCCTTCGACGATGTCGGATGCGATGTAGACGTATTGCCCGTCCTCGTGCACGCTGCGGAGGCGCACGACGTTCGGGTGGCGCAGCTTGCCCGCGACGGAGGCCTCGCGCCGCGCGCGCTGGCGCAGCGTCGCATCGTGCGGGATGGCCTTCAGGGCGACGACTTCCGCGCGCTCGAGGTCGAGCGCGCGGAACACCGTGCCCGTGCCGCCGACGCCCAGCACGCCGTCGATGCGGAAGCGGTCGCAGACCACCCCGGACGGGAACAGCGCAGGGCCCTGCTGACGGGCGGCTTCCGGCATCAGGAAACGGCTCCGGGGCAGGGAGTGCGGGGGAGATCGGGTGCTAGTATCGGCGCGTCCTGCAAGGGCTCTGACATCCGGAGCGGCCCGCTGGCGGCGCGATTGCGTCGCCTTGGGCGTGATCGTCGTTCGCCAGGGGAATCGCGCTGTCCTTCTTCGAAGAGTTCGATGTCGACGACGGCCCCCAGACCGAGGAGCATCCCCCCGCGTCCGGCCGCGGCAGGCGCGGCGGCCTGGGCGGCGGCCCTGGCGGCCCCGACATGCGCCGCATCCTGCCGGTCGTCGGTGTCGTGGTGCTCGTGCTGGTTCTGGGCTTCGTGGTGCTCGGCTCCTGCGGCGGCTCGTCCGCAGCCGACCAGTACCGCTCCTACGTGACGGACGTGAACTCCGTGGCGCGCCAGTCCAACACGGACGCCAAGGCGCTCGACGCCGCGCTCTACAACCAGCAGCTCACGCCCGATCAGGTGATCACCAAGGTCTCGAACCTCATCCCGAAGGCCCAGGCCGCCGAGACCACGGCCTCGGCGCTCAAGCCGCCCAGCCAGATCAAGAAGCAGGATCTGCAGCGCTATCTGCTGCAGGCCCTGCAATACCGCACGCTTGGCCTGCAGGACATGACGGCCGCGCTGAAGAACGCGCTGCTCGGCAAGAAGGCCGACGTCCCTGCCACCGCGCAGCAGCGCGAGGCGGTGGCCAACGCCTACGGCGAGTTCATCGCGTCAGACGTCGTCTACGCCGCCAGCTTCCAGCGTCCCGCCCAGGAGATCCTCAAGCAGGCCAACGTCACGGACGCGGCCATCATCCCGTCGATCTGGGCGCTCTCTCCCGAGCTCGCCAACCCCGATCCCAACAGCAACGGCCTCTGGATCCAGTCGGTGCGCGACGCCGGCTCGGTCAAGCCGTGCACCGGCGGCAGCATCGGCACCTCGATCGACGGAGTGACGGCGAATGGCAAGGCGCTCGTCCCCGGCACCACGGTCACCACCGTCAAGCTGACGATCCCGAGCACCTTCAAGGTGACGGTCGGCAATCACGGCAACTGCCCTGTGCGCGGCATCGAGATCCGCCTCACGGAGGGCAACGAGAAGACGCAGATCGTCCCGGTCAAGTCGCTCCTGCCCAGCGAGACGGTCGAGAAGAGCTTCCCTGCGACGGGCAACCCCGGCGAGGTCAAGGTCGACGTCAGCGTGCCGCCGGTCGCCGGCGAGTCGAAGACCGACAACAACCACTACACCTACCACGTGATCTTCCAGAGCGCCTGAGCGGCGCGGAGCGGAATGAGCGCCGATCGCCTGCTCGCGCTCATCGCCATCATCCTGGCGCTGGCGGGAGTTGCGCTGGCGCTGCGGGTCGCACTCTGGATGCGCCGGGTGCGCCGCGCTCAGGGCGCGCTGCTCTCGGGCGGCCCGGTCGCCGACCTGGTCGAGTTCGCGGTGGGCATGCAGGCGCGACAGGAGCAGGTCGAACGGCGCGCGGAGGAGCTCGCGGCGCTCGTCGAGCGGGCCGGTCTGGACGTCGCCGGTGCGCTCCGCCGCGTCGGCCTGCAGCGCTTCGACGCCTACGACGGAGCGGAGGGCTTGCAATCCACCGCGCTGGCGCTGCTCGATGCCACGGGAGACGGCGTCGTCGTGAGCGCGATCCAGGACTCCGACAGCGCCCGCGTGTACGTCAAGCGCGTGCGCGGCGGGCTCGCCGCCGACGTGCCGCTGGGCCCCGAGGAACAGGCTGCGGTGGCCGCCGCCCGGCCGGAGAACTGAAAGCGCTCTGGTACCGTGCAAACGGCAGAGCCGGAGGCGCGATGACAGGTCAAGTGCTCGTTCTCAACGCGACATACGAGCCACTCAACGTGTGCTCGCTCCGCCGCGCGTGCGTGCTCCTGCTGAAGTCCAAGGCGGAGCTCATCGACGCACTGGAACGGCCTCTGCGCTCGGTCAGCGCGTCGCTTCCCTACCCCGTCGTGATCCGCCTGCTGTCCTACGTCCGGCGGCCCCGCGCGGCGGCCCGCCGCATCACCCGGCGAGCGGTCTTCGCGCGCGACGGCCACAGCTGCCAGTACTGCGGTGTCGAGGGCGTCCGGCTGACCGTCGACCACGTGCTGCCGCGCTCGCGAGGCGGCCCGTCGAGCTGGGACAACGCCGTCACCGCGTGCGCTCCCTGCAACCTGCGCAAGGGCGACAAGCTGCCGCACGAGATCGGCATGCGCCTGCGCAGCAAGCCGCGCCCGCCGGCGCCCAGCCTGTTTCTGACGCTGCAGGCCTCCGAGGTGCCGAACGCCTGGCTCGACTACCTGCCCCGGCAGCGCGTTCACTGACCTGGCCTGCACATGGATGACGAGGCCGAGCTCGTAACGCTGCGCCGCCGCGTCCGCGAGCTGGAGGCGCTCGAGGCGGTCGCACGGGCGGCGCGCGCGCCGATCGAGCTCGACGAGGCGCTCGCGGCGCTGGTCGAGTCGGCCGCCGGCTCGCTGCACGCGGAGGTCTGCGCGCTCGCGGTGGCCAGCACGCGCGGAGCGCGCAGCGAGATCGCCTTCAGGAGCAGCCAGTCCGGCCCGACCGACGACGAGCTGTACGAGCTCGCGGCGCTGGCGCCGCACGCCGAGGAAGGGCGCCTGGCCGTCCCGCTGCCCACGCGGCGCGGCGGGCACGGCGCGCTCGTGGCCTGGCGCTCGCGCCCCGGGGCATTCAGCGCGCGCGAGCAGGAGCTCGCCGAGGCCGCCGCCGCCCACGCCGCGACAGTGCTGGCGGGCGCGCGCGGCGCGATGCGGGGGCTGTTCGCCCGCGAGGTGCACCACCGCGTCAAGAACAACCTGCAGACGGTGGCCTCGCTGCTGCGGCTGGCGGCCAGCGGCGGCGCCGACCCCGAGCGCGCGCTGCGCGACTCGATCGGCCGGGTGCTCGCCATCGCCGAGGTGCACGATCTGCTCACGGCGAGTCGCGACGAGGACGTCGACAGCACCGATCTGGTGCGGCGGCTGTGCGGGATGCTGCGTGGCACGCTGGACGGCACGCTCGAGGTCGGTCCGCTTGCGCCGATCGTGCTCGCGCCCGAGCGCGCGACGGCGCTCGCCCTCGTGCTCTGCGAGCTCGCCGCCAACGCGATCGAGCACGGAGGCGGCCACGGCTACGTCGAGCTGCGCCGCGACGGCGCATTCGTGGAGCTGACCGTGAGCGATCACGGCCAGGGGCCGCCGCCGCCACCCGGCACGCCCGGGCAAGGGCTCTCGATCGCGCGTGCACTGGTCGAGGTCGACCTCGGCGGCACGCTCCGCTTCGAGCAGGACGACGGCGTGCGGGCCACCGTCCGCTTCCCCTTCGCCCGCTGAGCGCGCACCCGTCTACTACCGTACGCGGATGCGAGTGCTGGTGTGCGAGGACGAGACCATCATCCGCCTCGATTTGTGCCAGCTGCTCGAGAGCGCCGGGCTGCAGGTCGTGGGCGAGGCGCGCGATGGCGTCGAGGCGGTCCGGCTGGCGCATGAGCTGGAGCCCGACATGGTGCTCATGGACGTTCGCATGCCCGAGCTCGACGGCGTGGAGGCGGCGCGCCAGATCCTCGCCGAGCGTCAGGTCCCGATCGTCATGGTGACGGCCTTCGCCGAGCGCGAGATCGTGCAGTCCGCGAGCGAGGCCGGCGCGTTCGGCTACCTCGTCAAGCCGTTCCGCCAGGACGACGTGCTGGCCGCGATCACGACGGCACAGGCGCGCAGCGCCGAGCTCGCGGAGGCGCGCGCCGAGGCGCAGTCGCTGAGCGAGGCGCTCGAGGCCCGCCGCATCGTCGAGCGCGCCAAGGGGATGCTCATGACGCGCGAGAACATCAGCGAGCCCGACGCCTACGCGCGCATGCGGGCCGCCTCGCAGCGCACGGGCCAGCCGATGCGCAAGATCGCCGAAGCGCTGCTGGCGACGCTCTCCGCCGAGACGTGATCCGCCGGCACGCCATCCTGATCGCGGGCGTCGTCCTGACGGCGGTGGCCGGCGTTCTGCACACCGTGTGGGGCGACACGGCCGGTACGATCGCCGCTGCTTTCCCCCTGCTGCTCGTCGCGCCGCTCGTCGCACAGGGCACCGATGCCCTACGCGGCCGCCTCTCGAGCAGCGTCGTCGGGATCGTGCAGTCGGGCTTCGGGAACATCGCCGAGTTCGCGATCACGATCCTCGCGCTGCGAGCCAACCTGCCCGAGGTCGTCAAGATCGCGATCGTCGGCTCCCTGCTGGGCAACGCCGTCCTGCTGGGTGGCCTCGCCGGCCTGCTGCCGTGGATCCGCGGCGGTTTCAGCGCGACGCTGTGCTTCGATCGCAGGCTGTTCTCGGGAATCGCGACGCTCAGCGTCATCGCCTTCGTCCCGATCGCCATCCTGACGGTGCCGAGCGACCTCCTCACGGGCAACCGCCAGGGCGTCACCCTGGCCGCCGGCATCGCGCTCACCGTGGTCGGGATCTTCTTCATCCTGATGGAGTTGCGCACCCCGCACATGCCGGGCGAGAAGCACGACGCGCCGGCTGCCAAGCTGTCCTTCCGCGAAGGCCTCGTCTACCTGGGCACCGGCGGGGCGATGGCGGCGCTCACGGCGGAATGGTTCATTGCCGGCTTCGAACCGGCGACGACGGCCCTCGGGATCCCGACCGCGTTCGCGGCGCTCGTGATCATCCCGCTGCTCGGCAACGTGGCCGAGAACTACGTTGCGTTGCGTTACGCGTGGGCGGGCGACGGCGACGCGGCCATGAGCGTGATCATGCACTCGGTCGTGCAGATCGCGCTGCTGATGACCGGCCTCCTGATCATCGTGAGTCAGTTCGTCGGGCGCACCCCGCTGAGCCTCCAGCTCGACCCCGTGCTGGCGGTCGCCCTGGGACTCGCTCTGGTCGTGCTCTGGATGATCATGTCGGACGGCGAGATGCAGCCCGTCGAGGCGCTGGGACTGGTCGCCGTCTACGCAATCCTCGGGGCCACCGTCTGGGCCGAGGGCGCGCTCGGCACCTGAGCGCTGCCGCTAGTCGCCGGCCGGTGCAGGCATGGCGGGAGCGCCCGGGTCGGGCTCCTTCTCGCCGACCACGACGCCGTCTTCGAGCCAGACGCCCATGCGCCGGAACTTCGCGCGGCGCAGCGCGCGGCGCTGCTCGACGGGCTCGGCCTCGATCGAGTCGAGCGCGCCCGCGATCGCGTCGCCGAGCAGGCGCGCGGCGCGCTCGTGGTCCTTGTGCGCGCCTCCCGACGGCTCCGCCACGACCGTGTCGACGACGCCGAGCTCGTAGCTGAAGCGCGCCGTCGGCTTGAACGCGGCCGCCGCCTTCTTCTTCTGGTTGGCGTCGCGCCACAGGATCGTCGCGCAGCCCTCGGGCGAGATCACCGAGTAGATCGAGTGCTCCAGCATGAGCACGCGGTCGGCGACGCCGATCGCCAGCGCACCTCCCGAGCCGCCTTCGCCGATCACACAGGCCACGCTCGGAACGCGCAGGCGCACCATCTCCAGCATCGACTGGGCGATGGCCGCCGCCTGGCCCGCCTGTTCCGACTCGACGCCGGGATAGGCGCCGGGCGTGTCGATCATCGTCACGACAGGGAAGCCGAGCCGGTCGGCAAGCGCGAACACACGGCGTGCCTTGGCGTAGCCCTGCGGCTGCGCCATGCCGAAGTTGCGGAACGCCCGCTCCTTGAGGTCGCGGCCCTTCTGATGGCCGACGATCGCGATCGTCCGGCCACGGAACGAACCGACCCCGGCGACCATGGCGTGGTCGTCGGTGCCGGCGCGATCGCCGTGCAATTCGATCCACTCGCCGACGAGATGATGGGCGTAGTCCAGCGTGTAGGGGCGGCCGTCGTCGCGGGCCAGCTGTACGGCATCCCAGATGTCCGACTCGGCGGCGCGCTGGGAAAGGCGCCGGCGGAGGCCGCGGAAGGGCGTGGGCAGCCGGCTGTTCATGCCGGCCCTCCATTGGTATGCGACGGCCCGTGCGGGCTCGAGCGCAGGAAGCGCAAGACGCGGGCGACGATGCCGGGCGGCGGGGGCGTCTCGCCGTTGACCTCCATCGGCACCAGCGTGCCCCCGGCGCACAGCCGCAGGATGCGCCCCAGATCGTCCTTGAGATCGGGCCGCTTGACCACCGCGTCGATGAGGCCGTGCTCGAGGCTCGACTCGGCGCGCCCGAAGTCCTCCGGCAGCGTCTCGCGCGTCGTCTCCTGCACCACGCGCGGCCCCGCGAACGAGAGCAGGGAGTCCGGCTCCGCGATCACGAAGTCGCCGAGCGCGGCGAAGGAAGCGATCACGCCGCCGGTGGTGGGATGGGCGAGCACCGAGACGAAGGGCACGCCCGACTCGCGCAGGAGGTCCACGGCGCACACCGTCTTGGCCATCTGCATGAGCGCGAGCACGTTCTCCTGCATGCGCGCCCCGCCCGAGGCCGCGACCGCCACCAGCGGGATGCCGCGCTCGGCGGCAACATCGCTCGCGCGCGTGAATACCTCGCCCACGACACTGCCCATCGAGCCACCCATGAACGAGAAGTCCATGGTGCAGAGCACGCAGGGCATGCCCTCGATCGTCGCGGCGCCGGCGATCATGGCATCGCCCAGGCCCGTGGCCACCTCTGCCTCGCTGAGCCGCTCGGTGTACGGGCGCAGGTCGGTGAACGCCAGCGGGTCGGCGGAGCGCAGCCCCTCGGCGATCGGACGGAAGCTGCCCGGATCGGCGAGCTGCTCGACGCGCTCCTCGGCGCCGACCGGGAAGTGGTGGCCGCACACGCGGCAGACGCGCAGCAACTCGCGCAGCTCGTCCTCGCGGTAATGCGACTTGCAGACCGGGCAGGTGTTGGGGTGCGGGCGGACGCGGGCAGGCTGCTGCTCGCGCGCCGGCTCCTCGCGCTCAACCTCGACCTGGATGTTTTCGGGCTCCTCGTGGCTGGCCACCGGCGCGCCTCCTCGGCCCTCGTACCGCAACAGGGCCGATGCGGACTCTAGTTGATCGTCGTTGCCGGCATCCGTCCGCGCCTCTAGGATCGGGGCGCATGCCGTCCCGCGTGAACTTCACCGACGCCGGCGTGACCTTCGATGCCGACGGCGCGCTGGCACCGGCCGCACAACTCGTGGCCAAGCTCCGGCTTGCCATCGATGCGGGCGTCATCCCCGAGGGCGCGACGCTGCCCTCGATCCGTACCGGCGCCTCGGAGCTGGGCGTCCACTCCAACACGCTGCGCAAGGTCTACGCCGCACTCGAGGCGCAGGGCTCTGCGACGACGCGGCACGGTTCGGGCACCGTCGCGCACGCCCGCGACGCGGCTGGGGCTGCGGCGGTGCGACGCATCGCGGACGGGGCGCTGGCGAGCGCGCGCGGCGAGGGTGCCGACGCGCAGCTGATCGCGATGGCGATACTGGCGGGCGCGGCCGTGCCAGCACGCCGCCCGGCCGCCCCGCGCTCCAAGCCCGAGCGCGCCGAGACGCGCGCCCCGCAACTTCGGCGCCCGCCGAACCGCGCGGGCGCGCGGAGTTATCCGCCGGTGCTGCCGCCCGACGTCCTGCGCGGGTCCTACGTGGGGCTCGTGACCGGCGATGCAGGGCTCGTCGCGCGCGCCCAGGCCGAGGCGGAGCGGCGCGGTGTGCGACTGCGGGTCGCCGGGCCGGACGACAGCCAGATGCTCGGCGATCTGGTGTGGGGCTGCGAGCTCGTAATCGTGGGGCGCGACGCACGCGACGACGAGACCGCCCACCGCGTGTTGCGCGGCGCGCGCGACCTGCTCGAGATGGCCTGAGAACGTCGAAGGCCAGGGTCAGGTGACGCGGCGGCCGTCGCTCTCGTCCCAGCGCTCGATGATGAGCGACGCGTTGTGGCCGCCGAACCCGAAGCCGTTCGACAGGCCGATGCGCACGTCCACCCCATGCCGCGCCTCGTTCGGCACGTAGTCGAGGTCGCACGCCGGGTCGCTCTCGAACTGGTTGATGGTCGGCGGCAGCACGTTCCGGCAGAGCGCGAGCGCCGTGATCGCGAGCTCCGTCGAGCCGGCGGCGCCGAGCATGTGCCCCGTCATGGACTTCGTCGACGAGATCGGGACCTCGTAGGCCCGCTCCTCGCCCAGCACCATCTTGATCACCCGCGTCTCGGCCGCGTCGCCGACCGGCGTCGAAGTGCCGTGGGCGTTGATGTAGCCGATCGCGTCCGGCTGCATGCCGGCCTCGTCGAGTGCGAGCCGCATCGCGCGCGCCGGGTTGACGCCGCTGGGGTCGGGCTCGGTGAAGTGATGGGCATCCGCCGTGCAGCCGTAGCCCATGATCTCGCCGTAGATGTGCGCGCCGCGCGCCCTGGCATGCTCGAGTTCCTCGATCACGACGATCGTGGCGCCCTCGCCGATCACGAACCCGTCGCGCCCGGCGTCGAACGGGCGGCTCGCGGTCTCGGGATCGTCGTTGCGCTGCGAGATCGCGCGCATCGCGTAGAAGCCGCCGACGCCGATGGGGGTGATCGGCGCCTCGCTGCCACCGGCCACCATCACGTCGGCGCGGCCGTCGCGGATCGTGCCCACCGCGTCGCCGATCGCCATCGAGGAGGCCGCGCAGGCCGTCGTGACCGTGCTCGACGGCCCGCGGAAGCCGTACTCCATCGACACCATGGCCGCACCCATGTTCGGGATCAGCATCGTGATCCAGAGCGGGCTCATGCGGTCGATGCCCTTGGAGAAGAGGTGCTCGTGCGCGAGATCGAGCGTTTGCAGTCCGCCGATGCCCGTGGCGACCGCCGTGCCGGTGCGCTCGCCGAGCGCCTCGTCGCTCACGTCGAGGCCCGAGTCCTCGATGGCCTCGCGGGCGGCCACGAGCACGAACTGGCAGTAGCGGTCGGTGCGCCGCGCGAGTTTGCGGTCCATGGCGACCGTCGGCTCGAAGTTCTTGACCTCGCAAGCGAATCGCACAGGGGCGTCGCGCAGCGGGAAGATCGTGATCGGAGCGCCGCCGCTGCGGCCGGCGATGACGTTCTCCCAGGTCTCCTCGCGCGTGTTGCCGAGCGGGGTGACCATGCCGATGCCGGTCAGCACGACCCGGCGTCCACCTTCAGTGCGCAGAGCCACCGCTACATCCCCAATCCGCCGTCGACCGCAAGCACCGCACCTGTCACGAACCCGGCTGAGTCGGACACCAGGAAGCGCACGCAGCGCGCGATGTCCTCCGGCTCGCCGAGGCGGCCAAGCGGCGTGGAGGAGAGCAGCGCCTCTCGCGCGCTCTCCGGCAGCACGTCGGTCAGCTCCGTCGCGATGTAGCCGGGCGCGATGCAGTTGACGCGCACGCCGCGCGAGCCGATCTCCTTGGCGAGCGACTTCGTGAGGCCGACCAGCCCGGCCTTGGAGGCGGAGTAGTTCGTCTGCCCGGCATTGCCATGGATGCCCACGATGGAGCTCATTGTCACGATGGAGCCCCTGCGCCGGCGCAGCATGCGCCGGGCGGCGGCCTGGCAGACGTGGAACGCCCCGCCGAGGTTCGTGGCGATCACGTCGTCGAAGTCCTGCGTGCTGATGCGCGCGATCAGGTTGTCGCGCGTGATGCCGGCATTGCACACGAGTGCATCGATCTCGCCAAACTCCTCCTCGCAGCGCGCCACGAGCCCGTGGGCCTGCTCCGCGTCCGCAACGTCGGCCCCGAGTGCCACCGCGCGGCCGCCCGCGTCCTCGATCTCCCTGACGACCGCCTCCGCGCCATCGGCATCCGAGCGGTAGTTGACCGCCACCGCGGCGCCCGCCGACGCGAGTTCGAGGGCGCAGGCGCGGCCGATGCCACGCGAGGCGCCGGTGATCAGTGCGATCCGGCCATCGAGCTCAGGCACCCGCGACCAGCTCCTGAGCGCGGGCGATGTCGTCGGGGCCCGAGACCGAGACGGCCGAGAGGCTCTTGTCGATGCGACGGATGAGCCCGGAAAGCACGCTGCCAGGGCCGACCTCGACGAACGTGCGCGCACCCAGATCGCGCAGCGCGGTCACGGCCTGCGTGAAACGCACGGGCGCGGTCAGCTGCTGCAGCAGGATCGGCACGATGTCCTTCGCGCCCTCGAGCCGGCACGTCACGGTGGAGAAGAAGGGAACGCTGGGCTCGGCGAACTCCGTGGCCTCGAGCACCGGCGCCAGCCGCTCGGCGGCCAGGGCGGTCAGCGGGCTGTGGAACCCGCCCGAGACCTTCAGCTTGACCACGCGGCGGGCGCCGGCCGTCTCGGCCGCGCTCATGAACGCCGCGACGCCGTCGAGCGTGCCGCTCACGACGACCTGCCCAGGGCAGTTGTAATTGGCGGCCCAGACTCCTTCGATGCCGTCGCAGATCCGCTCGACCTCGGCGTCGTCGAGGCCGATCACGGCCGCCATCGCGCCGGGGGTGGCCTCCGCCGCGGCCGCGGTCGCAAGGCCGCGCTCCCGCGTCAGGTAGGCCGCCGTGCGATCGTCGATCGAGCCGGCGGCCGCCAGCGCTGCGTACTCACCGACGGAATGTCCCACGACGTAGTCCGGCTGCAGGCCGGCGGCGGTCAGGCCGGCCAGGCAGGCGAGCTCGGTCGTGACGAGCGCCGGCTGCGTGACGTCGGTCTCGCTCAGGCGCTCGATCGGCCCGTCGAAGCAGAGCGCCGCGACGTCGAAGCCCGTCGCCTCGGCGGCGCGGTCATAGACGGCTCGCGCGGCCGGAAAGGCCTCGCTCATCGCACGCCCCATACCCACTTCCTGGGAACCCTGTCCCGGGAAGCAGAACGCCACCTTCCCCTCCGTCACGCGTCCTCCTCGCAGCGAACGCGGGACAGACTACACCGCAACCCGAATGGCTCAGACCGGCCTTCAGGCATCGGTGAAGCCGAACGACAGCTTCGCGTCCAGCACCGTCTCACCGTTGCAGTGGACGATGCCGGTGCCGCGGCCGAACGTCCTGCGCAGGCGGTCGACCGTCAGCTCGAAGTCGAGCACATCCCCCGGGCGCACGACCCGCCGGAAGCGCACACCGTCGATCCCGGCGAACAGCGGCACGCGGCCGAGGAAATCGGGATGCGAGAGCACGCCCACTGCCCCTGCCTGCGCCAGCGCCTCGACCATGAGCACGCCGGGCATGATCGGATCGCCCGGGAAATGTCCCCGCAGGAACCACTCGTCGCCGCGCACCGAGAAGCGCGCGCGCACGCGGGCGCCCGGCTCGAGCTCGACGACCTCGTCGAGGAGCAGGAACGGCTCGCGGTGCGGAATGATCTTCTCGATCTCCTCGCGCCCGAATGGCGTGGTGAAGAGCGGCACGGCGCCTCTATCGTAGCCAGATGGCGGAGCGGCCAATCCGGGTGCACGAGCTGCCGAGCTGCGACTCGACGCAGGACGAGCTGCGGGCGCTCGCGGCGGCGGGAGCGCCCGTCTTCACGTCCGTGCGCGCAGATGTCCAGCTCGCGGGCCGCGGACGGCGCGGGCGCAGCTGGGAGGCACAGGCGGGCACCGCGTTGCTCGTCTCCATCCTGCTCCGCCCCGAGCGGCCGGCGCACGAATTGCCCGTCCTCAGCCTGGCGGGCGGGGTCGCAGCGGTCGAATGCGCTCGGTCGTTCGGTGCCGATGCGGGTCTCAGCTGGCCGAACGACGTCGTCTGCGCGGGGCGCAAGCTCGCGGGCGTGCTCGCGGAGCTCGGCCCTGAGGGCTGCGTGCTGCTCGGGATCGGCATGAATTTGGCCGCGCAGGCCTCCGACCTGCCCCCGGCCGACCGGCTCACGCCCACCTCCCTGTTGCTGGAGACGGGCGCGGCGCCGTCTCCGACCGCTGCCCTCGGCGCCCTGCTCGACGCGTTGAGGCCGCTCGCGTCCGCCTTCGACGCGGAGGGACCCGGCGCCATCGCGGCCCGCGCGCGCCCGCTCGACACACTCGCAGGCAGCGCCGTGCAGTTGCGTCTCGCAAGCGGCGGCCTCGTCGAGGGAACCGCCGCCGGCATCGCCGATGACGGCAGCCTGCTCGTGCGCGCCCCGGGAGGCGGCGTGCTGACATACGCGAGCGGCGAGGTCGTGCGGCTGACCTGATGCCCCATTCGGGGGCCTCGTCTCAGACCGCTGGACGTGACACGCTATGCAGCGTGGCCGAGACCCTCCTGGACGTGTTCGTCACCGGCACCGATGACGGCGTCGGGAAGACCTACGTCTGCGCGCTGCTGGCGGCCCGAGCGCGCGCTGCGGGTCTCACTCCCGCCATGCTCACCGCCGTCCAGGTCGGCGACGACGACATCACGCGCTGGTTGATCGGACGTGTGCCGGGCTCGGTCGGCGCCACCGCGCACACGTTCCCGCGTGAGCACCTGCTGGCGTCTCGCGGCGGCGCGGCGATCGCCGCCGTCGACCCGGACCACGTGCGCGACGTCTATCTCGCCCTGCGGGGGCGGAGCGACGGCGTGCTCGTCGAGGGGCCGTCGGGCCTGCTCGCGCCGATCGGGTGGAACCGTACGACCGCCGATCTGGCGAGCGCGCTCGGCCTCCCGCTCGTGATCGTCTGCCGGCCGGGTCGCGGCACCATCAACCACGCCGCCCTGACGGTGGAGGCAGCTCGGCGCCGGCACCTGCGGGTGCACGGGCTGATCGTGAATGGCGCAAGCGACCGCCCCGGACTCGAGGAGCTCGCCAACCGGGCCGAGCTCGCGCGGCTCGCGCCGATCCTCGAGATCGTCCCGGACGAGACGATCAGCTCGCTTTCCGGCTAGACGCTCTCACAGCATGAGCGTGGCTGGTTTCAGTCAGAGCTTCTTGAAGGGCCCCGCGCGTCCGGCATTCCCGGCGCGGTCGACCAGCTGCAGGCGCAGACGCGCCGGCACGCCGGCGGGCAGGCGGAAGCGGAAGCCGTTGAGCCCGTCGCCGCGCGGGCGCCGCGGGACGACGACACGCGAGCCGGCAACGACGCGGACCGTCATCGCCTCGGACAGGCGCACCACCAGGAACGCGCTGCGCTTGTGCACCCGCAGGCCCACGAGCCGCGCCCTGGGCGCGCCGCGGTCGAGCTTGAAGGAGGCGCGCAGCACCTGCTCGCCGACGGCGGTCTGCGCGCGCAACGTGAACGTGTAGTTGCCGTCGGGAAGCGCCGCCAGCCGCGCCGCTTCGATGGTGTAGCTCTGCGGCCCGGCCGGCAACTCCCCCGCGAGCAGGGCCGCGGCCGGCTGCAGGTGCGAGGAGCCCATGCTCCCGTTGACGGCTGCGGGCGCCGTCTGCTGCCAGGACACGATCACCGGGGTGTCGCGCCCGGCCGCCATCCGGCTCAGCCGCAGTTTCCTGATCGCTCGCACCACGGTCACGGTGCCGCTGCGCTCGGCCACCTGCCCGGCCGCGTCGGTGACCGTCAGGCGCACCGTGTAGGTGCCGTCGGCGACGATCCCCGCGAGGCCCTCCCCGCCCCAGCGCGCGCTCTGGCCTCCCGCCGGCAGGGCCGTGCCGGGGACGAGGGTGTCGACCGTGGAGCCGTCGGGCGCAATCACGTCGAGGCTCACCGTGGCCGGGCTGGACAGCGTGTAGCCGATGGCGAGGCTGTCGTCCACGCCGTCGCCATCCGGAGAGATGACCGCGGGCGCGAGCGAGAGGGGAGGCGCCGCCGCGACGACCGGCAGGACGCCAAGCGACCCGAGCAGCGGGCGAGCCGCCTCTCCGGCCGCGTCCAGGGCCTCGATGCGGTATGCGAGCGGCGTGCCCGGGGCGACGATGGACCCGTCCGAGCGCGTGCCGCTCCAGGTCCAGTTCACGTCGGTCCCGCTGCCGCTGGTGCTCGTGACGGGCGCCCCGTGCGCGTCGAGCACGGTCACGCTCCAGCCGGCGCCGCCGAGCACGCGGGCGCGGAACACGATCGGCACGAGCGCTCCGGTGTCGTTGGTGCCGAGTCCCGGCGGCGTCGCGGTCGCGTCCACGATCTTGGGCGTGCCGGTCGCCTGCGCGGCTGCGGCGATGCCGTCCAGCGCCGGGTAGATCAGGCTGCCCGGGCAATCGGTGGAGTTCGCATCACGGTGACCGCTGACGACGCGCAGCGACACGCTCCTGCCGGCGGCGAAGCGGCTGGTGCCGCCCGAGATCATCGTCGCATGCCCGAGCGGGTCGACGTGGGCGACGTCGAGCCGCCAGGCGATGAGGTTCACGAGTGCGTCGCGAACCTCCGTCGTGAGCGGTGCCAATGACCCGTTGCCGATCACCGCGATGCCGACGCTGCCGGCGTTGAAGCCCTCGGTGTGGGCGCCGATCACGGGGCGGTCGACGCCTCCCGCGCGTCCTTCGTAGACGCGTCCGTAGGCGTCGACGAGGAAGTTGTAGCCAATGTCGTTCCACCCGTTCGAGCGCACGTGGTAGGTGTAGATCGAGCGGATGATCGCCGGCACGTCGCCGGGGGCATAGCCGTTCGGCGTGTCGGTGTGATGGACGAAGACCATGTGCACGGCATCGGCGTAGCGCGGCGCAGCGCGGCGGATCGCCTCGTCCGCGCCCCACCCCGCCCGCGAGATGATCGACGGCTGCCCGGGCGCGGCCTCGAGCGCCCGCAGGGGCCGCTGCGGGCTGCGATCGGCCGCCACCAGAGCGATGTGCAGGCGGACCGCACCGCGCAGACGCACCTGAAACAGCCTGCTGCCGGGGACCCAGACCGGCTCCGCGTGACTCACCCGCCCGCCGCCGTCGGCCGCCAGGCGCGTCCAGGCCGACCATGGCCCCGCGATCGCCCGCGCCCGCACCTCGACCGAGACGCCCGCCCGCGCCGGCCAGCGCGCTCCGAGCAGGTCGAACGCGAACGGCGCCCGCTGCACGGGGAGCAGGTGGAGACCCGGCGTCGCGGGCGCGCGCAGGGAGAGCTCGCCGTAGCGCGTCGACGCCGCGGAGGACACGGGAGCGGCGAGCAGACAAGCGGCCACGGCCGCAAGCAGGTAGTTGAGGGCAGGCCTCACCACTGCGGCTTCGCTGGCGGCGGCCGCGTCCCTCCCGCGCAGTCGCCGGGGTGTACGCTGCGCTGGCCGATGCGCACACTGTGCCTTCTGGCCGTGGCTCTGATCGCCGGGCTCGCGCTGGCGCCGGGTGCCGAGGCCAAGACCCCGAGCGTACGAGTAGTCGTGCTCGACGCCGACGTCGACCCGGTCACGGCGGATTGGGTCGTCGGCGAGATCCACGCCGCGGCCAAGGCCCACGACTCTGCCATCGTGCTCGAGCTCGAGACGCCAGGCGGGCTGCTGGACTCGATGCGGAAGATCACGCAGGCGGAGCTGCGCTCACCGGTGCCGGTCCTCGCGTTCGTGGCCCCGAGTGGGGCGCGCGCTGCCAGCGCGGGATTCTTCCTGCTGCAGGCCGCCGATATCGCGGCCATGGTTCCGGCTTCGAACACGGGCGCGGCCACGCCGATCGACATGGGCGGCGGCAATGTCGGCAGCGATCTTCGCTCCAAGCTCATCCACGACGCGGAGGCGCAGATCCGGTTCCTGGCGAGCGGAAGTGGCCGCAACGCGAAGGCAGCCGCACAGGCGGTCGAGCCCAAGAGCAGTGCCTGCCCGAACTGCCCCCGCAGCTGGACTGCGTCCGAGGCGCTGCGGGACAGGGTCATCGACGTCATCGCCGACGACGTGCCGTCCCTGCTCGACAAGACCAACGGGCGCGTCACCGTGCGCAAGCACCTGCGCCTGCAGCTCGCGAGTGCGACGCTCGAGCGGCACGAGTTGCCGTTCCAGCTGCGACTGCTCGATGTGCTGCTCGATCCCAACCTGATCACGCTGCTGTTCCTCGGCGGCATCCTCGGGATCGCCTTCGAGCTGACACACCCGGGCATCGTGCTGCCGGGCCTGCTCGGCACCGTAGCGCTGTTGCTGGCGCTGCTCGGCCTCTCGATCGTGCCGTTCTCGTGGGCCGGCGTCGCGCTGCTCGTCTTCGGCATCGCCTTACTCGGGCTCGAGGCGCACAGCCCGGCGCACGGCGCCTTCGCGGCGGTGGGAACGCTCTCGGTCCTGCTCGGCGGCGTCCTCCTGTTCCGTGTCGACAACTCGCCCTACGGCACCACGAGCTTCTGGCTCGTGCTCGCCATCGCCGGCTCGCTGGCGCTCATCAGCATGTTCGTGATCAGCCGCGTCTGGGCGGCGCGGCGCCTTCCGCCACGCGGGCCAGGCGTGCCGCTCGTGGGCGAGCTCGCGACCGTCCTGACCCCGCTGTCGCCGCACGGCCAGGTGCTCGTGCACGGCGAGCGCTGGCAGGCCGAGGTGCAGAACGGGCGGGCCGAGCCCGGGGAGCAAGTGCGCATCATCGCCGAGCAGGGCCTCACGCTCGAGGTCGTGCGCGAGCCGATGGCCGAGACGGCCGGCCGGCCCGCCGCGACGCGGGGCGCACCCTAGGATGCCGGTATGAACGCCTTGCTGGCAGTCGCTGCCGCCCTCGTCATCATCGTCGTCCTGATCATCGCCACGGCGATCCGCGTCCTGCGCGAGTACGAGCGCGGGGTGATCTTCCGCCTTGGCCGCCTGCTCTCCGGTCCCAAAGGCCCGGGCCTGATCCTGCTCGTCCCGCTGATCGACCGGATGGTCAAGACCGATCTCCGCACCGTCACGCTGGCGATCCCGCCGCAGGAGGTCATCACGAAGGACAACGTGCCGGTCCGGGTGACCGCCGTGACGTACTTCCGCGTGGTCGACCCGCAGGCCGCGGTGACGCAGATCGAGAACTACCTGGTCGCCACCTCGCAGATCGCCCAGACCACCTTGCGCGCCGTGCTCGGCCAGCACTCGCTGGACGAGCTCCTCGCAGAGCGCGACAAGATCAACGGCATCCTCCAGGACATCATCGACACCCATACCGCGCCCTGGGGCATCAAGATCTCCGTCGTCGAGGTCAAGGACGTGGAGTTGCCCACGACGATGCAGCGAGCCATGGCGCGTCAGGCCGAGGCCGAGCGCGAGCGGCGCGCCAAGGTCATCAGCGCGCAGGGCGAATTCGAGGCCGCCGAGCAGCTCAGCAAGGCCGCCGATCGCATCGCCACGAGCCCGATCGCGCTCCAGCTGCGCTATCTGCAGACACTGCTCGAGATCTCGTCTTCGAACAACGCGACCACGATCCTGCCGATCCCGATCGACATCCTGCGCCCCCTGTCCGACGTGGCGAAGGCGATCCAGCAGCCGCCTCCGCCGCCGGCCGCGCCGCCGGCGAGCTAGATCTCGTCGTCCTCGTCGCCGGGATCGTCGCCGGCGACGTCGGCGTCGCTGTCATCGGCGTCAGCCGTGACGTCGTCGCCGAGGTCGGCGTCCGCCGTGCCGTCGGCCTGTGCCGCCGGCGCGTCGCCGTCGAGCGAGTCCAGCGGCAGCGGCTCCCCTTCGGAGAGCTCCGTCTCGACGCTCGTGTCGACCATCGCGACGGCGGAGATGCGGTCGCCGTCGCGCAGGCGCTGGACGATCACGCCCTGGGTCGCCCGCGACATCCGCGGGATCCCGTCGACGGGGGTGCGCTGCACGGTGCCGAACTCGGTGATGACGAGGATCTCCTGCCGCGGCCTGACGACCAGCGCACCGACGATGGCACCGCGCGCCTCGACCAGCCTGATCGTGAGCACCCCCATCGTGCCGCGACCCTTGCGCGGGTACTCGGCGACGCGCGTGCGCTTGCCGTAGCCGTTCTCGGTGATCACGAGCAGGTCGGCCGTGTCGTCGGCCACGTCGATGGCGATGACCTCGTCGCCCTTGCGCAGCTTCATGCCGATCACGCCGCCCGTCGCGCGGCCCATCGGTCGCGCCTCGTTCTCGTCGAAGCGCACCGTCTGACCGCGGCGCGAGGTGAGCAGGACGTCGTCCTCGCCCGAGGTGAGCCGGACGCCGATCAGCTCGTCGCCCTCGCGGATGTTGATGGCGATGATGCCGTCGGACTTGCGCGGCGTGTCGTACTCCTTGAAGAGCGTCTTCTTGACGATGCCGCCCTTGGTCGCCTGGATCAGGTACTGGCCCTCGCTGAAGTCGCGCGTCGCGATGACCGTGCGCACGTGCTCGCCCTCGCGTAGCGGCAGAAGGTTGACGACGGCGCGCCCCCGGCCCTGCCGGTTGCCCTCGGGCAGCTCGTGGACCTT
This sequence comes from Gaiellales bacterium, assembly GCA_035696365.1. Classification (GTDB taxonomy): domain Bacteria; phylum Actinomycetota; class Thermoleophilia; order Gaiellales; family JALYLC01; genus JALYLC01. The sequence goes on along the minus strand of DASRQS010000130.1, from coordinate 56,496 downwards.
GAGGCGATAGACCTTGCCGACACTCGTGAAGAACAGCACGTAATCGTGCGTCGAGGCGACCAGGAGGTGCTCGATCCAATCGTCGTCCTTGGTGTCCATCCCCATCACGCCGACGCCGCCGCGCTTCTGCTGGCGATAGGTCGAGGCCGCGACGCGCTTGATGTAGCCCGTCTGCGTGATCGAGATGACCATGTCCTCTTCGCGGATGAGCTGCTCGAGGTCGAGCTCGCCTTCTGCGGGCAGGATCTCCGTGCGGCGGTCGTCGCCGAAGCGATTGCCGAGCTCGGTGAGCTCCTGCTTGACGATGCCGTAGACGCGCGCCTCGTCCGCCAGGATCGAGCGGAGCTCGGTGACGAGGGCCACCAGCTCGCCGTGCTCGCGGCGCACCTCGTCCTGTTGGAGGGCGGTCAGGGCGCGCAGCCGCAGGTCGAGGATCGCGCGAGCCTGCACCTCGGAGAGGCCGAACTCGGTCATCAGTGTCTCGCGAGCGACGTCTGCGTCGGCCGAGCTGCGGATCACGGCGATCACGCGATCCAGGTGGTCGAGCGCGATCAGGTAGCCCTCGAGGACGTGCAGGCGGTCGTTGGCGCGCCTCAGCCGGAACTTGGTGCGCCTGGTGATGACTTCCTTCTGGTGATCGACGTAGTGGCGCAGCAGCGCCTTCAGGCCGAGCGTGCGGGGAGTCCCGCTCACCAGGGTGACGACGTTGGCGCCGAACGTGGTCTGGAGCGGCGTGTGCTTGTAGAGCTGGTTGAGGACGACCTTCGCGATCTCGCCGCGCTTCAGCTCGATCCAGATCCGCATGCCGTTGCGGTCGGACTGGTCCGCGATGTCGCGGATGCCGGTGATGACCTTCTCGTGCACGAGCTCCGCGATCTTCGCGAGCACGCCGTCGTCGCCGCCCTTGCGCACCTGGTACGGCAGCTCCGTGATGATGATCGCCTCGTGGCCGCCCTTCTGCGGCTCGATGTGCGCGACCGCACGCACGCGGATGCGGCCGCGACCCGTCTCGTAGGCGTCGCGAATGCCGGCCAGGCCCATGATCACGCCGCCCGTCGGGAAGTCGGGGCCCTTGACATGCTCCATCAGCTCGTCGGTCGTGACCTGCGGGTTGTCGATCAGCGCGATCGCGCCGGCGATGATCTCGCGCAGGTTGTGCGGCGGGATGTTCGTCGCCATGCCGACTGCGATGCCGGCCGAGCCGTTCGCAAGGAGATTCGGGAAGCGCGCCGGCATGACCGTCGGCATCTGGTTCTGCTCGTCGTAGTTCGGCTCGAAGTCGACGACGTCCTCGTCGAGATCGCGCAGCATCTCCACCGCGATCGGCGAGAGCCGGCACTCCGTGTAGCGCATGGCCGCGGCGGGATCGCCGTCGATGTTGCCGAAGTTGCCCTGGGTATCGACGAGCGGGTAGCGCGAGGCGAACGGCTGGCCGAGGCGTACGAGCGTGTCGTAGATCGCGGAGTCGCCGTGCGGGTGGTACTTGCCCATGCAATCACCGACGACGCGGGCGCACTTCACGTACGGGCGGTTGGGCTGCAGGCCGAGGTCCTGCATCGTGAACAGGACTCGGCGGTGGACGGGCTTGAGGCCGTCGCGCACGTCGGGGAGGGCGCGGCCGACGATCACGCTCATCGCGTAATCCATGTACGAGGAGCGCATCTCCTCTACGAGCTCGCGATCCTCGATGTTGCCGTCGCCCAGGTCGATGGTTGCCACGTAGCTCCTAGGTCTCTAGACGTCGAGGAACTTGACGTCGCGGGCGTGTTGCTGAATGAAGTCGCGGCGGGGCTCCACGTCGTCGCCCATCAACCGCACGAACAGCTCGTCGGCGGCCTGCCCGTCCTCGATCGTGACGCGGCGCAACATGCGCGTGGCGGGATCCATCGTCGTCTCTCGCAACTGGTCGGCGTTCATCTCGCCGAGGCCCTTGAAGCGCTGCAGAGCCAGGCCCTCCTTGGCCACGTCGAGGATCGCGTTGCGCAGTTCCTCGAACGTGTGCGCCTCGCGCGTCTTCTTGCCGAGCGTGACGGTGTAGGGCGGGTTCCCGGCGAGCTCGCGCAAGCGCAGATGCGCTTTCCGCAGACCTTCGTAGGCACGCGACCCGAAGAGGTTCTGCGGCAGCGGTACCGTCTCGACGGCACCGGTGCGCTTCTCGGTCACCTTCAGCAGCAAGGAGGGATCGTCCGAATCGTCGTGCCGCGCGACGACCTCGACCGAATCGGGCTCGTCGTCGGGCACGCCCGTGCGGAAGTAGCTCTCGAGCTCGTCGAGCGTCGCGGCCGGCTCTTCGATCAGACGGTGATCCTTGATGTAGTCGACCGCTGGGCCGCCGAACTCGGAGCGCAGGCGCGCCGCCCAGCCCTCGTATTCGCGTAGTGCCGAGAGGAAGCGCTGGTAGCGCACCTCGGTGAAGCGCGGCGACTCGCCGTAGCGATCGGCCACCTCGATGTCGCCGAGCCGCTCGCGCAGCAGGATCCGCTCGAGCTCGCTGTCGTTCTGGAGGTAGATCGCGTCGCGGCGCCCGAACTTCAGCCGGTAGAGCGGCGGCTGGGCGATGTAGACGTGCCCGGCCTCGATCATCGGCAGCATGTGGCGGAAGAAGAACGTCAGGATCAGCGTGCGGATGTGCGCGCCGTCGACGTCTGCGTCGGTCATCGCGACGATCTTGTGGTAGCGCAGGCCGTCGAGATTGAACTCCTCGCCGATACCCGTGTTGATCGTCGTGATCATGGCCTGGATCTCGACGTTCGAGAGGATCTTGTTGATCCGGGCCTTCTCGACGTTGAGGATCTTGCCGCGCAGCGGCAGGATGGCCTGGAACTCGCGATCGCGAGCGTCGCCGGCCGTGCCGCCCGCACTGTTGCCCTCCACCAGAAAGAGCTCGCACTGCGCAGGGTCGTTGTTGGAGCAATCTTTCAGCTTGCCGGGCAGGCGGGAGTTCTCGAGCGCCGTCTTGCGGCGCACGAGGTCGCGCGCCTTGCGCGCGGCCTGGCGGGCGCGCGCCGCCTGGAGCGCCTTGTTGATGATCGCCCTGGCCTCGGCCGGGTGCTCCTCGAACCACTCGCCGAGCGCGGCGTTCGTGGTCGTCTCGACCAGGCTGCGCATCGGCGAGTTGCCGAGCTTCGTCTTCGTCTGCCCCTCGAACTGCGGGTCCTGCAGCTTGACCGAGATGATGGCAACGAGCCCCTCGTGCGCGTCGTCCTGGCCGAGCGGTTCGTCCTTCTCCTTGATCAGGCCCGTCGCGCGCGCGTAGGCGTTGACCGTACGCGTGAGCGCGGAGCGGAAGCCCGTCAGATGCGTGCCGCCCTCGTGCGTGTTGATGTTGTTGGCGAAGGAGTGCACCGAGGCCTGGTAGCTGTCGTTCCACTGCATGGCGACCTCGACGACGCCGTCCTCGGTCTCGCGCTCGAACGCGATCTGCGTCTTGTGCGTGGGCGTGCGGTTCTTGTTGATGTGCCGCACGTAGTCGGCCAGCCCGTTCTCGGCGTAGAACTCGACCACGCGGTCCTCGACGCGCTGATCGATCAGCGTCAGCCGGAGGCCGCGTGTGAGGAAGGCCATCTCGCGCTCGCGCGTCTCGAGCACCTCGAAGTCGACGTCGGTCGTCTCGAAGATGTCGGCGTCGGGCTTGAATGTCACCGTCGTGCCGCGCTCGATCGTCGGCTCGCCCTTGACGAGCTCGCTGGTCGGCTCGCCGCGCGCGAAGCTCTGGGTCCAGGTGAAGCCGTCGCGGCGCACCTCGACCGTGAGCCACTCCGACAGCGCGTTCACGACGGATACGCCGACGCCGTGCAGGCCGCCGGAGACCTTGTAGCCGCCTCCGCCGAACTTGCCGCCGGCGTGCAGCATCGTGAGCACCACCTCGACGGTGCTCATGTCGTACTTCTCGTTGCGCTCGACGGGGATGCCACGGCCGTTGTCGTGGACGCTGATCGAGCCGTCGGGCAGGAGCGTCGTCGTGATCTGGTCGCAATAGCCCGCCAGGGCCTCGTCGACACTGTTGTCCAGCACCTCGTAGACGAGGTGGTGGAGGCCGCGCTGGCTGGTCGCGCCGATGTACATGCCGGGGCGTTTGCGCACCGCCTCGAGCCCTTCGAGCACGGTGATCTCATCAGCGCCGTATTCGTGCTCTGGCTCGCGCTCTGGCTCGCTCAAGATGCAGTCCCAAAATTGCGGTTGATGGGGGGAGAAACCCGGATGAATACTAGCAATCCGGCCGGTCGCTACCCGCCACCAGGCCCCGGTACCGGGCCCACGCGGAAGCGCAGCGCAGGCAGCTCGCAGGCCTGCTCGCGGAGGCGTGCGAGCAGCTCCGGGGAGCGCATGTTGCAGTCGCCTGCGAGCACCGAGCTGGAGCAGTTGAGGATCAGTCCGCCGTCGCGCGCGAAGCGCGCCGGCCAGACCTCGTCTGCGAGCGCTCCGGCGGCCCTGCGCCAGGCGCTGCAGACCGCTGCCAGGCGCGCATCCGGCGGCGATGTGCCGAGCGCGCGGCCGAGGATCGAGCCGATGTCCTCGAGGCCGCTCACCCGGGCATCATCCCGCATGCGCCTGCCCGCCGTCGACGCGGATGACGCGATCGCAGGCCTCCCCGAGCTGATGGGTGTCCGTAGCGGTCACGAGCACCTGACCGCGGGCCCGCAGCAGCGCCAGCAGGCTCTGGGCGCGGCCGAGGTCGAGCTCGCTGGCGACGTCGTCGAGCAGCAGTAACGGGCGCATGCCGCGCACCTCGTGCACGAGATCGGCCTCGGCCGTGAGCAGCGCCAGCACCGCGGAGCGCTGCTCGCCCTGCGAGCCGTAGCTGCGCAGGTCGCGCTCGCCCTGCGCGAACGCGAGCTCGTCGTGATGCGGCCCCGACGACGTCGCTCCCCGCTCGATGTCGCCCGCGCGCCGCGCCTCCAGCTCGGCCAGCTGGCCCGCCTCGTCCTCGGGCCCGCGCGCCTCGTAGCGCAGCTCCACCGGCTCCTCGAGGCCTCCGATCTCCGCGAGATGCAACGCGAAGGGCTCGCGCAGCGCGGTGACGAGGCGGCCGCGGGCCCGCCGCATCTCCGCTCCGAGCTGGGCCAGCTGGGCCTCCCAGGGCGGGAGCGCGTCGTGCGCCCGCCCGCCGGCGCGCAGCCGCCGCAGCAACTGGTTGCGCTGCTGCAGCGCGCCGGCATAGGCGCCGGCGACGGCCGCGTAGCGCGGCCAGGAGCGCGCGACGGCGCGGTCGAGGTAGCGCCGGCGGAGCGCCGGGGCGCCCTTCATCACGGCTAGCCGCTCCGGCGTGAACACGAGCACCGCGGCGTGCTCTGCGAGCGCATCAATGGTCGCGACGGTCGCGCCGTCGACGGTCGCGCGCTTCGGCTGCCCCGGCTGGAAGCCCACGGCCCACGTGGTCGGGACGCCGCGCAGCGAGCCGGTCAACTCGACGCGCGTGACCTCGGCGCCGATGCGGACGACCCGCGCGTCGTCCGAGGTGCGGGGCGACCAGCCGAGTGCTGCGAAATGCACCGCCTCGAGCAGGCTCGTCTTGCCGGCGCCGTTGCGCCCGACGATCGCGAGCACCTCGCCGCCCAGCGCGCAGTCGAGCCGGTCGTAGCAGCGGAAGTCCGTGGCGCGGACGTGCTCGACGCGCACTGCAGCGCGTCTAGGTGGCCAGGCGGATCGGCATGATCAGGTACCAGTAATCGTCGGTGCCGCCCGTCAGGAGCCCGGGCCGCAACGGCGTGATCAGCTTCAGCACGACCGTGTCCCCCGGGATGCTCTCGACGCCCTCGCGCAGGAACGCCGGGTTGAAGCCGATCTCGAGCGGCTCGCCGCGGAAATCGCAAGGTAGCGACTCGCGTCCCTCGCCGACCTCCTGGGTCTGCGCCGAGACGGTCAGCTCGCCGGGCGTGAACGCCAGTCGCAGCGGCGAGCGCCCGGCCAGCACCTCGACGCGGGCAATCACGTCGGCGAACTCGGCGCGCGGCAGCGGGACCTCGTGCTCGAACGTCTCGGGCAGCAGCCGGCGGAACTCGGGGAACTGCCCCTCGATGCGCCGGGCGCCGAGCCACACGTCACCCGTGCCGAACAGGACCTGGTTCTCCTCGACGACGATCTCGAGTCCCTCGCCGTCGACCGAGGCGGCGACGCGGATGAGATCGGCCAGCGCGCGAGCCGGCACGATCGCCGTGAGATCCTCCGGCGGGCCGCCCTCCAGCGGAGTGGTGCGCACTGCCATGCGATAGGAGTCGGTCGCGGCCATCGTCAGCACGCCGCCCGAGAACTCGACGAGGACGCCGGTCAGGACCGGGCGCGAATCATCGCTCGAGGCTGCTCGCAGGACGCGCTGGGCTGCCTGCAGGAACGTGTCGCGGTCGACGCCGAAGGTGCGTCCGTGGTCGACCTCCGGGAGCCTCGGGAAGTCGTCGGGGTCGTAGGTGTGCAGCGAGTAGCGGCTGGCCCCGCACTCCAGTGTCAGCAGGCCCGGCCCGTCGCCCGATGCGAGCACGATCTGCTGGGCCGGCAGGTGTCGGACGATGTCGAGCAAGAGCCGGCCCGGGACGACGACGCGTCCTGGCTCGTGGACGTCGGCGAGGAGCTTGGCCCGGACGGACAACTCCATGTCCGTGGCGGCCAGCTCGACCGGCTGCTCGGGCGAGGACGCATCGATCAGCACCCCGGACAGGATCTGGACGCTCGAGCGCTGCGACACGCCACGGGCCACGACCTGGAGGTCTTTGAGGAGGTCGTCCTTGGGGCAGGAGATACGCACGGCGCAAGGAGTCTAGATGGTTCGGCGGCGCACACTGCGTCGATGCCCAGGAGCCTCGCACGCAAGGTTCTTCGTTGTTCTAGAAGAGAGAACCACTAGAACCTAGTAGGCCTGTGGACGGTGTGGGACCGCCACGGAAAGGCCTGCTCAGAAGGCAATTTGGCCATGTATGGACGGGGGACGATCGTCCCCCGTCTCCCCGCCGGACGAGCGGGCCCGCGGATGCACCGGGGAATGAGGGTCGTCGTCCACAGGGGACCCCAGTGTTGTCCCGGGTTCGCCGGCGACGGATTCACAGCGGAGTTGTCGGAAATACCGCGATTGGAGCGCCGCGTGGTTGAAGTGTCGCGTGGTTGAAGTGTCGCGTGGCGGAAGTGCCGCAAGGCAGACCCGCCGATCCAGTAACCGAGTGTGGGTGCTGACGGAACACGGCAAGGACGTTTCGAACTCGCGCACCGGCAGTCAGGCCACCGGATCGGCTGCGGGTATGACGGGGGCAGACTTCGCGGCACGGCTCGCGTGGTCGCCCAGGTAAGAAGATAAGTCTGACCCCTGCAGCGGGGCTCGCACCCTCGCAGACGAGGGGCAGCGCGGGCCATGCGGCGATCGCACCGCGAGCAACGCGGGCCCTACGGGGCTCGCACCCTCGCAGACGAGGGGCAACGCGGGCCCTACGGCGATCGCACCCTCGCAGACGAGGGGGCAGCGGGGGCCAGGCTGCCGATCGCCCGCCGCGATGCGCTGCCGTGTGTCGCTGCCCCACGCGGCGGCACAACCCCGGCCCTGGTACGACACCCCGAGTCAGACCCTCGGTTATGCACCGCCTCGTTGCTCAGGCGTGGCGCTTGATGCGGCGGATCAGGTCGTCGACCTGGTCGTACTCGCGGCGATCGTGGTGTAGACGGCGCGTGATCTTCTGGACCGCGTAGAGCACCGTCGTGTGATCGCGTCCGCCGAACTCGCGCCCGATTGCGGGGAGCGTCGCGTCCGTGAGCTCGCGGCAGAGGTACATCGCGAGCTGGCGCGGGGCCACGACCAACTGCGAGCGCTTCGCCGACTCGAGCTCGGTGACGGGAATGCTGAAGGCCTCCGATACGACCTGCTTGATCGTCGCCACCGACACGGGGCGGTCGGCGTCGGGCAGGTCGCGCAGCGTCTCGCGCACCAGGGCGGCGCTGGCCGGCCTCCCCGTGAGGGAGGCGTAGGCGAGGACGCGCGTGAGGGCGCCCTCGAGCTCGCGGATGTTCGTCGGCACACGGCGCGCGATGGCCGGCAGCAGCTCGGGGTCTGCGATACGCACGCGATCGGCGGCCACGCGTTTGTGCAGGATCGCGATTCGGGTCTCGATGTCGGGCGGCTGGACGTCGACGAGCAGGCCCCACTCGAAGCGCGAGCGCAGGCGATCGGCGAGGTCGGAGATCTCGCGGGGCGCGCGATCCGAGCTCAGCACGAGCTGCCGGCCGCTCGCGTGCAGCGTGTTGAAGGTGTGGAAGAACTCCTCCTGAATGCCTTCCTTGCCCGCCAGGAACTGGATGTCGTCGATCAGGAGGACATCGAACTCCTCGCGGTAGCGCCGCTTGAAGGCGTCGACGTGCTTGTCCTTGATGGCCGCGATGAACTCGTTCGTGAAGGCCTCGCACGTGACGTAGCGCGCCCGCATCCCGGGCGCGTGCATCAGCACGTACTGCCCGATCGCCTGCAGCAGATGAGTCTTGCCGAGGCCGGTGTCGCCGTAGACGACCAGAGGGTTGTAGGCCTGGCCGGGGGACTCGGCGACGGCCAGGGCCGCGGCGTGCGCGAAGCGATTGGAGCTGCCGATGACGAACGAGCCGAAGGTGTATTTCGAGCGCAGGGGCTCGGCCGTCTCGGCTCGCCGGCTGCGCTTGCCGTCCTTCTTCTTCTCGGCCTTCGGCGGTGAGGCGACGGGGACGGCCAGCGCGGCCGGCGGCTCGTCGTCGGTGACGCGGAAGCGCACGGAGACGCCCGGGTCGGCCGCGCTGGCAGCCTTGCGAACCAACTCGGAGAAGTGGCCCTCGATCCAGGAGCGAGTGAACTCGTTGGGCACACCGACCTCGAGCACGTCGCCCTCCAGTGCGAGGGCGCGTGTCGTGGAGAACCAGGCGCCGAATACCATCGGCGAGAGGTCGTCGCGGATGCGGTCGGCGACCGCGGTCCAGAGAACGTCAGGTGTGGAGGGATCTAGCGGCATGGCAACGCACGTCCACGGCGCAAGCGGGTGTCGATCGACGCCGTGCGGACGGGGCGAGGGGAGCGGATGCTAGCGCCTCCGACAGAGCCCGGCCGCGAGATTCCACAGCGAAAAGCCGCTCGTTGCGGACACTCTTGAGATTTCCACAGCGTCATCCACAGGCTGGATGCGGCGTACGGAGTGCGCAATCCCACCACCCGAGCCGGATCGCCTGGATGACCGGCCGGAGCGCCCGCCAGGTTGTCCACACGGTGCAACATGCGCGACCCCCAGGCGGCGTGACGGCTACACTGCGCCTCTCCCGTCCCGCCGACCCGACGAGTTCACGTGAAGCGCACCTATCAGCCCAACAAGCGCAAGCGCGCAAAGACGCACGGCTTCCGTAAGCGCATGAGCACGCGCGCGGGCCGCGCCATCCTCAAGCGCCGCCGCCGCCGCGGCCGCAAGCACCTCTCGGCCTAGATCGTGGCGGGAACCGCTACGCGCGGCCGGCGCCTGTCGCGCTCGGCTGACTTCGAGGCCGTCTACCGGCGAGGCCGCTCGGCCTCGTCCCGGCACGTCGTCGTCTACGCGTTCGCACGCGACCCGTCCGCGGCCGCGTCCGAGCCGCGCGTCGGCCTGACCGTTTCGCGCAAGGTCGGCGGAGCGGTCGAGCGCAACCGCGTCAAGCGGCTGCTGCGCGAGGCGGCCGCCCGCGTCACGCCGAGCCTCGCTGCCGACGTCGATCTCGTGATCGTCGCGCGCCCGGGCCTCGCCGAGGCGCTCGAGAGCGAGCGCCTGGACTGGCTCGAGGCGGAGTTGCGCGAGTTGGCCGGCCGAGCCACTGGGGGCGCTGCGTGAGGCGCATCGCCCTCTGGCTGCTGCTCGGCCCGATCTACCTCTGGCGCTTCGTCGTGCACGCGCTCGTGCCCGGCGGCCCGGCGACCTGCCGTTTCGAGCCCAGTTGCTCGCGCTATGCCGAGCAGGCGATCCGGATGCACGGGCCCTGGCGGGGCTCGCTGATGGCGCTGCGCCGGCTCAGCCACTGCCACCCGTTCTCGCGCCATGACCCGGTCGACCCGGTGGTGCCGCGATGAGCAACCTCGTGCTGCTCAGCATCCTCGGGCCGCTCGAGGACGTTCTGCGCTCCCTGCTCTACGGCATCCACCGCATCACGGGGTTCTCCTGGGCCTGGTCGATCATCTCCCTCACGGTCGTCGTCCGCCTCGCGATCCTGCCGCTCGCGATCATCCAGATGCGCTCCATGCGCGGCATGCAGAAGATCGCGCCCGAGTTGCAGAAGCTGAAGCAGAAGCACAAGGGGGATTCGCAGAAGCTCCAGCAGGAGATGATGCTGCTCTACAAGGAGCACGGGGTCAACCCGATCGGGAGCTGCCTGCCGCTGCTCTTCCAGCTGCCGGTCTTCATGGGCCTGTTCTTCGTGTTGCGCAGCTTTGCGCACAATCCGCCGCCGGGCGACCTGAGCTTCCTGGGCGGCTTCATCGAGGACATCACCGTGCACGTCAACCAGGCCGGCTGGGCCGGCTGGGTGCTGATCGCCGCCTACGTGCTGAGCCAGCTCGGCTCGACGCTGCTCATGCCGACCGGTGCCGATCCGCAACAGCAGATGATGCGGCGGCTGTTCATGGTCATGCCGTTCATCTTCGTCTTCTTCGTGGTCCGCTTCCCGGTCGGCCTGATGCTGTACTGGATCTCGACCAACCTCTGGACCGTCGGTCAGCAGGCCGCCCTCCGCAAGCTCATGGGCCCGCCGCCGAACGCCGCGCCGCCCAAGGTCAAGCAGCCGCGCTCCTCTCGCATCCCGAAGCCCAGCGGCGGCAAGGGGTTGCAGGGCGCAGGGCGCTCGCGGAAGCGCTGATGGACGGCGAGCTGCGCTCGTTCGAGGCCGAGGGCGCAGGCGAGGATGTGGCCGCGGCCCGGCAGGAAGCACTGCTGGCCCTGCGCGAGTTGGCCGGCACGGTCTCCGAGGGCGACGTCGAGTTCGTGACCGTCAGCGAGGGTGAGCGGGGTCTTATGGGGGTGGGCCGCCAGCCCGCGCGCGTGCTGGCACGCGCCCAGGTCGCGGCCGTCGCGCTTGGACAGGTCGCCGAACGCGTGCGCGACGTCGTGGAGCGCATTGCCGCCGCCATCGACCCCGAGCTCGCGGTCACGGTGGCCGAGCACGGGACGCGCGTCGTGGCGGTCGCCAGCGGCGGCGACACGGCACGGCTGATTGGCCGCCACGGGCAGACCATCGACGCCGTGCAGCACCTTGCCGCCGCCGCGGCCCTCCCGGGCAGCGACGGCGAGTGGGAGATCGTGGTGGACACGGCCGGGTACCGCATGCGTCGGGAACGGCGACTGCGGGCGCTGGCGCTCAAGGCAGCGGCTCGGGCGGTCCGCGAAGGACGACCACAGGCGCTGGAGCCCATGTCCAGTGCCGAACGCCGGATCGTGCATACCGTGCTGCTCGAGCACGACGGCGTCGAGACGGGCAGCGAGGGCCGCGATCCGGCCCGCTACGTCGTCGTGCGGCCGAGCGATCAGGGCTGACTGTTTCACGTGACACAGCGGCCGCGCGTTTCACGGGAAACGGCCTCGCGAGCTGCGCGCGAGGCCATTTTCACGGCCGCGCCTGCTCTGACGACGCGCGAAATCGATCAGCTCGCGCTGCTCGTCGGCCTCGTCTGCTCGACGCCCGTGGGAGTGACCTCCATCCGCGACCCGGCCGAGGCGACGGCGCGGCACGTCCTGGACGCACTCGCGGGGCTCCCCGCGGTCGATGCCGCCCCGCAGGGCCCGCTGGCGGACGTCGGCAGTGGCGGCGGATTGCCCGGACTCGTGCTGGCAGTGGTGCGTCCCGAGCGTGAGACGCACCTGATCGAGGCCACCGCACGCAAGGGCGCGTTCATCGCGGAGGCGGCCGCCGAGCTCGGCCTGGAGGTGCAGGTGCACGCCGAGCGCTCCGAGGTGCTCGGACGCGGCGAGTTGCGGGATGCCTGCGCGTGCGTGGTCGCACGGGCGCTGGCGCCTCCACCCGTTGCGGTGGAGCTCTGCCTGCCGCTCTGCCGGCCCGGAGGGCGCCTGGTGCTGTGGTCGCGCGAGCAGCCGAGCGCGGAGCTCGCGTTCGCCGCGCAGGAGCTCGGGGGTGCCGTCCTTCCCCCCGAGCCCCCAGGGGTGCTCGTGATCGGCAAGCTCGGCGCGACGCCCGAGCGCTTTCCGCGGCGGCCGGGAATGGCTGCCAAGCGGCCGCTCTCGGCGGCCCGATCCGACCGACCGCGCCGGTAGGATCCCGCCGATGTCGCGGATCTACGCAGTGGCGAACCAGAAGGGCGGAGTCGGCAAGACGACGACCGCGATCAATGTCGCCGCCTGCCTCGCTGAGGCCGGCACGCCGGTGCTCGTGATCGACCTCGATCCACAGGCCAATGCCTCCAGTGGGCTCGGAATCCGCGCCGGCTCGACGCCCTGGTCGACCTACGACCTGCTGCACGGCGTCGCGCTCGCAGACATCGTCGTGCCGACGAGGATCCCAGGACTCGATCTCGCACCCGCGCATCCCGACCTGGCTGCGGCAGCGCTCGAGTTGCCGGGCCGCGAGAACCGGGATGCGGTGATCGGCAGCGCGATCGCGTCGATCGGCGACACCTATCCGTATGTGATCCTCGACTGCCCGCCGTCGCTCGGCCTGCTGACCGTCAACGCGCTGGCGGCCGCCAACCGGCTGATCGTGCCGGTGCAGTGCGAGTACTACGCGCTCGAAGGGCTCGCGCAGTTGCTCGAGAGCGTCGAGCGCATCCGCGGTGCGCTCAATCCGGGCCTGGCCCTGACGGGCCTGCTGCTGACGATGTTCGACCGCCGCACCCGGCTGTCGGGCGATGTCGAGCGCGAGGTGCGCACGCACTTCGGTCCCAAGGTCTTCACCTCGGTCGTGCCGCGCTCGGTGCGCCTCGCCGAGGCGCCCAGCCACGGGCTCCCGATCACGCAGTACGACCCCAACTCGCGCAGCGCGGATGCGTACTACCGCCTTGCGCTCGAGGTCGTCGAACGTGGATAGCGCGCCACCGCGACGCGGGCTCGGGCAGGGGCTCGCTCTCCTACTCGGAGAGCCGCAGGCGCGCGCGCACGGCTCGCTGCGCGAGATCCCGATCGAGCAGATCACGCCGAATCCCCGCCAGCCGCGGGCGCGGATCGACGAGGAGCAGTTCGCAGAGCTCGTCGAGAGCGTGCGCCGGGACGGCATCGTGCAGCCGGTCCTGGTGCGCGGCGTCGGCGCCGGCTGGGAGCTGATCGCGGGGGAGCGCCGCTGGCGCGCCGCCCAGGCAGCCGGGCTGACGACGGTGCCGGCGCTGGTGCGGGAGGCAGACGACCGCACCTCGCTCGCGCTGGCGCTGGTCGAGAACATCGTCCGCGCCGATCTCGACCCGGTCGAGCAGGCTCGGGGCTACGCGCGCCTGCAGGACGAGTTCGGGCTCTCGCATGCCGAGGTCGCCGCTGCCGTGGGCCGCAGTCGCACCTCGGTGGTCAACGCCACCCGCCTGCTGGGCCTGCCCGACGACGTGCTCGCACTGCTCCAGCGCGGCGAGCTGAGCGAGGGCCACGGTCGCGCGCTGCTCCAGATCGAGGGCCAGGACGAACGGCGCGAGGCCGCGCGAGCGGTCGCCGCCGGAGGGCTGAGCGTCCGCCAGACCGAGGCGCTGGCGCGCACCCAGGGGCGCACCGCTCCGCGCCGAGCGCCGAGCGCCCCCGACTGGTTCGATGCGGAGCTCGCGAACGACGCGGTGGACGGGATCTACCGCACGCTCGGAGTGGCCGCACGCGTTGCGCCGGACCGCGCCGGCTGCCGTGTCGAGCTGCGCCTCCGCTCGGCAGCACAACTGGCCGGCCTGGTCGAACGCCTGGCCGCGCTCGACGCCGCCACCTGAGACGCCCGTCGGCTCGCTCCTGGGGCCGCCGGGACGTTCGAGGGCTTCCTGGTATCCTCGTCGGCTGTCCGGGCGATTAGCTCAGTCGGTTAGAGCGCCTCTCTGATAAGGAGGAGGTCCGTGGTTCGAATCCACGATCGCCCACTCGGATCCGCACCCCGGGCAGCGACGGGGCGCGGGGCCTCGGGCGCGTAGCTCAGTGGATAGAGCGCTGGCCTTCTAAGCCAATGGTCGCAGGTTCGAATCCTGCCGCGCCCGCCTGCCGGCGGTAGACTCAGGACGTGCAGGAGATGACCGTCTACGGGGTCTCGTACGACAGCGTGGGCAGACAGCCGATCGTGCTTCTGCGCACGTCCGACGGCCGGCGCGTGCTGCCGATCTGGATCGGCTCCGGTGAGGCCAATGCGATCCTCACCAAGCTCAAGGGCAGCGACCCGCCGCGGCCCATGACCCACGACCTCCTGCAATCGCTGGTCGACCTCGTCGGCGCCTCCGTGTTGCGAGTGGCCGTGACCGAGCTGCGCGACAACACCTACTACGCGATGATCACGCTGCGGATCAACGGAGAGGACGTGGAGCTCGATTCGCGCCCGAGCGACGCGATCGCGCTGGCCGTCCGTGCGGACGCGCCGATCTTCGCCGCCGAGGACGTGATCGAGGAGTCCGCGGTCGAGGCGGAGCGCCCGCCGAGCGAGCAACAGGTCGTGGAGGACTTCCGGCGCTTCCTGGACGAGTTGTCGCCTGACGACTTCCTGCGCGACGAGTAGTTCTCGGGCCCGTCAGGGCTCGTCGAGCAGTCGCGCTGCCTCGCGCGTGAGCAGTGCGAGCAGCCCTGCCCACAGCTCCCGCAGCTCGGCATCGCTGAGCGGGCCCGGATTCGTCGCGACGAGCGCATCGAGCAGCTGCTGCTCGCGCGCCGGGTCCGCCATCGGATAGCCCTGCGCGCGCTTGTAGGCATGCAACTCGCGCACGCGCTCGAGCCGCTCGTTGAGCAGCGCGAGCAGCTCGCTGTCGACGGCCGAGATGCGCTCGCGCGCTGCCTGCACCTTCGGATCGCTGCCCTGGTCGCTCACGGGGCGGGAGGGTAGTGCATCGGGCCCTCAGGACTGGGTTCCGACCGTTCGCAGGCGGCTCTCAGTGATGCGTGAGGGCCGCGGCGACGGCAATTCCGTTGTACAGGCAATGAACGAGGATGCCGGGGATGGTGCTGCCGACGCGCTCGTAGACGAGGGCGAGGGCCAGGCCGAGGATGAAGATGGGCGGGATCACGCGCGGCAGCACGTGTGCGAGTGCGAACAGGGCGGCCGTCAAGAGCGCCGTGCGGATTGGACCGAACCGCTGCCGGAAGGCGGCGGTGAGCAGGCCGCGGAAGAGCAGTTCCTCGACGAACGGTCCTACGAGCGCCAGGGCGACGCATGCGAGCACCGCGCCGATGATCGGCGAGAGTCCCTGCGGACGAGACGTGTCCGGGGCTAGGCCCTGCTCGCGCGCGGCGTGCAGGATCGGCTCCAGCAGGGCGCTCACGGCCAATGCGGCGACGACGGTGAGCAATGCCAGGCCGATCGCGCGAGGCCAGGACGGGGGTGCGACGAGTCCGAGCGCGCGCCCTGCATCGGCGGTCTGCCGCGCCGCCCACCAGACGGCCGCTCCGATCGTGCCGTAGAGCGCGATCGTCAGCAGCATCGCCGTTGGCGAGTAGATGATGTCGGCGTTCTGCGGCACGAGCGCGTACTGCGCGGCGCCGATCGCGAAATAGGAGACGATCACGAAACCCGCGACGACTGCCAGGTGGCTGCCCGGGACGCGGAGGCTCGGATCGGTCGCGACGGGCGGCGTCATGCCGCCGTCCCGAGCCGGGCCGGCAGCTCCGTGAGGTCGCGCAGCGAGTCGGCAGCGCACCCGCCGCGGTCGATCAGCAGGGCGCGCATTCCCACCGCCTCGGCGCCCGCGATGTCGGTCTCGGGGTCGTCGCCGACGTGCACGCAGAGCGCGGCCTCGACGCCGAGTCGCTCGAGAGCTACCTGGAAGGGCCGCGGGTCGGGCTTCGCGGCGCCCACGCCCGCGGCCGTGACAACGACTGCGAACAGTCCGGCGAGGCCGACGCGGTCGAGCACGTCGTGCAGCGAGATGTCCCAGTTTGCGACCACCGCGAGCGCGAGGCCCGCTGCGGCGATGCCCTCGAGCGCGGGGCGCGCGTCGGGGTAGGCGTAGAACGAGATCGCGTCGGTCAGCGAGGGCAGGAGCTCGGCGCCGGAGACGTCCAGTGCGAGCGCATCGGCCAGCAGCGAGGCGCACTCGAGTCGCAGCGCGGCGAGCGCCGAGGCGTCGCGTGCGGCAGTGCAGTGCGCGCGGTAGTGGCGCATCTCGACTCGCATTGCGGCTTCGCAGCGCGCGAGGTCGACGGTGAGTCCGAGGCGGCGCTCAAGCGAGTGCTGCAGGCGCGGAGCGGGCTGCTCGATGCCGACGAGCGTGCCCATCGCGTCGAACGTGACCGCACCCAGGCGCATCACGACTTGATGACGGTGGGATGCAGCGAGTGCGCGAGCGAGTGCAGGAGGCCGTAGGCGGTCGTATCCGCCCGTGCGGCGGCGGCGTCGACGATGAGGAAGCGCGCGGCGGCGATGGCGCGCAGCGTGCGCAAGCGGGGCTTCGCCCGCATCCGCGCGAGGGTGACCCCGCTCGTACTCGTCGCGATGTAGATGTCGGGGTCGAGTCGGTGGAGCATCTTCGCGTTGGCCGTGGCGACCCCATTCGAGGGGCCGACCAGACGCGCGCCGGCGAGCTGAAGGATGCGCGCGAGCAGCGTCGTGTGCTGAATGCTCGTGCCGAAGCCCGCGTCGACGTAGGCGTCGAGCGGCACGACCCCCTCGAGCCGGTTGGCGATGTCCAGCCGCTGGTGGCGCAGGCTCAGCGCCAGCGCTCGCCCGGCCTCGGCATGGTTCGTGAGCACGCCCAGAGCGACCGTGGCGCGCTCGATGTCCTCCAGCCGGGCTCCCGGCATCACGTAGACCGGCACCGCCAGCTTGCGAATGAAGGCGTCGTTGCGCTGCGCCTCTTGCGGGGTGAGACCGGGTCCCACGACGACGAGATCGGGATGCGCGGTCCGGACGCGCGCGACGGTGACGTCGGCCGGGGCCACCGCGGCCCGCACGCCGAGGCGGGCGAGCAGGCGCTGGGGGCCGCCGCTCACGACCAGCACGAGCCGCGGGGGCGCCTCGACGGTGATGACGCGGCCGGAGCCGTCTTTCGCGCTGGCCGGGTACGTCGAGTCGAGCTTGCCCGCGGTCGGCTCGGGCTTGGCGCCGCAGGCCGTGGCCACCAGCGCGCACAGGGCGAGCACGACGAGGCGGGCGGCGTGACCAGAGGGGCTGCGCACGGCAGGAGTCTAGGCGGCGCCCTGCGCGCTGCCCGCTGGCGATCGGGGTCGAGCCTCCGGAAGCGGCCTAGACTGAAGATCGTGCGCGCGCCGGAGCCAGCAGCCGTGAATCGCATCGCGCAGTCCCGGCCGGTCGCGATCCTGCCTGCGATGATCGGCGTCGCGCGGAGGGCTCGGCATGCCTGATGGCCGCCGCCGCAGCCGGATCGACTCGAGCGGAGCACTGCCCGGCGACGCGCGCAAGCGCCGCCGCGAGCGACAGCGTCGCGACGCGCGTCGCACGCGGCTCGGCATCGCCGCGTTCGTCGTGGTCGGCATCCTCGTGTTCGGGCTCCTGATCGGGCTCGCATCGACGGCTGCCTTCATCGACCATCTGCCGAAGCTCTCGAGGCTCGGGCCGATCGAGCTCGGCGAGAACTCGAGCGTGTTCGTGCGGAACTGCACGACGAAGCCCTGCGCGGACGTTCCCCTGGGCGTCATCGCGCGCGCCGAGAACCGCGTGAGCGTGCGCTGGAAGGACATTGCTCCCACCATGCGCAGCGCCACCGTCGCGATCGAGGACCGCCGTTACTGGGAGCACGGCGCCCTCGACTGGCACGGCATCGCACGCGCCGCGCTCAACAACGTGCGCGCGGGGGGGATCACCCAGGGCGGCTCGACGCTCACCCAGCAGCTTGCGAAGAACCTCTACTTGCAGCGCGAGGCCAGCAGCCGCTCGATCAGCCGCAAGATCGACGAGGCCTGGATCGCGGTGCAGCTGCAGGACAAGTACACGAAGGCCGAGATTCTCACGGCCTATCTCAACACCGTGTTCTACGGCCAGAACGCCTACGGCGTCGAGGCCGCTGCCCATACGTTCTTCGACAGGCCGGCCAAGCGACTCACGCTGCCGCAATCGGCGCTCCTGGCCGGGCTCCCCCAGGCTCCCACGGATTACAACCCGTTCCTGCACCCGGCGGCGGCGAAGCAGCGTCGCAACGAGGTGCTGCAGGCCATGCGCTCGCTGCGCTGGATCAGCGCCCCGGCGTACGCGATCGCGCGCATCGCGCCGCTGGATCTCAAGCGCGGCAGTTACGGCACCGCGGTCTCCTCGCCCTTCGTGTTCGAGCAGATCCGCCAGGAGCTGGATGCGAGGCTCCCGCGCAAGCTCGCCGCTCGCGGTGGCTACAGGGTCTTCTCGACGGTCGATCAGCGGCTGCAGTTCGCGGCCCGGCGCGCGATCAAGGACGTGCTGAAGTCGCCGGGCGATCCCCAGGCCGCCCTCGTCGCCATCAACGTTCACAACGGCAACGTGCTCGCGCTCGGCACGTCCGATTACTTCTCGGCCACGAACCAGTTCAACCTGGCGACGGTCGGGCATCGCTCGCCGGGCTCGACGTTCAAGCTGTTCGCCCTCGTGACCGCTCTCAAACGAGGCGCCGACCCGTCGAGGGTCTACTACCCGTCGGGCTACGTCTCGTTTCCCGAGAACGATCCAATCTGCCCCCAGGCCGGAGGCTGGTCGCCGCACAACGCCGAGAGCGGTGGTGGCGGCTACATCAGCCTCGAGACCGCGACGATCCATTCCGTCAACGTCGTCTACGCCCAGTTGATGCACGACCTCACACCCCGCGCGGTGGCCGCAACCGCGCATCAGCTCGGTGTCCGCTCCAGCCTGCCGCTGCACTGCGCGATGGTGCTCGGCGCCGACGACGTCACGCCGCTCGAGCTGACGAGCGCCTATGCGACGATTGCGGCCGGCGGGGTCTATCACCCACCGCGCGTGATCCGGCGCGTCGAGAACGCGCAGGGGCACATCGTGGCCGACAACGCCTTCAAGGTGCATTCGAAGCGGGTCGTCAGCCAGGGCATCGCCTACGAGACGACGCAGATCCTGAAGCAGGTCATCACGCAGGGCACCGGCACGGGCGCGCGACTCGACGACGGGCGGCCCGAGGCCGGGAAGACCGGCACCGCCGAGAACTACGGCAACGCCTGGTTCTGCGGCTACACGCCCGACATCGCCTCCTGCGTCTGGGTGGGCTATCGCGGCTCGAACAAGCCGCTCGAGGGCATCGAGGGCGTCGGGGCCGTGTACGGCGGCACGCTGCCGGCCGATATCTGGAAGGACTTCATGACGACGGCGACCAGGCGCCTTGCGCCGCACGATTGGAAGGAGCCGAAGCATCCCATGGTCTTCCTGCCCTTCACACCTACGACGTCGTTCGGCTACAACCCGCGGCCCGCCTCGCCACCGGCCCCTCCGAGCCCGCCGAAGAAGACCGCCAAGCCGAAGAGCACCGCACCGCCGCCGCCGGCCACGAAGGTCGTGATCGCGCCGCAGAACGGAAACTGATCCGGTCAGGGGCTGATGCCCGGCTCGGGCGGCACCGTGACCGTCGTCGGCGAGAGCGCCGGTCCGGGCGGGCCGACGCGGTGGCCGATCAGGTAGCCGCCCGCAGCGCCTGCGATCACGAGCAGGACGAGGGCGGTGACCAGCCGGGCGCGACGGCGCCGTGGATGCTCCGGCGAGTCGGCCGCCGCGACCGCCGTCTCGGGCACCGCCGAGGCGATCTCGGCCAGGCTCGCGCCCACCTCGCGTGCCGAGGAGGGCCGGGCGGCGGGATCGGCCGAGAGCAGGCGCTCGAGCAGCTCAGCGGTGTCCGCCGCGGGTCCGGCCTCCCCGGCCAGCTCGAGGCTGGAGCCCTCGCGCCGTGCCGTGAGCAGGAAGAGCAGCAGGACGCCGAGACCGTGCAGATCGCCGGCCGCCGTCGCCGTGCCGTGGGGCGCGCGCACGAGCGGCCCTCCGTCCGGCCTCATGGCCACTGTGCCGGGCCCGAGCGCTCCCTGCGCGGCACCGGCCTCGTGCACCGTCGCGAGCGCGAGCGCCAACTCGGCGCAGAAGTCGAGCGCGCGGCGAGGCGACCAGGGCGGCGGCGGGAGCGGGTGCGTCGCACGCCAGACATACGTGACGCGTCGCTCGGGCGCGTTCGCGTCCCACCAGGCCGGTCCGGCGATGGCCGCGTGCGGGCCGAGCGCCGCTACGGCGCGGCAAGCGGCGTCGAGCGCAGGGCCCGACAGGCTGTGCACCGCCGCCGGTGCGACGGGGCCGTCGTCCACGCGGCCCTTTATAGCATGCGCCCGTGGCCGCTCCCGATCCTCGTCCGCTCCTTCCCCACGAGGGGCGGGCGCTCCTGCTCGAGCGCCTCTCGGCTCTGCCGGCCGAGACCTTGCCGCTCTCCAGCGCGCTCGCGGGCCGGGTCGTCGCGGCGGACGTGCACGCCGCACACGACCTGCCGCCCTTCGACAACTCGGCAATGGATGGCTACGCGATCCGTGCGCAGGACGCCGGCGAGGAGCTCCCCGTTGCCGGCGAATCGTTCGCCGGGGACGATCCGGCACGGCTGGAGCCGCACACGGCCATGACGATCGCGACGGGAGCGCCTGTGCCGGCCGGAGCGGACTCCGTCGTGCCCGTGGAGGTCGCGCACCTGAACGGTGATCGGGTCTCGTTCGACGGCCCCGTCGCGCACGGCGACCACGTCCGCCCGCGCGGCACCGACGTCCCGGCCGGAGCCGTCGTCATCGCCGCGGGCAGCACGCTGCGACCACTGGCCCTGGCGGCTATCGCCACCTCCGGCGTGGACGAGCTCGCCTGCCACAGGGCGCCGCGCGTCTGCGTGGTCGTTACCGGCGACGAGCTCGTCGCACCGGGAAAGCCCCTGCTCCACGGGCAGATCCACGAATCGAACAGCATTCTCATCGCCGCCCGCTGCGAGCAGGCCGGCGCGCAGGTCGTCTCGGTCGAGCGCGTGCGCGACGACGCCGTGGCGACGCGCGAGGCCCTCGCGCAGGCTCTCGAGAGCGCAGACGTCGTCGTCACGTCCGGCGGCGTCTCCGTCGGGAGCCGCGACCACGTCAAGCCCGCCCTGGCCGAGCTCGGTGTCGAGCAGCTGTTCTGGCGGCTGGCCGTCCAGCCCGGCCGCCCGACCTGGTGCGGTCTCCGCGACGGGCGCCTCGTCGTCGGTCTTCCCGGCAACCCGCTCTCGGTGCTGGTCGGGCTCGAGCTGCTGCTCCTGCCCGCTCTGCGGCGCCTGGCCGGTGCGACCGACCCCGGCCCCACCACCTTCCAGCTGCCGCTCACCAGCGCACTTCGGCGAGACCCGCAGCGGCTCCGCGTGCGGCCGGTGCGCTTCACCGCGGGAGGCGCCGAGCCGCTCGGCGCCGATCTCTCGCATCAGCTGGGACGTGCCGCGATCGCGGACGCGCTGGCGCTGGTGCCGCTCGGCGAGGGCGAGCTCGCCGCCGGCGCGCCGGTCGACCTGGTGGGTCTCTAGGAGGCCGCGGCGGCGGCTGCCGGCGAGGCCGGGAGGACGAGCACCGCGTGACCCGAGCCCGGGAGCTTCACGTTCTCGAGGCGGGCGAACACGACGTAGCGGTGGCTCGCGCTGTAGAGCGGATGGCAGGCTGAGAGCACGAGCTCGTCGAAGCCGACCTTCTTCATGATCGACCAGTCGCCGTTGTCGACGATGCGATGTCGCAACACGCGGTAGGTGAAGGTGCCGTACGGCATCTGCAGCACGATCGGATCGCCGTTGCGAATGCTGTCGATGTGGCGGAAGGGCGCTGCGAAGGTGGTGCGGTGACCCGCGATGCCCGTGGTCTGGCCGAGGCCGGGGTACGAGCCCTCCTCGTAGCGTCCGGGGCCCTTGCTGAGGCTGCCCCAGTAGTCGGTGTTCTCGACGACGATCGTCGAAAGGCCGATGCGCGAGATGCGGATGCGCCCGAGCGGCCGGCCGGTGTGGCCGCGCTCGGCGGCCGCGAACTTGACCGCGAGGCGTCGCACCGAGCGCAGGACGACCGCGCTCGAGACCGCCGGCCGCACCGTCGCGCCGCCATGCGTGCCCAGCGCCTGCGCCTGCGCCGGTGCCGCAACGCCGAGCTCCTTGCGGGCGCTGGCCTGCCATGTGACGAACGTGGCGCCGAGCTGCGAGCTCATCTCGTGCTGCTCGTAGGCGGTGTAGATGCTGGTCACGGGGTCGCGCCAGAAGACGACCATCGCGGCGTACACGACGAGCAGCACGCCGGCGACGGCGAAGGTGGTTCCGAGTCGGCGGGCAAGAGTTCGCATGTGCGACCAAGCTACGCCTGTTATGGGCGTGCGCTATCCCCCGTACGGGTGCCGCCCCCGGCTGCCACCACGAGCCACAGCAACTCGATCGTCGCCGAGGCCAGGATGGCCAGCGCGAGGCTGGCGGCGAGCGGAATGCCGCCGTCGCCGATCAGGCGTACGAACCAGGCGGGCGCGTCGATGCCGAGCCCGGCTGGGCCGGCGAGGAGTGCGATCACCGCGGCGGGCCCGAGCCAGCCGGCCAGCACGACGGCCGCGCGCGCGGCGGCGCCCAGACGCGCCGTCGCGGGGAGCAGCAGCCAGACGTGCAGCGCGGGGATCACGAGCACCAGCAGGTAGGCATTGCCCGCGAACGCAAGGGCCGCGCCGACGAGCAGTGTCGCGTGCGCTCCGAGATAGCGGCCCGCGCCGGCGGTGTCCGTATCCGCGGCAGACCTGCGCGCCGCGAGCGCGCCGCAGCCGCCTCCCAGTGCGAGCGGGAACACGACCTGCCAGAGCGCCACCCCGCCCCCGTCGCCGGCGAAGGGCGGCGAGTGGGTGTCCGGGATGACGCCGGCCGCCCCGAGCAGGCGGATCGCCAGCACGCCGACGGCGAGACCTGCCGCCCGCCAGAGCACGCGCCGCGCGGTGATCGACGGGCGCGCCCCGCGGGCACGCGAGCGGGTCGCGGCGTCGATCAGAGCGAAGATCGGCGGGATGAGCAGCGCGACCAGGAAGAGCTCGAGCGTCCAGCCGCGCAGCACCCGATCGCTGGAGACGAGGTAGGTCGAGCCGAGGCTGGCCGGTTGCGGCCCCGTGTCGTAGGCCAGCGCCGCGAGCTGGGTCGCGGTTCCGACTCGGCCGAGCAGATCGGCCGAGAGGGGTCTCAGGCCGCCCAGCAGCGGCGCCTGCGACGCATCCGCGGCGGAGCTCAGCCCTGGCGTGGAGCCGTCGATTCCCACCACCGAGGCGCCGTTTCCGACGAGCGCGGCCTGATCGCCGTGCACGACGGGAGCCACCAGCGCGGCGACCTGTTGTCCCAGGGAGGGCAGGCGCACCTGCTGGACCCCCTCGTCGCGCAGGGTCTGCTCCACCGTGCGCAGCCACCCTGCCGCGGGGAGACGGCGCCCCTCGCCCGAGATCCGCAGGATCAGCGGGTTGCCGGGACGGCCGACCGCGCGCAGCGCCACCCCGGCGCTCAGCCGCAGCCCGGCGGGAGGATGCCGGGCGAGCTCGCGGGCGCCGGCGGACTCGGCGGTCGTGCCGTCGACCGAGGCGAACACGAGCGAGGTCGTGGTGACGCTGCCGACGAGCGTGCGGGCGAGCTCCAGGAGCGCTCCCGTCCCGGAGCCGTTGTCGTTCGCGCCCGGGCCCGGAGGCGCGTCGTCTCGCCCCGCGACGAACACGAGCGCGTCGTGCGAGCGCCCCTTCCCGGTGACGACGCCGAGCACGTTGACCATCGGCACGGTGCGCCCGTTGTCGTCAGGCGCGCGGAAGTGCTGGAGGCTCACGTCGGCGCCCGCCGCGCGCAATCGCTCGGCGACCCAGTTGGCCGCCGCGCGGTTGCCTGCGCTGCCCGGTGAGCGGTCGGCGAAGCGGTCGGCGAGCTCGTTCGTGGCCGCGAGCGCTTGCGCGCCGTCGAAGGTGGGCGGCAGCGAGCTACGCGGCAATGCCGGTGCGGTCCGCGCACCGACGAGCAGGACGAAGGCCGGCAAGAGCACGATCAGCCAGCCCGCGCGGTAGGGACCGGGGCGGAGTAGCGCAGCGGCGCGCGGCGCGCGAGCGGCGCTGCGGCGCACGCTCGCGATGCGCGACCGGCGCTCGCGAGGGGCACCCTCCGGGAACATCGGCTCCGAGTATGCATGACCTCCCGAGCTCTCGCCGCCGCCACGAGCGGCCCCGCGACTAGACTGCAAGCGTGAGCGCGAGCCGTGGGACCATCCTCGTCATCGACGATGAGGACGCGGTTCAACGCCTCGTGCGTTTCCCGCTCGAGCGCGAGGGCTACCGCGTTCTCGGAGCGACGAGCGGCGAGGACGGCTTGCGGCTGGTGGAGGCCGAGCGCCCGGACCTCGTGTTGCTCGACCTGATGCTGCCGGGAATGGACGGCATCGAGGTGTGCAGGCGGCTGCGCGTGCTCTCGGCGACGCTCCCGATCATCATGCTGACGGCGCGCGACGACGAGGTCGACAAGGTGCTCGGGCTCGAGATCGGCGCCGACGACTACGTGACGAAGCCGTTCTCGCTGGCCGAGCTCCGCTCCCGGGTGCGCGCCGTCCTGCGCCGGGCCCAGCGGCCGGCCGGAGCGGCCGGCGTCGAGGACGTGCTGGAGGCAGAGGGTGTGCGACTGGATGCCACGCGGCGCACCGCGGACCGCGACGGTGAGCCCGTCCAGCTGACCTACGTGGAGTTCGAGATCCTGCGGAGCCTCATGCGCTCGCCCGGGCGCGTGTTCTCGCGGCGCGCGCTGCTCGAGAGCGTCTGGGACTCCGCCGACTACCGCGAGCAGCGCACGATCGACGTGCACATCCGGCATCTGCGTGAGAAGCTCGAGAGCGACCCCTCGGCGCCGCAGTTGATCCGCACCGTGCGCGGCGTCGGGTACCGCTTCGGCGCATGATCCGAGAGGCGCTGCAGCGCCCCGGCCGATTGCGCATGCGGCTCACGGTGGTGGCTGCGGCCTCTGCGCTGTTCGCCCTCGTCGTGCTCGCGGCCCTCGTCCTGCCCTCGCTGCAGCACAACTTGGAGCAGTCGCGCGTGGCGTCGCTGCAGGCCAGCGTGCGGGCCGGTCAGCCCGAGTTCTACCTGCGCCCCTTCGGGCAGCGTCACCTCACGCCCGTCCAGCTCCAGAGCCTGGCGGCGCCGCTGGGCGTGGCGCGGATCACGGTCTTCACCGAGACCGGGCTGACTCTGCACCCTCTCGCCGATTCCTCGAATGCACCGCTCTCCCGCAAGGCGCTCAGCCTGGTCGAGGAGAGCGCCACCCTCCACAGGGACTCGGCAACGGTCGAGAACCTGCCCTCGGGGCGAACGGCAGTGCTCACGTTCAACGTCGCGAGCCAGGGCGTGGACGGGATCATTCTCGTGCAGGCGCCGCTGCGGGACGTCCAGGAGCAGGTCTCGGCGGTCGAGCGGCGCCTCGTATTCGGCGGAGCTCTGGCCTTCGGCGTCGCGCTCCTTGCGGGCGCGCTCGCCGCGGAGCCGCTGGCACGGCGCCTCGCGCGCCTCAAGGCCGCCGCCGAGCGCATCGCGCACGGCTCCTTCGACGAGCCGATCGTCGACCACAAGCGTGACGAGATCGGCGAGCTCGCGCGCTCGCTGGAGGAGATGCGGGTGCGCCTCGCTGCGCTCGAGCGAGCGCGCGCCGCCTTCATCGCGAACGCCTCGCATGAGCTGCGAACGCCGCTCACGGCGCTGGGCGGCTACCTCGAGTTGCTCACCGAGGGCGGCCTGACCGAGGCGGAGCGCGCCGAATTCCTCGACACGATGGGGGAACAGGTGCAGCGGCTGACGAAGCTCGCGACCGACCTGCTCGACCTCTCCCGGCTCGATGCCGGCGGCCTCACCGTGGCCCACGACGAGATCGAGCTCGGGGAGCTCGCGGCTGACGCCGCGCGCGAGATGCAGGTGCTCGCGACCCGCCGCGGCTCGGTCGTCGTGGCCGAGCAGGGCGAGCCGGCGCACGCGCGCGGCGACGAGGGGCGCGTGCTCCAGGTGCTGCGCGTGCTGGTGGACAACGCGGTGCGCCACACGCCGCCCGGCTCGACCGTCACGCTGCGCACGGAGACGACGCCCTGGGGCGCGAGCATCGTCGTCTCCGACAACGGCCCGGGCATCCCGCCCGAGTTGCTCGAGCGCGTCTTCGAGCGCTTCTTCCGCGGCCCGGGAGCCGCCGCGCGCGGCACGGGCCTCGGCCTCGCGATCGCGCGCGAGCTCGCCGAGCGCATGCACGGCCGCCTGCTCGTGACGAGCAGCGGGCAGGGCACGCGCTTCACGCTCGAGCTGCCCGGCGCGTCGGTCGAGGGAGTGCCCGCCTACACTGCGAATCCGTGAGCACGCGGGCCGCCCTCGCGAGCGCAGTGGTCATCGCGCTCGTCGCCGGCATCGCCGGCAGCGCACTCGCGCTGGCGCTGCGCGATGGAGGCGGCGAGCGCACGACCGTCACCACCGTCGTACGCGCCGGCGGCGGTACGAGCGGGTTCGATCCGGTCGCGCTCTATGCCGCGGCGCGCAACGGCGTCGTGACGATCGAGGCGACCTTCGGCGTCGGCGACCAGACGGCAGGCAGCGGCTTCGTCGTGAATGTGAAGCGCGGGCTGATCGTGACCGCCTCGCACGTTGTCGCCCGCGCCGCCACCGGCAGCGCCACGGTCAGGGCGACGGCGGTCTACATCGTGCTCGACGACGGCACCCGCGCCGACGCCAAGGTCCTCGGCTATGACCTCTTCGAGGACACGGCGCTGCTCCAGGTCGACCCGTCGAACCTCGGGTTGCGCGCTCTGCCTTCGGGGAGCGCACGCTCGCTGCGTGTCGGCCAGCCAGTCGCGGTGATCGGCAGCCCCTTCGAGAATCGCGCGTCGCTCTCGACAGGCGTCGTCTCGCAGCTGGACCGGCAGATCACGGCACGCGGGGTGTGCTTCCCGACAACCGGTGTCGTTCAGACGGACGCCGCCGTCAATCCCGGCAACTCCGGCGGCCCGTTGCTCGACGGGAAGGGCGCGGTCGTCGGCATGGTGACCGCCATCAACCCGGATGCGAAGGGCGGCGTAGCCTACGCCGTGCCGATGGAAGGCGTGCGCGAGGCTTACCGTGCGATCGCGACGGGCACGCACGTGAACTACGCCTGGCTGGGGGTCGCCGCTGCGACACTGACGCCGCAGCTCGCCGACACGCTCGGCATCGGCGTCAAGCACGGCGCCCTCGTGCAGGCGCTGAGCCCCGGAGGAGCCGCCGAGCGTGCCGGGCTGCAGGTCGGCACGCATCCGCTCGAGGTGGCCGGGCAGACCTACCCGAGCGACGGCGACGTGATCGTCGGGGTCGGATCGAGGCCGGTGATGGGCTTCCGCGACCTCGATCGCGCAATCGCTGCGCACCGGGCCGGCCAGAGCGTTGAGCTGCATGTCGTGCGTAAGGGCAGCAAACGCGTCATCCCCGTACGGCTCCTGCCTCGCCCGGCGAGCTTTGCCGGCTGCGGCTAGCCCTGACGGCGGTGCACCGGCCCCCTCCCGGGTTACGATTGCGAGCCGATGGCCGACCCGATCCTGATCATCGCCGCGCTCAACGGCAGCCGCGACCGCAAGGTCGCGAAGAAGCTGCCGTATACGCCGGCCGAGATCGCCAAGGAGGCGAAGCGGGCCGTCGAGGCCGGCGCGGGGGTCGTGCACGTGCACGCCAGGCGCGATGATGGCGGCGCCGCCTTCGACCTCACGTTCGACGAGATCGTGAGCGCCATCCGGGCGCAGGTCGACGTGCCGGTCTCGATCACGACGCAGCGCACCCGGCAGACCTCGCTCGGCACGATCACCGCGCTCTTCGACGTGCTGCGCGAGCTCCCCGAGCTCGCGACCGTCAACGTGCAGCCGCCCGCGCCCGATCTGCCCGCCCACCGCGAGGAGGCCCGCCAGATCCTGGAGGCCTGCGAGCGCGCCGGCGTGGCGCCCGAGCCTGGCATCAACTCGTTCGAGGCCATCGCGGACGTCGAGGCGCTCTACGAGGACGGGCTGCTCGCCCAGGCGCCCTGGCTGCACCTCGAGCTCGGTGGCGCGGCCGGCACGTCCGAGCAGGGCCTGGCCGGCACGCCGCGCAATCTGCTGCGCCTCGTCGATGCGCTCGACGGCACGCTCGGACAGCTGCGCTGGATCGCCCACGCCGAAGGCACGGCGACGGCTGCCGTGTGCGCCACGGGCGCGGCGCTCGGCGGCCACCTGCGCGTGGGCCTCGAGGATTCCGCCCTGCTCCCCGACGGCACGCCCGCGACGTCCAACGGCGAGCTCGTCGAGCTGGCCGTCGCGCTCGCCGACGCACTGGGCCGGGAGCCGATGGAGCCCGCCGAGGCCCGTCGTCTGCTCAGAGGCTGACGGTGTCCGACGTCCGCATGATCGACGTCGGCGACAAGCCCGTCACGCGGCGGCGCGCCCGTGCAGGTGCGCGCGTCCGGCTCGCTCCCGCCGTCGTCGCGCACATCCGTGCCGGCACGCTGCCGAAGGGCGACGTGCTCGGCGTCGCCCGCGTGGCCGCGATCACGGGCTCCAAGCAGACACCCGCCCTTCTGCCGCTGTGCCATCCGCTCGCGCTCACGCACGTCTCCGCCAGTCTGGAGCTCGACGACGAGGGGGTGGTGATCGAGGTCGTGTGCGAGACGACCGGTCAGACCGGCGTCGAGATGGAGGCCATGACTGCCTGCACCGTGGCCGCGCTGTGCGTCTACGACATGACGAAGGGGATCGACGCCACCGGGCAGATCGAGTCGGTCGTGCTGCTCGAGAAGGAGGGCGGCAAGTCGGGTCATTGGGTGCGCCCGTGAGGATCGCCGTCCTCACCGTGTCCGACGGCGTCCATCACGGGGCGCGCGAGGACCGCTCAGGCGAGGTACTGGCCGAGCGGGCGCAGGCCGGCGGGCACGAGGTCGTCTGGCGGGGCGTGTTGCCCGACGAGCGCGACGAGATTGCCGCGCGCCTGGCGCAGCTGTGCGACGAGGATGTGGCCGACGTGGTGTTCTCGACCGGCGGCACCGGATTCGCCCCGCGCGACGTCACCCCCGAGGCAGCGCGCGCCGTGCTGGAGCGGCTCAGTCCGGGCATCGACGAGGCCCTGCGCGCCGACGCGCTGCAGCACACGCCGCACGGCATGCTCTCGCGCTCGCTCTCGGGCACCCGGGCTCGCACCATCGTGATCACGCTGCCCGGCAGCCCGAAGGCCTGCGAGGAGGGCTGGGCAGTGCTCGCCCCCGTGCTCGAGCACGCCGTCAAGCTGCTCCGGTCCGAGCCGACGACGCACGGCCGATGAGCGCGGTCCCGCTCGCCCAGCGCTTTGCAAGCCTCGTGCGCTTCGAGCACACGGTGTTCGCACTGCCCTACGCGTATGTCGGGGCGATCCTCGCGGTGCACGGCTGGCCGGGGATCTCGGCGCTCGGCTGGATCACGGTGGCGATGTTCGGTGCACGCTCGTTCGCGATGGCGGTCAACCGGCTGGTGGACGCCGCGATCGACGCCCGCAACCCGCGCACCGCAGGGCGCGAGCTGCCGGCCGGGCGGCTCCGGCGAGGGCAGGTCTTCGCCTTCGCGCTGGCCTCGCTGCTCATCTTCGCGGCGGGCGTCTCGCAGCTCGCGCCGATCACGCGCTGGCTCGCGCCGATCGTGATCGTCCCGATGGTCATCTATCCCTACCTGAAGCGCTACACGCCGCTCTGCCACCTCTGGCTCGGCGTCGTGGACGGCCTGGCACCGGTTGGCGGCTGGGTCGCCGTCACCGGGCACTTCGACCTCGCCGCGTGGCTGCTCGGCGGGGCGGTGGCGTGCTGGATCGCGGGATTCGACGTCATCTACGCAACGATGGACATCGAGGTCGATCGCGCACAGGGCCTGCACTCGATCCCCGCCGACTTCGGCATCGCCCGCGCGCTCCAGGTCTCGCGGGTCCTGCACGCGCTGAGTGTCGTCGCCCTGGCCGGCGTCGGGCTGTCGCTCGGACTGGGACCGGTCTACGCCGTCGGCGTGGCCGCAGTTGCGCTGCTGCTGGCCTACGAGCAGCAACTCGTCTCGCCGACCGACCTCTCCCGCGTGAACATGGCGTTCCTGAACGTCAATGGCGTGATCGCCCTGCTCTACCTCGGGACGGTCTCGCTCGACGTCGCCCTCTCGTGACTGCCCCGCGGGTGGAGTTGCGCGGCGTCGGGCACGCCTATGGTGGGCGTGTCGTCCTCGCGGGTGTGAACCGCACGCTCGAGCCGGGCCGTGCGCTCGCGCTGCTGGGGCCGAATGGCAGCGGCAAGTCCACGCTTCTGCGCTGCATCGCGGGGCTCCTGCGCCCGCGCGCCGGCTCTGTGCTCGTCGACGGGCGCGAGAGCTGCGAGCTTCCGCCGGCCGAACGCGCGCGGGTGGCCTACGCGGGGCACCGGCCCCTGCTGTGGGGCGGGCTCAGCGCCCGCGAGAACCTGCTGCTCTGCTCCGGCCTCTACGGCCTCGGGCCCGCCAGCGCGGAGCGCGCGCTGGAGGGCGCCGACCTCGCGGAGGCGGCCGAGCGCCCGGCCTCCGCGCTCTCCCAGGGTCAGCGACAGCGACTCGCGCTGGCGCGCGCGCTCCTGCCGTCGCCGAGCCTGCTCGTGCTCGACGAGCCGCACAGCGGTCTCGACGAATCCAGCAGCGCCCGCCTCGATGCTTTGCTCATCGCCGCCCGCGGTGAGGTCACCATCGTGCTCGCGACGCACGAGCGCTCACGTGCCGAGCGCCTGTGCGACGAGCTCATGCAGCTCGAGGTGCTGCGCTGAGCGCCCAGCCCGTGCCGTTCGCACGCGCCGTGCGCCTGCTCGTGCGCACGGATGTCGTGCTCGAGCGCCGCGCCCCGCAGCTCGCGCTCGCGATGGGCCTGTTCGCAGCCGTCGCGCAGGTGGTGCTGCACTACGGAGCCGACATCGCGCGCCCGCCGGTCGCGCTGACCGTCGGCTCGCTCTGGGTCACGCTGCTGCTTGCGACCCTGCTCGCCGTGGCGCGCGTCTTCAACGCCGAGCGCGACGAGGGACTGCTGGACGCGCTCGTCCTGGCGCCCATTCCCCGCACGGCGATCTGGGCAGCCAAGGCGATCTCGATCGGCGCGCTGCTGCTGCTGATGGAGGCGGTCGCGGTGCCCCTCTCGTACCTGTTCCTCCCAGCCGAGGCCCCGGTGCCGCAGCTCGGCACGCTCCTGCTGGCGTTGCTGGCGGGCAACGTGGGGCTCGCCGCGCTGGGCTCGCTCGTGGCCTCGGTCGCCTCCGCCGTGCGGGGCCGCGAGGTGATGGTCCCGCTGCTCTACCTGCCGGCGGCGGTGCCCCTGCTGATCGCGGCTCTGGCCTGCAGCGTGCATGCCTCCTCGGGCGAGAGCGTCATGCGCCCCCTGGCGCTGGTGCTCCTCTACGATGCCATCGTCGCGCTGCTCGCGTACGCCGTGTGCGAGCACGCGCTGACCGACTGACTCCCGTGGCTACTCACGACCGCCTTCTGCGCCCGGCGGTGCTCGCTGCCGGGAGCCTCCTCGTTCTCTCCACACTGCTGATCGCGCTGTGGGTCCCGACCGATCGTGCGGAGGGCTACCGGCAGCGCATCTTCTACCTGCACGTGCCGATCGCGCTGACGGCCTACCTCTTCCTGCTGCTGGGCGCGTTCTACGCCGCGCGCTACCTCCTGCGACGCGATCCGATGGACGACCTGCGCTCCTACGTGGCGATCCACCAGGGCGTGATCCTCGGCACGCTCGTGCTGATCACCGGGCCGATCTGGGCCAAGGTCTCATGGGGCATCTGGTGGGACTGGAGCGACAAGCAGCTGAACACGTTCCTGCTCGTGTTCCTCTTCTACTGCGCGTACTTCATGCTGCGCTACTCGGTCGACGAGGGGGCCAGGCGCGAGCGCTTCTCGGCCATCTACGCGCTGCTCGGCATCGGCATGGTCCCGCTCTCTCTGGCGGCCGTTCACCTGGCCGGCACGCTGCACCACCCGACGGTCTTCCACCACGACGGGCCGGCCATGGAGCACTCGATGTTCGCCGCGTTCCTCGTCTCCTGGGCAGCATTCATCCTGCTCGGCTTCGCGCTCTGGCGCCTCGAGCTGCGCGGCAAGCTGCTCGCTCAGGGCGTGCAGCGCCTCGAGCGGCGCCTGCGCGGCGAGGCGGTCCTGCCGTGATCGTGGCGGCCATCAGCGATTCCGACGCCCAGGCGGTGGGCGCGGTGGTGGCCGCGATCTGGGGCGTCACCCTGGCCTACGTCTGGATCCTCGCCAGCAAGCTGCGGCGCCTCGAGCAGCAGCTTGCCGCTGCGCAGGCCGCGCTCGATCGCGCGCAGGGCACCGACCCGGCGTGACGCCGCTTCGGCTGGGCACTCGCGGCTCGCGGCTCGCGCACGCGCAGGCTGCGCTCGCGGCGGAGGCGCTGCGTGCTGCCGGCCTGGGCCCGGTCGCGATCGTGCCGATCTCGACCGCGGGCGACCGCGACCGGCGCAGCGCGTTCAGCGAGCTGGGCGCCCGCGGCGTGTTCTCCAAGGAGCTCGAGGATGCGCTCCTGGAAGGGCGCATCGACGTGGCGGTGCACTCCGCCAAGGACCTGACGACCGACGAGACGCCCGGACTGAGCCTGGCCGCCGTGCTGCCGCGCGCAGATCCGCGCGACGCCTGGTGCGGGCCCCACGCCAGCCTGGCTGCCGTACCACACGGGGCGCGCGTCGGTACGGCGTCGATGCGCCGCGGCGCGCAACTCGGCGCGCTGCGGCCCGATCTGCGCGTCGAGAACCTGCGCGGCAACGTGGACACCCGCCTGCGCAAGCGCGCCGAGCGGGGGCTCGACGGCGTCGTGCTCGCCGCCTGCGGGCTCGATCGCCTGGAGCTCGCGCACGAGATCGGCTTCAGGATCGAGGCCGAGGAAATGCTGCCCGAGACCGGCCAGGGCTTCCTGGCCCTGCAGGCGCGCGCCGAGGACGCCGCGGCGCTGGCCCCGGTCGGCGAGGCCGAGGGTGCGCGCGTCCTGCAGGCCGAACGCGCGTGCGCAGCGCTGCTCGGCGGCGGCTGCCGGGCGCCGGTGGCGACGCACGCCGTGACGTTGCCGGATGGCCAGATCTGGCTGCGAGCCTGGCTGGCGCTGCCCGACGGCTCGCGCGTCGTCGAGTCCGAGGGGCGCGGGGACGAGCCGGGAACGCTTGCGAGCGAGGTCGCCTCCACCGCGCTCGGCCGCGGGGGCGAGGCCATCGTCGCGGCGGTGCGCGCGTGACCGTCTACCTCGTGGGCGCCGGTCCCGGCGATCCGCGGCTGATCACGTTGCGCGGCGCCGACCTCCTGCGGCGCGCCGATGTGGTCCTCTACGACCGCCTCGCCGGCGATGCGCTGCTCGACCTCGCGCGGCCGGACTGCCTGCTGATCGATGCGGGCAAGGGGCCGGGCGACGTGACGCTGACCCAGGACGAGACGACGCGGTTGCTGATCGAGCACGGCCGCCGCGGCGCCCTCGTCGTCCGCCTCAAGGGCGGCGACCCGTTCGTGTTCGGCCGCGGAGGCGAGGAGGCCCAGGCGCTGCGCGAAGCTGGGATCGGCTACGAGATCGTGCCCGGGATCAGCTCTGCGATCTCCGTGCCCGCCTACGCGGGCATCCCGGTGACTCACCGCGACCTCGCGGCACAGGTGACGATCGTCACGGCGCACGAGCGACCGGGCAAGCTCCGCGCCGACGTCGACTGGGCCGCTCTCGCCGGGCTCCCCGGCACGCTCGTCGTGCTCATGGGAGTGGGGCGCCTGGCGCCGGTCGCCGCGGCGCTGATCGCGGGCGGCAAGGCGCCGGCGACTCCCGTCTGCGTGACGCAGTCGGGAACGACCGCTGCACAGCGAAGCGTGTCCGGCAGCCTGGCGACGATCGCCGCGGAGGTGGAGGCGGCCGGCATCCGCTCGCCCGCCGTCACCGTGATCGGCGCCGTCGCCGCGCTGCGGGACACGCTCGCGTGGGCGGAGCTGCGGCCGCTGTACGGGCGCCGGGTGGTCGTGACGCGCGCCCGCGCCCAGGCCAGCGCCCTGGTCGAGCACCTGCGCGAGCTCGGTGCCGAGGTCGACGAGTGCGCAGTCATCCGCCTCGAGCCGCTGGCCGGCCCGCCACTCGACGGCGGTGCCTACGGGCTCGTCTGCGTGACCTCGGCGAACGCCCCGAGGCTGCTGCTGGAGCGCTGTGGCGGGGATGCGCGAGCGTTCGCGGGTGCGACGATCGCCGCCATCGGACCGGGCACCGCTGCCGCGCTGCGCGAGGTCGGGCTCGTCGCCGACGTCGTGGCCGAGCGCTCGCTCGCCGAGGGCCTGCTCGAAAGGCTCCCCGACGACCTGCACGGAGTTCGCGCGCTCGTCGCGCGCCCCGAGGAAGCGCGCGACACGCTGCCCGACGGCCTGCGGGCCGCGGGCGCCGAGGTCGACGTCGTTCCGCTCTACCGCACCCTCGCGGCCCGGCCGCGCGACCCCGAGCGCATGCTCGCGGCGGATGCCGTCGCGTTTACCTCGTCGTCCACCGTGACCCGCTTCGCCGAGGCGCTCCCCGGGCACGACCTTTCACGTGTCCGCGGCGTCTCGATCGGCCCGGTGACGAGCGCAACCGCACGAAAACTCGGCGTCGGCGTGATCGCCGAGTCCCCCGCGCACGACCTCGGCGGATTGGTCGCGACGCTGCTCCAGGTTCTGTCGGAACCTCAGGAAGCCTGACCGCCCTCCCGCTGGCCAGGCCGCAATCCCTCAACTTGCATGGGAGGTGACTGGCGTCGCCGGGAGAAGTTGGAGGGTATGCGCGGACGCGACTGGATCAAGCGGGCTGTCGGCACGGGCACGGGAGTGCTGATCATCAGCGCCTGCGCGCTGACCGTGGGCGCGGGCGCTGGCTACGCGCTGAACCGCGACGACTCGCCGGTCGTGCATGCCTGCTATCGCGTCGCCAAGGACGGCACGCCCGCGCGCGGAGCCACGCTGCGTGTGGCGAGCGCGGCCTCGGACTGCCGCCGCAACGAGCGCCCGCTGACCTGGAACCTGCGCGGTCCTCAGGGCCTGGCCGGCGCCCCGGGGCCCGCAGGCCCTGCAGGTCCTGCAGGCGCCACCGGGCCCGCAGGCCCTCGGGGGCCCGCCACAGGGCTGGACTGCGGGCTCGAGCGGCGCATCGCCGCGGCCGTGCCCGGCTTCCAGACCTCCGCGGCCTGCGCCCCTCCGCCGCCCTGCAACGAGGACGCCTTCGAACCCAACGACACCCTCGCCCAGGCGACCGCGGTCGACCTCAGGACGACGACCTCGGCCGTCGCCTGCGCCGACAACGACGACTACTTCGCCGTACCTGCGGCCGGCGCCACGGTGACCGCGTCGCTGACCTTCGACTCCACTGCGGTGCTGGACGTCGCGCTGCTCGACTCCTCCGGTGCCGTGCTGGCGAGCGTGGTGGGCAGCAGCCCGCAGAGCGTCTCCACGCCCGGCCCCGTGGCGGGCACGGTCTACGTCCGGGTGCGCGCCGTGGGCAACGCGCAGGGGTCGTACACCCTCTCAGTGTGACGGCTATCCTGGCGCGCTGATGGCGCTCTACGACCTGCCGCTGCACGACCTGGAGACGCATCGCTGCGCCGCCGAGGAGCCGCCGGGGCTCGATGCGTTCTGGCAGCGGACGCTGGAGGAGGCGCGGGGGCTCAAGGCCCCCCCGCTGTTCGAGCCCTACCGCCCCGAGGCCTATGGCGCGCTGGCCGTCGACGACGTCACCTTCAGCGGCTTCGGTGGCGATCCCATCCGGGCCTGGTTCCTGAGGCCGAGGGCGGCAACCGGGCCGCTGGCCTGCCTCGTGACCTACATCGGCTACGGCGGCGGGCGCACCTTCCCCGTCGATCACGCCCTGTTCGCCGCCGCGGGGCACGCCGTGCTGGTCATGGACACCCGCGGCCAGGGCGGTGAATGGCTGCCGGGCGCGACGGGGGATCCGGGCGCCGGCGCGTCGGGAGCCGAGCATCCGGGCGTGATGACGCGCGGCATCGGCTCCCCCGAGACGTACTACTACCGCCGCCTCTACACCGACGCGGTGCGCGCGCTGGAGACGGCGGCGGAGCATCCCCAGGTGGATCCGGCCCGCATCGCCGTGACCGGCTTCAGCCAGGGCGGCGGTCTCTCGCTGGCCGTGGCCGCCCTCGCGCCCGGCCTCGTGCGTCTGTGCATGGCGGACATGCCCTACCTGTGCGACATCGAGCGGGGCGCGCAGATCGCTCCCGAGCCCCCGTACACGGAGCTCACGCGCTATCTCGCCCTGCACCCCGAGCGGCACGACCAGATCGTCGCCACGCTGCGACACGTGGACTGCGCGCTGCTGGCCTCGCGCATCCGTGCGCGCTGCATCGTCAGCGTGGGCCTGATGGACCCGATCTGCCCTCCCTCCACGGTCTACGCCGCCTACAACGCGATCACCGCGTCCAAGGAGCTGTGCGTGTTCCCGTACGGGATGCACGAGCAGCCCTGGACGCACCGCGAGCGCTGCCTGGCGGAATTCGCCGCAGCGTTCCCCGGCTAAGGCCCTCGCGGGAACCAGCGCGCGGCGGGAGCGGTCAGAGGGCTACCGACCTGGAGGAAGCCCGTGTCCCGCTCGTACCGAACCCGTTCGTTTGTTCTCGCCGCGCTCGCAGTCGCGCTTGCACTCGCACTGGCGTTCACTCTGCGCGGAGGCCCCGGCCCCGACGCCGCCTTCGCCGCCGCCACGGCCGCTCCTGGCGCGGCCATCGACCCCGGCGACCGCACGCTCACGTTCGGCGGCTCGGGCGACGTCAAGCTGCAGCCCGATACCGCGCTCGTGAACGTGTCCGTCCATGGCACGGGAACGTCCAGCGACGAGGCCCAGTCGGTCGCTTCCGACAAGATGAAGACCGTTCTGCAGGCACTGCGCACGCTGGCCTCCGTGCACATCGCCGACTCCGACCTCGAGACGCAGGGCGTATACACCTCGCGCGACTGGGAGCACGAGGGCCGTTTCATCAGCGACCAGTCGCTCAGCGTCACGCTCCACGATCCGGCCCGCGCGGGCGAGGTCATGGCAGCCGCGACCAAGGCCGGCGCGGATTCGGTCGACGGCCCGTCGTTCTCGCTCGCGGAGCAGTCAGCCGCCTACCGTGACGCTCTGCGCAGCGCGCTCGCCGACGCGCGCTCGAAGGCGGATGCGGCTGCGGCGGCGATGGGCGTGCGCATCCTCGGCACGACGACGATCTCCGAGAACAGCGGCGGCGGCGGCCCGATCATGTACGCCGCCGACGCAGCCGGAAAGGCCGCGAGCTCGGCTCCGCCGGTGCAGATCGGCCCCGTGACCGTCTCCGCGCAGGTCACCGTGACGTTCGCATATGAGGCATAGAGCGCCCACGGCCGAGCCTGAGAGCTCATTCTGAAATGAGCTCTGGGTAGAGTGCCCGCGTGACGCTGGTCACGCTCCTGTCGGACTTCGGCACGCGCGATACGTACGCCGGCGTCGTGGAGGGTGCGATCCTCCGCGTCGCCCCGGACGCGCGCGTGCTGCACCTCACGCACGGCGTCCCGCCGGGCGACGTCGCGCAGGGCGCACGCGCGCTCGCCGACGCCGTCCCGCACGTCCCAGCGGGCGTCCACGTGGCGGTTGTCGACCCAGGCGTCGGCACCGATCGGCGCGCGCTCGTCCTGGAGAGCGGCGACGGGCGGCTGTTCGTCGGTCCCGACAACGGCCTGCTCGTCGCCGCTGCAGAGCGCTGCGGCGGGGTCGCGACGGCACATGAGCTCGTCGTTCCCACCGATGCCTCGCCGACCTTCCACGGCAGGGACGTGTTCGCTCCCGCCGCCGGGCGGCTGGCGCTCGGGGAGTCGGCGGAGTCGCTGGGCGCAGCGGTCGATCCGGCCGATCTCGTCCGGCTGAAGGTGGCGGAAGCGGTCGTCGAATCCGGGCTCCTGCGAGCGCCGTGCGTGCACGTCGACCGCTTCGGCAACTGCGCGCTGGCCGCGGTGGCCACGGATCTCGACGCAGCCGGGCTGCTCGCTGGAAATGCGGTCTCCGTCAGCGTGCGCGGCCTTCCAAAGGGCGCGGCGCAGCGCGGCCGCACGTTCGCCGACGTCCCGCCCGGCGCGCTCGTCGTCCTGGTCGACTCGGCCGGTGCGGCCGCGCTGTGCATCAACGGCGGCGACGCGGCGAGCGAGCTGCGGCTGGCGATCGGCGACGACGTGGACCTCCGGCT
Source organism: Gaiellales bacterium (assembly GCA_035696365.1). Classification (GTDB taxonomy): domain Bacteria; phylum Actinomycetota; class Thermoleophilia; order Gaiellales; family JALYLC01; genus JALYLC01. The sequence continues at coordinate 18,269 of DASRQS010000130.1, read as the reverse complement.
GGCGACCGACTGACGAGCCTCGACGAGCCCCGTGCTAGCCTGGTGCGGCCCGCGGCGAGGTAGCTCAGCTGGTAGAGCACTCGGCTGAAAACCGGGGTGTCGCCGGTTCAAGTCCGGCCCTCGCCACTCTTGTCTGCCGCCGATCCGCACGCCCTGCTCGACCTCGCCGTGCGGGCCGCGCAGGCTGCAGGTGCGTTGCTCGTCGACCGCTTCCACCGGCCCGCCTCCGGCATCGAGCTGAAGAGCTCGCAGACCGACCCGGTCTCGGATGCCGATCGCGACGCCGAGCAGCTGATCGCGGATCTGCTGCACGACGAGCGCCCGGGCGACGGCGTGCTCGGCGAGGAGGGCGCCGGGACGACGGGCGCGAGCGGCCTCGGCTGGGTGGTCGACCCGCTCGACGGCACGGTCAACTTCCTCTACGGCATCCCGCAATGGGCCGTCTCCATCGCGTGTCACGACACCGAGGGCACGCTCGTCGCGGTCGTGCACGATCCCCTGCACGGTGAGACGTTCAGCGCCCTGCGCGGCGACGGCACCGCCTGCAACGGAAGGCCACTGCGACTCGGCCCGGCGCCGCCGCTCGAGCAGGCGCTCGTGGGCACAGGGTTCTCGTACCTCGCGTCCGAGCGGCGGCTGCAGGCCGAGCTCTTCGTGCGCGTGCTGCCGCGTGCGCGCGACATCCGCCGCGCCGGGTCGGCCGCGCTCGATCTGGCCTGGGTCGCCGCCGGCCGCCTGGACGCCTTCTACGAGCACGGCTTGAAGGAGTGGGACCATGCCGCAGGCGATCTGCTCGTGAGCGAGGCCGGTGGCCTCGTGCGGGCGCTGCCGGCCTCGGGCGGTCTCCGCTCCGGCGTGCTCGCCGGACCTCCGGGGTTGGTCGCGGAGCTCGAGCCGCTGCTGGTCGCCGAGGTCCTCGCGTGAGCGCACAGCCGCTTCCGCGCGTGGCCGTGCTCGGAGCCGCCCTCGACCTCGGGCAGGGCCGCCGCGGTGTCGACATGGGTCCGTCGGCGATCCGCTATGCGGGCCTCGTCGGGCGCCTGGCCGAGCTCGGCGTGGGCGTCCGCGACCTCGGCACGGTGGTCGAGGACCCGATCGAGGCGCTGGCGGTCGGCGACGAGCGCGCCAAGTATCTCGACCAGATCCTCACCGTCTGCAGCGAGATCGCGGACCACGTGGCCGCGCGCTGCAAGGCGGGCGAGCTGCCGCTCGTGCTCGGCGGCGACCACTCGCTCGCACTCGGTGTCTTCGGTGGCCTGGCGCGCGTGTACGGCCCGGTCTCGACGATCTGGTTCGACGCGCATGCCGACTGCAATACGCCGGAGACGACGCCCACCGGAAACGTGCACGGCATGGGGCTGAGCGGAGCGCTCGGCTGGGGCGGCGAGCGCTTCGCCGCGGGACTCTGGCCGTCGCCCTCGGTCGACGAGCGCCGCGCGGTGCTGATCGGGATCCGCTCGGTGGATCCGGGCGAGCGCGACCGCCTGCGCCGCTCGGACGTCCTCATCTTCACGATCTCGGAGATCGACCGCCTCGGCATGGAGGCGGTTATTCGCGGAGCGCTCGAGCACGTCCAGGGATCCGCCCACGTGCACGTCTCACTCGACATGGACGTGATGGATCCGTTCTGGGCGCCCGGCGTCGGCACGGCCGTGCGCGGCGGCATCTCCTACCGCGAGGCGCACCTGGCCATGGAGCTGCTGGCCGAGGCCGGCGCGGTCGGCTCGCTGGAGGTGGTCGAGGTGAACCCCATCCTCGACCGCGAGAACATGACGGGCGACCTGGCGGTCGAGCTGATCTGCTCGGCGCTCGGCCAGCGCATCATCTGAGAAGCGCCCTAGCTCCCCTCGCGCAGGCGCCGCAGCTCGCGCAGGCGCTCGGCCAGCTTCGCCTCGAGACCGTGCTCGGTCGGCTGGTAGAGCTGCGCGCCCGCGAGCTCCGCGGGCAGGTGGTCGTCGGCGACGAAGGCCCCCGGGGCATCGTGGGGATAGCGGTACCCGACGCCGCTCCCGAGCTGCTGGGCCCCGCGGTAGCTCGCGTCGCGCAGCGCCGCGGGCGGCCGTGCGGTGGCGTGTGTTCGCACGGCCTCGAGGGCGGCGCCGAGTGAGGTCGCAGCCGCGTTCGACTTGGGCGCGAGCGCGAGGTAGACAGTCGCCTGCGAGAGCGCGTAGCGGCACTCCGGCAGGCCGACCAGCTCCACCACGCGGGCACAGGCCACGGCCAGCTCGAGCGCGCGCGGGTCGGCGTTGCCGATGTCCTCACTCGCGAGGATCGCGATCCGGCGCGCGATGTAGACCGGATCCTCACCCCCCTCGAGCATCACGGCGAGGTAGTAGAGCGCCGCGTCCGGATCGCTCCCGCGCACGCTCTTGATGTACGCCGAGATCGTGTCGTAATGGCGGTCGCCGTCACGGTCGTAGCGAACCGGGCGTCGGCGGACGGCGTCGGCGACATCGTCCTCGGTGACCTCGCCCTCGCCGCGCGAGGTCGCGTGCTCGTGCGCCAGCTCGAGTGTCGAGAGGGCGTGGCGCGCGTCGCCGGCGGCCGTCGCAGCGATCGCGGCGAGCACGTCGGGGCCCGCCGAAGGCTCGCCCAGTGCGGCCGCTCCGCGCTCGAGCACTGCCTGAAGATCGTACTGCGAATGCCCTTCGAATTCGTACAGGCGGCAGCGGGAGACCAGCGCGCCGATGATCGAGTGGAACGGATTCTCGGTCGTGGCGCCGATCAGCGTCACCAGCCCCGACTCGACGACCGGCAGGAGCGCGTCCTGCTGCGCCTTGTTGAAGCGGTGGATCTCGTCGATGAAGAGCACCGTCCGCGTGCCCCGCGCACCCAGGCGCTCCCGGGCTCGGCCGATCACCGCCTGCACGTCGGCCTTGCCGGACGAGACGGCCGAGAGCTCCTCGAAGACCGATTGCGTGCCGGCGGCGACGATGCGCGCGAGGGTCGTCTTGCCGGTGCCTGGCGGCCCGAAGAAGATCGACGAGGACACGCGGTCTTCCTCGATCGCGCGCCGCAGGGCCGCCCCCTCGCCGACCAGCTGCGGCTGCCCGGCGAACTCGTCGAGCGCCCGCGGCCGCATGCGGTCCGCGAGCGGGGCGTGCGCAGCGCGCCGTTCCTCGGCCGCATCGTCGAACAGGCTCACGCCTGGACTCTAAGTTCTACGCGTGCTCGAGCAGGCCGAGACCGGCCGCTTTGCGCGCGGCGTCCATGCGGGACCGGCAGCCCAGGGCGATCAGCGAGTGGCGGACGTGCATGTCCACCGTGCGCACGGAGAGGTACAGCTCCGTGGCGATCTCGCGGTTCGTGCGCCCCTCGGCCACGCGGCGGATCACCTGCAGCTGCCTGGGAGTCAGACCGGCCGCCGCCCCGGGACTCGCGTCTGCCCCGCCGAGCTCGGCGAGCTGCCGTTCGGCCGTCGCCTGGAGCGGCCGGGCGCCCAGCCTGCGCGCCTGCAGGCGCGCGTCGCTCAGCCACTCGCGCGCCTGCTCCTCGAGCCCCGCGTCGCTCGCCGCGCAGGCCGCGCTCACGAGTAGCTCTGCGCGGTCGTGGGGGAGCTCAATCTCGCGGTGCAGCTCGAGCGCGCGCTGGAAGTGCCCCACGGCGCTCTCTGCATCGCCCTCGGCCTGCGCGAGCGCGCCGAGCGCGCGGGCCAGCATCGCAAGCGCCTCGTGGTTGCCGTTCTCGGCCGCGATGGCCGTCAGCGCGCGCACCGCGCGGTTGAGGTCCTCCTCCTGCCCGAGCGCGGCGAATACGCCCGAGGCCCAGGCCAGCGCGTTCAGGCTGTAGTGGAGATCCTCGCTCTCCTCCCAGCGCCGCACGACGTCGCGGCAGTGCTCGAGCGCCGCCTCGTCCGAGCCCTCCAGCAACTCGAGCCGGGCGAACGTCCAGGAGCACTCCATCTGGGCTCCGAGCACGTTCAGCTGCCGCACCACCGGAGCCGCCTCCATGGCGCGCAGGCGTGCCGGCCGGCGCTCCCCGCGGCTCGCGTGGATCTGGCTCATGACGGCCGCCGCGATCGCGCGCGAGGCGTCGTCGCTGGACGGATCGTCGAGCAGGCTGCGGCACAGCGCGAGGCTGCGCCTCCATTCTCCGCGCTGCCGGAGGACGTGACAGAGGCAGGCCGAGCAGACGTAGCCGGTGGCGGCGACGCCCGTGCTCCCGCAGTAGTCGATGGCGATCTCGTACGCCTCGACGGCGTGGCCGAACTGCCCCGCGTTCTCGTGGACGACCGCCAGCGCGTGATAGGCGGAGGCGGCAGAGGCCGCGTGGCCCGCGTCCAGCGCGACCGACAACGCGTCGCGCACCGACTCCAGCGCGCGCGGAGTCTGGCCGAGCTTTCCCAGGACGACGCCCTCGAGCGATCGGGCGCGGGAGCGGAGGTCTGCCGGAGCATCTGCCGGGAGGCCGGCGATCACCTCCTCGACGGCGGCCAGGGCGGGTTGCAGGCGGGCGGTGCCCTGCATGGCGCCTGCGGCGGCCAGGCGCGAGCGCAGGGCGTCCTCGTGGCGGTCGCAGGCCGCGAATGCGTCGGCGGCCGCAAACCAGGCCATGAGCGCCCGCTCGGTGCTGCCGCGCAGCGCGAGCACGCGTCCGATCGCATACTCGGCCTCGGCCACGCGCTCGACCTCGCCCCGCCCGCGCCGGCCGTCGATCGCCTCGCGCCAGGCACGCGCAGACACAGCGAGATCGCCCGCGAGCTCCGCGCAGACCGCAAGGCGCTCGAGCAGCTCGAAGCGGGCCAGATCCGAGCCACCGGCGAGGTCGAGGGCGCGCTCGTACAGCTTCGCTGCGTCGCCGTAGGCGTAGAGCGCCTCGGACGCCGCCGCCGCGTCGGCCAGCGCCGTGCGCGCGCGCTCCAGATCGCCCGCGCCCAGCCAGTGCGTGGCGCGCTCGGCGGCCGAGCCCCCGCCGCCTTCCAGCGAGCGGGCGACGGAGGTGTGCAGGGAGCGGCGGCGCGTCCACGGAATGGCCTGGTACACGGCATCGCGCACGAGCGCGTGCCGGAACTCGAGGTGGCCGGGCCCCGCATCGACCAGGAACCCGGCGTCGAGCGCCTCGGCGAGCGGGTCGGCTTCGGCCGCCGCGGCGTGGCCGGCCTCGAAGCGCTGGCCCACAACGGCCGCTCGTTCGAGGGCGTTGCGGGCCTCGAGCGAGAGCGCCTCGGTGCGCAGCAGCACTGCGTCGAGCACCGTCTCGGGCAGTGGCAGGCGACCCGCCTCCGCACGGCGGCCGTCCAGCGCGAGCGTCGCCGCGAGCTCCTCGATGTAGAACGGGATGCCCTGCGCGCGGTCGTGGAGTGCGGTGACGACATCGTCGTCGAGCTCCTGGCCCGCCACGGCCTCCGCCAGCCGGCCCGTGTCCTCGCGCTCGAAGGCGCGCAGCGGCAGCTCGACGAGCTCGCTCTCGCGGCGCAACTGCCCGCGTAGCCGGCGCAGCCGGTGAGTGTCCGCGGGCACCTCGTCGCGCGCCAGCGCGACCAGCAGGATGGGAGCGTCGCGCAAGCCGCCCGCAAGCTTCGGGAGCAGGGCCAGAGTCGCCTCGTCGGCCCAGTGCAGGTCGTCGAGCACGATGGCGGCCGGGCCTCGGGATCCCACCTCGGAGAACGCACGCCGGAGCGCCTCGACGAGCGCGGCCTCATCGGAGTCCTCCGCCTGCGCTCCGAGCTCGGGCAGCAGGCGTGCGAGGTAGGGCGCGAGCGCCCCGCAGGCCTCGACGAGGTCGGGCGAGCGGCGCAGGCATTCGCGCAGGACCTGGGCGACGAGCGCGTACGGCTCGGCGACGGATGCCCGCGCGGCACCGGCGTAGGCGGGAAGGCCGGCTTGCGCCAGCACGTGGCCGACGAGGCGTGTCTTGCCGATGCCGGCCTCTCCGGTCACGAGCACGCACCGGCCCAGACCGTCACGCACCGAGCCGCATGCGGCCTCCAATGCGCTGCGTTCCCCTTCCCTGCCAATCAGCGGCCGGTCGTCGTGCACGCAACGAGTCTAGAACGGAATTGGCCCGAAATCGCCTCCCGAAGGCCGGTACGGCAGCTACGGCAGGGGCACTACGGCACTCCCTCGCATGCCGGCAGGAGCGGGCGTGCCTAGCCTCGGTCATGGCAATCCACATCGGAAAAAGGGAGCACGACATGCCGCTCATCAACGTCAAGGCCATCGAGGGCGTTTTCACAACCGAGCAGAAGCATCAGATCATCGAGCGTCTCACCGACGCGCTGGTCGGGATCCAGGGCGAGAACCTGCGCCAGGTGACCGTCTGCGTGGTCGAGGAGATCAAGAGCGGCGATTGGGGCATCGCCGGCAACGCCGTCACGTTCGATCAGGCCCGCGCGCTGGTCGCCGGCGCCGCCTGAGGAGGCCGGCTGCCCGGCCGGCCTCCCGAAGTGGTCGCCGGCCGGGCGGCTGTAGCCTTGGGAGGGATGCACGAACTGCTCTCCCAGGCACTCGGACGGGACTTGCTCGCCGAGGTCGTACAGCTGACGAGCGACCTCATCAGGGCGGACACCACCAACCCGCCGGGCAACGAGACGCTCGCCGTCGAGGTGCTCGAGGAGTACCTGGCGCGCAACGGCGTCGAGTCGGAGCGCGTGGCCAGGGACCCGGCGCGCGCCAACCTGATCGCCCGCGTGCGCGGCCGGGGCACGGGCCCGGTGCTCGCGCTCGCGGGCCACACCGATGTCGTCTACGCCGATCCGGCCGACTGGAGCATCCCGCCGTTCGCCGGCGAGCTGCACGACGGCCACCTGTGCGGGCGCGGTGCGCTCGACATGAAGGGCCAGACCGCCGCCAGCGCCGTTGCGCTCGCCGTCCTGGCCCGCAGCGGCTGGGTGCCGAACGGCGACGTGCTGCTGATCGCCGAGTCCGACGAGGAGGACGGCGTCGACAAGGTGGGCATGAGTTGGCTCCTGCAGGAGCGACCCGACCTCCGCTGCGACTACGCGCTCACGGAGGCCAACTACCGTCACGAGCTCCTGGACGGCCGCACCATCTACACGCTCGTCGTCGGCGAGAAGATGACGATGCCCGTGCGCGTGGTCGCACGCGGCGTGGCCGGGCACGCGTCGGTCCCGACACTCGGTGACAACGCGCTCGTCAAGCTCGCCCCGGTGCTCGAGCGGCTCTCGCGCTACGCGCCGGTGCTGCGGAGGTCGCCCGAGCTCGACGGGCTCCTGGACGTCGTCGCCCCGGGGAACGGCGCGCTGGAGGAGCGGATCGAGCGGGGCCGCGCCCAGCACAAGGAGCTCTGGCACGTCCTCCCGGCCCTCGCGGGCTCCACGATCGTGCCCACGATGGTCGGCGCGTCGCGCAAGCGCAACGTGATTCCCGCGGAGGCGTACGTCGAGTACGACTGCCGCGTGCTGCCCGGCACCGAGGTCGAGGAGCTGCTCGGCGAGTTCCGCACCGCGCTTGCGGGGCTCGATGTCGACCTCGAGCTGGCCGAAGCGCCGCTCGGCGGCACGCGCTCCCCCATCGACACGGCCCTGCGCGACGCCCTGGCGGAGTGGGTGGGCGAGCTCGAGCCTGGGGCGCTGCTCGTGCCCGAAGTGAGCACGGGCTTCACGGACGCGCACTTCCTGCGGGAGGCCTTCGGGACGATCGCCTACGGTTTCTTCCCGTTGCGCTACACGGCACCCGGGCTCCTCAACACGGTGCACGCGCCCGACGAGCGCATCGACGTGCGCGACCTCGAACTCGCAGTGCGCTCGTTCGTGCACTGCATCGACCGGATCGGATCGGTGGCGACATGAGCGACGAGAAGCTGCGACTCGGAGGGATGGCGCTGCGCAACGGCCTGGCGCTCTTCGGACCGACCTCCTGGGCGGCGGCCGTGCGTATGGCCGATGGCGACATCCGCGTCGAGAGCGGCAGGCGGCCGCGCTTCCGGGCTGCCGACCGCGTCCCGATCGCGCGCGGTGTCCTGCGGATGTCCGAGATGTTCGCGGCGCTGCCGGTGATCCGGCGGCGGCTGCCCGAGGCCCGGCTCTCGTTCGAGCACCGCGGCGTGGCGACGGCGACCGTCCTCTGCGCGTCGCTGGCGACGATCGTCAAGCGCCGCGGCGGCGTGCGCGGCGAGCTCGGCTCGACGCTGATCGGCATCGTGCCGTCGCTCTACACGCTGCGCAGTCGCGATCTGGTCCGCTACCACGGCGCCGAGCACAAGACGGTGGCGGGCTACGAGCGCGGCGTCGAGGCCGCCACGACCGCCAAGGAGCACGAGCGCTGCGGCACGCATCTGGTCGCGCCACTGCTGCTCGGCGCGGTCGGCGCCGCAGGCATCGCGGCGCGTGCGCCCCGTCATCTGCGCCGCCCCGTCGGCGCGCTCGGCTCGCTGGCGGCCGTCGGCTTCGCCTTCGAGCTGTTCGCGTGGCGCGAGCGCCACCCGGAGTCCGCTGGCGGCCGGGCTCTGGCGCGTCCCGGCACGGCCCTCCAGCGCGCGCTCGCGACCGCAGAGCCGGGCGAGGCCGAGCTCGAGGTGGCCGAGCGAGCGCTGAACGCGCTGCTCGCTGCGGAGGGCTCCGGAGCGGCCGGGTGAGCGCACCTCCCGGCACGCGGCGGCGACTGCCGTCGGAGATCTTCGACCTGCCGGTCGAGAAGATGCGCGAGGGCTACTACTCGGACGCCTACTTCGTCTTCACCAAGCAGGTGCTCGAGCGGGATGCGTATCACCCCCGCGTGCTGATGCAGGTCTTCCAGCGCCACCAGTCCGTGCTCGGCGGCATGGACGAGGCGATCGCCGTCCTGCGCGAGTGCAGTGGGCGGCCGGGTCCCGACGGCGCGTGGCAGTGCGGCTGGGAGGAGCTGGTCGTGCACGCCCTCAACGACGGCGACGAGATCGAGCCGTGGGAGACCGTGATGACGATCGAGGGCGACTACTCGCTCTTCTGCCATCTCGAGACGGTCTACCTGGGCACGCTCTCGCGACGCACGCTGATCGCCCGCAACGTGCGCGAGGTCGTGCGCGCGGCGCGCGGCAAGCCGATCCTCTACTTTCCGGCGCGCCACGACCACCACCGCGTGCAGACGGGCGACGGCTATGCCGCGCACATCGCCGGCGCGATCGGCGTCTCGACCGACGCTCAGGCCTCCTGGTGGGGCGGCCGCGGTATGGGCACGGTGCCCCACGGGCTGATCGCGGCCTACGGCGGTGACACGGTGCTGGCGGCGCGCCGCTTCATCGAGACGCTCGGCTCGCAGATGGACGTGATCGTGCTGGTCGACTTCGACAACGACTGTGTGGGCACTGCGGTGGAAGTGGCTCGAGCGCTCGGCCCGCAGCTCTGGGGTGTGCGGCTGGACACGTCGTCGACCATGGTCGATCGCTCGCTCTCTCCTCAGATGGGTCGCTTCGATCCGCGCGGCGTCAATCCGCAGCTCGTGTGCAACGTGCGCGAGGCGCTCGACCGCGAGCGGTTCTCGAGCGTGCGCATCGTCGCGTCGGGCGGCTTCAACGTCGCCAAGATCGCCTCCTTCGAGGAGGCCGCAGTCCCCGTCGACGCCTACGGCGTAGGGTCGGCGCTGATCCGCGGCGAGAACGACTTCACCGCCGACGTCGTGGTACGGGACGGCCATCCGGCTGCCAAGGCGGGCCGCGGCTACCTGCCGAACCCCCGCCTCGAGCGCGTCAACTGAGCTTGACCCGATCGGTTTAAGTTCGCCCCCTCTCCTGCCGACACAGAAGGAGTGCTGACCGCGACGATTGGGAGTGCCCTCGGCGACGTCTTCGGTCAGATCCGGATCTTCATCATCCTCTGGATCCCGCCGCTCCTGCTGGGGTTCCTGGTCTACCTGATGTGGCGCATCGTCAAGATGATGCCGCGCACCTCCCCGGCCGAGCTGAAGCCTGATTCCGAGTCGATCGTGCGCTGGCACGACGTCGCCGGCGTCGAGGAGGCGAAGGCCGAGCTCGCCGAGATCATCGAGTTCCTGCGCGATCCCGCGCGCTTCGAGCGCCTTGGCGCGCGCGTGCCGCGCGGCGTCCTGCTGCACGGGCCGCCCGGAACCGGCAAGACGCTGCTCGCCAAGGCGGTCGCGGCCGAGTCCGGCGCGGCGTTCTTCTCGCAGCCGGCCTCGGCCTTCGTCGAGATGTTCGCCGGGCTCGGGGCCTCGCGCATCCGCAAGCTGTTCGACACGGCGCGCAAGCACGCTCCCGCGATCGTCTTCATCGATGAGCTGGACGCGGTCGGCGCCGCGCGTCAGGGCGTGGGGTTCAACCGCGAGCAGGACCAGACGCTCAACCAGCTGCTCGTGGAGCTCGACGGTTTCAACCGCTCGGACGTCGTCATCATGGCGTCGACCAACCGGCTCGACACGCTCGACGCCGCGCTGCTGCGGCCGGGCCGCTTCGATCGCCAGGTCTACGTGTCGCCGCCGGACCTGCTGGCGCGCGAGCAGATTCTCAACGTGCACGTGCGCAACAAGCCGATCGACGAGTCCGTCGAGCTGAGCTCCGTCGCGCGCGCCACGGCCGGCCTCACGGGCGCCGATCTGGAGAACATCTGCAACGAGGCCGCCATCCGGGCGACGCGCGCGGGGCGCGACACGATCACCGGCGTCGACTTCGACGACGCCCTGGAGCGCGTGGTCGCGGGCCTGAAGACGCATCGCATGGTGTCGGAGCAGGAGAAGCGGGTGATCGCCTACCACGAGGCCGGGCACGCGGTGCTCGCGCACATCGTGGGGCGCGGCATGACGATCCACAAGGTCACGATCGTGCCCCGCGGCGCGGCGCTCGGATACAACATGTACCTGCCGACCGACGAGCGGGTGCTGGCCACGCGCGACGACCTGATCACGAACATCGTCGTCCTGCTGGGCGGCCGCGCTGGCGAGCAGGTGGCCCTGGGCGAGTACTCGAACGGCGCGGGAGACGACCTCGAGCGCGCCACGTCCATCGCACGCGCGATGGTGTTCGATTGGGGCCTCGGCGAGTCGCTCACGACGCGCACCGTGCGCGCTGACAACTTCGCCCTCTCCGAGGACACGAAGCGGCAGCGCGACCAGGAGCAGTCGCGCATTTGCGACTACGCCTACGGCGAGGCCGTCCGGCTGCTCGAGGAGAACCGCGAGGCGCTCGAGCGCCTCGCCTCCAAGCTGCTGGAGCGCGAGACGCTCGACCGCGAGGACGTCGCCACGATGCTGCACGACGTGCAGCGAGTGGGCACCCTCGCCGTCAGCTGGCCGGGCGGCCCCCGGAGGCCCGGCATCGGCCCGCTGGGTCTGGCCTAGGCGCCCGCTCCGCCGGCTCCGCCCGCGGCTCCGCCCGCTTCGCCGGCTCCGCCCGCTCCGCCCGCGGCTCCGCCCGCTCCGTTCGAGCCGTCCGAGTCGTCGGCGGCACTTGTCGCAATCTCGGCCTTCTTGGCCTCGACCGCTGCGCGCGCGTCGCGTACGCGCGCTGCCGGCGCGGCGAGATCGCTGCTCGACGAGAGCGTGCCTGCCTCGAAGAGGTCGAACGCGGCCGCCCCGAACGCGGCGTGGGCTTCATCGAGCTCACCGTCGTGCTTGCGCAGATGAAGCTTCAGCTGCTGCGTGTGAGCAGCTCCCTTGACCGTCTCGAGGACGTCCGACGCCTCGTCTTTGACCTTGTCGAACAGGCCCATGTGTGCCTCCCCAGTGGGTGGATTCGGAGTGCATGATTGCACCGCTGCTGCCCCGGCGCGGGCGCCGTGGCACCATCCGGGCGTGTCTGCACTCGGCATCCACCACGTCGGCGTCGCCGTACGCGACCTCGAGGCCGCGCTCGCCCGCTACGAACGGCTCTTCGGGGCCCGCGTCGAGGCGCGTGAGCGGGTCGAGGAGCAGGGCGTCGAGGCGCTCGCGCTGCTCATGGGCGAGAGCGGCCGCGTGGAGCTGCTGGCACCGCTCGCCGAGGACACGCCGGTCGGGCGCTTCATCGCCCGGCGGGGCGAGGGGATGCACCACCTCGCCTTCGGCGTGGACGATCTGCCGGCGGCGCTGGCCCACCTGCGCGCTGCCGGGGCCACGCTGATCGACGAGCAGCCGCGGACGGGCATCTACGGAGCAGTGGCATTCGTGCACCACGAGTCGCTCGGCGGGGTGCTGAGCGAGCTGGTGCAGGCGACGACCGTGACGGAGGCGTGATGGACGACCACAGCGTGAAATTCGAGCTCGGCTTCCGCGGCGGCGGCACGGTCGCGGGCGAGGCCAGCAGCGAGGACTGGGCCCGCGTCGAGACCGCCCTTGCGGCGGGCACGGGTACCGTGGACATCGAGCACGACGAGCGCCGCATCTGGGTGCGCGTCGACGATGTCGCCTACGCCGTGCGTGTCGTGCCGCGTCGCCGGGGCGCCGGCTTCAGCTCGTAGGCCGGGTGTCGGCCGCCCGGCGCCGGCGGGTGCTCGATCGCGTCGTGATCGACTACTCGGCGCTCGGCAACCGCGGGTTGCTGTGGGTGGTGGGCGCCGTTGCGGTCGCCATAGGGACGCAGCGCTGGTGGGCCGTCCCGCTCGTGGCGGGCGTCGTCTGGCTGACGCTTGGCCTCAACTACGTGCTCAAGCGCGTCGTACGGCGCGCGCGCCCGCTCGAGCGCCGCGGGCGCCCGCCGCTGATCGTGGCCCCGGCCAGCCCGTCCTTCCCGTCGAGCCACGCCGCCATGGCCGGCGCAGGGGCGATCGCGCTCTCGGTCTATGCACCGGCCTTCTGGCCGCTGTTCGCTACCCTGGCCGTCCTGATGGCTGCCTCTCGCGTCTACCTCGCCGTCCACCACGTCTCCGACGTGGTCGCGGGTCTGGCCGTCGGTGCCTGCGTGGGCGCGGTCTTCGCGCTGCTGGCCGGCTGATGGCGAGTCTCGAAGTCGGCATCGTGGGCCTGCCCAACTCGGGCAAGACCTCGCTCTTCAACGCGCTCACCGAGTCGCATGCGGAGATCACGAGTTACGCCGCGGTTCAGGCCTCGGCGAACGTCGGTATCGCCGCGGTTCCGGACGGGCGCATCGCCGCCCTTGCCGCGGCCGTGTCGGCGCGCGAGCAGGTGCCGGCCACGGTGCAGTTCTCCGACGTCTCCGGGCTCGTGCGCGGCAGCGGTGCCCGGGACGGGGGACTGGGCGGCGAGTACCTTGGCCACCTGCGTGCGACCCACGCCCTGGCGCACGTCGTGCGCGTCTTCGACGACGAGGCCGTCTCGCACCCCGACGGGCGCATCGATCCCGTGCTCGACGCCGAGGCCGTCGACTTCGAGCTCCTGCTCTCGGATCAGGTGCTCGTCACGCGGCGGCGCGAACGCACGGAGCGCGCAGCCCGCGTGGGCGAGAAGAGCGCCCGAGCCGAGCTCGTCGTGCTCGAGCGCCTGGCCGCGCACCTCGACGAGGGGCTGCCGGCGCGCACCCTCGACTGCGAGATTCCCGAGGGCCTCGACCTGCTGACCACCAAGCCCGTGATCTACGTCGCGAACGTGAGCGAGGCGGGCGAGCCGGAGCGCGTCGCGGCGCTGACCGCCTACGCTGCGGAGCGGGGCGCCGAGGTCGTGGCCGTCGCGGCCCGCTTCGAGGCCGAGCTGGCCGAGCTCGAGGATCCCGCCGATCGCACGGCCTTCCTGGCCGATCTCGGCCTGGACGAGCCAGGCATGCCGCGCCTCGCGCGCGCATGCTTCCGCACGCTCGGCCTGATCACTTTCTTCACGGCCGGTCCGATCGAGGCGCGCGCCTGGCCGGTGCGCGAAGGCGCCACCGCGGTCGAGGCTGCGGGCAAGATCCACTCCGACATCGCCCGGGGGTTCATCCGCGCCGAGGTGATCCGCTGGGACGACCTGGTCGCCGCCGGCTCGCACACCGAGGCCCAGAAACGCGGCGTCCAGCGGGTCGAGGGCAAGGACTACGTCGTCGTCGACGGCGACGTGCTCAACATCCGCTTCAACGTCTAGCCCGCCGGTGAGCGGAGCGCGTCGCTGACGCGAGCGTCGAGCGCGTTCGCGGCATGCAGCGCGACCGCCTCGGGACTCGGGAAGCGCCGGCCCTCGGGCGGGCCGTGATGCGAGGCGACGGCCCCCAGCAGCGGCTGGAGCCTGGCCTCGTCGATGCGCGCGCGCGTGCCCGCCCGCTCGATGCGCGCGAGGCCGAGGTGCACGTGGCCGAGCAGCGCGCCGCGCTCGCTGGGCAGGATCACGGCGCCGCTCACGAACGCGTCCACGCAGCCGCAGTCGTGCAGGAGCGCCGCTGCCGTGAGCAGATCGGCGTTCAGGCGCGGATGCAGCTGCGCCGTCTCGCGGCAGAGCGCCGCGACCGCGACCGTGTGCTCCGCCAGGCCGCCGGCGTAGGAGTGATGGCCGTTCTCGGTCGCGGGCGCCGTACGAAACCGCTCGCGATAGCCGGGCTCGCCCAGCACCGTCTCGCACAGCGCGCGCAGCCCGTCGTGGTAGATCTCGAGCATGAGGAAGTCGACGTAGCCGTCGAGATCGTCGATGTCGCGCCGCGCGCCGGGCACGAACTCGGCCGGGTCGCCGGGCTCGACTCGCTCAACGTCGCGCACCTCGAGTTCGACGCGGCCGGCGTACTCGCCCACGCGCCCGAGCACCCGCACCGTGTCGCCGACGGCGAACCGCTGCTCCAGCACCGGGACGCCGTCCCACACGCGTGCGCGCACCCGCCCGCTCTTGTCGGTGAGCTCGAGATCGAGAAATGGGCGTCCGTCGCGGCGCGTGCGCCGCTCCTTGCGCGACACCGCGAAGGTCGCGTCCACGAGCGCGCCCGCCGCGAGCTCGCGCACGAGCGTGCCACCGGCCATTCCGCCGAGTATACGGCGGCCGGCGCACGGCTCGTCCTGCGCGGGCAGGGTACATCCGGGCTACCCTCCCCGACGTGTCGGGGCCAGTGCCAGCGCGCGTCGAGATCCGGCCGTTCCACGCCCTGCACTACGCCGCCGACCGCGTGCTCCTGGCCGACGTGGTGTCGCCGCCCTACGACGTCATCGACGACGACCTGCGCGACCGGCTGCTCGCGCGCAGTCCCTATAACGTCGTGCATCTGATCCTGCCGGAGCCCGGAGCGGAGCGCGAGGCCGGGGATACGTTCGCCGCCTGGCGCCGTGAGGGCGTCGTGGTGCGCGAGCCGCGGCCCTGCATGTACTGGCTGGAGCAGCATGCCCGCGGGCCCGACGGCGTGCGGCGGCGGCGCGCCGGCCTGATCGCCGCGCTGCGGCTGGAGCCGTACGCACCCGGCAGGATCCGCCGCCACGAGCGCACGCTCGAGGCTCCCAAGGCGGGGCGACTCGCCGTGCTGCGTGCGGTGCGCGCAAACCTCTCGCCGATCTTCATGGCCTACGGGGATCCCTCGCGCCAGATCAGCTCGGTCTTCGAGCCGCTCGTCGCCGCTCGCGAGCCGATCTTCGAGACCACTGACGAGGAGGGCACGTCGCACCGGCTCTGGCGCGTCTGCGAGGACGCTCCGCTGAGCATCGCGAGCGACGTCGTCGGCAGCCGGCCGCTCACGATCATCGACGGACACCACCGCTACGAGACGGCGCTCGCCTACCGGGACGAGCGCCGCGCCGCAGACGGTGACCCCTCCGATCTGTTGGCCTACGACTTCGCGCCCGTGTATCTCACCAACCGCCACGATCCCGGGCTCGTCCTCTTCCCGACGCACCGGGTGGTCAGCGGCCTGAGCCCCGAGCTCTGGGAGCGCCTCCCCGAGCTGCTGGCCGAGCACTGGGAGATCGAGGAGATCCCGGACGTGGAAGCGCTCGAGCGGCGCATCGTGGCGCCGTCGCGGGGCTCGCACACGTTCGGCCTCGTGCGCGGGGACGGCAGGCCCCCGCTGCACGCTCGCCTGCGCGGTGAGGCCCCGACGGCGCTCGACGTCGTCGTCGTCGGAACGCTCGTGCTGCGGGACATTCTCGGGCTCGATGCCGATGCGGTCGCGACCACCGATCGCATCGCCTATCGGCAGGGCGCCGCCTCCGCCGCCGCGCTCGTCGACGCCGCTCCGCCGCGCACCGCCATCGCCCTGCTGGTGCCTGCTCCCAGCGTGTCCGACGTCGAGGCGGTCGCCGAAGCCGGCCAGACCATGCCGCCCAAATCCACGTTCTTCTTCCCGAAGATCCTCGACGGGATGGTCTTCAACCAGCTCGATCCGTTCGAGCCGTGACGCCCGAGCGCTGGCTCGAGGCCTGCCGCGCGATGCGCGACGGCGTGGTCGCGGCCGTTGGCGCGGTGCCGCGCGCACGGCGCGCGCTCGAGCTCGGACGCGGCGCCGGCGGCGATCTGACCGTGGAGATCGACCGGGCCGCCGAGGACGCGGCGTTCGCCGTGCTCGACCGCCTCGCGGCGGGAGGCGAGGCGTTCACCGTCGTCTCCGAGGAGATCGGCGAGCGCTCCTACGGCGACGGGGGCGGCTGGCGCGTCGTCATCGACCCCGTCGACGGCAGTCTCAACGCGAAGCGCGGCCTGCCGCTCTACGCACTCTCGGTCGCCGTCGCGGACGGCCCCGCGATGGCCGATGTCGTGCTTGGCTACGTCTACGACCTCGGCAACGGCGAGGAGTGGATCGCCCGGCGCGGCAAGGGCGCCACGGTGAACGGCGTGCCCCTCGGCGGGATGCGCCCGCTCGAGCGGCTGCAGCTCGTCGCGCTCGAGGCCACACGGCCCGAGCATCTCGTGCCCGCGGCAGCGGCGATGACCGGAGCCGCCGAGCGCATTCGCGTGCTCGGCTCGCTCGCGCTCGCGCTCTGCCACCTGGCCGACGGCCGGCTGGACGCCGTCGCGAGCCTGCGCCCGCGTGGCGCCCGCTCGATCGACATCGCGGCGGGGCAGCTGATGGTGGGCGAGGCCGGCTCGGTCGTCGCGCTGCCCGACGCGCCGGGGCCGTTCGGCGATGCGCCGCTCGACCTCGAGGGACGCTCGCGCATCGTCGCCGCGCGCGACGACCGTGCCGTGGCGCACGTCGCAGCGCTGCTCGGCATCGGATCAGCCACGCATCGCGGGTAGCATGTCGTCGTGAACCCTCCTGCTCCCGACGCGCTCAAGACGGCGCTGGCGCTGGTCATCGATCCCGAGATCCGGCGCAACGTGGTCGAGCTCGGGATGGTCGACGCGGTCGACGTGGATGGCAGCCACGTGCACGTCACGATCCGGCTGACGGTGCCCGGTTGCCCGCTGAAGTCCAACATCGAAGCGCAGGTGCAGATGCACGTCGGGGCGGTGCCCGGAGTCGACACCGTGTCCATCGGCTTCACGCACATGGATGAGGAGCAGCGGGCCGCCCTGCGGGCGCAGTTGCGCGGCGGGCGCAGCGAGAATGAGCGCACGATCGCGGTCGAAGAGCGCACGCGCGTGATCGCCGTGGCCTCGGGCAAGGGCGGCGTCGGCAAGTCGTCCCTGACAGTCAATCTCGCGCTCGCACTGGCCGCCCGCGGGCTCGAGGTGGGCGTCGTGGACGCCGACATCTACGGCTACTCGATCCCCGCCATGCTCGGCATCCAGCAGCGGCCGGTCGTCGTCGACAAGATGATCGTCCCCCCGGTCGCGCACGATCTCAAGGTCATGTCGATCGGGTTCTTCCTCGACGACGGCGGCTCGGTCGTGTGGCGCGGCCCCATGCTGCACCGCGCGCTCGAGCAGTTCCTCTCGGACGTCTACTGGGGGCCGCTCGACTATCTGCTGATCGACATGCCGCCGGGAACGGGCGACGTCGGCCTCTCGCTGGGGCAGTTGCTCCCGCGCTCGGAGGCCGTGCTCGTCACGACCCCGCAGCTCGCCGCCCAGCGCGTCGCCTCGCGTGCGGCTCAGATGGTGGAGAAGCTCGGGCAGCCACTGATCGGCGTGATCGAGAACATGTCGAGCCTCGCCTGCCCCTGCTGCGGCGAGGCCACGTATCCGTTCGGGCGCGGCGGCGGAGCTGCGCTGGCCGAGCAGCTCGGCGTGCCGCTGCTGGGCGAGGTTCCGCTCGAGGAGGCGTTGCGAGCAGGCAGCGACGACGGCTCACCGGTCTTCAGCGTGGATCCCGGTGCCGCCTCGTCCCGGGCGATCGCGGCCATCGCTCAGCGCATCGCGGCCGCCGGGCCCGCGCCCGCCGGGCCCGTGCGCATCTCCTCGCCCCTCGCCGTAGTGCGAGGCTGAGACGGAGCGCCGGCTTCGCTGAAGCTCACTGGGGTGAGCGGGGGGGCCTCCCCCGCGCGGGGGACTCCAGTCCCCCGTTCTCGGCGCCGATAGGTGGTGTGAGGAGGGCGAGGGTCGGGGGGGCGGGTCTGTTGGTGGATGAGCGGGTGCTGATCGATGCGCGTGATGTTGCGCATGCGCTGTGGGAGGAGATTCGCAACG
>DASRQS010000129.1:0-12556 GCA_035696365.1 Gaiellales bacterium | reverse complement strand
CGCCGCTCGTCGGCAGGCAGGTGCGGCGGTGCTTGTGGCACCAGTACGGCTCCCGCACGGGCTCGCGCGCCGCATCGAGCGCGTCGTGGCGGACAAGCCGTGCCGAGCGCGCAGCCCGCGTCAGCACGAGCGACGCAAGGCCGGCCCAGACCGTCTCCGGCTCGATCGCGCGGCGGTAGGCAAGCAGCTCTCGCCGCGCCTCCTCGCCGTACCACTCTGCGAGGTAGGGAGGCATGCCGGCCGGCTCGCCCGGCCCGGCGAGGGCGGACTCCGCGCGCGCGAGCGTCTGCTCGAGGCCGGCCGCGACCGCCGCGGCCTCGCGCGCGCGCACCTTCTCGCGTGCGAGCAGCGCGTTGAAGCCGGAGATGTCGCAGCCGACTGCGTCTCGGCCGAGCGCGACAGCTTCCACGAGCGTCGTCCCCGAGCCGCAGAACGGATCCAGGACGAGGCCGCCGCGCGGGCAGTGCCTGCGGATGAGCGCTTCTGCGAGCTGCGGCGGGAACTTGCCGAGGTACGGATGCAGGCCGTGCACGTGCTTGGTGCGTTCGCTCTGCGGCAGCGCACTCTCGGACCACGAAAGCTCGAGGTCGATCTCGGCGTAGAGCGCTGCCTGCGTGCCGGGCACCCGTCCACGCTAGTCGCACGTGCGGACGGATCGAGGGCCCTGAGTCAGGACCCTAGACTCCGGCTCATGCCAGGGAGCCCCTTCGCGGCCGACGAGCCGATGGCCGAGCTGCACGCTCACCTCGGCGGATCGGTGCCCACCAACGTGATGTGGGAGTCCGCCCACGCGCAGGGGATCGCGCTGCCGACGCGCGACTACTGGGAGTTCGACCGCATGGTCTCGATCTCCGATCCGCGCGGCGTCGACGGACTGGACGCGCTCGATCAGGTCTACCACGTGACGGAGCTGATCCAGTCGAGCCCGCTGGCGGTCGAGCGCTGCGTCCACGGCATGATCGGCGGCGGCTACCGCTCGCAGCGCATCACGACCTGCGAGGTGCGCTTCAACCCCATGAAGCGCAACCGCGGCGGCGAGCGCGACCTCGATCACATCATCCTCGCGGCGCTGCGCGGCGTCGACCGCGCGCAGCTCGAGTACCCCCAGGTGCGGGCGGGCGTGATCCTGATGATGGATCGCACCTTCGACGAGCGACAGAACGAGATCATCGTGGAGAAGGCCTGCCGCTACTCCGCGCGCGGCGTCGTCGGCATCGACATCGCCGGCCCGAGGCCCGGCGGCGGCCGCTTCGCCTACGCGCCGCTCGCGCCGCTCGTGCAGCAGGCGCGGGAGGCCGGCCTGGGCGTGACGGTGCACTGCGGCGAGGAGGGCTTCGCCGAGGAGGTCGGCGAGGTCGTCGAGGCGCTCAGGCCCGACCGCATCGGCCACGGAATCCTCGCAGCCGGCGATCCCGAGCTCACCGCGCTGCTCGCCTCGACCGGGATCGTGCTCGAGGTCTGCCCGACCTCGAACCTGCTCACGGGAGCGCTCTCCGGCCCGGACGAGGTGCGCTCGGTGTTCCGCACGTTCCTGGATGCCGGCGTGCGCGTGACGGTTTCCACCGACGGCCCCGAGATGATGCGCACGCATCTGCGCGACGAGTTCACGTTCCTCTGCTCGATCGGGGCCATGAGCGAGGACGAGGCGCACGCCGCCAACGCGCTCGCGCACGAGGTCAGCTTCGTGGCGACGCGGGAAGCGGCGCGGCTATAGTCGTGCGCGGTGCCTGACGAGCTACAGCGCACGCCGCTGTACGCACGCCACGCGGAGTCGGGCGGGCGCCTCGTCCCCTTCGCCGGGTGGGAGATGCCGGTGCAGTACTCGGGCGTGATCGACGAGGTGGCCGCGGTGCGCACGGCCGCGGGCGTCTTCGACGTCTCGCACATGGGCCAGCTGCAGGTGGGCGGGAACGACGCACACGCCTTCCTGCAGCGCGTGCTCTCCAACGACCTCGACCGGCTCTCGACCGGCGAGGCGCAATACACGCTGCTCACGAACGATCGCGGCGGCATCGTGGACGACCTCATCGCCTACCGGCGCGAGGGCGGCTACCTGCTCGTCGTGAACGCCGGCAACCGTGACATCGACATGGCACACCTATCCGAGCAGCTCCCCGTAGGCGCCACGCTTCTGGACGAGTCCGACGCGCACGGAATGCTGGCCCTGCAGGGCCCGGCGGCGCTCGCGCAGCTCTCGCCACTGTGCGAGGGAATCGATCCGCTCTCCTCCGCGCCCTTCACCTTCGCCGAGGCGCGGGTGGCCGGCGTCCCCTGCACCGTGGCGCGCACGGGCTACACCGGCGAGCCCGGGGTCGAGCTGATCTGCCCCGCCACCCAGGTCGTCGAGCTCTGGGACGCGCTGATCGAGGCCGGCGCGGTGCCCTGTGGCCTGGGCGCGCGCGATGCCCTGCGCCTCGAGGTCTGCTACCCGCTGCACGGCCAGGACATCACGCCGGAGACGAACGCGATCGAGGCCGGCCTGGGCTGGGTCTGCGCGCGCGACAAGGAATTCACCGGCTCGGACGTCCTCGCGCGCACGCGCGCCGACGGCCCGGAGCGCCAGCTGGTCGCGCTGCGCATGGACGAGGAGCGCGCGGTGCCGCGACCGGGGTGCTTCATCCTCGACGGCGAGGGCGCCGTCGCAGGCGAGGTCACCAGCGGAACCTTCTCGCCCACCCTGCAGCGCGGCATCGGACTGGGCTATGTCCCGTCCCCGCTCGCCTCACCCGACACCGCGCTCGCCGTGGACGTGCGCGGCCGTACGCGACCCGCGCACACCGCGCGCAAGCCCCTGTACGCCAAGGAGACCTGAAACCGATGCCAGCTCCCGAGAGCTACCCGGACGACCTCCGCTACCACCGCGAGCACGACTGGGCGCGAGCGGACGGCGACACCGCGACCTTCGGCGTGACCTGGTACGCGCAGGATGCGCTCGGCGACCTCGTGGTCTATCTGCCGCCGGAGGTCGGGGCCGATGTGAAGGCGGGCGCCGAGTACGGCGAGCTCGAGTCGGTCAAGGCCGTGTCCGGGATCGTCGCGCCGCTCTCGGGCAGCGTGACCGAGGTCAACCAGGCCGTGATCGACGCGCCGGAGCTCGTCAACGACGATCCCTACGGCCAGGGCTGGCTGATCCGCGTGCGACTGTCCGATCCCGCCGAGCTCGACGGCCTGCTCGACGCGTCGGCCTACGCCGAGCACCTGAAGGGCCTGTAGCAGTGGCGCGGCTGTCCGAACTCGAGCGCGCCGTCCCGTTCTCGCGGCGGCACATCGGGCCCTCGCCGGAAGACCAGGAGCGCATGCTGGCCTCGCTCGGGCACGCGTCGCTGGACGATCTGGCGCGCGCGGCGGTGCCGGCCTCAATCCTGCTCGGCAGCGACCTCGCCCTGCCGGAGGCGCTCCCCGAGATCGACGTCCTGGCGGAGCTCCGCGAGCTCGGGCACCGCAACCGCGTGATGACGACGATGATCGGGCTCGGCTACTACGGCACGCACACGCCGCAGGTCGTCCTGCGCAAGGTGCTCGAGAACCCCGCCTGGTACACGGCCTACACGCCCTACCAGCCCGAGATCTCCCAGGGCCGCCTCGAGGCGCTGCTCAATTACCAGACGATGGTCTGCGACCTGACAGGCCTGCCCCTCGCGAACGCCTCGCTGCTGGACGAGGCCACGGCAGCCGCCGAGGCGATGGCGGTCGCAAGGCGGTCGTCGAAGGCCGAGTCGAGCCGCTTCGTGGTCGACCTGGACGTCTTCCCGCAGACGCTCGCGATCCTGCGGACGCGTGCGGAGCCGATCGGCATCGAAGTCGTCTCCGCCGACCTCTCGCAGGGCTTGCCGGAGGGAGGGTGCTTCGGCGCGCTGCTGCAGTACCCGGGTGCGTCCGGCCTCGTGCGCGACCTCTCGCCCGTGATCGCGGAGATCCATGCCGCGGACGCGCTGGCCTGCGTCGCGGCCGATCTGCTGGCCCTCGTCCTGCTCACGCCGCCGGGCGAGATGGGCGCCGACGTGGTCGTCGGCACCTCGCAGCGCTTCGGAGTCCCGATCGGCTTCGGCGGCCCGCACGCCGCCTACATGAGTGTCCGCAGCGGCCTCGAGCGCGCGCTGCCCGGCCGCCTCGTCGGCCTCTCGGTCGACGCCGACGGCAACCCGGCGCTGCGGCTCGCGCTGCAGACTCGCGAGCAGCACATCCGCCGCGAGAAGGCGACCTCCAACATCTGCACCGCACAGGTGCTGCTGGCGGTGATGGCCTCGATGTATGCCGTCTACCACGGCCGCGAGGGGCTCGAGCTGATCGCGACGCGCATCCACCGCCTGACCGCGATCCTCGCGCGCGGGCTCACGGACGGCGACCTGGAACTCGTGCACGACGCCTTCTTCGACACCATCCGCGTGCGCGTGCCCGACCATGCCGACGCGGTCATCGCGGCCGCGCGCCAGCTCGGCATCAACCTGCTGCGCGTCGACACGGACACCGTCGGGATCTCCTGCGACGAGGTCACCGAGCGGCTCCAGGTCGAGCACCTCTGGAGCGCCTTCCGGGTCAAGGGCGACATCGAGGCGCTGGACGCCGACACGCCCGACGCCATCCCGGCCGGGCTCGTGCGCAGCTCCGACTTCCTTTCGCATCCCGTGTTCCGGGTGCACCGCTCCGAGACGCAGATGCTGCGCTACCTGCGCACCCTCTCGGGCCGCGACGTCGCGCTCGACCGCTCGATGATCCCGCTCGGCTCGTGCACGATGAAGCTCAACGCGACGACGGAGATGCAGGCCGTCTCGTGGCCCGAGTTCGCGACGATCCACCCGTTCGCGCCGCTCGACCAGGCCGACGGCTACGTCACGCTGATCCACGACCTCGAGCGCTGGCTGTGCGCGATCACGGGCTACGACGCCGTCTCGCTGCAGCCGAATGCCGGCTCGCAGGGCGAGTTCGCCGGCCTGCTCGCGATCCGCGGCTACCACCGCTCCCGGGGCGACGACCAGCGGGACGTCTGCCTGATCCCGTCGAGCGCGCACGGCACGAACGCCGCCAGCGCCGTCATGGCGGGCATGCGCGTGGTGGTTGTCGCCTGCGACGAGCAGGGGAACGTCGACCTGGACGACCTCCGCACCCGCCTGTCGGTGCACGGCGACCAGGTCGCCGCGCTCATGATCACCTATCCCTCGACGCACGGCGTGTACGAGCAGGCCGTGGGCGAGATCTGCGGGCTCGTGCACGACGCGGGCGGTCAGGTGTACGTCGACGGGGCCAATCTGAACGCGCTCGTCGGGCTCGCGCAGCCCGGCCAGTTCGGCGCCGACGTCTCGCACCTCAATCTGCACAAGACGTTCTGCATCCCCCACGGCGGCGGCGGGCCCGGAGTCGGGCCGGTCGCGGTGCGCTCGCATCTGCGGCGCTTCCTGCCGAATCACCCGCTGCAGGCCGCCGCCGGCCCGTCCAGCGGGCCGGGCCCCGTCTCGGCCGCCCCCTGGGGATCGGCCAGCATCCTGCCGATCTCGTGGGCCTACATCCGCCTGATGGGGCCGGATGGCCTGCGCCAGGCCACGCAGGTGGCGATCCTCAACGCGAACTACATCGCCCGTCGCCTGGGCGAGCACTACCCGGTGCTCTACAGCGGCCAGAACGGGCTCGTCGCGCACGAGTGCATCCTCGATCTGCGCCCGATCACCAAGGAGACGGGGGTGACGGTCGAGGACGTCGCGAAGCGCCTGATCGACTACGGCCTGCACGCCCCGACGATGAGCTTCCCCGTGGCCGGCACGCTCATGGTCGAGCCGACGGAGTCGGAAGACCTGGGCGAGATCGAGCGCTTCTGCGAGGCCATGATCCACATCCGCGGCGAGATCGACCGCGTGGCCGCGGGCGAGTGGCCCGCCGACGACAACCCGCTCGTCAACGCGCCGCACACAGCCGAGATGCTGACGCGCGACTGGCCGCATCCGTACACGCGCGAGGAGGCCTGCTATCCGTCCGCGAGCCTGCGCCGCATGAAGTACTGGTCGCCCGTCCGCCGCATCGAGGGCGCATACGGCGACCGCAACCTCGTCGTCACCTGCCCGCCGGTGACGGAGTACGCGATCGCCGGCGATTAACGGCGCGTCCCAGTAGGGCGTGGCGTTAGGGCAGGATCAGGATCGTCCGCTTGACGACTGTGGCGCGACGCGACTTGTCGCGCACGGTGACCACCACCTGGGCCTGCGTGCGGCCCTTGACGCCACTGGCGCGCAGGACGACGCGCCCCGTCGTGCGCGGCTTGATGCGGGAGAACCCGTAGCCCCTGCTCGTGCCCCTCACGAGCAGATGGGCCGCCACGCGACAGGGCCCGATCGCGATCGGCGGGCATTCCACGAGCACGTGGATGTGCCCGCCCTGGAGCAGGTGCGTCCGCCCGGTCCGGATCCTCACGACGGGGGCCTTGGGCGGCAAGGTCACGCTCACGGTGGCGGTGCCCGGAGCGCTGACATCCAACCCGTCCGTGGCCGTGTACGTGATCGAGTCCGCACCCGTGTATCCGGGGAGCGGCGTGTACGTGATGCTCCCGGTCGACTTGACGAGACCGGTCACGCGCCCGTGCAGGGGTGGCTTGCCGATCTGGAGCGTGATCGCGTCGCCGTTGGGATCCGAGCAGGCGAGCACGACGGAGTGCGCCTTGTTGGCGACCGTCGTCGCGCGCACGCGCAGGCAGTTGGGCGCGAGCTGCGGCCCGAGCACGGCGATCGCATCGCTCTGCGCGCTGACTGCATAGACGTGCGCGCCGTCGGCGCTCGCGGCCAGGCCGCGCGGGTCGTCGAGCCCGCGCGCCGCGCGGCAGTCCGAGGAGGCCAGGCGGCGCAGGCATCCGCCCAGGCCGGCGCTCGGCGTCAGCGCCCCGGTCGTCGGGTCGATCTGCAGCGTGACGATGGAATCGGCGCGCGAGGCGGCGACCCAGACCGACAGCCCGTTGGAGCGCACGACCAGCGCGCGCGGACCGCCGATCAGGGGCGAGAGCGTGCACCCGGCGGTCCCCGCGGAGGCCGAGACGCAGGACGCGCGGGTGAGCGCGCCGCCGGCGGGATCGCGCCGGAAGGACACCACGGCGTCGTCATCGGTGCCCGCCGCGATCAGCGTGCGCCCGTCGGGCGTGAACGCGACGGCGGAGGCGCGCGCCAGGCCGCCGACGGCCGTGCAGCCCGCCAGGTCGCCGTCGCTCAGGCAGCCGGCGCCCGCGGGCAATTGTGCAAGCGTGCCCGTCGTGACGTCGCGCTGGAAGGCCGTCACCGTGCCCACGGCCGAGGCCACGTAGAGCGACGTCCCGTCCGGTGCCATGGCGATCGCCGCCGGCCCGTCGAGACCGGTGACGGGCGCGCAGTCGCTGCGGCCGTTGCGCAGGCACCCGGCGGTGCCGGCGAGCTGCGTGAGCCGGCCGGTCGCGGCGTCGCGCGAGAACACGAGCAGGGAGTCGGCCGTGCCGCCCGCGGCGTAGACGAAGTGCCCATCCGGCGAGATCGCCAGCGCATCGGCGCCGCCCAGCGACCGCACCTCGCTGGAGCAGCCTGCGGCCGGCGTGGTGGAGAGGCAGCCGGCGACGCCCGCGGGCTGCACGAGCGAGCCGTTCGGCTGGCGAATGAAGGTCGACACGGACCCCGCCGTCGCCGACGCCGCGTAGACGTGCAGGTTGTCCGGCGAGACCACGATCGCCGAGGCGCCCTCGAGCGCGCGCGCACCGCCGCAGCCGTCCTGCGCGACCGACGCGAGGCAGCCCGCGCCGAGGTTCAGCTGTTGCAGCAGGCCGTTGCCGGGCGCGACGCTGAACGTCGTCACGCTCGCCGGCGTGGCCGCCGCGACGTAGAGGGACAGGCCGTCGGGGCTGAGCGCGACTGCGCGGGCGTCGTCCAGCCCGCGGGCGGGCGTGCAGCCGAGCGCCGTCTGGGCCGAGGCACAGCCCCCAGCTCCCGCCAGCTGGGCGAGCGTTCCCGACGGGGAGGCCGCGGCTGCCGTGGCAACCGGGGCGAGCAGGCACAGGACGATCGCGAGCAGGCAGGGGCGAAGCCGCATGGCCTCAGGGTGCCACGGTTCGCCTCGTTCCCGCTCCGCCTCCTCGTTCAGGCCTGCGCCGGGACGAGTCGATCGGCGAGCTCGATGCTGCCGTGTCAATCGCCCGCGCGTGGCGCGAGCGGGACGCTCGGGGTCTGACCCTTGATGTCCCGCGCCGCCGTGGTCAGGATTGGGGAGCCCGGCGCGCGAGCGCGCGCTCGTACAGGTCGAGGGTCATGCGCGCTGCGTGCTCCCAGGTCAGCTCCGAGCGTGCGCGCTCCATGCCGGCGACCGCCCGCGCGCGGGCTGCGGGGTCGGTCAGCGTGCGCACGAGCGCGAGGGCGAGGGCCGCCGCGTCGCCGGGCGGCACGGGGTCGCACAGGTCGTAGGCCGCGCACAGCTCGGGAAACGTCCCGACGGCCGTCGCCACGGGCGGGACGCCCCGGGCGAGCGCGGTGGCGAACACCCCCGAGCCCTCGATCCAGCGGTACGGGAGGGCGACCGCGCGCGCCCGGGCGAGCACTGCGGCCACCTCCCCTTCGGGCACGAAGCGCAGGTCCCAGCTGATCCTCTCGGCCACGCGCAGGACGGCCGCGCGCTCGCGCAACGGCTCGATCGGCATGCGCGGGGTGCCGACGATGTCGAGTCGCACGCCGGGCACGCGCGCGGCGATCGCGGGCAGGGCCTCGATCAGCACGTCGAGGCCCTTGTCCGGGCGGATCAGCCCGAAGAAGAGGATGCGGGGCTCGGGCTGCTCCGCGGGGAGGGCCTCTCCGGCGTTCGCGTGCAGGATCCCGTGCGGGATGATCGCGATCCGATCGGGCGCGATTCCGCCCACCTCGACGAGCAGGCGGTCGCGGCTCGCGGCGCCGTGCACGATCACGCGATCGCAGCTGCCGTACAGCTCGGCCCAGAGCGGCGCGGCATCGCGCGAGCGGCGCGGCAGCACGTCGTGGGCCGTGAAGACGGTCGCGCCGGAACTGTGCCCGGCGGCGCGCAGCGCCCGCAGGTCGAGCGCCGGCAGCGGCGCCCACTGCCAGTGCACGATGTCGGGCCGCCAGCTGCGCGCGCGGCGCACGAGCCGGCCGAGGCCGACGGCGTGCCCGCCGAGCTTGAGGGGAACTCGCATTGGGGTCGTCGGGCGGCGCGCCAGCATCCCGGACAGCGGCGGGCCGAAGATCTCCTTGCGCGAGTAGCCCTCGGCCACCGGGGGTGCGCCGTGCGTGAAGTGCGCGGTCAGCAGCTCCACCTCGGCGCCGGCCTCGGCCAGTGCCCGGCAGAGCTCGTCGTCGTAGGGCAGCGTGTAGGCCTGCGGATCGACGACGGCGACGCGCACGTCAGCCGCCGACGCCGAGGTGCCAGAGGCGCTCCAGCTCCCGCATGTCCGCGTCGAAGCCGTTGCCGTCGTGGCCGATCGTCTCGAGCACCGCGGGCAGGCCCTGCATGCGCGGGCTGCCGAGGAAGACGGAGATGCGCTCCCCGATCAGGCCCTCGCCGATGTTCGCATGGCGATCGCGGTTGGAGCCGAGGGGCATCTGGGAGTCGTTGATGTGGAGCGCCTTGAGGCGGTCGAGACCGATCCGGGAGTCGAGCTCGTCGAGCGTGGCGTCCAGCGCCGCTGGATCGCCGACATCCACGCCAGAGGCGTACAGGTGGCAGCTGTCGAGGCACACGCCGAGCCAGGGGTGCCTGCCGCAGCGGTCGATCACGAGCGCGAGCTCCTCGACCGTCAGGCCCATCGTCCCGCCTGCGCCGGCGGTGTTCTCGAGCAGGAGCCACGTGCCGTCGCCCGCGAGCTCGAGCACGCGCTCGAGGACCGGTGCCGCGCGCGCGAGACCGGCCTCGAAGCCGCTGCCGAGGTGCGAGCCGAGGTGCACGATCACGGCCAGGGCGCCGAGGCCGCGCGTCGTGCGCAGCGCCTGTGCGAGCACGGCCTCGGATCGCTCGACGGTAAGCGGGTCCGTGCCGGCGAGGTTGATCAGGTAGGGCGCGTGGGTGACCGCTACCAGGTCGGCCTCGGCCGCCAGCCGGCGGAAGCGGGCGAGATCCTCATCGGAGTGCACGGCGGGCTTCCACACGCGCGGGCTCTGCGGGAAGACCTGCAGCGAGCGGCAGCCGATCTCCGCCGCCCGGCCGACCGCCTGGTGGATGCCGCCGGCGCTCGAAAGGTGGGCTCCCAACAGCACGGCAGGAAGCCTATCCCCCTACACTCCAAGCCCGTGGCCAGCCCTGTCCGCACGCGGTTTGCGCCGTCGCCAACCGGTCTGCTGCACGTGGGCGGCGTGCGCACCGCGCTGTTCTCGTGGCTGTACGCACGCCACAACGGCGGCCGCTTCGTGCTGCGCATCGAGGACACCGATGAGACGCGCGAGCACCCCGAGGCGATCGAGCAGATCCAGCGCTCGCTGCGCTGGGTGGGCCTCGAGTGGGACGAGGGACCCGGCGCCGGCGGCGACTGCGGGCCGTACATCCAGAGCGAGCGGCGGCCGCGGCATCTCGAGATCGCCGAGCAGTTCCTGGAGAAGGGCCTCGCCTACCGCTGCTACTGCACGCCCGAGGAGCTGGCGGTGGAGCGTGAGGCTGCGCAGCGCGAGAACCGGCCGTTCATCTACTCTCGCCGCTGCCTCGGCCTGAGCGCGGGGGCGCGGGCGGAGCGCGAGGCCGCCGGCGTCCCGTCCGTGATCCGGCTGCGCACCCCGGACGAGGGCGAGTGCGTCGTCAACGACCTGGTGCGTGGCGCCGTGCGCTTCGAGTACGCGCAGCTCGGCGATCACGTGATCGTGCGCTCCGACGGCGTGCCCACCTACAACTTCGCCAACCCGATCGACGACGCCGACATGGGCATCACGCACGTGATCCGCGGCGAGGACCTGCTCAGCTCGACGCCCCGGCAGGTGCTCGTCTACCAGGGGCTCGGCGCGCCGGTGCCGTCGTTCGCGCACCTGCCGCTGCTCTTCGGGCCCGATCGCAAGCGCCTGTCCAAGCGGCACGGCGCGACCAGCGTCGAGGAGCTCCGAGAGGCCGGCTATCTGGCCGAAGCGGTCGTCAACTTCCTGGCCCTGCTCGGCTGGCACTTCGACTCCGAGCGCGAGCTGTTCACGCGCGAGGAGCTGATCGGGCTCTTCTCGCTGGAGCGCGTCAATCCGGCGCCGGCCGTCTTCGACGCCAAGAAGCTGGAGTGGATGAACGGCGTCTACCTGCGCGCGCTGCCCACCTTCGACCTCGCAGAGCGTCTGATCGCCTACCTCGGCGAGCAGGACTCGCCGCTCGCCGCGCAGCCCGACCGCATCGTCGAGGTCATGCCGCTGGCGCAGGAGAAGATCGCGACGCTGGCCGAGTTCGCGCCGCTCTGCTCGTTCCTCTTCGGGCCCATCGAGCTCGACCAGGAGGCGTGGGAACGCGTCGCGGGGCACGAGCGCGCGGCCGAGATCCTGGCCGCGGTGCAGGCGGTGCTGGCCGACTGCGAGTGGACGGTCGAGGGCGTCGAGGCGGCGCTGCGCGGCGTCTGCGAGCAGCTGTCGCTCAAGCCGCGCGTCGTCTTCGGCCTGATCCGCGTCGCGGTCACCGGGACGAGCATCTCCCCCGGCCTGTTCGAGAGCGTGCACCTGCTGGGCCGCGAGGAGTCGCTGGCCCGGCTGGCAGCGGCCGCCGCCCGGCTCTAGCGGCGTAGGGCGACACGCTGGGCCACGATCGCGGCGAACGCATGGGCGCCGGCCGAGAATGCGCGCCCGTCGCGCGATGCCAGCGCACCAAGCGCCGCTCCGCCCGCCAGGGCGCGCGCAGGCGACGAAGCGCGCGCCCCGGGAAGCGAGGCCAGCGTCCCCAGCGCGAGCTGCGCCACCCGGCCGGCGGCGGGGTGCTCCGGCGCCAGGCTGCGCGCGAGGTCCGAGCGCGTGAGGCCCAACCGCCGGCCGGCGGCGTAGGCGGCGCCCATCGCCACGGCGCCCGCGAGAGCGCCGGTCAGTTCCGATCTCCGGGTCATCGGCGAACTGTGGCACCCCTCGCGGGGGATGCGGTTTCTGATATTTCCGCCGACGTTAAAACGGCATGCCCCAGACAGCCATCATCACCGAAGAACAGATGCCCCTCGACGTCGGCTCGCTCGTCTCGCTCTCCGTCAACATCTGCGAGCCGCTGCCGGCCATCGTCACGAATGCGGACGAGCGCTCGTTTTTTTTGCAGACGGCCGGCAGGCTCCCCTCGAAGGTCGGCGACCGCGCCGTGGTCGGCTGGAGCATCGGGGGTGAGCTGCACGAGTTGCGCACGCGGGTCGTGCGCGGTTACAACCTGTCGTCCGAGCTCGCAGTCTCGCGCCACGGGATCATCACGCGCACCGGCGACCGCCGCGGCGTGGCGCGCTTCGTGCTCGTCGCGGGTGGCAGCCTCCTGCTCGAGGGCGACCACGAGGTCCTCGGCTTCACGCACGACCTCTCGATCCACGGCGTCGGCCTGCTGCTCGAGGGCGCGACGCCGGCGCTCGGGACGCGCGGCGGTCTCGAGGTGAGGGATGCGCTGGGCGTACTGCTGCCCCGCTCGACCGTGCGCGTCG
>DASRQS010000128.1:0-123773 GCA_035696365.1 Gaiellales bacterium | reverse complement strand
GAGCGCGCCCGCGCAGGCGGATGAGCACCGCCAGCGCGACAGCGAAGACAGCCGCGGCCACGACCTGGTTGAGCCGGAACGGCCCGATCTCGTGGGCCGGGTCGACGCGCAGGCCCTCGACGAAGAACCGCCCGAACGAGTAGAGCGCGAGGTAGAGCGCGAGAATGTAGCCGGGCACCTGGCGGCGCCAGCGCTTGGCCACGCGCAGCAGGATCACCATCACGATCAGGTCCCAGATCGACTCGTACAGGAACGTCGGCTGGAAGGTCTTGTCGTTCAGGTACTGCGCCGGGCGATGCTGGGGGTCGATCTCCAGGCCCCAGGGCAGGTTGGTGGGCCCGCCGAACAGCTCCTGGTTGGCGTAGTTGCCGAAGCGGCCGAGCGCCTGAGCGAGCGCGGTTCCCGGAGCCGCGCAGTCGAGGATCACGAGCAGCGGGACGCCGGCGCGGCGGGTGGCGATGGCGGCCCCGAGCGCCCCTCCGAGGATCGCGCCGTAGATGCCGAGGCCGCCCTTCTGGATCAGCGGGATGTCGCTGAGATGCCCGGAGAAGGCCGACCAGTCGGTGACGACGTGGTAGAGGCGCGCGCCCACCACGCCGAACGGCACGGCCCACAGCGCGACCTCGCCGGCGATCGCCGGGTCGCGCCCGCGCAGCGCGAGCTGGCGACGCGTGACGAGGATCGCGATCAGGATCCCGGCGGCCAGCAGCACGCCGTACCAGCGAGGCGCCAGGCCGCCCAGATGGAAGATGAAGGGGTCGGACGGGCTCGGGATCGAGGCGACCAGCACGCCTCGAACATATCGTTATCGTCCGGTCATGGACGCAATAGCGACGTCGCTGAGGGGGCGCGTGGTGGTCGTCGCGGGCGGCACGCGCGGAGCAGGTCGCGGCATCGCGATCGCGCTCGGCCGCTGCGGCGCTACCGTCTACGTAACGGGCCGCTCGACGGCGTCCCGGCGCTCGGAACTCGGGCGCAGCGAGACGATCGAGGGCACTGCGCAACTCGTCGACGCCGCCGGAGGGCATGGCATTCCCGCGCGCTGCGACCACTCGCAGATCGAGGACGTCGATGCCCTGCGCGCGCGGCTCGAGGCCGACGGCGGGCGCCTCGACGTGCTCGTCAACGACATCTGGGGCGGCGACTCGCTCGTGACCTGGGGCACGCCCTTCTGGGAGCACGACCTGGAGTCGGGCCTGCGCGCCTGGCGCAACGCCGTGGAGACGCACCTGATCACCTCGCACCGGCTCGCCCCGCTGCTCGTCGCCGGCGGCAGCGGCCTCGTGATCGAGGTCACCGACGGCGACAGCGATCGCTACCGGGGCTCGCTCTTCTACGACCTGGCGAAGGCCTCCGGCATCCGCCTCGCGCTCGCCCAGGCCAGCGAGCTGGCGCCCCACGGAATCGCCGCCGTTGCGCTCACGCCCGGCTTCCTGCGCTCGGAGGCGATGCTCGATCACTTCGGCGTGGACGAGGAGCACTGGCGCGACGGTATCGCCGCGGATCCGCACTTCGCGCTCTCGGAGACGCCGGCCTACGTCGGCCGCGCGGTCGCCGCGCTGGCGAGCGACCCGGATGTCATGCGCTGGAACGGCCAGGCCCTCTCGTCCTGGCGCCTTGCGCGCGAGTACGGCTTCCGCGACGACGACGGCTCACAGCCCGACTGGGGCCGCTGGTTCGACGACGTCATCACGGGCGGGCTCGATCCGCGCGCGGTCGACGCCTCGCAGTACCGCTGAGCAGGCTCAGAGGCTGCGCACGCGGCGCGCGGCGAGGTCGCCGGACGCGCCCGCCGCTCGACCGCGTGCTCGAGCCCCTCACCGCAGGGCGTGCGCCCGTCCAGCGTCGAACTCGATCGCAGCCTGCCCCCACGCCGTCAGCGCGAGGATGCGCGAGCGGCCGTCGGCGGGGTCGGGGCGTTGCGACACGAGACCTGCGCTGCGCATGTCGTCGACGACGCGGCCCGCCGCCTGCTTGCTGACGTCCAGATCGGCCGCGAGCGCCGCGTCGACTTCAGCCTCGCAGCCATCGGCACGCAACCGTTCGGCGCGATCGTGTGCCCGCCGGTGGGCGCTCAGGCCCCGTTGCCGGACGGCCAGCCGTTCACGCCGCCCTGGGCCGAATGACTAGCCCAGCGCCTCGAGCGCGTCCGGGTTGACCTGGAAGGAGCGACCGCAGCCGCAACCGGCCTCGACCTGCGGATTGCGGAACTCGAAGCCCCGCCCGCCCAGCCCGCCGTCGTACTCGAGGACAGTGCCCGCGAGCAACGGTGCCGAGAACGGATCGATCACGACGGTGAGACCGTCGAGCTCGAGCACGAGATCGTCGTCGCGCCGCTCGTCGTACTCGAGCAGGTACTGGAACCCCGAGCAACCGCCGCCCTGAACGCCGATGCGCAGCACGGCATCCTCCCCACGGCCCTCGGCCTCGCGCAGGGCGATGGCCTTGACGCGTGCCGGCTCGCTGATGGTGACGACGTCCACTGGTTCAAGTCTAAGCGCTCGGCGCGGGATTCCTATTCCCGTGGTGCCGTTTCGGCCAAGTGGCACACGCCGCGTGTGCCACTTGGCCGCCGCACCGGCGCGGCTGCACGGACCAACCGGCACACCACCAGGAGCCCAGCCGGTTCCTGGACGTGATCCATCGGGCGTTGTCAGCGTGCTCAGGCGGTAGGGCCAAGTGGCACACGCGGCGTGTGCCACTTGGCCGCTCCCACAACCGCGCTGCTATCGTCGCCCAACCGTGGAGGAGGCCGCGACGATCGGAACCGCCCCGGGCGGCGCGCCGGCCGGTGACGTGAGCGTCCGGCTGGACGGCGTGTCCAAGTACTTCGGGGACTTCATCGCCGTCGACGAAGTCGATCTCGTCGTGCAGCGGGGCGAGTTCTTCTCGCTGCTCGGGCCCTCGGGCTCGGGCAAGACCACCTGCCTGCGCATGATCGCGGGCTTCGAGCGGCCGACGCGCGGGCGCGTGCTGCTCGACGGTGTCGACGTCACCGCTCGCGCGCCCTACGAGCGCGACGTCAACACGGTCTTCCAGGACTATGCGCTGTTTCCGCACATGACGGTGCAGGAGAACGTCGAGTACGGGCTGCGCGTCAAGCGCGTGGCGCGGCAGGAGCGCCGCCGGCGCGCGACGGAAGCGCTCGCGCTCGTACGCCTGGGCGAGTTCGCCGCGCGCAAGCCGAGCCAGCTCTCGGGTGGGCAGCGGCAGCGCGTCGCGCTGGCGCGCGCGCTCGTCAACCGGCCAGGCGTGCTGCTGCTGGACGAGCCGCTGGGCGCGCTCGACCTCAAGCTGCGGCAGGAGATGCAGATCGAGCTCAAGCACATCCAGCAGACGGTCGGCATCACGTTCATCTACGTCACGCATGATCAGGACGAGGCGCTCTCCATGAGCGACCGCCTGGCCGTCTTCAGCCAGGGCCGCGTCGAGCAGGTCGGGAGCCCGGCCGAGGTCTACGAGCGGCCCGGGACGCCATTCGTCGCCAACTTCGTCGGCACCTCGAACGTCCTTGCTGACGGGCGCGCGGTGCGTCCGGAGAAGTTGCGCCTCGAGAACCTGGACTACGTGGCGCAGCCAGGAGAGGAGACACGCCGCGGAACGATCGCGGACGTCGTCTACCTGGGCCCGATCACGCGCTACGTCGTCCGTCTCGAAGACGGATCGGCACTCGGCGTACTGGCGCAGAACCTCGCGCAGACGTCTACGGAAGTACGAGCCGCACAGGCCCGGCAGGTACAGGTCGTCTGGAACGGCAGTCACGCCGTCGCCATCACGACACAACGCATGAGCGAGGAGAACGGATGAAGAAGCGCATCGCCGTCATCGCATTGGCGACGGCGGCCCTGCTGGCCACGAGCGCCGCCGCGACCGCGCGGCCCACGGGGAAGAAGCTCGGAGGGGTGCTCAAGGTCGTGGCCTGGGAGGGCTACACGAACGCCCAATGGGTCAAGCCGTTCGAGAAGCAGACGGGGTGCACGGTGCAGCATCAGTACGCCGGCAGCTCGGACGAGATGTACAACCTCATGAAGAAGAACGCCGGCTACGACCTCGTCTCGGCCTCGGGCGACGCCTCCAACCGACTGATCGCGAGCGGGCTCGTGCAGGCGATCGACCCGAACACGATCCCCAACTGGAATCAGCTCACGCCGGCGCTCGTCAAGGGCCCGAACCAGTTCGTCGGCGGCAAGCACTACGGCCTGCCCTGGCAGTGGGGCCCGAACGTGCTGATGTGGAACACCGCCAAGTACAAGGGCGCGACGACTTCTTGGTCGGCCCTCTACGACCCCAAGAACAGGGGCAAGATCACGATCCCGAACAACCCGATCCAGATCGCGGACGCGGCGCTGTATCTCTCCAAGACGAAGCCCGCGCTCGGGATCAAGGATCCGTACGAGCTGACCTCCGCGCAGCTGCACGCCGCGGTGCTCCTGCTCAAGCAGCAGCGGCCGCTGATCAAGGCCTACTGGGGCTTCGCGACCGACGAGGTCAAGATCTTCCAGACTGGCGGGGCCACGCTCGGAGCCGCCTGGCCGACTGCGGTGGCGCAGCTCACGCGCGCGGGCATGAAGGTCTCGCAGACGCTGCCCGAGGAAGGCGCGACCGGCTGGTCCGACGTCTGGATGCTGGCCAAGAACCCGAAAAACCTGCCTTGCGCGCAGGCCTGGCTGAAGTACGCCTCGAGCGCCAACGTGCAGGCCCAGGTGGCCAAGTTCAACACCTACGCGCCGGCCAACCTGCAGTCCTGCAAGATCCTCGGTGCGGTGCTCTGCAAGTCGCTGCACGCCGACGGCGACACCGCCTTCCTCAACCGCATCAAGCTCTGGAAGACGCCGCTGAGCAACTGCGGCAACGGCAAGAACGACTGCGCCCCGTACTCCGAATGGGTCGCGGCGTGGACATCGATCAAGGGCTGAGCGACGGCTGCTGACGCCATGCCGAAGGCGGAGAGCCCGCTCACGCGGCTCTCCGCCTTCTTCTTCCGCCACCGCTGGCTCAAGCTGATGCTGCTCTTGGCCGTGCCGCTGGCGTGGCTTGTCGGCGTCTACCTGGCCTCACTCGGCAGCCTCCTGATCCAGTCCTTCTGGCGCGCGGACGAGCTCTCGCCCAACCCCGTCCACGTCTGGAACCTCGACAACTACCGCGCCTTCCTCACGGGCGACTCGGTCTACCGCTCGATCGTGGGGCGCACGCTCGGCTTCGCGGCGATCACGACGATCGTGGACATCGCCCTGGCCTTCCCGCTGGCCTACTACCTGACGCGTGTGGCCTCGCCGCGCACGCGCCGCCTCATGCTCGTCCTGATCACGGTGCCGCTGTTCTCGAGCCTGATCGTGCGCCTCTACAGCGTGCGCCTGATCCTGGACGACGGGGGCATCCTGCACGCGCTGCTCGCCAAGGTCGGGCTGAACGTGCAGATCGGGTTCACCGAGCTGGCCATGGCGATCGCCTTCGCCTACGTCTGGCTGCCGTTCATGATCCTGCCCGTCTACGCTGCGCTAGAGCGCGTGCCCGGCTCGCTGATCGAGGCCTCGCGCGATCTCGGTGCGAAGGGCTCGACGACGTTCCGCACCGTCGTCCTGCCGCTCGCCTTCCCGGGCGTCGTCGCGGGCTCGATCTTCACGTTCTCGCTTACGCTGGGCGACTTCATCACTCCTGCCATCGTGGGCGGCGACAACCATCAGCTGATCGGCTCCGTGGTCTACAGCAACTTCGGCATCGCCAACAACGCGCCCTTCGCAGCCGCGTTCGCCACCGTGCCGCTCGCCATCATGGCCATCTACCTGATCGGCGCCCGGCGCCTTGGCGCGTTCGATCACCTCTGATGGAATCGCGCGCCACAGCCTCCTTCCTGCGCGTCTGGTCGCTGCTCGTCGTGGCCTTCCTGTACATCCCGCTGGCCGTGATCGTGCTCTACGCGTTCAACCGCTCGAACGTGCAGACCTGGCCCATCGCGCACTACTCGACGCGCTGGTTCAGCGTCGCCTGGAACGACCCGGAGGTGCGCGACGCGTTCACGCTCTCGTTCAAGGTCGCCTGCGCCGCCACGGGCGTCGCGCTCGTGCTCGGCACGGCCGCGGCCTTCGCGGTCGCGCGCTATCGCTTCTTCGGCGTCAACTCGGTCTCGTTCCTGGTCGTGATCCCGATCGCGCTCCCCGGCGTGATCACGGGCATCGCGCTGCAGTCGTCGTTCGCCGTCGCCGGAGTCCCGTTCTCGCTCTGGACGATCATGATCGGGCACGCCACGTTTTGCATCGTGATCGTGTTCAACAACGTGATCGCGCGCCTGCGCCGCATGCAGCCTTCGATCGAGGACGCCTCGATGGATCTGGGCGCCAACGGGCTGCAGACGTTCCTCTACGTGCTCCTGCCGGAGCTGCGCAGCGCCCTCGTGGCCGGCGCCCTCCTGGCCTTCGCGCTGTCTTGGGACGAGGTCATCGTCACGATCTTCACGGCCGGCGGAAACACGACGATCCCGATCTGGATCTGGACGGGCCTGCGCACGGGCGGCAGCGGCTCGGAGATCAACGTCGTGGCCGCCGTCGTCGTGCTGCTCAGCATCGTGCCGGTGTACTTCGCGCAGCGGCTCACGACAGGCGGCGCGGACGGGCGCTCGCCGGCAGAGGAACCGGGCACGCTCGTTGCCGTGGCCGGCTCGCAGTCCGCCTGATGGCCGGGCGTGCCGCCCACTGGGCGCTGCTCGCCGCACTGCTGGTCTGCGTCGCCACGGCCTGCGGGACCGGCGGCGGGGCGGCCGGCACGCCTCTCGTCGGGCCGACGGGGCCGGCCACGACGCTGCCGCGCGCCGAGGGGACGCTGAAACTCCTGACGCGTCAGGGTTACGCCGAGAACAGCTGGGTGCGACCCTTCGAGCGCAGCACCGGCTGCCGCGTCGAGGTGCGCTACGCCGACGGCGCCGACGACCTGCGGCGTGCGGCGGGCAACGAGGCCTTCGACGTCGCGTCGATCCCAGGGAGCTTGGCCTACGCCGTCGTGCAGGACGGCGCGGCGCGCGCGCTCAACCCCGCCCTGGTGCCGCAGCGGGCAAACTTCCGAGCGCCCTTCCGCGACCCGGCCGCCGGGCGCGCGGGAACTCGGCGCTACGGCATCTCCTTCCTCTGGACGCCGCGGCTCGAGCTCTGGCGCAAGTCCATCCGCAAGCACGCGCCCGCGAGCTGGGCGCCGCTCTCCTGGAACACCAAAGCGCGCAAGGGGCGCGTCGCGCTCGAGGACACGCCGCTCGAGATCGGCGATGCCGCCGTCTCGCTGCGCACGCTGCGGCCGTCGCTCGGAATCACCGATCCCTATGCGCTCAACGAGGCTCAGTTCGTCGCCGCGGTCGCCCTGACCAGGCGGCGCGAGCACCTCGCCGGTGCGCTCTGGCAATTGCCCGGCGACGCGATCGACGCCTTCGATGGAGGCCTCGTGGACGTCGGCGCGAGCGACTGGTACACGGCGGCGCAGATCCGCGCCCAGAACGTCGACGTCGGGCTGACGTTGCCGAAGGAGGGCGCGCCGGGTGAGATCGACCTCTGGATGCTCGGCGCCCACGCGCTCCACCCCGGCTGCGCCTACCGCTGGATGCGCTACGCCTCCGAGCCCGGCGTGCAGGCGCAGGTCGCGCGCTTCTACGGCGCCACGCCCGTCAACGCCGGTGCCTGCGCGGCGCTGGGCCCCTCAGCCTGCCACGCGTTGCACGCGGACGCGGCCGCCCCGCTGCTGAAGCGCATCGCGTTCCGGCACACGCCCGTCGAGAACTGCGGCGGCGGTCGCATCTGCGTGCCCTTCGCGCGCTGGGAGCAGACCTGGAACGAGCTCCGCTCCTCCTGACCGGCCAGCTCGGATCCGTCATCCGCGGCTAGATTTCGCAGCATGACCCCGGTCCGCGCAGCCCTGCTCGCCCTCTGCACGCTGCTGATCGGCGCCGGCATCGGCTGGGGTGCGGCCAACCTCGGCGGATCGGGGCACGAGTCGGCGACGAGCACTGCCGCACCCGCGGCGGCCGGCACCGCTCCCGCGAGCGGCGCGAAGGCGCTGGCGGCCTGCAAGTCCGAGGAGACGTTCGGCTGCTATCAGCGGGCGTTCCGGGGGATCGTGAACTCCCAGAACCCGGGCGTCGCCCTCGACGATCTGGATGCGCTCTACAAGAGCGATGCCTACGTCAAGCGGACGTGTCATCCGCTCGCCCACGAGATCGGCCACCTCGCCTACGCCAAGTACAGGAGCGTCACGCTGGCCGAGCAGTACGCGCGCGAGACCTGCTGGTCGGGCTACCACCACGGACTCATGGAGAGCTACATCTCGCAGTTCGACGACAGGCAGCTGCGGGCGAAGATGAACGGCATCTGCAAGCCCGACGCGAGCCATCCCTACTCCCTCGCCTACTACAACTGCTGGCACGGCCTGGGGCACGGGCTCACGATCCGCTTCACCCAGGACATCTTCCACGCCCTGCGCTTCTGCAACGTGATCAGGCGCAGCTGGGAGCGCCAATCGTGCTACAGCGGCGTGTTCATGCAGAACATCGTTGCGAATGGCAGCGGCATGCATCGCGCGATCGACCTCAAGCCGAGCGACCCGATCTACCCCTGCGACGCCGTGACCAAGCAGGAGAAGCCGTCCTGCTATCTGATGCAGACCTCCTACGTCCTGCAGGTGAAGAACTGGAACCTGCCCGCGGCGTTCGGGATCTGCAACAAGGTCGAGACCGGCTACGTCGGCACGTGCTATCGCAGCATGGGCCGGGACATCTCCGGCGCGGCGCTGCTCGATCCCGGCACGATCGTCTCGCAATGCGGCATGGGTGCCGCCGCGCACCGTGCCGAGTGCATCGCCGGGGCCGCCGCCAACGCGGTCTACGACCGGCATGGCCGCGGCATGGCCGACGCGCTCTGCAAGCTGGTCGACCCCACCGACCGGGCCGCCTGCCTGAAGGCCACGGACGACGCGGTGGCGACGCTCTAGTCGCGGTCGCCGTACTCGCTCCAACTGCAACTAGTGTCAGACATATGCGATGGATGCTTGCGATGGCGGCGGTGGCGGCGTGCGCTGCGCTCGCGTTCGGCGTCGTCGCGACGCGCGCCACGACGGGGGAGGCGAGCCTCTTCGCGGCCGGCAACGGCCACAGCGGAGTGGCCGGCGCACTCTCCTATCGCGCGCACGTCGTGACTCCGCCGCGCGCGCACCGGCGGGCCGTCGAGAAGGCCTTCGCGCAGACGCACAGCGATGCTCCCAGGACGGCGCCGAAGGGACTGCGCGAGGCCACGCATCGCGGCATCCTGTGGGCGCTGGCGCGCTTCGCAGTCCCTGGCGGGACGGTCGTGAGCGAGCGTTTCAGCTGGCGCTCGCACGGCGGCTGGCGCGACCTCGGACCCACACGTGCCCGCTGTCCCTCGGTCCCGCCCGAGGTGCGCTCCGCTTGGCGCCTCAC
This sequence comes from Gaiellales bacterium, assembly GCA_035696365.1. GTDB lineage: Bacteria > Actinomycetota > Thermoleophilia > Gaiellales > JALYLC01 > JALYLC01. Next base: position 114,343 of record DASRQS010000128.1, on the reverse strand, counting down.
GTCCTGCCGGAAGCCTTAGATCGCGTAGGACAGGAACGCGCACTCGCACGGCTGTCCCGCCGCCACGCGCAGTTCGGGCATGCCCGGGCGCATCGCGAGTGAGACGACCGTGTCGACCAGCGGCCGCCCGGGCTCGCCCGGCGGCTCGTCGTGACGGCAGACCGCCTGGGGGTCGGACGTGTGATCGCCCAGCAGGCCGATGGCGTCGGCCAGCAGGGCCGGCGCTGCGTGTTCGGCCGTGGCGAGACGCGCACGCGAGCCGGGCATCCATGCCTCCGGCTGCTCGGCCTCGTCCCGGGCCAGGCGCTCGTCGAGGAAGTGGTTGGTATGCGCGAGCAGGCCGTCGCGCGGCTCCACGCGCGCCACGCCCGCGGGCGAGAGCTCGAAGCACGCTCCCCCGCCTTCGGCGTCGACGACCGTGATGCAGCTGGAGGCCGAGTACGGCGTCTCGCGCAGCAGCGCCCAGGCCTCGTCGACGCTCCCGGCCTCCCCCAGCAGCCGCCGCAGGACGAGGTGCACGGGCACGCCCAGCTCTCCGCGGCCGTCGGAGGCGTGGTAGAGGATGTTGAGCGCGACGGCGACCCCTCGCGTCGAGACCCCCACCTTGGCGAGGATCCCGGCCTCGGTCATGGTCGCGAAACGCCCGCCCTCGACGGCCGCCGACCACACGACGCAACGCTCGGGCGCGTCGGCATACCAGTCCCAGTTCTGGGCCAGCCAGGGCCCCTCCTGGCTCTCACAGCGCCCGACGGTCGTGCACTCGGCGAGCGCGAGCAGCTCGGTGCGCCCGTTGAGCGCCGCGACGAGCTCGGGCTCGAGCCGAGCGCCGGCAGCAAACGCCGCGAGCTCGTCGGCGAGCGGTGAATGCCAGCCCTCGACGCGCTCGAGCACACGCTCCCCGAAGCGCCGCACAGCCTCGAGGTCATGCCCGAGATCGGCGAACAGCGGCAGATAGGCCGCCAGACAGAGCGCGCTCCGCTCGGCCAGCGCCGCTCCCGCCACGCGCCCCCGCTCACGCGGATCCACCGCATCGGTGCGCAGCGTGGCGAGCGCCTTCTCAGCCAGCGCGGACATGGCGGGAGCGTAGTGAAGGCGGGTGCGGCCAAGTGGCACACGCGGCGTGTGCCACTTGGCCGCCATCCCGAGCGGCACCTTGCTGAAAGGCCGGCGCGCCGCCCGGACCTGAGCCGGTCCTGCACTCGATCCAATCGGCGTTGTCGGCGTCCCTAGGCGGTGCGGCCAAGTGGCACACGCCGCGTGTGCCACTTGGCCGTGCTGGACGCGGCGGCCCCCGCAACGGCTGCAACCACGCTTGGCGCGCTCAGACCCGCACTGACGTGCGCTGCGCGAGCACGGCGTGCCAAGTGGCACTCGCCGCGTGTGCCACTTGGCCAACCCCGGGGACGGGCAAGCGATCTCCCGACCCCTCCCGCGGCGATAGAGTCCAGGCAATGGCAAGCGACCTGTTTGGCGCCCGCGCGAGCTTGCCGGGCCTGCCCGATCTGTTCCGGATCAACCGGCTCGACGAGACCGGTGCGGCCGATACGCAGCGCCTGCCCCACACCGTGCGCATCCTGCTCGAGGGGCTGCTGCGCAACGCCGGCGGGCTGCACGTGCGCGAGGAGGACGTGCTGGCGCTCGCGCACTGGCCGGCTGCGCCGGGAGACGGCAAGCGCGTGCCGTTCTTCCCGGCTCGCGTGCTGCTGCAGGACTTCACCGGAGTGCCGGCCGTGGTCGACCTGGCCGCCATGCGGGCTGCCATGGCGCGCGCGGGCCGCGACCCGGCCCGCGTCGACCCGCTCGTGCCGTGCGACCTCGTGATCGACCACTCCGTGCAGGTCGACGAGGCGGGCACGCTGCAGGCCTACGCGCACAACATCGAGCGCGAGTACGAGCGCAACGTCGAGCGCTACCTGCTGCTGCGCTGGGCCCAGGGCGCCTTCGGGTCGTTCCGCGTCGTGCCGCCCGGCATGGGGATCGTGCACCAGGTGAACCTCGAGCATCTCGGGCGAGTCGTGGCCATCCGCGACGGCGTGGCCGTCCCCGACACGCTTGTCGGCACCGATTCGCACACGACGATGGTCAACGGCCTGGGCGTACTCGGCTTCGGCGTCGGCGGCATCGAGGCCGAGGCCGTCATGTTGGGCGAGCCGCTCGAGCTCGGCACTCCCTCGGTCGTGGGCGTGCGCATGGCCGGCGCGCTGCGCGAGGGCGTCACGGCGACTGACCTCGTGCTGACCCTGACCGAGCTGCTGCGTCACCTGGGGGTCGTCGGGCGCTTCGTCGAGTTCTGCGGCGACGGCCTCTCGGCGCTCTCGCTCGCCGATCGCGCGACGCTCTCCAACATGTCCCCCGAGTACGGCGCGACCGCCGCGCTCTTCCCGGTCGACGACGAGGTGTTGCGCTACCTGCGCGCCACCGGCCGCGGCGACCTCGTGCCACTCGTCGATGCGGCCTCCAAGGAGCAGGGCCTGTTCCGGCGCGACGGCGATCCGACGCCGGAGTTCAGCACGCTCGTCGAGCTCGACCTCGACAGCGTCACGCCGAGCCTCGCCGGCCCGCGCCGCCCGCAGGATCGCGTCACGCTGGCCGACGTCCCCGCCAGCTTCCGCGCCGCCTACCCGCAGCGCGACGTCGAGAACAGCAAGGTCGTGCACGACGGCAGCGTCGTGATCGCCGCCATCACGTCCTGCACCAACACCTCCAATCCGTCCGTGATGGTCGCGGCCGGGCTGCTCGCCCGCAACGCGGTCGCACGCGGTCTGCGCGCGGCGCCGCACGTCAAGACGAGCCTCGCGCCCGGCTCGCGCGTCGTCACCGACTACCTGGCCGCCGCGGGCCTGCAGGAGCCGCTCGACACGCTTGGCTTCCAGCTCGTGGGCTATGGCTGCACCACCTGCATCGGCAACTCGGGACCCCTCTCCGACGAGATCTCGGAGGCCGTGCGCGACGACGAGCTCGCCGTCTGCGCGGTGCTCTCGGGCAACCGCAACTTCGAGGGCCGGATCCACCCGCTCGTGCGCGCGAGCTACCTCGCCTCTCCGCCGCTCGTCGTGGCCTACGCGCTGGCCGGCTCGATCGACGTCGATCTGGAGCACGAACCGCTGGGCACCGACAGCGCCGGCGGCGACGTCTTCCTGCGCGATCTCTGGCCCTCCAGCGGCGAGGTGCGCGCCGCCATCGAGGCCAGCGTCTCGCCCGAGCTGTTCGAACGCGAGTACGCCACCATCTGGGACGGCGACGAGCGCTGGCAGGCGCTGCCCGCGCCCGAAGGCGCCCTCTTCGACTGGGATCCGGACTCCACCTACGTGCGCGAGCCGTCGTTCTTCCAGGATCTCCGGCCCGAGCCCGAGCCCCTCGCCGACATCGTGGACGCGCGCTGTCTCGTCCTGCTCGGCGACTCGGTCACGACCGACCACATCTCGCCCGCGGGAGCGATTCCGCGCGACATGCCCGCAGGCCGCTACCTGACCGAGCACGGGGTGCAGCCGCGCGACTTCAACTCCTTCGGCGCACGACGCGGCAATCACGAGGTCATGGTGCGAGGGACCTTCGGCAACATCCGCCTGCGCAACGCCCTCGCCGGAAGCCGCGAAGGCGGGTACACGGCGCACCTGCCATCCGGCGAGCCGATGACGATCTTCGACGCGGCCGAGCGCTACGCCGCCGAGGGCGTGCCACTGGTCGCGCTCGTGGGCAAGGAGTACGGCTCCGGTTCGTCGCGCGACTGGGCTGCCAAGGGGACACTGCTGCTCGGCATCCGCGCCGTGATCGCGGAGAGCTACGAGCGCATCCACCGCAGCAACCTCGTTGGCATGGGCGTCCTCCCGCTCGAGTACGTCGACGGCCAGACGGCCGCCTCGCTCGGGCTCGACGGCCACGAGCACTTCACGATCCGTGGCATCGCGGGCGGCGTGGCACCGCACCAGCGCCTCACGGTCGAGGCCACCTCGGACGACGGGAAGCGCACGACCTTCGAGGCACTGGCGCGGGTCGACTCCCCTGCCGACGCCGAGTACCTGCGCCACGGCGGCATTCTCCCGCTCGTCTTGCGGCGCATGATCGCCGCGGCCTGAGCCACCATGCACACATGAGCAACGTCCCGCCGGTCCGCAACGAGCCAGTCCTCAGCTATGCGCCGGGGACTCCGGAGCGCGCCGAGATCACACGCGAGCTCGCGCGCCTGCGCGCCGATCAGCCGGAGGTGCCGCTCGTGATCGCGGGCCGCGAGCGGACGACGAACGACGTGCGCGAGCAGCGCGAGCCGCATCTGCGCGAGCGCGTATGCGCCACCTGGAACGCCGCGGGACCATCCGAGGCCTCGGACGCGATCGACGCCGCGCTGGCCGCCCACCACGACTGGAGCTCCTGGTCGCTGGCCGAACGCTCCGCCGTGCTGCTGCGCGCGGCCGACCTGCTGGCGGGGCCGTGGCGGCAGCGCGTCAACGCGGCCACGATGCTCGGGCAGGGCAAGACGGTGCGCGAGGCCGAGATCGACGCGGCGGCGGAGCTGGCCGACTTCTGGCGCTTCAACGTCTACTTCGCCGAGCAGATCTCCGAGCAGCAGCCGATCTCGCCCCCCGGCGTGCACAACCGCCTGGAGCAGCGCGAGCTCGAGGGCTTCGTCTACGCGGTCACGCCCTTCAACTTCACGGCCATCGGAGGCAACCTCCCGACCGCTCCGGCGCTGATGGGCAACACCGTCATCTGGAAGCCGTCGCAGACCGCGATCCTCTCCAACTGGTACGTCTTCCAGATCCTGCGCGCGGCCGGTCTCCCGGACGGTGTGATCAATTTCGTCCCCGGCGAGCCGGGCCCGATCACGGAGGTCTGCCTCGACCACCGGGAGTTCGCGGGCGTGCACTTCACCGGCTCCACCCAGATCTTCCGCTCGCTCTTCCGCGAGGTCGGCGACCGCATCGATCGCTACCGCTCCTACCCGCGGCTGGTGGGCGAGACGGGCGGCAAGGATTTCGTCTTCATGCACAGCTCCGCGGATCCGCAGGCCGTCGCCGTGGCGCTCGTCCGCGGTGCCTTCGAGTATCAGGGTCAGAAGTGCTCGGCGGCCTCGCGCGCCTACATCCCGGACACGCTCTGGCCCGAGGTGCGCGACCGCGCGCTGGCACTGGTCGGCCAGATCCATCAGGGCGATCCCACCGATCTGACGACGTTCATGGGCGCCGTGATCGACGGCCGCGCGTTCGCGCGGCTGCGAGACGCGTTCGGCGCGGCCAAGGCCTCCACGAGCGCGACCATCATCTGCGGCGGCTGCTGCGACGACAGCGTCGGCTGGTTCGTCGAGCCCACGATCATCGAGACCAGCGATCCGCACTACGACACCATGGAGCGCGAGCTGTTCGGGCCCTGCATGACCGTCTATCCGTACCCCGAGGCGCGCTACTCCGAGACGCTGGAGCTGTGCGACGGCACCTCCCCCTACGCGCTGACCGGCTCGATCTTCGCCGACGACCGCTCGGCCGTCGCCCTCGCGCACAGGAAGCTGCGCCACGCGGCCGGCAACTTCTACGTCAACGACAAGCCCACGGGGTCGGTCGTCGGGCAGCAGCCCTTCGGCGGTGGACGCGCCTCGGGCACCAACGACAAGGCCGGCTGGTCGAACAACCTCATGCGCTGGGCGTCGCCGCGCGCCGTCAAGGAGACGTCCGTGCCGCCGCTCGACATCACCTATCCGCACATGGAGCCCGACTCGCCCGCGTGACCGAGCCGGCCGAGGAGTCCCCTGCGCCGAGCGTGCTCGTCGCCGTCTGCCGCGAGCGCGCAGACGGCGAGCGACGCGTCGCGCTCACCCCCGAGGAGGTCAAGCGGCTCGGCGAGGCCGGCGCGCGCGTCCGTCTCGAGCGCGGCGCGGGCACGGCCGCCGGATACCCGGACGAGAGCTACGCGCTGAACGGGGCCGAGCTCGTCGCCGATGCAGCGGCCGCTCTGACGGGCGCGGACGTGGTACTGCGCGTCGCGCCTCCGGGTGACGACGAGATCGCCGCGCTGCCTGCAGACGCGCTCCTGATCTCCTACCTGCGTCCGCTGGACCGGCCCGAGCTGAGCCAGGCGCTCGCCGCGCGCGGCCTCACGGCGCTGGCGGTCGAGCTCGTACCGCGCATCACCCGGGCGCAGACGATGGACGCGCTGTCGTCGCAGGCCAACATCGCGGGCTACCGCGCGGTGCTGGTGGCCTCGACACTGCTGCCCCGCTACTTCCCGCTGCTCATGACGGCTGCCGGGACCGTGCCGCCCGCGAAGGTGCTCGTCCTGGGCGCTGGCGTGGCAGGCTTGCAGGCGATCGCCACCGCACGGCGCCTGGGCGCCGTCGTCAGTGCGTTCGACGTGCGCCCCGCCGTGCGCGAGCAGGTCGAGAGCCTTGGCGCGACCTTCCTGGAGGTCGATCTGCCCGAGACCGGCGAGACGAGCGGCGGTTACGCGCAGGAGCTGTCCGAGGAGACCCAGCGCCGGCAGCGCGAGCTGCTGGCCGAGCACGTCGCCGCCAGCGACGTGGTCGTCACGACCGCGCTCGTGCCGGGCCGCCCGGCCCCGCAGTTGATCGGCGCCGACATGGTCGCCTCGATGCGGCCGGGCTCGGTGATCGTCGACTTGGCGGCCGAGGCAGGCGGCAACTGCGAGCTCACCGAGCCCGGCCAGACGGTCGTGCGCGAGCACGTCACGATCGTGGGCGACCGCAACCCCGCCGCCGCGATGCCCTACGACGCCAGCCGCCTGTACGCCCGCAACCTCACCGAGCTGCTGGCCGTCTGCCTGCACGAGGGCCGCGTGGCCGTCGATCCGGAGGACAGCGTGATCGCCGGCTGCCTCGTCTGTCGCGGCGGCGTCGTCGTCCACCCCGCCGTCCTGGAGCGCCTGAAGTGAACGCTCAACTGATCCACGAGCTGACCGTGCTCGCCCTCGCCGTGTTCGTCGGCTTCGAGGTCATCTCCAAGGTGCCGACGATGCTGCACACGCCGCTCATGTCGGGCACCAACGCGATCCACGGCATCGTGATCGTGGGCGCGATCCTGGTCGCCGGGGTCGGGGGCAGCGGGATCGCGACGATCCTGGGCCTGATCGCCGTGGCCTTCGGCGCGATCAACGTGGTCGGCGGCTTCGTCGTGACCGACCGCATGCTGCAGATGTTCCGGCGCAAGGACGAGAGGTGAATCGCAGCGAGGCGATCCAGCTGATCGACCTGCTCGCGATCATTGCGTTCGTCGTCGGCCTCAAGCGGCTCTCGCATCCCGCCACCGCCCGTAGCGGCAACACCATCGCAGCGGCCGGCATGCTCGCCGCGGTCGCGGCCACGCTGGCCGACGAGGGCGTGGCGAGCTACGGCGCGATCGCCGGCGCGATCTTCGTGGGCGGCGTGATCGGCGTGCTCTCCGCGCGCGCCGTGAAGATGACCGCGATGCCGCAGATGGTCGCGCTGTTCAACGGCGTCGGCGGCGGCGGGGCGGCCCTGATCGCGCTGGCCGAGTACCACCGGTTGGCGCCCGAGCCCGGCCGCGCACCACTGGCCGAGACCATCGCGATCGCGCTCTCCGTCGTGATCGGCGCGATCTCGTTCGCCGGCTCGCTGGTCGCCTTCGCCAAGCTGCAGGAGCTGATCGGCGGCCGCCCGCTGACCTATCCCGGCCAGAAGGCCGTGAACGGCGTGATCGCGCTCGCCGTGGTCGTGCTGGCCGCGAGCATCAGCTTCAGCGACGGCGAGTCCCGGCTCGTCGCCGCGGCGGCGCTGGCGCTGGTCCTGGGCGTGCTCTTCGTGCTGCCGATCGGAGGCGCCGACATGCCCGTCGTCATCTCCCTACTCAACTCCTTCACGGGCATCGCGGCCGCGGCCTCGGGCTTCGTGCTGCACAACGACTTGCTGATCGTCTCGGGCTCGCTCGTCGGCGCCTCGGGCACGCTGCTGACGCGCATGATGGGCCAGGCCATGAACCGGCCGCTCACGAACGTCCTCTTCGGCGCCTTCGGGTCGGCAGGCGGAGGACCGGCGGCCGCGGGCGCGGGTGCGACGGGCGGCAGCGTACGCTCGCTGGGCGCCGCCGACGCGGCCGTCCTGCTCGCCTACGCCAATCGCGTGGTCATCGTGCCCGGCTACGGCCTCGCCGTCGCCCAGGCCCAGCACGTCGCGCGCGAGCTGGCCGACCTGCTCGAGGCGCGCAAGATCGACGTGCGCTACGCCATCCACCCCGTGGCCGGGCGAATGCCGGGCCACATGAACGTGCTGCTGGCCGAGGCCGACGTGCCCTATCCGCAGCTCTACGAGATGGAGCGCATCAACCCCGAGTTCGCGCGCACGGACGTCGTGCTCGTGGTCGGCGCCAACGACGTCACGAACCCCGCCGCACGCACCAGTCCCGAGAGCCCCATCTACGGCATGCCGATCCTCGAGGTCGACCGAGCCAAGCAGGTCATCGTGCTCAAGCGCTCGCTGGGCACGGGGTTCGCCGGCGTGGACAACGCGCTCTACTACGAGCCGAACTGCTCGATGCTGTTCGGCGATGCCAAGGCCTCGCTCAACGCCCTGGTCGCAGCGGTCAGCGCGCTGTAGCTCGCGACCATACACCGGGGCAGGCACCGAACGATGTGCCTACGCCTCCGCGACCACCGGGTTGCTCAGGACGCCCACGCCCTCGATGTCGACGTCGCAGACGTCTCCGGGCCGCAGCCAGCGCTGCGGGTCGCGCCCCATGCCCACGCCGCTCGGCGTGCCGGTCGCGATCACGTCGCCCGGCTCCAGCGTAATGGCCGCCGAGACGTAGACGATCAGATCCTCGGAGTCGAAGATCATGTCCGAGGTGCTCGAGTCCTGCATCAGCTCGCCCGAGAGCGTCAGGCGCACGGCGAGGTTGTTGGGATCGAGCTCGCTCGCGTCAGCGATGCACGGGCCGAGCGGCGCGAACGTGTCGAAGCTCTTGCCGCGCACGAACTGGCCTCCCGAGCTGCGCTGGGCCTTGCGTGCCGAGACGTCGTTGAGCGCCGTGATGCCGCCGATCGCCGCGCGCGCGGAGGCGCGGTCGGCGCGCCGTATGCGGGTGCCGATGACGAGCGCCATCTCGGCCTCGTAGTCGGGGCTCGGCTCGTCCACCGGCAGAACGATCTCGTCGCCGGGCCCGGTGTAGGAGTTCGGCAGCTTGCAGAACACGACGGGCTCGGTCGGGATGGAGGCGCCCGTCTCCTCGGCGTGCAGGCGGTAGTTGAGGCCGATGCAGATCAGCTTGGGGGGCACGACCGGCGCCAGCAGCGTGACTTGGTCGAGCCGGAAGCATGCGCCCGAGGCCCCGCGCACGCGTTCCCAGGCCTCTGCCGTCGGCGCGAAGCCCACGGGCGGCGCAGCACCGGCGTCCCAGACTGCATCGTCTTCGAGACGACCGATGCGGATGCCGGGGCCGGGCCCCTGAAAACGGACTGCGCGGGTCATGTGCTCTCCGGGCTCGAGGAACGGTTTACCGATTCTCGCAGGGGCGGCGAGCATCTGCGACGATGGCGCGCATGACTCGAACCCCCGTCCAAGGAACCACTCCCGTCGGGGCCTACAGCCCCGGGATCATCGCCGAGGGGCGCTTTCTCTTCGTCTCGGGCCAGGGCCCGATGGTCGACGGCCGTTACGAGCCGGCCACCATCGAGGAAGAGACGCGCATCACGCTCGAGAACATCTGGCGCATCCTGTCCCTGGCGAATGCCGGCTTCGACGACGTCGTGCGCTGCGGCGTCTTCCTGGCAGACATCAACGACTTCGACGGCATGAACGGCGTCTACGCGTCGTTCTTCGACGAGCCCAGGCCCGCGCGTACGACCGTCCAGGTCGGCGCGCTCCCCGGCGGCATCAAGGTCGAGATCGACTGCATCGTGCAGTTGCCAGAGGCGTGAGTCCGGACTTGAACGCGCGGCGCTGACTCAGCTGCCGGAGGAGGCCAGCGCGCGAACGCCGATCGACTCGCCCGTGGCGGGGTCGAAGGCGTGCATCGCGCGCCAGTTGACCGTGAGCGTGATCGGCTCGCCGGCCTTCACCGTCGAGGCGGCGGACACGCGCGCCGTGAACGACGAGCGCTCGGCCTCGTCGTGGATGAGGCGCGCACCGCCCTCCTCGTCGGACTCCTCGGCGGCGCGCACGGCGTCGCTCGAGACCGGCGGAGCGTCGACGCCGAACAGCACGTGCACCTCGGAGCCGAGCTCCTCGACCACGCTCGCCACGGCCGAGATCGTGGGGAGATCGGGGTCGCGGCCGAGCGAGGCGTCGTCGAAGTCGGACGGTCGGATACCGAGGATCACGCTGCGGCCCTCGTAGGCCGTGAGGCCCTCGCGCGGCGGCGCAGGCAGCGAGAAGCCGGCGAACTCGACCTTGCCGCCCACGACCTTCGCCTCGACGAGGTTCATCGCGGGCGAGCCGATGAATGCCGCGACGAAGAGGTTGACCGGCAGCTTGAAGAGGTTCTGCGGCGTGTCGCACTGCTGCAGGACCCCGTCGCGCATGACCGCGACGCGATCGCCGAGAGTCATCGCCTCGACCTGGTCGTGCGTGACGTAGACGGTCGTCGTCTTGAGCCGGTCGCGCAGCCGGGCGAGCTCGGCGCGCATCTGCACGCGCAGCTTGGCGTCGAGGTTCGAGAGCGGCTCGTCCATGAGGAACGCGCGGGGCTCGCGCACCATCGCGCGGCCCATCGCGACGCGCTGCCGCTGACCGCCCGAGAGCGCAGCCGGCTTGCGCTTGAGCAGCGGGTCGAGCCCGAGAATACGGGCGACGTCGTCGACGCGCCGCTTGATCTCCGTCTTCGGCGTCTTGCGCAGCTTGAGCCCGAAGCCGAGGTTCTGCTCGACCGTCATGTGCGGGTAGAGCGCGTAATTCTGGAACACCATCGCGATGTCGCGATCCTTCGGAGCGAGGTCGGTCACGACGCGGTCGCCGATGGCGATCTCGCCGTCGGTGACCTCCTCGAGCCCGGCCACCATGCGCAGGATGGTCGTCTTGCCACACCCGGACGGGCCGACCAGGACCATGAACTCGCCGTCGCCGATCTCCAGCGAGACGTTGTCGACCGCCTGCACACCGCCCGCAAAGACCTTGCTGACGCCGTCGAGTGTGATACCAGCCACGCGCGCTCCTAGTCAGTCGTTGCCGCGAGGCCGAATCATATCCGCGCCGAGGCGCCCGCAGCGACGGCTTCGAGCTCGTGCCAGAGCCGATCGCGATCCTCGGCCGTCTCCCGGGTGCGCCCTAGGCGATGCGTCGCACGTGCGTGGCGATCACACCAGAAGCGGCCCGTCAGCCTGCCCGGCTCCTCTGCGGCCGCGAGCCAGACGATCGTGTCGGCCCCCTGCTCGGGCGTGCGCAGGAGCGGCCGCATGACGCGCCGGATGGGGATCGAGCTCTTGCTGCCCGGCGTGTAGGCCCAGCCTGGATGCATCGCGTGCACGACGACACCCGTGCCCGCGAGCTCCTCCGCCCAGCGTTCCGCGAGCACGACCTCGGCGCGCTTGCTGCGGCCATGGGCCATGCGCCCGTCGAACGACCCGATGCGCGACTGCAGGTCGTCGACGTCCAGCTTGCTCGTGTACATGTCGCCGGACGACACGAACAGCACGCGCGCCCGTGCGCTCTCGACCAGGCGCTCCCGCAGCAAACGTGTGAGCAGGTGCGGGCCGAGCACGTTGGTCGCGAACGTGAGTTCCAGGCCCTCCGAGGTCTCACGCCACTCGGGGGACAGCACCCCGGCGTTATGCACGAGCACGTGCACCGGCTCGCCGGAGTCCAGCAGGCGCTGCGCGCAGGCGCGAACCGAGCGGCGCAGCGAGATGTCGGCGAGCTCGCAGCGCACGTCGTCGTTGCCCGTCTCGGCGACGATCCGGGCCCTGGCCGTCTCGCCCCGCTCCGCATCGCGTACGAGCAGGCGCAGCGAGGCCCCGAGGTGGCCCATCCTGGTGGCGGCCGCGAGCCCGAGCCCGCCAGTCGCCCCGGTGACGAGACAGACGCGCCCCTCGAGCGAGGGCGGGTCGGTCCAGTGCTCCACCCGGCCGCGCACCGACGGGCCGATGCGCGAGAAGCCCCCGACCACGCTCGCCTCGAGTGTGGCGTCCACCAGTCCGGCGAGCCTGTCGCGTGAGGTCATGCGGGCACCCTATCCGCGCGGGCGCGACGGAGAACGCCTGAGAGCCTTGAACCGGCCCGAAAACCAAAAAGAAGAAGGGCGCCGCGTCGCGCGCGCCCTTCTCCGGAGTAGCGGGGGCAGGATTCGAACCTGCGACCTTCGGGTTATGAGCCCGACGAGCTACCGGACTGCTCCACCCCGCGTCGTCGCCCGGATGGTAGCGCGGCACCCGCCCCGATGCAAGAAGTGACACCATGCCGAGAATGCGCGTCGCCGCCGCCGACATCGGCACCAACTCGACGCGCCTGCTGGTGGCGGACGTCAGCTCCGACGGCTCCGTGGCCGAGATCGAGCGACTGCTCGAGATCACGCGCCTCGGCGAGGGCGTGGACGCGACCGGAGCACTCGCGGAGGCGCCCATGCGCCGTGTCACCGACACGCTCGAGTGGTATGCCGCGCGCGCCCGCGAGCAGTCGTCCGAGCGCCTGCTCGCAGTCGCCACGAGTGCCGTGCGCGATGCGGCCAACCGCGAGCAGTTCCTGGCCCGCGTGGCTGCCACGGGCTTCGAGCCGCGCCTGCTCTCGGGCGAGCAGGAGGCGTCGACAACGTTCGCCGGCGTCTGCTCGCGACCCCCGGGTGGCGAGCCGGTCTCGGCCGACGGCACGCTCATCGTCGATGTGGGTGGCGGCTCGACCGAGCTCGTGCTCGGCGCCGCCGGCGGCGTGGCGTGGTCGCGCTCGCTGCAGGCCGGCTGCGTGCGGATGACCGAGCGCGTCCTGGGCGAGGACGTCATCGCCTCCGGCGACCTCGAGGCCTGCGGCGCGCTGGTCTCCGAGTTGCTCGAGGTCGTGCCCGACGAGGTGCTGAGCGCGACGCGCGGTGCGATCGCCGTCGCAGGCACGGCCACGACGCTGGCCGCGATCCAGCATGGCTCCTACGACATCGATGCCGTCCACGGCGCCCGCATCACGCGCGAGCAGACGCGAGCGCTCGAGCGGCGCCTGGCCGCGATGACCCTCGAGGAGCGCCGCGCCGTGCCGGGCCTGCAGCCCGCCCGCGCACCCGTGATCGTGGCCGGCCTGGTGGTGCTCGGCCGCGTGCTCGATCGCTTCGGCCTCGCCGAGGCGACCGTCTCCGAGCGCGACATCATGCACGGCTCCGCCCTGCTGGCCGCCGCCCGCGCCTGAGCCGTTCACGCACCTGAGTGCCCGGGGCGGGACTCGAACCCGCATGCCCGAAGGCAGCCGGGTTTAAGCCGGCCGTGTCTGACCAGTTCCACCACCCGGGCGGCGACCAGTCTACGCCCGGAAGCGCCCCGCCGCGTGGCCGATCCCGACCAGCATCACGATTCTCCCACCCTGCTAGCGTGGAGCGAATGGACGAGCGCGAGCGCGTGCTGCTGACCCTCGCCGGCGTACGCGTCTTCATGGGTGTGTTCTGGCTCGTCAACCTACTCTGGAGGCTCCCGCCCGACTTCGGCAAGGGCAACTACTGGGGCCTTCCGCGCACGTTCGAGATCGCCCGCCACCACGCGCTCACGCCAGCCCTGCGCAGTCTCGTCGGCGACGTCCTCGTGCCGCACATGACCGTCGTGGGCTGGCTGCTGTTCTTCGTGGGCCTGTTCACGGGCCTGTCGCTCGTTTTCGGCATCCTGACCCGGCTCGGAGCGGCCTTCGGGCTCCTTCAGGCGATCGTGATGACGCTCTTCCTCGCCAACGCACCCGGCGAGTGGCTGTACGGGTACCTGATGCTCCTCGCGCTCTCCGCGCTGTTGCTGCTCCTGCCCGTGTCGCGCCGTCTGAGCCTCGACGACGCGCTCGGCCGCGACCCCTGAAACGATTCACCTTCGCTCGATCGGGGCCCTCGCAGCTACCCTGAGGTCCATGTGCGGAATCGCCGGCTTCACGATCGCCCCGGGGGTCGGGCTGGAGCGCACCGCACTCGCGCGCCTGTTGCTGGCAGGCATCGCCGAGCGCGGCACGGACGCGACCGGCTATGGCTATCACCGGCCTGACGGCTCAGTAGAGGTGCACAAGGAGTCGCTGCGGCTGCGAGAGTTCGTCGAGCACGTGGCTGTACCCGAGAGCGCCGGCGAGGCCATCTTCCACGTGCGCGGGTACACGAAGGGCGTCCCCTCGGTCAACGACAACAACCACCCGGTGCGCTACGGCCGCAGCGTCGTCGTCCACAACGGCCACCTCGACAACGACGACGCGCTCTTCCGGCGGCACGACCGCCCGCGCTCGACCCCGTACATCACGGTCGACTCCGAGGCCATCGCGATGCTGGCCGATCTGACCGGCGACATCGCCGAGGCACTCACGGAGGTGCGCGGCAGCGCAGCCGTGGGCGTGCTCTGGGACGGCGAGCGCGGGCGCCTCACGCTCGCGCGGCGAGCCTCCCGGCCGCTCTGCCTCGGTCACGGAGACGGGTTCGTGCTGTTCGCATCCACCGCCGAGCCGCTCGAGCTGGTCGCGCGCGCGACCGGCCGCAAGGTGCGCGTGGAGGAGATCGCCGAGGGCCGCGCGCTCGAGCTGCGCGAGGGGCGCGTCGAGTCCCGCCGCCGCTTCCGCGTCGACCGGCGCTACGTCGGTCAGCCGCTCGTCACGTACCCGCCGCTGGCAGAGAAGCCGGCGCTGCTGCGGCTCGCGCTCGCCGCGTTCTAGATAGACGAGGGAGACGGCGCCGCACGTCGACTCGGCGCCTGCCGCCGGGGACTACCAGCCGGTGCCGGCGAGCACGCCCGAGCCCGGCGTGTTGAACGCCTGGCGCTCCGGTGCGATGCCCTTGAGCCCTGCCCACTTGGCCTGCGCGCCGGTCAGCGCGTCCTGCTGGAAGCCCTTGCAGCTCAGCATCCGCTGCCAGGCCGTGTAGACGACGTGGTTGCCAAGCTTCGGGTACGGCGCCATGAGCGTGCGCGAACGGTGGCTCAGCACGGCCGCGCGCAGCGCGAGCTTGTCCTTGGCCGACACCTTGTCGCCGTACTGCACGAGCACGTTGCCGTGCTCGAGGGCGTGCAGGAGGATCCACTGCGGCACCGGCTCGTCGTAGATCATGAGCGGCGGGGGCACCTGGTAGTGCTTGCCCGAGGTCGGCGGGTCGGATTGCGTGTAGACGACCTTGGTCTTGGGATTCGTGGTGTGCTGGCGCCCCATGCTCTTGGCGAACTCGGTCTCGGTGCAGGTGCCGTTCTTGACCAGCGACTTCATGCCGGCGAGCTTGTCGCTGCCGAACACGTTGGTCGCGAAGAGCACGACGCCCAGCAGGGCGACGAGGAGCACCGCTCCGAACGCGCCCAGCACGCGACGACCGCCGAACGAGCGGCGGTTGCGACTGCGCTTGTAACCGGGAGGAGTGCGGCGTCCCGCCGCTGCCTTGCGTTCCTGGTTCCGGCGCGTGGCCTCGAGCTTGCGCTTACTCACGAACCCTCAGCTTAGTTCATCCTGCGAACTCGATCGACCGGCCGAAGAAGGCCTCGACGGCGCCGATCTCGTGCGCGCGCGGGACGGCCGGCAGGGCCGCGAGCAGCGGCTCCGCGTAGCGCGCCGTGCTGAGCCGGCCGTCGAGTACCGCCACGACACCACGGTCCTCGTGCGAGCGCAGCAGCCGGCCGAACCCCTGCCGCAACATGAGCGCGGCCTGGGGCAGCGCGTAATCGCCGAAGGCCGACCCTCCGTCGCGCACGATCTGCTCGCAGCGGCCGGCCACCAGCGGATCGCTCGGGACCGCGAAGGGCAGGCGATCGATGATCACGCAGGAGCACGCCTCGCCACGCACGTCGACGCCCTGCCAGAAGCTCTGCGTGGCCAGCAGGACGGAGTGCACGTCGGCCCGGAAGGCCTCGAGCAACCGCTCCCGCGGCGCCTCGCCCTGCACCAGCAGCGGATAGGCCGCGAGCCCCTCGGCGACCAGCCGGCGCACGGCCTCGAGCGCACGCCAGCTCGTGAAGAGGCACAGGGCTCGCCCTTCACTGGCGCGCACGATCGCGACGATGTGGTCGGCGATCGCCTGATCCCAGCCGGCCGCGCGCGGGTCGGGCGCATCGCGCGGCAGGTAGAGGAGCGCTTGGGACTGGACATCGAAGGGCGACGCCAGCACCAGCTCCTTCGCGCCCGCGAGGCCGAGGCGCGCGCGCGTGAACGAGAGGTCGCCGTCGAGTGAGAGCGTTGCCGAGGTGAGCACGGCGGCGTGTAGGCGGCCCCAGAGGTGCTCGCGCAGGAGCGGTGCGACCGAGATGGGCGCCGAGCGCAGCTCCGGTCCGGCGCCGCCGCGCTCGCTCCAGACGACCGCCTCCTCGGGGTTGGCGCCGAGGCAGGCGTCGAGCGCGACGCGAAGGCGCTCGGCGCGTCGCGCGATCACGTCGCGCTCCTCCCCCATGCCGCCCAGGCGGGCCGTCAGGCTACCGAGCGCATGGCGCACGCTCGCCGCCTCCCGGGGGGCGAGATCGCGCAGCTCGGACTCGGCCAGGCGCGTGCGCCCCCGCGCGGGCGGCAGGCGCGCGAAGAGGTGGTTGGCCGCACTCTCGAGCTCGTGCAGCAGCCGGGCGGGCGCGGTGGCATTGTCGAGACGGCAGGCCCGCTCGCAGTCGCGCCGCAAGCCCGTGACGTCGCGCAGCGAGAGCCGCGCGCCGAGCCATTCGGCCGCGGCGTCCTCCAGCTCGTGGGCCTCGTCGAAGACGACCGCGTCATGCTCGGGCAGCACCCCGATCGCGCCGTCGGAGGCGATGCGGAGCCCGAGGTCGGCGAAGTAGAGCGCGTGGTTGACGATGATCACGTCCGCGTCGGCCGCGCGCTCGCGCGCCTCCTCGGCGAAGCACGTGGCCGAGAACGTGCAGCGCGCTCCCAGACAGCGCTCCGGGCCGACGGCCACCTCCGCCCAGGCGCCCGCGGGCGGCTCGTGATCGAGCTCGGCGCGGTCACCCGTGCTCGTCGCATCGAGCCACGGCCGCAGGCGCTCCAGCGCCTCGCCGTGCATGGGGTCGAAGAGGCGCATGCCGAGCTGCACGACCATTCGGCGGCAGGCGTAGTTGGATCGGCCCTTGAGCAGCTCGGCTCGGATCGGCTTGCCGCGCGCTGCCGCTGCCAGCGGGAGATCGTCCCGCAGCAGCTGCGATTGCAGCGCGAGCGTGGCCGTCGAGACGACGACGCGCCGCCCCGAGAGCGCCGCGGGCACGAGATAGCCGAGACTCTTCCCCGTTCCTGTCCCCGCCTCGCAGACGAGCGTGCCGCCACGCGCGAGCACGTCCTCGACGCCTTGCGCCATGACGAGCTGCGCCGGCCGCTCGCGGTACGCCGGGTGCGCGCGGGCGAGCGGCCCGCCTGCCGCAAACAGCCGCTCGAGCACGCGATCAGTCTACGCGCCGGGTCACCCGCGTCCCGTGACGACGACGAGCTTGCCGGTCGCCGCGCCCGCGGCCATGCGGCGGTGGGCGTCGGCAATCTCGTCCAGCGAGTAGACCGTGTCGATGCCGGGGTCGACTGTTCCGCGCTCGACCTGCTCGACGACCGCCTGCAGCAACGGCCCGCCCACGCTCGCATCGGCGGCCTCGCTGGACTGGTAGTTCGTCAGCTTGCGCCCCGACGGGATGCTCGCGATGGGCTCGAAGTCGTCGATCACCCACTCGCCGCCGAGCAGCCCCGAGTTGCAGACGATCCCTCCGCGCGGCACCAGCGCGAGCGAGTCGAGCACGGCCCTGCCGCCGATCAGATCCACCACCGCGTCAGCCGTTCCACCGGGCAGGACCTGGCGTGCGCGCTCGGCGAAGCGCTCGCCCTCCAGCACGGTGGCGATCGCACCTCGCGCGCACAGCGCCGGCAGCTTGGCCTCGCTGCGCGTCGTGGCGAATGCGCGCAGGCCTGCTGCGCGAGCGAGCTCCAGACAGGCGAGCCCGACCGAGGAGGTGGCGCCGCGCACCAGCAGCGTCCGGCCGGCGGCCAGCGAGAGGGTGTCGAGCGATCCGGCGGCCGTGATGAACGTCTCCGGCAGCGCTCCGAGCACGTCCCACGGCAGGCTCGTCTCGACCGTCATCAACTGGCGCTCCGGCAGCAGCGCGTACTCCGCGTAGCCGCCGTCGAAGGCGCGCCCCATGCCTCCCATGACCGCGGCGACAGTCGTGCCGCGCGCGACCGCGGAGCCGTCGGCCACGGCCTCGACGACGCCGACGCACTCGATGCCGAGGATGCGCGGGAACGTCACCTCCGGCCCCGACCAGCCCCGCAGCGTCATGTACTCGGAGCGATTGAGTCCGAAGGCTTCGACGCGGACGAGCGCCAAGCCCGCCCTCGGCTCCGGCCGCGGGACCTCCCGCACGACGAGCCCGTCCGGGCCGTCGGGGCGCTCCGCCACCGCTGCGCGCATCGTCGCCACGAGGGAAGTCTTGCAGCAGGCCGTTGGGGAGATACGGCCAAGGAAGCTCTCACAAAATGACCAAGGTCCCTGGCGAGTTCGTTTCGTTCGAGCTTCCAAGTGGCACTGACGGCGAGTGCCACTTGGCCGACTAGGATCCCTCGGTGCAGGCGGCGCGCGACCCCGGGCTGTGGACGCGTCGGCGCGTAGCGACGCTGGTGCTCGGCTACCTCGCGGGGCTCGGCGGGATGATCCTCGTCAAGGGCGTTTTCCTCTCGGCGGACCGCTACTTCCTGATCTTGCTCGTGCCGGCCATGGCGCTCGGCGTCGGGCGCGCGTACGTGCGCGACTTCCTGCCGTTCATCGTGCTCATGCTGTTGTACGAGGAGGCGCGTGGCCTCGCGCACACGCTGCATCCGCACCCCTTCTATGAGCCGATGCTCACGCTCGACCGCTGGATCGGCCTCGGTCAGGTGCCCACGATCCGGCTGCAGGACTGGTTCTGGCACGGGCACCTGGAGTGGTACGACCACGCGCTCTCGCTGCTCGACCGCCTCCACTTCATCGTGCCCCCCACGCTGCTCTTCCTGATCTGGCTCGAGCGTCGCGATGTCTTCTACCGCGCCGCGGCGACGCTGGTGGCCGTCTCCTTCGCGGGCGCCCTGACATTCCTGGTCTTTCCGGCGGCCCCGCCGTGGCTCGCCTCGAAGCACGGGCTGCTCCCCCACGTCGCGCGCATCGGCTACATCGAGGGCGGCAACTCGCCCGTCTCGACCTCCAAGTCGTGGATCGAGGCGAATCTGCTGCCGAACCCCGTCGCCGCGGTGCCGTCGCTGCATGCCGCCTACGCCCTGCTCGTGCTGCTCTTCGCCGTCGCCTGGCGGGGCCGGAAGGGCCTCTGGGCCGCGCCGTACACGCTCGGGATGTGGTTCACGGTGGTCTATCTGGGCGACCACTACGTCGTCGACATCGTGATCGGCGCGGCCTATGCGGCCATCGCCTGGATCGCGATGCCGCACCTCCTCCGGCGGGGCCCTCTGCGGCGCCTGCGCGGGCCCTTCCCGCCGCCGCTTGCGTCCGGCGACGGCGTGAGGGGCGATGTTCTACGCTCGGGGCCATGAACGACGTTCGTGAGCTCATCATCATCGGCGGCGCCTGCGCAGGCCTGACGGCCGCCGTCTACGCGTCGCGTGCCAATCTGCACCCGCTCTGCATCGAGGGCTTCGAGGCCGGCGGGCAGCTGATGATCACCTCCGACGTCGAGAATTATCCCGGTTTCCCAGAGGGCGTGCTCGGCCCCGATCTCATGGTCCGCTTCCGCGAGCAAGCCGAGCGCTTCGGCACCGAGTTCATCACCGACGACGTGACGTCGGTCGACTTCAGCAAGCGCCCGTTCAAGGTCTCGGTCGGCGCCCAGGACTACCACGCGCGCGCGGTCATCGTCGCCACCGGCGCCTCGGCCCGGCAGCTCGGCCTGGCCAGTGAGCAGGCCCTGCAGGCGCGCGGTGTGAGCTACTGCGCCACCTGTGACGCCGCCTTCTTCCCCGGCAAGAGGGTGCTCGTCGTCGGCGGCGGAGACTCCGCGCTCGAGGAGGCGACCTACCTCACCAAGTTCGCCAAGGACGTCGTGCTCGTGCACCGGCGCGACGAGCTGCGCGGCTCCAAGATCATGCAGGACTACGCGCGCGCCAAGCCCAACCTCTCCGTCCTCACGCCGTACGTGGTGGACGAGGTTCTCGGCGCCGACGCCGGCCGCGTGACGGGCGCCCGGCTGCGCAACACGGTCACCGGCGAGGAGCGCGTCGAGGACTCCGACGGCTTCTTCGTGGCGATCGGGCACACGCCCAACACGGAGCTCTTCCGCGGCATTCTCGAGATGGACGAGAACGGCTATCTGATCGTCGAGCCGGGCTCGACGCGCACCAAGATCGAGGGTGTGTTCGCGGCAGGCGACGTCGCCGATCACATCTACCGGCAGGCCATCACGGCGGCCGGCTCCGGCTGCATGGCGGCGCTCGACGCCGAGCGCTGGCTGACGCACGGCGAGCACTGAATTCACAGCGCGCATGTAGGTGATCCAAAACGCCGCTCGCACGTACTCTTCAGTGCGATATGGCGTACTTCATCTGCCCCAATTGCGGCCTGCGTTCGATGGACTCCGATGGACGCGACGGCCTTACGCACCAGGCCGTCGGCTGCACTCGTTGCGGCTTCGGCTTCATCTTCGAGTTGCTCGACGACTTCTACCCAGGCCCCGACGCCGGCATGCTCGCCTGCGATCGCGACGCGCGCATCCTGGCCGTCGGCAAGGGCGTGTTCGAGCTGACCGGCTTCCAGGAGGGCGAGCTGATCGGCAAGGACTTGCGCGAGGCGCTCACGCTGCACAGCCCCGACGGCCAGGACCCCGTCAAGACCGTGCTCGAGTGGGGCGTCCGCAAGCTCGACCAGACGCTCGAGCTCACGCACCGCGCCGGCATCGTCAAGCTCGTGCGCGCCGACCTGTTCCCCGCCTATGACGACGACGGCGGTCTGCTTGCGTGCATCGCCCCGCACGCCACCGCGGCCACGTTCGACGACTGACGTCGTCCACCTCGGATGTGGGATACCCGACCCCCGAGATAGGTGGAGTTTCCGGCGGGTCGCAGGACCGATCTCCAAACGGGTGATGGCGATGCCGGCGAATCGACCCACTCTTTGCAGGTGGATGCATCGTTTCCCGCCAAGCTCACATTCCTGCGTTTGGGCCTGGTGCTCGTGCTCGGCGCGCTCGGCCTGGTGGCCGTGCCCGCAGCGCAGGCAGACGACCTGATCCAGCTCAGCGGCGACACGCCTGTGACGCTCGGCGGATCGCCCAGCTTCGGGCTGCTCTATCTCGACGGCGTCGTGCGCCTGGCGGCCGACACGTCGATCACCGCCACCGACGTCTTCATCGGCCCCGATGCGCAACTGCAGACCTGCGACGTCGGAGGGAACGCGAACGGCTGCACCAACGGCCGCTCCCTCGCAATCACGGCCTCTGGCGGCGTGGCCATCTCGCCCGCGATCGACCTGCGCGGCGGCGTCGGCACCAACCGGGCCGGCGGCTCGCTCTCGATCCGCGCTGCGCGCGTGTCGCTCGGCGGCGGCATCGAGACGGCCGGCACGCTGGCGCTCTCGGGCGGCGTCGCCATCGTCTCGCCCGGGCTCGTGGTCACGCAGAACATCCATGCGCCGGGGGCGGCGATCACCGTGCACGGAGCGGGCGGCGTCTCGATCGGCGGCGATGTCTCGAACGCGGGAGTGGATCCGTCCGCCAGCGGCGCCGTGGTCGACCTCGCCTCCAGCGCCGGCGACGTGAACGTGCTCGGCGCCATCTCGAGCGCGGGCCGCGACATGGTCGGCGCGGGTGCGGTGCAGGGCGGAGCCGGCGGCGACGTGCGCGTGTCCGGCGGGGAGATCCGCATCTCGGGCGGCATCGACTCGAGCTCCGGGCGTGGCGTCGACGCCTCCGCCGGCGTGCCCGGCGGCATCGCACTCGCGGCGCGCGGCTCGATCATCGTCTCCGGCCCGGTGAACGCCTCCGGCGACGTCTCCACCAGCGGCTACGGCAGCGACGGCGCGGGGATCTCCATGACCGCGGCCGGCTCCGTGTTCGCCGGCTCGGTCAGCTCCCAGGGCGGCGGCAGCACGAACCTCTACTCGGGCGCGGGCGGCAGCGTCGCACTGACGGCGGGTGCCGTTGCGAGCGCCGGGGCGATCAACACGGCCGGGGCGGGAAGCCCGCAGGTGGGCAGGCACGGCGGCGCAGTCACGGTCACCGCCGGCTCCGTTGCGATCGGCGCCGTGACGACCGACGCGGGCGACGCCACGCTCGATCCGGCCAACGGGAGCGGGGAAGCCGGAGGGCCGGTCGCGATCAAGGCCACCGCCGCCGTCGGAGTCGGGGCCGTCTCGGCGCATGGTGGTAGCGGCCGGGTACTCGGAGGCGGCGGGCCCGGCGGAGCCGTCTCGATCTCCGGAGACCGCGTCACGACCGGGCCGATCGCGGCGCTGGGAGAAAATCTGAGTGCCCCGGGAGGCAGCGTGACCTTGCTCTCCCAGACCGCGCTCCTCGTGGGCGGATCCATCGACACCTCCGGGGCGGCCGGCGCCAACGGCGGCGCCGGCGGCGCCGGCGGCCCGATGCTGCTGAGCACGCACGGCCCGCTCACGCTGGGCGGGCGGCTGCGCTCCGAAGGCGGCGCGGGCAGCTCGGGCGGCCCCGCGGGCGCACCGGGTGGCAACGGCGGCGCGATCGAGCTGGTCGTCCAGTCCATCGCGTCGTCCACCGGCGTCCTCAGCGGCGGGGGCACCGGCGGCAACGCGGGCGTGCAGAACGGGCCGCAGGGCCGCGGCGGCGACGGCGGGCGCGTGCGCGTGTGGGCCCAGCTGCCCTCCCTGATCCTGCTGCAACTCGTCGATTCCACGGGCGGCCAGGGCGTCCCCAACGGCGCCGACGGGCCACAGCAGGACGAGGCCGCGCCCACGGGACTCTCGATCACGAAGACGCAAACGCTCGCATTCACGCCGAATGCGCCGGACGCGGAGGGCTATCGAGTGTTCGCGAGCGTCGCCGGCGCTCCCGCCAAGCTGCTCCTGACGACCAAGACGAGCGGCGTCGCGCTGCCGAAGGTCGCGGCCTGCGTCCAGACCGACTACACGCTGGCCGGGTTCCACAGCGGCGTCGGCTGGCAGAGCGACCCGGTGGGGCCCGTCGGCTACATGGCGCCGCCGTCCGACACGCAGGCCTGTACGGACGCGCCGCAGGTCACGCTCGGCGTCTCCAAGCTGAAGAAGAAGCTGAATCCGCTGCGCAAGAAGAAGTGGCGCGTGCCGATCCGCTTCCTGGCAGACGGCATGGGCACCGTGCACGTGGCGCTCTCGCGCGGCAAGAAGGAGCTCGCCTTCGTCGACAAGCCGCTCAGCGCGGTCCGCCGTAACGTGACTGTGACGCTCACCATCCCGAAGAAGCCAAAGAACCTTCGGAAGGCCGGGAAGTTCACCGTGACCGTCACCGGCAGCGCCCCGATCGGCAAGGCGCGATCCAAGAGCACGCTCACTCTGGAGGTAAAGAAGTGAACCGCCTGTCCCGATCGCTGTGCGTCGCTGCGGGCGCGCTCGCGCTCAGCGCCTCGACGGCCATGGCCTGCGTCAACGTCGGCGTCTACCAGGATCAGCCGGCCAAGACGCTGCCCGCCCTCCAGAAGAAGGCAGGGAAGAACGTCAAGACCGTCTCGACCTATCTGACCGTCGGCCACGGCCTCGACCCCAAGCTGATCAAGCTCGCGCGCACGAAGGGCGTGAAGCTGCTGATCAGCTGGCTGCCCGACGCGGGCAAGGACACCGCCAAGGCCCCCGGCTACCGCCTCAGCGCGATCGCCGCCGGCAAGTTCGACGCCGACCTGATTGCGCTCGGCAAGCAGATCAAGACGCTCAAGCACGGGGCGATCGTGCGGCCGATGCCCGACCCGAACACGCCGTGGTACGCGTGGTCCGGCAGCGTCAACGGCAACCGCCCCGGCGACTACGTCAGCGCCTGGAAGCACGTGCGCAAGGTGCTGCTCAAGGCCGGGGGGCACAAGGTCAGGCTGCTCTGGAGCGTGTACGCGCGCAGCGTGCCCGACGTCAAGACCAACGCGCTGTCGGTGTACTTCCCGGGCGCCAAGCAGGTCGATCTGGTGGGCGCCGACGCCTACAACTTCGGCAATGCCCAGGGACTCACCTGGACGGCGCCGGCGGATCTGTTCGCACCGGCCTACGGCACGATCCAGAAGCTGGCCAAGAAGGCGTTCTGGATCTCCGAGACCGGCTCCACCGCCCGCGGCGGTGACGAGGGCGCCTGGATCGGCGCGCTCGGCCAGCTGGGCAAGACCATGCCGAAGCTCTCCGGGGTCGTCTGGTACGACGTCAAGGACAGCACCGGCGACTTCCGTGTGCCGCGCTCGGGTGCGGCCGGAGCCGCGTTCAAGGCGTTCGTTCGCGGCGCGTGCAGGTAGGCATCCGCAGCCATGAGAGCCTCGTCGAGGGGGAGTAGCCGATGACGGCCACGAAGAAGAAGCCACACAAGGCGCACCACAAGCCGGCCAAGGCCCGCAGTGTCAAGACGCGGCGTCATCGCCTGCACGTCCCGCCCGCCAGCGCCTTCAACGGCTCGCCGACGGCGATGTCGCAGGCCATGGTCGACCGCCTGTTCTGGCGCGCAGGCTTCGGGCCGAGCGCCGGCGACCGCGCGACCTGGATCGGCAAGCCGGTCGACGAGGCCGTCGACTCGCTCCTGAACACGCCGCAGGGCGCGCTCGTCGGGTCCGATCCAACGAACAACGGCAAGGCGCTCGATCCGACCGGCAACGACACGGATCTCGTGCTCCAGTGGGTCGACCGCATGGTGCGAACGAGCAACCCGCTGGTCGAGCGCATGACCTTCTTCTGGCACCGGCACTGGGCCAACTCACGCGTGTCGGTCTCGCCGACGCAGCTGCTCCTGAGCCAGAACGCCTTGCTGCGCAAGTACGCCGACCTTGCGACCAACCCCGACGTGTCGTTCCGCGACATGGCGCTCGAGGTGTCCAAGGATCCCTCGATGCTGCGCTACCTGAACGGCGAGTCGAACGTCAAGGGCGGGCCCAACGAGAACTACGGCCGCGAGTTCATGGAGCTCTTCACGCTCGGCGTGAACCACGCCATCACGGGCGCCAAGAACTACAGCGAGAATGACGTCGCGCAGCTCGCGAAGTCCTTCACGGGCTGGTACATCGACGACAAGAACCCGGACAGCGTGACGGCGTCGTTCGACTCCAGCCGCTGGTTCAACGGGCCCAAGTCCGTGTTCGGCAAGCTCGGCAACTACAACACCGACAGCGTCGTCGACCTGGTTCTCAGCCAGGACGGCCACGCGCCCTATCTCGTCAACAAGCTGTGGGGCGAGTTCATGCCCACGCCGCCGTCGACGGCGACGCTGCAGGCGCTCTCCTCCGACTACGTGGCGAGCGGCCGCAAGCTGAAGCCGCTGGTGCGCGCGATCCTCACGAACCCGCAGCTGTTCGAGTCGATCGACGAGCCGAACATGATCAAGCCGCCGGTCGTCTTCGTGAGCGGCGCGCTGCGTGCGCTCACTCTCGGTATCACGGCCTCGGGGCCCGCCGACTACCTAGACTCGATGGGTCAGGTCCCCTACTTCCCGCCGACGGTGGCGGGCTGGGAGGGCGGTCTCTCCTGGCTCAACACGAACACCGCGCTGGCGCGCTTCGGGTTCATCGGCGACGTCATCGGCAACGCGCCGAACGGCTCTCCGGCGAAGGTCCTCGACGTGCCCAACGAGACGCCTCAGGCGGCCTTCGACCGTGCCTTCGGCGCGGTCGGAGCGCCGTGGATGTCGGCCGGCACGCGTG
This sequence comes from Gaiellales bacterium, assembly GCA_035696365.1. GTDB lineage: Bacteria > Actinomycetota > Thermoleophilia > Gaiellales > JALYLC01 > JALYLC01. The sequence continues at coordinate 88,500 of DASRQS010000128.1, read as the reverse complement.
CGGCCATCCAGGACTACGCCGGGCGAGCCTCGGTCAAGGCCAGCAAGGACCGCATCGCCCGCCAGGTCATGCTGCGCACGCTCATGCTCGCGGGCCCAGACGCACAGGTGATGTGACATGACGATTCAGAGCGAGATCCAGGCGCTGAAGTGCGCCGACTGCGCACGCTCCGACAGCGCCGTGTCCGACCTCAAGCCCGATTCGCTGCTGCCGTTCCCGGCGGACGCGCTTTCCGGCTGGCGGGATGGGAAGCCCGGAACGGCCGGGGTGACGCGGCGGAAACTGCTGCGCAACGGCGTCCTCGGCTTTGCCGCGGTGTATGGAGCGACCCAGTTGTCCTTCGAGGACGTGTGGGAGTCGGCCGTCGCGCAGGCGGCCGAGCCGATGGGCAAGAGCATCGTCGTGATCTACCTCAACGGCGGCAACGACGGGCTCAACTGCTTCGTGCCGCAGAGCGCACCGGAGTTCGCGACGTACACGACGCTGCGCCCCACCATCGCCCGTGTGCTCGGCGACGGCACGGGCGCCGCCGTGGGCACGACGGTCATGCCCGGCACGCTCGGCACCCTGGGCTTCTCGAACAAGCTCGTCTCGGGTACAGGCGCCGACCGCAACGGCGACGTCATCGGCTTCGACACGCTGTATGGCGACGGCACCGGCGGCCCCGGCTCCGACCTGGCGATCATTCCGGCGGCCGACTACAACCCGCCCAACCGCTCGCACTTCGAGAGCCGCGACTACTGGTTCGCCGGCGCCCTTTCGCAGCTGCAGACGGGCTGGCTGGGCCGCTGGCTGGACGCCTACGGCTCGACCTCGAACCCGCTTCAGGCAGTCTCGCTCGACTCCAACCTCTCCAAGCAGATCCGCTCCTCGAAGGCGCCCGTGTGCGCCCTGGAGGGGCTGCAGGGAGTCGGCTTCAGCGTCCCCGGCGTGACCGGCGACGTGAACAGCGAGGTCGGCAAGCTCGCCACCGTTCCGTTCGGGGCGGGCAACGACGCGCTGGGACGCTCGCGCGGCATGTGGGGGCTCACCGTCGATGTGGCCAACCGCCTCACGAGCATCCCCGCCGGTGCGCCCTCTCCCGGGTATCCGCCCAACAGCGGGCTCTCGCAGAAGCTGCAGCTGGCTGCCACGTTGCTCTCCGCCGGCCTCGGCACGCGCGTCGTCACGATCGACTGGGGCAGCTTCGACACGCACGGCGACCAGCTCGCCGGCCAGGATCCGCAGCTGACCACGCTCTCGCGTGCCCTGGCCGCCTTCAAGGCGGATCTCACCGTGCGCGGCGTCGAGCAGAACGTGGTCACGATGGTGTTCTCCGAGTTCGGCCGTCGCCTCGGGGAGTCCGACTCCAAGGGCACCGACCACGGCTCGGGCGGCCCGATCATGCTGAGCGGCTCGGCCGTCAAGGGCGGCCTCGCCGGCGAGCACCCCGGCGTGAACGTCAACCAGGACGGCGACCTCGTCGTCAAGACCGACTTCCGCACCGTCTACCAGTCGCTCATCTCCGAGTGGCTGGGCGGCGACCCGGCGGCCATCCTGCCGGGCGGCCCGTTCCCGGGCGTCGCGCGCTTTGACGGCGGCACCACCCTCACGAAGGCTGCGTAAGCGCCTTCGCCGTGGCTCGACGACCGACCCTCCTCGCCCTCCTGGTGCTCGCCCTCACAGCAGCACCGGGAGTGGCGGGGTCGGCCGGCGGGCGCCTGCACCGCCTGCACGTTCCTCCGGCTCCGGCTCCTGCGGCGCTGCCGCAGACGATCGCCGTGGACGAGTTCGAATGGGGCATGCGCGGCACGCACCTGCAGGTCGCGGCCGGCAGGCTCCAGATTCACGTCTACAACCGCGGGATGGACGACCACAACCTCGCGGTCGTGGACGCGCAGGGGGTGCTGCACACGGTCCCGCTCGCATCGGGCGCCGACGCGGTGCTCGACGTCGACGTCTCGGCCGGCCCCGTGAAGCTGTTCTGCTCGCTCTTCGCCGGCACGCCCGACTCGCACGAAGCCAAGGGCATGGTGTTCGACGTCACAGCGAAGTGATCGCCCGCTCGACGTAGACCTGCAGCGCAGCGAGCGCCTCCAACTGCTCGAGACGGCGCTTCAGCAGCGCATCGTCCGCCCCGCTCGCGTCGACCTGCGCGAGCACCCCGAGCGATTCGAGCAGGAGCGACCGCCCGGCCCCCAGCTCCTCCCGGGCGTCCCGCTCGAGCTCGGCCCAGGTCAGCCGCAGGCGGGCGGCCGCGAGCTCGTCCGCGAGGCGCGACGCGTGCCGTGCGAGGCGGTCGGCGTAGAGCTCGAGGTCGAGACGATCCATACCTGCGAGACTAGGCGGGCCCGCTGCCTCGTGTCCGTCACGAACTGCGCCCAGAGGGTGACGTGTGACCGACGCGCTCCTGCCCTTCCGGGCAGAGGTCGAGCAGCACGCATTCCGGGCAGCGCGGCGAGCGCGAGATGCACACCGCACGGCCGTGGTAGATCAGCAGGTGCGACCACTCGACCCAGGCCGAGCGCGGCACGATCTGCATGAGGTCGCGTTCGGCTTTTTCGGGATCCGTCTCGCTGGTCAGGCCGAGCCGGCGGCTCAGGCGGCCCACATGCGTGTCGACGGCGATGCCCTCGCGCCGGCCGAAGGCATTGCCGCTGACGACCGCGGCGGTCTTGCGCCCCACGCCCGGTAGGCGCACCAGTTGCTCGGTGCTGCGTGGCACCCTGCCCCCGTGACGCTTCAGCACCGCCAGCGCGGTACCCCGCAGCGCGCGCGCCTTCTGGTTGTGGAAGCCCGTCTGGAAGATCGCCTTGGCGATCTCGCCCTCGTCGGCGTCGGCGAAGGCCTGAGGATCGGGATAGCGCCGGAACAGCTCGGGGGTGACCATGTTGACGCGCACGTCCGTGGACTGCGCCGAGAGGATCGTCGCCACGAGCAGCTCCCACGGCGTACTGAAGTCGAGCGACGTGCGAGCCCCGGGATACTCCTTGCGCAGGCGGAGGAGGATCGCCCGCACGCGCCGCTCGGGCGGCGAGGCCGGAGTCAGGCGGCTCATGCGGTCTCCCGTTGCCAGCCGGGCGCAGGACAGAGGCGGTCGAGCGCCGGGCAGGTCGCGCAGTGGGCTCCCGCACGAGCCGTGAAGGTCGACGTGCGCAGCCTCGCGATGGCCGCCTGCACCTCGGCGGCCAGCCAGTCGACATCCGTCTGCATGTAGCGACGGCTTACGGTCTCCTCGGGGCGCTCGAGGAAGCAGAACGCGATCTCGGCCGCCGGCGCTCCCGCGCGCAGGGCCGCCAGCGCGTAGATCGCCCGTTGCAGGACGTACTCGCCCTCGGCCACGGCCTCGGGCTCGCGCCCGCCGAGCGCCGTCGTCTTGAGGTCGGCCACCAGCAAGGCTCCCTCCGCGTCGCGCACGCAGACGTCGAGCGAGCCGCGCAGCACGACGTCGTCCTCGCAGAAGGCGAACGGCAGCTCGTGTGCGACCGTTCCGGTGGCGCGCATGCGCGCCGAGAGCGATGACCGCTCCCAGGCCGAGACGAGGCCCTCGACCGTTGCGCGATCCTCCGGCCCGAGCTCCGCGGTGGCGAGCTCGAGGCCGGCGGCCACGGCACGGTGCACCGCGTCGCCGAGTTGCGCGCCGCGCAGCGGCCCGCCCGTTGCGAGCGGGGGCCGCAGGCCGATCACCCGCTGCGCGTAGTAGGAGAAGCCGCAGCGATCGTGCAGAGCGAGGGCGCTGTAGGAGAGCGCGCGCGGGACGTGCAGCGCCGCCGCGGGCAGGGGCGCGAGCGGCTCCGGAGGCGGTGTGCCGTCGGCGGGCGGGGCGCTCACAGGTGTCACGTCGAAGAGGCTCAGCTGGCCCTCGGCGGGGAGCTCCGGCTGCTCGGGCTCGGCCGGCGGCGGGGCGGGCACGGCCTGCACGTCATCAGCGCTGTGGACATACACGCGCACCCGCTCGCCCGCGACCTGGGCATCCGTCACGCCCGGCTCCAGGGCCGCGCCCACGATGCCGAGCTGGCCGAGCACGCGCTGCAGCTCGCCGCGGCGCCCTCCCAGCCAGCCGCCGAGCAGCAGGCGGTCACGTGCGCGCGTCCAGGCGACGTAGGCGACGCGGTCGCCCTCGGCCTCCTCCGCGGCTTTGCCCGCCGCCGCGAGCCGGGCATAGACGGGGCCGTCCTGCGCTTTGCCGCGCGCGTCGCGCAGGCGCAGGCCGAGCTCGCCGTCGGGCCCGACCGCGACGGATCCGGTCTCCCCGGGGGTCGAGCGCGACAGGTCGGGCACGCACACCACGGGGAACTCGAGGCCCTTGGCGGCGTGGATCGTCATGAGCGCGACCGCGTCCTCCCCGCCCGGCGGCGCGTCCGCCTCGCTGAGATCGCGCGCGTCGCACAGGCGCATCTGCTCGACGAACCCCGTCAGGTCGGGACCCCGATCCTGCTCATAGCGCCGCGCGGCCCGCACGAGCTTGCGCACGTTGCCGAAGCGGCGCTCGCCGTCGGGCGCGGTCAGGCAGGCGAGCTCGTAGTCGTGCTCGGCCACGATCCGCTCCAGCAGCGCCGAGAGCCCGAGCTCGCCGCCCGCCCGCACGAGGCCGTCGTAGAGCTCCTTGAAGCGATCGACGAGCGCGCGGTCCCGCTCCGGCATGCCCTCCAGCTGCCCGAGCTCGATTGGCCAGTAGAGCGCGCGCTGGGCAGAGGCCCGCAGCGCCGAGAGCCCGTCGTTGGAGACGCCGACGAGCGGCGAGGCGAGCACGACCAGTAGGGCGTGGTCGTCGAAGCGATTGCGCAGCAGCGCGAGGTAGGCGCAGAGATCGCGCACCTGCTGCGAGCGGTAGAAGCCGCGGCCGAGTTGGCTGCGCGCCACCAGCCCCACCCGCTCCAGCGCAGCGGCGTACGTCGAGGCGTCGCGCGCGGAGCGCAGCAGCACGGCGATCTCGCCCGGGAGCACCCCGCCGTCGACGAGCTCGCGCAGGCGGCGTGCCAGGGCGCCCGCCTCGAGCTCGCGCGCCGGCGCCGCGCGAGCCGCGCCCTCTCCGGCCGCCACCAGGTGCAGCTCGACCGCCGGGTCGTCCATCGGCTGCACCGTGCGCAGCGCGTGCGGCGGCTCGAAGTCGCGCTCGTCGAAGCGCTGGCCGAAGACGTGCCCGATCACCGCTAGCAGCTCAGGGCGGGAGCGGTAGCTTCCGGTCAGCGGAAGGCGCACCTCGGCGCGCTCCCCGCGCGCGCGGAACAGCTCGACGTCGGCGTAGCGGAAGCGGTAGATGGACTGGCAGGCGTCGCCGACGTAGACGCGCTGGCAGGCGGGCCCCGCGATCGCATCGAGCAGCCTGCACTGCAGGCCGTTCGTGTCCTGGAACTCGTCGACGAGCACGAGATCGAAGCGCTCGCGCACCTCGTCTCCGATCTGCGGCCGCTCCAGCAGCTCGCAGGCACGCTCCTGCAGATCGTCGAAGTCGAGTGCCAGCTCGGCGTCCTTGCGCGCTCGGTAGGCCTCGCGATAGCGCTCCAGCAGAGCGGTGACCGCACCTCCCACCTCGTGCTCCAGGCGGGCGCGCGCCTCCTCCTGCGCCGCGTCGAGCAGCTCCCCCACCTCACCCGCGGCCTCGCCCCTGGGAGCCTCGAGCGTGAGCAGCTCGCGGTCGCTGGGCGTCCCCGCCAGCAGCGCCTCGATGCGCGCCAGCCGGCGCAGGTCCTTGGCCGCCTGCGGGCGATCGTCGCCCGCAAGTGCGGCGCTCGCGGCCCGGGCGGCCGCCAGCAGCGGCGCCAGCAGCGACGGGCCCCCGGGCGCGGCCGGCAGGCGCGGGGCGGCAGCGCCGGCCGCGCGCAGCCGCGCATCGAGGCTGCGAATCAGCGCGCGCGAGCCGTCGACGCCGTACTCGCCGAGCAGATCGAGGACGACGGACGCCGCGACGCGGGGCTCGCGCCCGATCGCATCGCCGAACGCGGCCTCCGAGAGCACGAGGGCCTCGGCCTCGTCGAGCACACGGAGATCGGCGGGCAGGCCCGCTTCGGCGGCATACTCGCGCAGCAGCCGCGCGGCGAGGCCGTGGATCGTGCCGACCTGGGGCCGAGCCGAGTCCGCCCCTGCAGGGAGCGCCCGCTCCAGCCGCAGGGCGAGCTCGCGCGCAGCCGCGTCGGTGTAGGTCACCACGAGGACGCGCTCCGGCGCCGTGCCCAGCTCCAGCGCGGCGCGCACGCGCTCGATCACGAGCGTCGTCTTGCCCGTGCCCGCGCCTGCCGCCACGACGACCTCGCCGCGCGCCTCGACTGCGACCCGCTGCTGCTCGCTCAGCTCGACGGTGAGTGCGCTCACGGGTTCGCCACCCGGCAGACCCCGTGCCAGCGGCACCACGAGGGGCATTCGCCGTCCGGCGGATCGTGGACGACGTCCCCCACCTTCATACGCCCGGAGAACTCGGCCGCCCGCTCCCCGGCCTCCTCGAGTAGCTGCTGGAACAGCTCGGGCTCGACGTAGTCGTGATTGGCGAAGCCCTCCAGCGCCCCGGCGTCGCGCACGTCCTCGCGCAAGAGCCCGCGCGGCGCCTCGTCGCCCTTGACCGACTGGTAGAGCCCGCCCACGACATCGCGCCCGAGCAACTCGGCGGCGGCCTTGATGTAGAGCGGCATCTGCAGCCTGCCCTTGTCCAGGACGTTCGGCCCGAGCGCTCCGACCTGACCCGACTTGTAGTCCCAGAGCAGGGCCTCGGCGACCCACTCGCGCTCGTCGACGCGGTCGATGCGACCCGTGATCGGCACCCCGCCGACGCGCACTCCCGCGGCCGGGAGCGAGATCTCGAAGTGCCTCGGGACGAATTCGTCGAGGCGGTCGGCCTCCACGCGCACGACGGTGCGCAGATTACGCCGCAGCTCGCGCCGCAGCGCCTCCCAGGCGACGTCGTCGTCCTCGTACGACTGCTTCGCGATGGCCGCGTCGATGGAGCGGTCGAGTAGCTCGAAGGCAGCGCTCAGGTGCTCCGGCCGCAGCCGCGGAACGCGTAGCTCCGAGGCGACCCCGTTGAAGAAGATGCGCAGGGCGTTGTGCATGACGGAGCCCGCCACGCGCTGGTCGAGCGGCTGCTCCACGTCCCGCGGGTGCAGCTGGCGCTCCACGAACCAGAGCGCCGAGCAGGTCTGGAAGGTCTCCAGCTCCGTCACGGAGTACGTCGGCTGAGCCGCCAGCTGCGCGAGCACCTCGCTGTCGCGCAGCCGCGTTGGCCGCTCCCAGGCGGCCAGGGCACGCTCGATGCGTGGCACGGCGCGACCGCCGTGGGCACGCGCACCGCGCAGCGCCGCCGGCGCGTCGCTGCGCGCGAGCGCGGCGATCGCCTGCAACCGCTCGCGCTCGTCGTGGCCTGCCGGATCGTGCGCCGGAGCGGTGACGGCGGCGGGCGCCGCGTCGCCCAGCACGCGCCGGACCTCGTCCCAGAAGGGCGAGGGAGCGAGCTCGAGGCTGTCGTCGTCCGTGGCGCGACGGACGAGCACGAGGTGCTCGTCGACGCGAGCCAGGGCGGCCGCGAAGAGAAAGCGGTCGCGCTCCTCCTGGCGGGGGCGCTCGCCGGGGAGGCCCGGCGGCGTGAGTGCGCGCCGCAGGTCGGCCGAGCCCGCTGCCTCGGCTGGCTCGCGGCGCGGAAGCACTCCCTGCTCCAGCCCGCACAGGACGACTGCGCGCACGGGCGCGAGCCGCGCCAGGCCGATGCGGACGATGCGCACGCGGCCCCTCGGCAGACCGTCGCCGATGCGCACCTGCACTGCGTCGAGTGCCGCCAGCACGTCGTCGCCGTCGGCCTGCGGAAGCGCCGCGGACAACTCGTCGGCGACCTCGGACGCCGCCGCGAACGCGCGCCGCGCGGTGACCCCCGCGCGCGTCTCGGCCAGCACAGGCACGGCGCCGTAGGCGCGCGACAGCGCCGCGCCGGCGACGGCCCGCACCGCCGCCGGGGCGTCACCGGCGTCCCGCAACGCCGTCAACTCGGGGACGGTTCGCGGCGGATCGGCCGCCAGCAGCTCGCGTTCCGCGGAGGCGGACTCGCTGATGCTGCGCAGGCGCAGCCTCGCTTCCGAATCGTGCGCGCGCGAGGCATCCCAGCTCGAGCCCGCCAGGCGCAGCCACGCGAACAGGTCGTCACGGTCGCCATCCGACCAGGCGACCCGGCAGAGGCCGCGCAGCGCGTGACCGGCCGGCAGGCTCGTCAGGCGCTCGCTCGTGTCGACCGCCACCGCGACGCCCGCCCGCTCCAGCGCCGCGGCCGGCGGCTCGCAGTCGTACCCGTCCGGCGTCACGACGAGCACCTCGTCGGGCGCGAGGCCGAGGCGCACGAGCCGGCAGACCTCCGCCGCGACCGCGATCGCCTCCCCGTCGGTGCCTGCCGCCTCCACCAGCCGCACGGCGCCGTCGGCCTCTGGAGGCGGCTCGCTGCGCGACGAGAACGCGCCCCGCGCAAGCGCCACCACGCTCGGCGGAGCGCCGTAGGCGGCCGCTCGCAGCTCCTGCACGCGCTCGGCGCGCTCGGCCAGCCACTCGAAGGCCGTGTTGAGGGATCCGAGCAGGGGTCGTCCCGGTTCGTACGGGAGCGCGAGCAGGACGTCGCAGCGCCCGGCAAGCGCGGCCAGCAGGCGCAGCTGGGCCGGCGAGAGGTCGTCGAATCCGTAGGCGAAGACGGGCGCCCCGTCCCAGGCCGCGAGCTCGCGCTCCAGGCGCTCGGCCGCGCGCACCACGAGCTGGCCCCTGCGCGCGCGCCCGCTCCCGGCCAGCGCGGCCTCGTAGGCGGCGTACGCCGACGCGAGGCGCTGATCGCCGGCGGGTGCCAGCTCCAGCGCCCCGGCCGTGGCCCCGGCGCGATCGCACTCGCGCGCGAGCCGCTCGAGGGCCGAGGCCAGCGCGACGGGGCGCAGACCGAGCGCCGGACCGTGCGAGTGGCCGATGCGCCGCCGGATGACGCGGTCGATCGCCTCGGAGGCAACCTGCTCTCCCCCGCCCAGCACGCGCTCGATCAGGGTGTCGAGCGTGACCACCTCGCCGCCGAGCAGCGCACCCGAGCGCTCGCAGGCATCGCGCTCCAGCGCGTCGCGCTCGAACGCCGCGGGCGCCAGCAAGAGCGGCCGCGAGCCCTGCTCGCAGGCCGCGGCGAAGCGGCCGAGCAGGACGCCGAGCTTGCCCGAGCGCACCGGCCCGACGACCAGCTCCAGCGTCATGGCGCCGGCACGCGCCTGAGTGCGAGAACGCTCAGTCTGCCGAGAGCTGCGGCGGCGGGCTGTCCTCGATCTGCTTCGCGACCGCCGCGTTGACCGCGTCGATGCCTTCCGAGTACAGATAGTTGATGCGGATGAAGGGTTCCCACTTGTCCGGCACCGCATCCTCGGGGTAGATCGCCTCCACGGGGCACTCGGGCTCGCACGCACCGCAATCGATGCATTCCTCGGGGTCGATCACAAGCATGCGGTCGGTCTCATGGATGCAATCGACAGGACATACGTCGATGCACGACTTGTCCTTCAGGTCGATGCAGGGCTCGGTGATGATGTAGGTCATCGGTGGCTCCGGTCGGGGGTCGCTCGATCCGTACCCTAGACCATGAGGTCGTCGACCAGTGTCGCGAGCCGGTCGGCGATCGCCGAGCGCGCGACGACCCGATCGAAGCCCGCCCGACGGGCTGCCAGCAGGGCGTCCGGCTGCTCGTGCGAGCCGAATCCGAGCAGCTTCGCGGGGCGCAGTCCAGCCACCGCGCCCACGGGCTCGACGCGCTCCACGTCGCAGATGCAGAGATCGGGCGGGCCGCCCTCGAGCCCTGCACGGGCACGCTTGACGCTATGCCCGAGCGGAACGAGCTGGGTCTCGATGCGGCTGTAGATCAGCAGCTCGGCGCCGTGGACGTGAATGACTGCCATCGACCCGAGCCTACTAGGATCTGGTTTCAAACGTCCCGCGCCGTTCGGAGGTCTCGACCACATACGGGATGTTTGAAACCAGTTCTACGTCGCAAAGGCGTCCAGACCCACGGCGCGGAGGACGCGGTTGACCGCCACCGAGAGCCACCAGGTGCGGTCGAAGAACACGAGCAGTCCGAGCGCGATCAGGACGACCCCGGAGACCACGCGGATGACCGTGTAGCGATCGCGCAGGAAGGAGGCCGCGCCGAGGGCGCGGTCGAAGGCGATCGCGCTCGCGATCAGCGGGACCGCGAGGCCGGCGGCATACGCGCCCAGGAGCAGCGCCGCCTGCGCGGCGCCCCCGCGCGTCGAGGCGAGCGCGAGCACCGCCGCCAGCACCGGCCCGACGCAGGGCGTCCAGCTCAGCGCAAACGCACCGCCCAGGAGCAGCGCGGAGTGCGGCCGCCGGGCCCCGCCGGTCAGGCCGGGCACGGATGGCAGCGGCAGGGCGCCGGCGATGATGAGCCCCATCGCGACGACGAGGATGCCCGAGGCCTGTGTGACCTCGGTGCGCCAGTCGTCCAGCGCCGACCCGGCCGCCCCCACGAGGGCGCCGAAGAGGACGAAGACGGCACCGAAGCCGAGCACGAAGGGAGCGACACCGCGCAGCGTGCGCCCCACTCCGCGGCGGGCGCGCAGGTCGTCGACGGATGCGCCTCCGACCGCCGCGAGGTAGGCCGGGACGAGCGGCAGCACGCACGGCGTCGCGAACGAGAGCGCGCCCGCGCCGAACGCCGCTGCGAACGTCGCCGGGCTCACTCGAGCCGAGCGAGCTCGTCGTCGAGCTGTCGTTCGAGGCGATCGCGCTCGTCGCTCGCGAGGACGGGAGCCTCTGCGGCGGTGGCGCGCCAGCGCCGCGCCAGCAGCACCGCGAGTCCGCCGCCCGTGAGCACGAGCACGGTCGGAGCAAGCCAGGCCAGCGCGCCGAAGCCCGAGCGCGGCGTATCGGCCAGCACCTCGGAGCCATACTCGGCCTCGAGCCTGCGCTTGGCCGCGCTGCGGCTGTCGCCGCGGCCCTGCATCCGCACGAGCTCGCGGCGGATCTGGTTGGCCTGCGGCGAGGTCGACTGGTCGAGGCGCGTCTTGCAGGTCGGGCACATCAGCTCGGTCGAGAGCTGCGCCACCGTCCAGCCATGCTCGGGCGCAGCGCCCGGGCGGAAAGCGCCGAGCGCGCCCGCGATCAGCGCCGCCGCCGCGACCAGCGCGACGAGGCCGAGCAGTGGGACGTACAGCCGCCTCATGATGTCCCGGCCCGCTGCAGCGCGCTGCTGAGGACTGCGGGCGACGGCGGGCCGATGGGCGCGGCCACGAGACGGCCCTGCGCATCGATCGCGAGCAGCGACGGGAATGAGGTGACGCCCAGCGCGCGCTGGGCCTGGCCGCCTCCGCGTCCGTTCGTGTCTGCAGGGTCGGCCACGGCGCCCGCGACCGGGCCGCCCTCCGAGAGCGCGATCACGCGCGGCTTGCCCGGGAGCGCCGAGAGGCGCCGCATGAGCTCCGAGCAGGCGGCGCAGTCGGGCGTCACGAAGGCGACAAGGAGCGGCGAGCCGCGCAGGGACGAGAGGGTCTCGCCGCCGACGCGCAGGTCCGAGTCGAGCGGCGCCGCGTGTCCGCTGCGCGCCACGGCGATGCGCACGTAGGGCTCGAGCAAGGGCGTGTCGACCGGTCCCTCGATGCGCACGACCGCGCGACCCGCGCCGTCGATCACGTAGGTCTCGGGCGGGGCGCTGACGCCGAAGGCCTTCCGGACACCGCGGGTGTCGTGCACCAGCGAGTAGGGCACGTCGTGGCGCCGCGCGAACGCGCGCGCCTCATCCACCGCGTCGTTGAAGTCGACACCGACGAAGCGCACGCCGAGCGAGCCGTAGCGCACTGAGAGCGCGTTCAGGTCGGGAGCCTCGTCGGCGCAGGGCGGGCACCAGGAGGCCCAGAAGTTGAGCACGGCCGCGTGCCCCGAGAGCCCCTCGGACGAGATCGTCCCGGGCCGGTCGAGCCGCGGCAGCGTGAACGCGGGCGCCTCGGGCTGGCGCCCGGCGCGCAGGTCGTCGCGGAACGCGTTGTCGTCGCGGTGGGCGAGCTGCCAGGCGAATAGTGCGACCAGCGCGAGCAACAGCGCGATCGCGGAGGCAGAGAGCGCGCGTCTCACAGAGGGATGATCGGTCATCCCGCCGCGGCGCGCGGCCGTTAGGCCCCCGAATGCCCTAGTGAATGATCCACACGGGCGAGCCGACGCGCACGTGCACGAACAGCCACTCGGCGTCCGGGATGCGCATGCGAATGCAGCCGTGCGAGGCGCTGTAGCCCACCGATGCCGCATCGGGAGTGCCGTGCAGGCCCACGCCGGGCGCGGAGAGCCCCATCCAGCGCGTGCCGAGCGGGTTGCCCGGGCCCGGCGGCACGGGCTTCTCGCCCGCGGCCCAGGCCGAGTTCGGCGGATACCACCAGGGGTTGAGCTGCTTCTCGATGACCTCGAAGCGCCCGACCGGGGTCGGGTACTGCGACTGGCCGACGGCCACGCCGAGCGTCCGCACCGCCTTGCCGTGCTTGTCGAAGAGCGTCACGTGATGGAGCGTGCGGTCAATGACGAGCGCCGGGGGCAGCAGGCGCTGCGTCAGGGCCGGCTTCACGACCTTCGTGGGCAGGACGATCGGCCCTCGATCGGGCTGGCGCAGCGCCGCGGCGATCGCCTCGGTCGCCAGCGGCACGTCGAGCTGGCGGCCCCACTGGTCGGGGACGACGGACGGGCGGTTGCCGACCAGCCGGAAGCTCGCGTCCACGGGCTCGGTGCGCACCTGCGGCGCGAGCGAGTGCACGAACGCGCGCAGCTGGCTCCCGGTGATGCGGGTGACGACCGGGATGTCCTCGCCCGGCTGCACCGCAACCGTGCGCCCGCGTGCGAGCGCTGCACGCAGGGGGGCCTTGAGGTAGGCGTGCAGGCCGAGCTGCGTCGTCGGCACCGTCCAGGACTTCGTCCCGACGGTGACGGTGAGCTGGCCGAGCACCTCCTGCCTGACCCAGGGCTGGGCCTGGCTGACGGTCATGCCGCCGACGGGCACTCCCGCGACGCTTACGCCAGGTGCGATGACCCCCTGCGCGAGGGTCGACGAGTCGTCCGTCGAGGCCGCCTGCGCGCCCGCCAGCGGAACGCACAGGGCGAGCGCTGCAGCGGCGGTGATGAGGCGTGGCGACCAGAGCACGAAGACCAGTGTTACACGTCGCGCCTGGGCGCGCTCGTGATTCCACCAAAGGGGTGATATGCCTGCTCGGCGGGAATTTCCGCGCCGGCGTGACCCGCGTTGCCGTATCTGTGATTGGGGCTCTAGCGCGAGCCGAGGCGTCGCACGGCCTGCGCGGCCGCGACGGTCACCGGGCGCGTCGGGTCGAGCGACACGATCACGATCACGCCGCGGATCGCGCCGGGAGGCCCGAGCGGGACGAGCGCAGCCGACGAGCCCGACTGCACGAACGGGGCCAGGGGCCCTGCATCGGCGTCGTCGGCATCGAGCACCACGACCTCGCCTGCCAGCGCCCGCGCGACCACGGCGCTGGTGGCGTCGAGCGGGCGGCCGAGCACGCGGCCGACGGGCTCGCGCAGGGCATTCCCCTCGACGTGCAGGGCCGCGGGCGCGAGCGTTCCGTCCTCGCGCAGGCGCTGCACGGCGCACGTCGAGACCGTCGCGATGCGCGCGGCGGCGGCCGCCAGCGCGCCGTCGGGATCGCCGCCCTCGAGCGCTGCGTCGGCGAGCGCCTCGTGCGCCTCGAGGCGAACCGCGACGGAGCGGGCCGTGATCTCGCTCGCTTTGGCGCCGCGCGCCGTCTGCTCGGCGATCCGGCGCTGCTCGTCCGCCGCGAGCACCGCGGCCGTCACGCCGGCCACGCGGAGGGCCACCTCGGCGGCCCCGGCGGGCGGCTGCAGGGCCGACGAGAGCAGTGCCAGCACACCCACGTCGAGGTCCCGCAGCGCGAGCGGGATGATCACCGCGCTGCCGGCGTTGACGGAGCGCGCCAGCGGAGCCAGCCGCGCGTCCGAGGAGAGATCTCCGCGCAGGGCGGGCGCGCTGCCGGCCTCGTCGAGCAGCGCGGCCACCAGCGCCGCAGCCGCCGCGCCGCCGCCGGCGGTCGCGACCTCGCGGAGCGAGCCGTCACCGGCCCGCGCCCAGACGCCGCCCGTGGTCAGCCGCGTGAGCCTGAGCGCCGCTTCCAGCGCACGCTGCGTGGACGGCTCCCCGGCCGGCGCCACGGCGTCGCAGAGCGCGCGGGCATCGGCCAGCTCGACCGTGAGGCGGCGCTGCGCGCGGGCTGCCGACAGCGCCTCGGCGACACGCGTGGCGAACACGGTGAGTGCGACGTCGGCGCTCGCGGCATCGGCGCGCTCGCGCTCGGCGAACAGCAACTGGAGCACGCCGAGCGCCTCGCCACGCGCGCGCAGCACGACCGACAGCACCGCGCCCGCGCCGGCGCCGCCCGCGAGCGCGGCCGATCCGTCGCCGCCGGTCACGATCGCATCGTCGTGCCGCAGAGCCTCGAGCGCGAGGGCATCGAGCGGTCCCTGCCGGGTCGGGTCTGCGAGCCGCGCGCCGAACCCCGCCAGCACGTGCAGGCCATCCTCCTCGACCGCGTGCAGCAGCGCGCTGTCGGCGCGGCAGGCGCTGCTCGCCAGGCGCGCGGCCACGCGGGCGACCGCCGCGGCGTCGCTGGTCGCCGAGAGCGCCTCTCCCGCGATGTCGAGCAGCTCCGGCAGACCAGTGTCCGCGCCCGATCCGGCGCGCGAGACGGCCAGCGCCGCCTGTGCGGCGACGTGGCGGAGCAGCTGGCGCTCGGACTCGCTGAACGGGTCGGGCCCGGCGCGCAGGATCTCCAGCACGCCGACCGGTCCCGTCGTCCCGCCGATCGGCAGCGCCAGAGCCGTCGTCGCCCCGCGGCTCTGCAGCCGGCGGGCGACGGCGGGCTCGAGCGCCGCGTCGAGATCGGCCTCGCGTCCGCGCATGGCCTCCTCGAGACCTCCGTCGAGCGGAACGCTCGTACCGGTGAGCTCGGCTTCCAGCGCGGGCGCATCCACATGGACTGCGCGCGCGACGAGCACGCCGCGCGCCGTGTCCAGGATGCGCACGAGCACGGCGTCTGCGCGCGCGAGCTCGGCCGCCACGCGTGCGAGCAGCGCCAGGGCGCGAGCGTCGTCGCCCTCGCCGGCTGCGGCGGCTGCCTGGTCGAGCGCGGCGAGCTGAGCCGACAGGCGGCGCGCTCCCACCGCGGCGTGCGCGGCCTCCAGCGCCCGGCCGGCGATCTCCGCGATGCCATCGGCCAGTGCCAGATCCTCCGAGGCGAGCGCCTCGCCGGCATCGCGGCCGCAGAACACGACGGCGACGCTCGCGCGATCGGCATCCCGCAGTGCGAAGGCCAGCACGGCTGTCGGGCCGCCGTCGCCCTCGAAGGGGATGTCGGCCGGCTCGCTGGCGATCGCGGCGCCGTCGTTCGTGAGCGCGCGTGCGGCGAAGCCCCCGTCGGCGCGCAGGTGCCAGCGCTGCACCCACCCCGCTCCGCGGCCCGTGCTCGCCGCGATCATGAGCCGCCCATCGGGCTCGCGCACGGCCACGGCTGCCCAGTCGCAGGCGAGGCCCTCGGCCGTGGCGCGGCTGATTGCATCGAGCACGCGGTCGAGGTCGAGCGCGACACCGGCCAGCAGGCTGGCAGCCGCGCGCACGCGGTCCGCGATGGCGGCGCGCCGCCGTAGCGAGGCGCGATGGGTCGTGTCGAGCTCGGCGGCCGCTGCGGTGCTGACGCGCTCGAGCACGCCGCCGGCAGCTCCCAGCACCGCCTCGGCAGCCTCCAGCGGTGCCCCCGCGACCTGCGTCCCGAGCTCGACGAAGGCACGCTGGAGCGCGCGCACGAGCGAGACGAAACTGAGGCCGCCCTGGATGCAACCCGCGACCTCGCGCTCGAGGACGAGCGACGAGAACGGCGCACGGTTCGGATCGCGCAGCGAGCGCTCGAGTGCCTCCAGCGCCTGCTCGCATCCCGCGCGCACGCGCGAGAACGGCACACCTTCGGGCGCCAGCACCTCATGCGCGGCCAGTGAGCAGCGTTCGAGCAGCGATGCCCGCAACTCCGCCAGGAGCGCAAGGCCGGGCGGCTCGGCCTGGGCAGTCTCGTCGACCACGGCGCCAGCATAGGGTGCTTGAAGGTGCATGGACTACCCTTATGGACGTGAGCGTGCCCCCGGGCAGGCGCCGTACACGCTGGAAAGATCGGGCCGACGACCCCGAGCTCGAGCGCGAGCTCATCGAGGAGCTCGATCGGCGTCGCCGAGCGCGCGAGGAGGATCGGCAGCGCCGTGCGCTGGAACGGCGCTCGCGCTGGGTGATCTGGCTGTTCGTGCTGCTCACGGCGGGCGCAGCGGCCGCGATCGGCTACGGCGCGCTCGAGGTCACGCGCTCCCTGTTCGGGTAGTCGTACACGTAGGATCTGCGGCATGTCGCGTCGCATTGCCACCCTCAAGCCGCAGCTCAACCGCATTCGCGCGTGGGCGCACGAGGGCTCGACGGACGCCTGGATCGCGCATCAGCTGGAGACCACCGCCGAGGTCGTGCGCGCCTTCCGCCAGGAGCACGGCATCGAGCGTGGCGGGCCTGCGCCGCTCGCGCCGATCACGCCCGACAGCGTCGTCGAGGCGATGCTGGCCGAGGAGGAGGCCGCCGCGGCCGCCGGCGAGGCGCCGGCCCCCGAGCGGGAGGCTGCCGAGCCCGAAGCGCAGCCGGAGGCCGAGAGTGCGCCCGCGCGCGCTCCCCGCCCGCGCCGTACGCGCAAGCCGAAGGCGGAGCCGGCAGACGACGACGCACCTGCGGCGGATGCGGAACCCGATGCCGCGGTTGCCGCGGAGCCGGCAGCGGCCGAGGAGCCGGCAGCGGCTGCGCCGGCCAGGAGCAACAGCCGGCGTCGCAGCGCGCGCGGCGGGCCGGGCCGCAGCACTGCAGCCGCGACCGCGGAGGCCGAGGACGAAGAGCCGGTGACTGCGAGCGAGGACGCCGAGGCGCAGGGCGAGGACGAGCCGAGCCGGGGCGCGAGCGCGCGCAAGCGCGGCCGGCGACGCGGTCGCGGGCGCGGCGCAGGCCGCGGGCTCGAGGCGCGCCTGCTCCCGGGCAGCGTGCTGCTGCTCGATTCCGGCGTGACGGCCGATGCCACCTTCCAGGAGCACTGGGCCGATGCCGGCCCGCTACGCGTCGAGATCAGCGCAGAGACCATCGTGCTGCGCCGCGTCGCCACCGACGCCGAGCCCGACCGCCGTACGAATACGAACTAGCCGAACTGGGTGACGCGCACGCGGAGCAGCGCTTTCGCCTGCTCCACGAGAGCGAGCGGGTCGAGCGGCTTGCCCACGAACGTGTTGGCCCCATGCTCCTCGGCGTGATCGTCCTCGCTCTCGCCCGAGAACATGATCACGGGGAGCGTCTCGATGCCATGGCGCTCGCGTACGCGGCGCAGCATCTCCCAGCCGTCGATACCCGGCAGGTTGACGTCGAGCATCACGAGGTCGGGCGGGTCCTCGTCGAGTGCCGCCAGGCCCTCTTCCGCCGTCGCGGCCTCGCGCACGACCATGCCGTCGAACTCGAGGTTCACGCGGATGAAGGAGCGCAGCTTCGGGTTGTCGTCGACCACGAGCACCACTGCGTCGCCACGCGGACGCGAGCCTGCGCCGTTGCGCTGGATGAACGCGTCGAGGTCGGAGCGCAGGAACCGTCGATGGCCGCCCGGTGTGTAGAACACGGGCAGGCGACCGCTATCGGTCCATACACGCACCGTGCTCTGCGCGATGCCGAGGTACTTAGCCGCCTGTCCGAGCGTCAACCACGTTGGCTCGGCAGACCGCGCACCTGTACGGCGGTGCGGCGACTCGCCGTCTCCCTTCATGCATCTCAGTGTAGCCCGTATCCAGGCGTTTGGTCGGCCCGGTCCGAGATTCACCCCTTTCTACGTGCCCGGGAGGACGCCCGTCAGCGACCCGTGACGACGGTGATCGTGCGCGTCGCGACCGTCTCGGTGAGCGTGACCCGGGTCAGCCCGCGGTCGGATGTCGTCAGCTCGGGGCCGGGCGCCTTGGTGAGCCCCCGGCCGGCGAAGAACCCACCCACGGCGGCAGCGCCGAGCAGGATCACGACGAGCACGATGCGCAGGCGTGAATGCCGACGCTGGCGTACCGCGGCCTTGCGGCGGCGCTCGATGCGCAGCAGTTCCTCCGTCGGCTCCGAGGCCGGCGGGGGTGGCGGCAGCGCGCTCAGGCGGGCGTCCAATCACGGGCGTTGCGCGCCGCGCGCGCACAGGCCGCGTCGGCGAAGACGCTGTCGTGCGCCCAGCCGATCTCCGGCGCGACGCGCTGCGCGGCCTCGCGCCCCCAGCGATCCGCATGGTCGTAGAGCGCGACGAGCTGGGCCAGGCTGTAGGTCTGGCCGAGGCGCCGCCGCAGCTCGCGCTGCAGCTCGCGCATCAGGCTCGTGGCGACCGGGGCGCGCGCCGGGTCGGCGAGGATCCGCTCGACGATCCGCTCCCCCCTGCGCCAATCCTCCCGCGCCAGCTGAACGCTGAGCTCGTTCACTCCGTTCACTCCCACGCGCAGCAGACCTCCGAGACGGTGGTGCGGGCACGTTCGAGCACGAGGCGCCCGAGCGCGTAGGGCGGAGCGGCGAGCGCCGCCGCGGCGTGCGCATGCAGGCACTTGAGCGGGGCACCGCGCGGTCCGCCTTCGAGACTGCCGGCGAGCGCGGCGCCGCCGTCGGCACGCGGCCCGCCGTCGTCCAGAGCCGCGCGCAGCGCCGCAACGCGCTCATCCGCCCGCCGCCGGCTCTGGCGGAGACCCGGGCGCGCAGCGAGCTCGGCCTCGAGCGCAGCGATGCCGCCGCTCGATTCCAGCGCGCCGATGGCGCGCGCCAGCGGTCGGCAGGAGAGCCAGAGCGTCGTCGGGAACGGCTTCCCGTCGCGTCCGTAGGGACGCTGGGCGATCACGCTCGGACCGCCGTGTGCGCACCGCGCCGCAACGCCCGCGAGCGCACGCGGCGGCCGGCCGAGCTGACGCTCGATCGCCTCGCGGTCGCGCTCCGTCGGAGATTCCACGAGCCGAAGTGTCGCACCCGAAAGGAGCCGGGGCGCTGACGGCGAAGCCGTGCGAATGCCGTCTCGCCCCCGCCCCACCCGCCGTGCCCGCCTGCATCGCGCGCGCCGGCTGGGCGCGATCGCCCTGCTGCTCCTACTGATCGTGTTGTGCGTCGGGCCGGTGCGCTCGTATCTGCGCGCGCGTTCCGCGACCCAGCAGCTGCGCACCGAGGTCGCGCAGCTCGATCGCCGGCACGCGAAGCTGCAGGCCGAGCTCAAGAGCGCGTCGCAGAAGACCGCTCTGATCGCCCAGGCGCGCAAGGAGGGCTACATCCGCCCCGGCGAGCAGCCCTTCGCGCTCACGCCCTGACAGGCCCGCGCCTGTCGCTCAGAGCGTCTGCACGAGGATCGTGTTGGTGGCGCCCGGGCGGTTGACGTTCGTGCCGCTCGTGATCACGACCCGGTCGCCGGGCCCGGCGATGCCGGCGCGCTGCACGGCGTCGATGGAGCGCAGCCAGAGGGTCTCGACGTCCTTGGTCGGATCCAGGGCGAGCGGTACGACGGCCCAGTCGAGCATGAGCTGGCGCTGCACGTCGAGGCTCGGCGTGCAGGCCACGATCGGCCGGTGCGGCCGGTGCCGGGAGACCTCGCGCGCCGTCTCGCCCGAGACGGTCGGCACGATGATCGCGGCGGCCTCGATGATCTCGGCCATGTCGCAGGCGGCATGCCCGACGACGTCGGAGATGTAGCGCGGCCCCTGGCGCGTGGCCTCGAACGGCGTGTCGCGGTAGGCGAACTCGGGCTCCACGGCCGCGGCGATGCGCACCATCGTGTCGACGGCCTCGACCGGATACTTGCCGACGGCGGTCTCGCCGCTCAGCATGATCGCCGAGGTGCCGTCGAGGATCGCGTTGGCGACGTCGGAGGCCTCCGCGCGGGTGGGCTCCGGCGCCTCGATCATGGACTCCAGCATCTGTGTGGCCGTGATCACGGTCTTGCCGGCCTCGCGGCCCATGCGGATCATGCGCTTCTGCAGCATCGGCACCTCGGCGGCGCCGATCTCGACGCCGAGGTCGCCGCGCGCGACCATCAGCGCGTCGGTCACCGCGACGATCGCCTCGAGCTGCTCGATGGCCTCCAGCTTCTCGATCTTGGCGATCACGCGCTGGCGGCCGCCGAGGCCCTGGATCAGGCGCTTCAGGTCCTCGACGTCTTCGGCACGCCGCACGAAGGACAGCGCCACGTAGTCGACGTCCCAGCCCACCGCGTGCTCCAGGATCTCGCGGTCGCGATCGGTGATCGAGGGGATCGGCAGGTAGCTGCCGGGCAGGTTCACGCCCTTCTGCGAGCGGATCAGGCCACCCGTCTCGACACGGCAGCGCACGCGCTTTCCGAGCGCCTCCACGACGCGCAGCCGCACCCGGCCGTCGTCGATCATGACCGGCGAGCCCGGGCGCACGACGCGCGCGAAGTCGAGCTCGAAGCCGAGCTCCAGATCATCGCCGCCCCCGGCGCCCGCGCTGGCGAGCACGAGCTCGTCGCCGCTCTCGACCGTTCGAGGCTCGCTCAGGCGCGCGACGCGCAGCTTGGGCCCCGGCAGGTCGGCCAGGATCGCGAGCGGGCGGTCGAGGCGCTTCTCGACGGCACGCACGGCGCGCACGAGCTCCGCGAGCTCCTCGACGTCGCCATGGGAACAGTTGACGCGCGCGACGTCCATGCCCGCGGCGACGAGCCGCTCGATCATCGGCTCCTCGCTCGTCGCCGGGCCGATCGTGCAGACGATCTTTGTGCGCCTCGGGGCCAGGCTCATGCGCTGCGCCCGGCGAACGCGCTCAGGCCCGGGTAGGTCGCGGAGGCGCCGAGCTGCTCCTCGATGCGCAGCAGCTGGTTGTACTTGGCCACGCGCTCGGAACGGGCCGGCGCACCCGTCTTGATCTGGCCGGCATTGGTCGCGACCGCGATGTCGGCGATCGTGGCGTCCTCCGTCTCGCCGGAGCGATGCGAGATCACCGAGCAGTAACCGGAGCGCGCGCCCAGCGCGATCGCGTCGAGCGCCTCGCTGAGCGTTCCGATCTGATTGACCTTCACGAGGATCGCGTTCGCGACACCTGCCTCGATGCCCTTTGCGAGCCGCTCGGGATTGGTCACGAAGAGGTCGTCGCCGACCAGTTGCACGCGCGCGCCGAGCCGCTCGGTGAGCAGCCGCCAGCCGTCCCAGTCGTCCTCGGCCATCGCATCCTCGAGCGACAGGATGGGATAGCGCCCGCACAGGTCCTGCCACCACTCGACGAGCTGCTCGGCGCTCAGCGAGCGGCCCTCCACGTGATAGGCGCCGTCGCGGTACAGCTCGGTCATGGCGGGATCGAGGGCGATACCGACGGCGTCGCCGTGCCCCGCATCGCCGGCCGCCGCGAGGATCAGCTCGATGGCCGCCTCGGCCGAGGAGATCTCCGGCGCGAAGCCGCCCTCGTCGCCGACGGCGGTGGACAGCCCGTCCTTGTGCAGCCGCGCCTTGAGCGCGTGGTAGACCTCGCTGCCGATGCGCAGGGCCTCGGCGAAGCTCGCCGCCCGGTGCGGGACGACCATGAACTCCTGCAGATCGAGCGCGTTGTCGGCGTGCGCGCCGCCGTTGATGACGTTCATCATCGGCACCGGGAGAACGTGGGCCGACGGCCCTCCCAGCGAGCGCCAGAGCGGCAGTCCGAGCGCGTCCGCGGAGGCCTTGGCGACAGCCAGCGAGACGCCGAGCACGCCGTTGGCGCCGACGCGCCCCTTGTCCGGCGTCCCGTCGACCTCGCAGAGCACGTGGTCCGCGCCGCGCTGGTCGTGCACGTCGCGCCCGGCCAGCGCCGGGCCGAGCTCGTCGTTCACGCTCGCCACGGCCCCCTCCACGGCCTTGCCGCCGTAGGCGGAGCCGCCATCGCGGCGTTCGACCGCCTCGTGCGACCCGGTCGACGCGCCCGAAGGCACGGCGGCACGGCCGAACGCGCCGTCGTCGGTGAGGACGTCGACCTCGACGGTCGGGTTTCCGCGCGAGTCGAGGACCTGCCGCGCGTGCACGGATGCGATCGTTGTCACTGGCCTTCCCTGAGAGAGCGCTTGGCCGCCTGATAGTAGTGCTCCTGCTCGGGCGTCCCCGCCGCCCGGAAGACCACGCCCTCGGCGCCGGCGAGGCGCTCGGCGAGCTCGACGCGCTCGCGGAAGCGGGCGGTCGCGGCGCGCAGCGCGAGCTCGGGATCGCAGTTGTACCTGCGCGCCACGTTCACGCACGCGAACAGCACGTCGCCGATCTCCCCGGCGATCGCGGCAAGCGGCTCGCGCTCGGGCTCCGGCTCGGGGCCGAGCTCGACCCTCAGCTCGCGCAGCTCGCTCTCGAGGTCGCCGAAGGCGTCCTCCGCGGTGGCGTACTCGAAACCGACCGCGGCCGCGCGGCGCTGCACCTTGCGGGCCTCCAGCAGTCCGGGAAGGGCCTTCGGAACGTCGTGGAAGATGCCCTCGCGACCTTCGCTCTCGACCTTGACGCCTTCCCAGAGGTTGCGTGCGTCACCGGCGGAGTCCGCGCTGTCGCTGCCGAATACCCAGGGATGGCGCACGCGCAGCTTGGCCGCCACGCCGAGCGCGACGTCGACCCAGCTGCCGGCCCCGGCCTCCTCGCACAGCAGTGCCAGGAAGGTCGTCTGGAAGAGCAGGTCGCCGAGCTCGTCGAGCAGCTTCGGGGAGAGACCGGCCTCGCGCACCGCGTCGGCCACTTCGTAGGCCTCCTCGACGGTGTGCGGGACGATCGAGCTCGCGGTCTGCGCGCGATCCCAGGGGCACTCGCGGCGCAGCACGGCCGTGAGCTCGAGCAGCGCGCCTGCCGCGGCCTGGGCCGCCTGGCGCGCGAGCAGCGGCCGCTCGGGCAGCGTGGGCACGTCCGGGAGCCTGCGTGCCAGCGCGTAGGCCGCGACATCGGGAGCGCAGACCGTGGCGGCCGCCTCGTCGAGGCGGATGCCGAGGCCGGCCAGCGACGCGCGCAGACCCTCGGAGAGATCGTGCGGAGCGGCGCTCCCCGCGGCGCGCAGCCTCTCCAGCGCCTGTGCCGGCACGAGCTCGGGCTCCCCCGGGCCGAGCGCAACGATCAACGCGCGGGGCGCCGCAGAGGCGCCTGGAGTCACTGCGTGGACGTCGCGACGGGCGGCGCGTAGCCCGGCGCGAACTGGATGTTCCTGCTCAGATCGAGCTCCGCCGCCGCGAACTTCTGCGCGATGCTCTTCTGACGCTGCTGCTGGGCCAGCTGGCTGCGGATCTGCACCTTGACCGTGACGTCCAGCGGTCGCACGCTGGGCTTCAGCACCGGACCCTCGGCCTCGATCAGGTGCCAGCCGAACTGCGTCTTGGTGGGCGTCGAGACGACGCCGACCGGCAGTTTGAAGGCGACGTCCGCGAACGGCTTGACGAGTCTCGAGCGGTTGACCACGCCGAGCTCGCCGCCCGCCGTCTTGCTGCTGTCGGTGGAGTACTTCTTCGCGAGCTCCGCGAAGCTCGCATCCGAGGACTGGAGCTGCGAGTACAGCTGATCGGCCAGCGCCTTGTCCTTGACGAGGATGTGGCGCAGCTTGCGGCGCTCGGGCTGCGTGTACAGGCTCGCCTTGTCCTTGTCGTACTGCGCCTGGATCTGGGCGTCGGTGACACTCGGCGCGACGGCCACCTTGTCGGCGGCGGCCTGGGCCAGCAGCTTGGTCTCGGTACGGCTGCGGAACAGCGCCCGGGTCATGCCTGTGCTCTTGAATTCCGCATCGACCTTGGCCTGGTCGATGCTGCCCTTCGTCTGGCTGGGAAAGGCGCTCAAGAGCGTCGACTTGACAGCCGCGTCCACGGCGCTCGGCTTGACCGTGACACCCAGGTTGTGCGCCCAGGCGCGCAACTCGGCGTCATGTGCCAGCGACTCGAGCGCGCGCGAGCGCAGCGACACCCAGTCCTGCGTGCCCGGCTCGGGGAACGACGTCCTGAGCGTCAGCCGCGCGATGTTCATGGTGGTCTGGAGATCCGAGACCGAGATGTTCTGGCCGTCCACGACGGCGACGTCGCCCTCGGGCACCTTGCTGCTCGAGCCGCTGCTGCCGCCGCACCCGGCCAGCAGGACGGCGCCGAGCAGGCCGACGCCCAGTGCCAGTCCTGCTGCCGAGCGTCGCATCAGCCGGTGGTGGTTGCGGGCGCCGCGGTCGACGCTGCCGTGCTCGTCGTCTTGGGCGGCGCGAGGCCGGCCGCGTAGCGGACGTTCTTCTCGATCTTCTTCTGGAAGGTTGTGAACCACTTGTTGGCAATCGACTGCTTCTTGGTGGTCAGGAGCGTGCCGCGGATCTGCGTCGTGAGCGCCTTGTCGAGCGGCTTCTGCGACGCGGGCACCGCATCGCCCGTGGCCTCGATCACGTGCCAGCCATAGCTGCTCTTGACTGGCTTGGAGACCTTGCCGGTGGCGATGCTGAAAGCGACCTTGTCGAAGCTCGGGACGGTCTGGCCCTTCTGGATGCTACCGAGCTTGCCCCCGGTCTTCTTGGAGCCGGGATCGATCGTGTACTTCGCCGCCAGTGCCGCGAACTGCGCATCGCTCGTGGCGAGCTGCTGATAGATCTTGTCGGCCAGCGCCTTGTTCTTGACCAGGATGTGGCGGATCGGGCGGCTGGCCGGCGTGGCATACGTCTTCTTGTTCTTCGTGTAGTAGTCCTTGACCGCCGCGTCACTGACAGACACGGTCTTTGTCAGCTTCACGTAGATGGCCTGGCGCAGGAGCCCGTCCTTGATGTTGTCGAGCACGTTCGTTTCGGTCGTGTGGTTGTCCGTGAGGACCTTCTTCCACTTCGCCGGGTCGACCTTGCCGTTCGTCCCCTTGGCGTACTGGAGCTCCAGCTTCTGCAGGCTCGAGTCGACGTCCTTCTGCTTCACGGCGACCTTGAGCTGCCTGCCTGCCACGTCGAACTCCGCCTGCTGCACAAGCTGTGCGACGAAGCTGTTCTGCAACTGCTTGCGCTCGGCCGAGCCGGGCTTCGGACAGGCCTTCTTGGCGGCCTTGTACTGCACGCAGACCTGCGTGAGCAGTGTGTCGAGCTTGGTCCTCGGGACTGTCTCGGTGCCGACGACGGCGACCGCGGTCGTGGGGACCTTGTTCTTGTCGGAGGCGGAGCTGCCGCCACAGGCGCTTATGAGCAGCGCGGTGGAGCAGAGCGCGAAGCCGGCGAGCGGCACGCGGAGACGAGCGGACAGATGCATAAGGACAGCCTTGTGAGTATTCGCTTGGGCTCAACGGCGCGGGAGCGTGTACTCCCCCGTTCGGGTGAGCCACCGCGCCTCATCTATAGCAGTAGCGGAGCCCTCCAATTACAGCATCGCGCTCAATGTGCCTGCTCGCAATAGCGTGCGCCGTGGCTTCACCGAGGCTTAACGAGGTCGCCGAGGGTGTCCACGAGGGCGATCACCTGGGCCAGCGGACGCTCCGGCGCGAGCGGCAGTCCGATCTCGCCGGCCGCGGCGTTGTAGAGCACGCGCCCGTGGCGCTCGCGCAGCTCGCGCAGGTCGGTCGGGCCGAGCACGATGCGCGCCACGCTCGCGCGGGCGCCCCGCACCGTGAGCGAATCCGCGCCGAGCGCCGCCAGCTTGATGCGCGCCTCCTGGGCGAGGATCAGGTTCTCGACGGGCGCCGGCGGCTCGCCGAAGCGGTCGGTGAGCTCGATCTGGATGTCGCGCAGCTCGTCCACCGTCTCCGCCAGCGCGATGCGGCGGTGGACATCGAGCTTGGCCGCCTCGTAGGCGACGTAGTCGGCCGGCACGTAGGCGTCGAGCGCGAGGTCGAGCCGCACCGGGCGCATGAGCGCGCCGCGGTTGCCGCTCAGCTCGGCGACGGCCTCTGCCAGCAGGTCGCAGTACAGCTCGAAGCCCACGGCGGCGACATGCCCCGACTGCTCGTCGCCGAGCAGGCTGCCGGCGCCGCGAAGCTCCAGATCGCGCAGCGCCACGCGGTAGCCCGAGCCGAGCTCCGTGTAGTCGGCCAGCGCCGCCAGGCGCGCGCGCGCCTCCTCGGAGAGCTCGCTGCCGTCGGGGTACATCAGGTAGGCGTGCGCGGCGTTCTCGCCACGGCCCACCCGCCCGCGGATCTGGTAGAGCTGCGCGAGCCCGAGCACGTCGGCGCGCTCGATGATCAGCGTGTTCACCTGGGGGATGTCGAGGCCGCTCTCGATGATGGTGGTGGCGACGAGCACGTCGAGGTCACCGCGCAGGAACTCCACCATCGCCTGCTCGAGCGCGCGGTCGTCCATCTGGCCGTGCCCGACGCCGACTCGCGCCTCGGGCACGAGCCGGCGGATCTTCTCGGCGGCCTCGTAGATCGTCTCGACGCGGTTGTGCAGGTAGAAGACCTGGCCGCCGCGCCCGAGCTCGCGGCGGATGGCCGCCGCGACCAGCGCCTCGTCGTACTCCGCCACGTGCGTGCGGATGGGCTGGCGCCCGCGCGGAGGCGTCGCGATCACGCTGATGTCGCGCAGGCCCGCCAGCGACATGTGCAGCGTGCGCGGGATCGGCGTCGCGGACATCGAGAGCACGTCGACCTCCAGCCGCAGCTGGCGCAGCAACTCCTTCTGGCGCACGCCGAAGCGCTGCTCCTCGTCAATCACGATCAGACCGAGCTCCTTGGCGATGACGTCCCGCGAGAGCACGCGGTGGGTTCCGATCAGGACCTCGATCTTGCCATCGGCGAACTCCTTGAGGGCCTTCCTGACATCGCCGGCCTCGCGCATGCGCGAGACGGCCTCGACGCGCACGGGGAAGTCGCGGAAGCGGTCGCGGAAGGTCTGCAGGTGCTGCTGCACGAGCAGCGTCGTCGGGGCCAGCACGAGCACCTGCCGGCCTGAGATCGCGACCAGGAAGGCGGCGCGCATCGCGACCTCGGTCTTGCCGAAGCCGACGTCGCCGCAGATCAGCCGGTCCATCGGCTGCTCGCCGGTGAGGTCCTCGAGCACCTCGTCGATCGCGCGGC
Source organism: Gaiellales bacterium (assembly GCA_035696365.1). Classification (GTDB taxonomy): domain Bacteria; phylum Actinomycetota; class Thermoleophilia; order Gaiellales; family JALYLC01; genus JALYLC01. The sequence goes on along the minus strand of DASRQS010000128.1, from coordinate 61,509 downwards.
CCTGATCCTCCGTCTCGGTGTAGGCGAAGGCCCGCTCCATGCGCTCGAGCCAGCCCTCCTCGTCGGCGTAGGCCGGCCGCGTGCGCATCTGGCGCACGGCGTACAGGCGCAGCAGCTCGCCCGCGAGCTCGTGCACGGCCGCGCGCGCACGCGAGCGCAGCGTGTGCCAGGCCTTGCCGCCGAGCTTCGAGAGCGCGGGCGGCCGGCCATCGGCGCCGACGTAGCGCGAGAGCTTGGCCAGCTGGTCGTGCGGGACGAACAGCCGGTCCTCGCCCCTGAACTGCAGGTTGACGTAGTCGCGCGTGACGCCGCCGACGGTCTTCGTGTCGAACCCCAGGAAGCGCCCGACGCCGTGCTCGACGTGCACCACGTAGTCGTCCGGACGCAGGTCGGCCGCGCTCGAGAGCGCGCGCCCGAGCCGCCCGGCGACAGTGGCTCCCGCGGCACGCCGGCGGAACAGCTGCTGCGCCGAGACGACCGCCAGGCGCGCCGAGGGCCAGACGACGCCGCGCCGCAGCGGCGACACGGCGAAGCTCACGCCGGCTCCGTCGGGCAGCGGCTGCCCCTGCTGCAGCAGCGTCGCCTCGACGCGCCGCAGCGCGAGCTGCATGCGCTCTGCGTCGCCCCTGTGCGGGAACGCGACGACGACGCGCAGTCCCGAGCGCACCAGTCCGAGCAGCTCCGCCTCGGCCTCGCTGATGCCGCGACCAGCCAGCGCCGGCCGCTGGGCCTCGAAGACCGTCTCGCCCTGCAGCGTGTCCAGCGCCGTCACGCCTTCCAGCAGCTCGACGACGGCCGACTCGCTCACGTAGGCGCGCTCACGGGCGGAGCGCGAGTGGCTCGCAGCGGCCTCGGCCAGCCGGTCGCGCGCCCCTTCGAGCACGCGGTCGGGCTGCCAGGCGCAGAGCACGCCGTGGGCGATCAACTCGGGCGCGAGCGCGACGAGATCGTTCGGGACAGGGACTTCCTCCTCCTGCGTCCACTCCTCCAGGTTCGCGAGCTCACGGCGTGCCTCGCGGGCCGGCTGGAGATCGCTGCGCTGGAGCTCCGCGAGCGAGCGCTGGGTGAACACCGAGAAGCGCGAGATGCGCTCGACCTCGTCGCCGAACAGCTCGATGCGGACGGGCTCGGCGCCCGTCGTCGGGAACACGTCCAGGATGTCGCCGCGCACCGCCAGGTCGCCGCGATCGCCGACGCGCTCGACGCGCGTGTAGCCGGCCTGCACGAGCGCCGCGACGGCGTCGTCGCGTACGAGCTCGCCGCCGCGCTCGACGTGCAGTGCGGTGGCCCGGCGCTCGCGGGGGGCGACGCGCTCGACCAGCGCGGCCGCCGAGATGGCCACGAGCCCGCCCGCCTCGAGCAGCCCGAGCCCGCGGGCGCGCTCGCCCACGAGATGCGGCGCCGGCTCGAGGCCAGAGCCATAAGGGACGCCGCGCGACGGCACGAACCCGACCTCGTCCGGCGTCAGGTACCAGGCGGCCTCGTCGGCAACCTCGCGCGCAGTCTCGTCGTCGTCGACCAGCACGACCAGACCGGCGCGCTCCTCGCCGCGGCGGCGCTGCCAGAACGCCGCCAGGAGCGGGGCGAGCGCCGCCTCGGGGACGCGGGCGCGCGCCGGCAGCGCCGAGTCGAGCGCGCCCCCGAGCTGGGCGACACCGGGCTGTGCGGCGACCTCGTCCGTGACGGACGCGAGGTCGGCGAGGTTCAGTTCGAGCGTTCGGTCCACGAGTTCGTCCGGCACGTTGGCCGGCACCTGCAGGATAGCCTCCGGCCCGTGGAAGACACGCTTCTCGACGAGCTCTGCGATTGGCTGCGCATCCCCTCCATCTCGTCGGGCGGCGGCGACCCCGCGGATCTCCGCCGAGCAGCCGAATGGGCCGCCGAGCGCATCGCGGCCGCCGGCGGCAGCTCCGAGGTGCTCTCCGGCTACGGCAACCCGCTGTGCGTCGGCGAGCTGCGCTCGCGCCGCGCGGATGCGCCGACGGTGCTGATCTACGGCCACTACGACGTGCAGTCGCCGGATCCGCGCGATCTGTGGACGAGTGACCCCTTCGACCCGGTCGTGCGCGGCGGCCGCGTCTACGCGCGCGGCGCCAGCGACGACAAGGGCAACTTCCTGCCGCTGCTGCACGTCGCCTGCGAGCTCGCTCGCAGCGGCGAACTGCCGGTGCACGTGCGCGTCGTGCTGGAGGGTGAGGAGGAGGTCGGCGGCTCGAACGTGGTGCGCTACGTCGAGCGAGACGAGCGCGGCGCCGACTGCGCCATCGTCTTCGACGGCGGCATGGTCGACGCGTCCCGCCCGGCCCTGCACATCGCGGTGCGCGGCGTGGTCATGGCCCGCGTGCGCGTGCGTACGGCCTCCCGCGACCTGCATTCCGGCGTCTACGGCGGAGTTGCCCTGAACGCGGCGCACGTGCTGATGGGGGTGCTCGGGCACGTCGTGGCGGGCTCGGACGGCCGCCTGCGCGACGAGCTGCGCGCGGGACTCCGGCCACCGGGCGCCGAGGAGGTCGCATCCTGGGCCGCGCTGCCCGACGGAGCCGAGGCGCTGGCCGCGGCCGGCGCGCACGAGATCGCGCCGGGTGCAGCGGCCGAGCTGTACGCACGGACCTGGGCCGATACGAGCCTGGACGTGAACGGCATCGAGAGCGGCGACGCCCTGCAGCGCCGCACGATCATCCCCTGTACGGCGAGCGCGCGGCTGACCGTGCGCCTGGCGCTCGCCCAAGACGGGAGCGAGATCGCCGCGGCGCTGGAGCGCATCCTGCGCGAGGCCGTTCCGCCCGGCGCCGAGCTCGAAATCGAGATCGAGCCGGGCGATCCGGCCGGTTTCGACGCCGGCGACCCCGTACTCGCGCTGGCGCGAACGGCGATCGGCCGGGCCGTCGGCACCGACGCCCTGTTCGTGCGAACCGGGGGCTCGATCCCGATCCTCGGCGCATTCGCGAAGCTCGGCATCCCGACGGTGCTCTCGGGCTTCGCGCTCGACTCGGACGGCATCCACGGCCCCGACGAGAGCTACCGCCTCGAGAGCCTCGCCCTGGGGGAGCGAGCCGCCCGCGAGCTCTACGCGGCGCTCGCAACCCTGCACTAGCCGTTGAACGAATCAGGGGTAGGCCGCGACTGCCGCCTCGATGCCCTCTCGGGCGATCAGCTCCACGCAGTCGGCGGCCGTTGCCACCATCGGCTGTGGGTCCTCGTCGGGCTCGAAGGGCGAGAGCACCCAGTCGGCCAGGTCGCGGCGGTCGCCAGCACGCTGGCGGCCCACTCCCAGCCGCACGCGGCCGAAGTCGCGCGTGCCGAGGCGCTCGGCGACCGAGCGCAGCCCGTTGTGACCGCCCAGGCCTCCGCCGAGCTTCGCACGCACCTGCCCGAACTTCGCCTCCACGTCGTCGTGCACGCAGATGACCTGCGCGGGCTCGAGCCCGTAGGCGCGCGCCGCCTTCGCCACGGGTCCTCCCGAGAGGTTCATGAAGCCGAGCGGGCGCAGCAGCGCAACCGTCGTGCCGTCCTCGAGCCGCACCTCGCTGAGCGCACCGCCGTGCTTCTCGCGCTCGGCGGGCGCGTGCCAGCGCGCGGCCAGCTCGGTCGTGACGAAATAGCCGAGGTTGTGACGGGTATGGGCGTAGCGCGAGCCCGGATTGCCGAGCCCGGCGACCAGCAGGTCCACGGGCGCCTGGTGCGAGCGGAGGTGGGGACGGAAGCGGAAGAGAGGAGGCTACTCCTCGTCCGCGGACTCGCCGCCGCCCTCGCCCTCGGCCTCGCCGGCCTCGCCGCCCTCGCGTGCCTCCGCAGCTTCCGCAGCCTCGGCGGCCTCTGCCTCGGCAGCCTCTTCCTCGGCCGTCGGGCCCTTGGGCTCCGCGACGCTCGCGAGCATCGTGTCGGGATCGCCGATGTAGGTCATGCCAGGGCGAGCAGGGAGATCGGACAGCTTGATCGAGTCGCCGATGCCGAGCCCCGAGATGTCGAGCTCGACGTGCTCGGGCAGATCGCCCGGCAGCGCCTCGATGGTCAGCTCGTGCGCGTTCTGCGCCAGGATGCCGCCGAACGTCTTGACGCCCTCGGCCTCGCCCACGAACACGATCGAGACGGTCGCCTGGATCGGGCGGTCCATGCGCACCTCGAGCAGGTCGAAGTGCTGCAGCGTGTCGCGCAGCGGATGCAGCTGCATCGCCTTGATGATCGCGTGCACCGGCGTCGCAGCACCTGGCACCTTGACCTCGAGCACCGCGTGCCGGCCGCCCGCCTGGCTCAGAGCCTCGCGCAGATGCTTGCTCTCGACCGCGAACGGCAGCGCATCGCGGCCGTTGCCGTACAGCACGCCCGGGATCTTGCCCGTGCGGCGCACCGCGCGCGCGCTGGACGTCCCACCGGTCTCACGTGTCTCGATCTCGAGCATGACTGCCTTCTCGCGTGTCCATGGGACGGCTCCCGCCGCCCCTAGAAAAGCTGGTTCTCGCCCTTGAAGATCGCCGACACCGAGTCATCGGTGAAGACGTTGTGGATGGTCTCGGCGAGGATCCTCGCGACCGACAGCACCCGCACCTTGTCGGGTCTGGTCGTCGGATCGACGGGAATGGTATCGCAGACGACGACTTGCTCGAGCACCGAGTCCTCCAGCCGCTGCAGCGCCGGCTCCGAGAACACGGGATGCGTGGCGCAAGCGTAGATGCACCGGGCACCGGCCTCGTGGATCGCCTGGGCGCCCGCGACGAGCGTTCCCGCGGTGTCGATCATGTCGTCCGAGATCACGCAGGTCTTGCCCGCGACGTCGCCGATCACGTTGGTCACCTGGGCTCGGCTGTGCGCCGGGCGCTCCTTGGTGAGCACGGCCAGCTCCCCGCCCAGCATCTCGGCGAACTTCTTGGCGAGCTTGACGCGACCGGTGTCGGGCGAGATCACGACGATCTCGTCGCGCGGCAGGCCGAGGTCGAGGAAGTACTGCTGGAACATCGGAAGCGCGGTCATGTGGTCGACCGGGACGCGGAAGAAGCCCTGCACCTGACCCGCGTGCAGATCCATGGTGAGCACGCGGTCGACGCCGGCCGTCTCCAGCATGTCCGCCATCAGGCGCGCCGTGATCGGCTCGCGCGGAGCGGACTTCTTGTCCTGGCGCGCGTACGGGAACCACGGGACGACCGCGGTGATGCGCTTGGCCGAGGCCAGGCGCGCCGCGTTGATCATGATCAGCAGCTCGACCAGGTTGTCGTTGCAGGGGCGCGAGCAGGACTGGATCAGGAAGACGTCCGAGCCTCGCACCGATTCGTTGAAGCGCACGTACGTCTCCGTGTTCGGAAACGTCTTGAGCGTCGCCTCGCCCAGCGCCACGCCGAGCTCGTCGGCGATGCGCTCGGCCAGATCGATGCTCGAGCGGCCGGCGAACAGCATCATGCGCCGGAACGAGGTTCCGTCGCGCGAGCTGCTGCGCGGCTCGTCCACGCCGTTCCCCTCTCCGCGCTGGGGAAGGAACTCGCTCGCGCCGAACAGGCTGTCGGCCATCAGTGCTCGCCCTCCTTCCTGCGCGCTGCCACCCGCGCGGCATATCCAGGCTTGGTCGTCTGCCGCGGGCGAGCGATCGCAAGCGCGCCCGGTTCGACATCGTCGGTGATCACGCTGCCCGCCGCGACATACGCGCCGTCGCCGATCGTGACGGGCGCCACCAGCGTGGAGTGCACCATCGTGCTGACGCCCTCCCCGATCGTCGTGCGGTGCTTGCGCTGCCCGTCGTAGTTGGCCGTGATCGTGCTGGCGCCGAGATTGCTCCCGGCGCCGACATCCGTATCGCCGAGGTAGCTCAGGTGCGGCACCTTCGCGCGCTCCCCGAGCGACGTGTTCTTGAGCTCCACGAAGCGCCCCACCTGCGCGCCGTCGGCGAGCGTGCAGCCGGGACGCAGGTACGCGAACGGCCCGACGCGGCAGCTCTGGCCGATCGTCCCGTCGTCCACCATCGCGTAGGGGCCGAGCACGCTGCCCGCGCCGACGGTGGTGGCGCCGCGCAGGATCACGTGCGGCTCCAGCCGGCTCCCCGCCTCGAGCCGCACGCCGCCGTCCACGTAGGTCGTGGCAGGGTCGACGATGCGCACGCCGGCCAGCATGTGGTCGCGCAGGATGCGCGCGCGCAGTCCCGCCTCCCGCTCGGCCAGCTCCGCCAGCGTGTTGACGCCCTCCCCCGTCTCGGGTGCGGGCTCGTCGACCGCCACGGCGGCGGCGCCGCCCTCGGCCAGCAGGGCGATCACATCCGTGAGATAGAGCTCACCCTGGGCGTTCTGGGGGCTCAGCCGCCGCAGCGCTGCCGCCAGCGCGGCGCGCTGGAAGCAGTAGAGCCCGACGTTGAACTCGTCGAGCGCGAGCTCCTCGGGCGTGGCGTCGCGCGCCTCGACGATGCGGGCCACGCGGTCGCCGTCACGCACGACGCGCCCGTAAGCGTGTGGAGGCGCCAGCCGGGCGCTCACGAGCGCGCCGCCGATCCCGTCGGCGCAGGCCGCGATCGCACGGCGCACGGTCTCGGCCTCGATCAGCGGCGTGTCGCCCGAGAGCACGACGACGCGCTCGGCCTCGGCGGGCACGGCCTGCATGCCCACTCGCACCGCATCGCCCGTGCCGTTGGCCGGCGACTGCACGACGACCCGGCAGTCAGGCAGCGCAGCGGCGATCTGCTCGGCGGTCTCGGGCCCGGCCACGATCACGACGTCTTCGGCCCCCGCCTCGCGAGCCGCGCGCTCGACCCAGGCCAGCATCGGCAGCCCGCACAGCTCGTGCAGGACCTTCGGCAGCGGCGAGCGCATCCGGGTGCCCAGTCCGCCGGCCATGATGATCGTGGTGATGGCAGCCATCGGCGTGGCGCCCGTGGGAGCGCGCGGGCAGTCTAACCGTCATCCTTGGCCCTGACGACTGCAGATGCAGAACCCGCGGACGGATCGTTGCAGGACGCACAGCTGATGGCCACCGCCGCGCTTGTTCGCGGGGCGCACGCCCGCTAGGAGCAGCACGGGGAGCGTGAGAACCTGCGCCTCAGCGCAGGCGACCACGACGCCGGCTGGCCGTCGACTGGGGCGCCAGGATTCGAACCTGGGATCACGGGACCAAAGCCCGTTGCCTTACCGCTTGGCCACGCCCCACCGGCTCGCCAGTCTACGAACGCCGGCGCTACCCGCGGCTGCGGTCGCCGAGCAGCCGCATCAGCAGCACGAGCAGCACCACGACGGCGATCAGGAAGACGAAGAAGACGGTCACGGGTATCGCCACCGCGACGAGCGCGAGCAGGCCCTGGGCGAAGGCCACGATCCAGGCGCCCTCGCGCACCGGCCCGGGCGGCAGCTGGCGGCCCGCGAACCAGTAGGCGGCGACCGCGAGCAGCGCGAACAGCACGAGCGCCAAGAGATCGGCGCCCCAGAACGCCACGGCCAGGAACTCGACTGCCGCCAGCGAGACGGACAGCAGCACGCGGCGCTGGCGCAGCCGTGCGTGGAGGCCGCGCCGAGGTTGGGGCGGCACGCGCTTGCCGTCGCGATCGACGACCACCACGTCTTCGGGTCCGACCTGGTAGTTCACGCTGAGATCGTAGCGCCGCGGGCCTGCGTGAGAGGGCCGATCGCCTTCCAGGGTGCGCGTCCCCTCAGCTGCTCGAAGGCGGCCTGCGCGGGCTCCTCGGCGGCGAACACGCCGAACACGGCCGAGCCCGAGCCGCTCAGGCTCGCGGCCAGCGCTTTGCAATCCAGGAGCTGCCCGCGCAGCTCTGCACACGGCGGGCAGAGCTCCTCCGCGGGAGCGGCGAGATCGTTCTCGACGAGGCCCGCGAGTTGCTCCACGTCCCCGGTCGCGAACGGCTCGGCGGCGAGCGAAGCGACGCGCTCGTGCGCATCGGCGGCGGGCCGGTAGCGCCCGTACACCTCGGCGGTGCCGAGCGGCACGCCGGGCCAGGCGACGACGACCCAGGCGGCCGCGCCCACCGGGCACGGCTCGAGCAGCTCGCCGCGACCACGGGCGAGAGCGGTCTCGTCGCCTGTGAGGAAGAACGGCACGTCCGAGCCCACCTCGGCCGCCAGCGCGAGCAACTCCCGTGCCTGGAGCGGCTCGGGCAGTGTCGCGTTGGCGAGTCCGAGCGCCGCCGCCGCATCCGCGCTGCCGCCGCCGAGCCCGGCACCGGCCGGGACGTGCTTGTCGATGCGCACCCGCCAGCCCGCCGCATGGCCCGTACGCTCCGCCAGCAGGCCGAGCGCGCGCGTCACGATCGAGTCGCCTCCCGGGAGGCCGGGCGCCTCAACCGACGTCGCCGGGGCGGGGTCCAGCTCGACGTCGTCACCGAGCGCCAGGGCCGCGAGCACCGTCGCGACCTCGTGGTAGCCATCGGCCCGCAGCGCCCCGACGCGCAGGCAGAGATTGATCTTCGCGCCGGCGACCACCTCAGGCCTCCGCCCGCGCGAGACGTGCGAAAGCGTCGGGTGCGAGCGCCTCGGCCCGCGCGCCGGGATCGATGCCGGCCGCGCGCAACGCGAGCTCGACCGCGGCACGGTCGTCCCGCCAGCCCGCCAGCGCGAGCGCGTTGGCGACGGTCTTGCGGCGATAGGCAAAGGCCGCGCGCACCGTCGCCACGATGCGCGCCCAGTCCCCGGCGAGCTCCCCCCACTCCGCCCTGCGGGCGAACGCGACCAGCGTCGAGTCGACATTCGGCACGGGCACGAAGACGCTGCGCGAGACGGCGTGTCTCCCGGTCGGCTCGAGCGCGAGCGCGCTGAGCACGCTGGGCGCGCCGTAGAGCGCCGCTCCGGGCGCGGCCGTGAGGCGCTCGGCGATCTCGCGCTGCACGAGCACGCACCAGCGCTGCACGGACGGCAGGCCGCCGATCGAGTCGAGCAGGAGCGGCGCGGCCACGTGGTAGGGCAGGTTGGCCACGAAGGCGGTCGAGCGCGGCTCGAAGGCCGCCAGGTCGAGGCGCATCGCGTCGCCCCAGTGGACGGTCACGTTGTCGCAGCCTTCCAGCGTGCGGCTGAGCGCCGGCTCGAGGCGCCGGTCGATCTCGACCGCGTGCACGTGCGCGCATTGCCGCGCCAGGTGCGCGGTGAGCGTGCCGACGCCCGCACCGACCTCCAGCGCCACATCGCCGGGTGTCAGGGCGGCCAGCCGCTCGATCACCCCGAGCAGGTTGTCGTCGACTAGGAAGTGCTGCCCCAGGTCCTTGTCGGGCCGCAGGCCGAGCTCGGCGAGGCGCGCCAGCGTGACCTGCCGCGGAGCGCTCACGGCAGCGCGAAGACGCGGGCCGCATTCGCCTCGACCTGCGCGGCCAGCTCGCCGGCCGATACACCGCGGATGGCCGCGACCGCGCCCAGCGTCTCGAGCACGTAGCGGGGGCGGTTCGGCTTGCCGCGATAGGGCAGCGGCGAGAGATACGGGCAATCCGTCTCGAGCAGCACGAGCTCGGCCGGGACGCTCGCGGCCGCGGCTGCGAGCGGAGCGGCCGAGGGATAGGTCACGTTGCCGGCGAACGACACGTACCACCCGCGCTCGACGACCTCCTCGAGGTGCTCGGGCAGCGAGAAGCAGTGCAGGACGACGGCGCAGCTCGTCTCGCGCAGCACCGCGAGCGTGTCGTCGGCCGCCTCGCGGGTGTGGATGACGAGCGGCTTGCCGCGGCGCTCGGCGAGCTCGACCTGACCGGCGAACGCCCTCGCCTGGGCCGAGCGGCGGGCGTGGTCGCGGTAGTAGTCGAGCCCGCACTCCCCCACGGCCACCGCCTGCGGGTCGCCGAGCAGCGCATCCAGCCGGGCAGCGAGCGCGTCGTTCCACAGCTCGGCGCGATGGGGATGCAACCCGACGGTGGCGAAGACCCCGGGATGGGCGCGCGAAAGAGCGATCGCCTCCTCGGCGAGCTCGGGCGAGTCGCCCACGCAGACGATGCGCTCGACGCCGGCGGCTTCGGCGTCCTCGATCGCAGCCTCCGGCCCGCCCTCCAGGCCCTGCAGATGGGCGTGGGTGTCGATCACGCCGCAGGCGCGTCGACGCGCGGGAAGAGCGACCCGCCCGAGGCGTCGACCGAGCGACCGCTGCCGTTGCCCAGTACTGCGCGGTCGAAGCCGACGTCACCGGGCGCCTCGCCGACCGCGGCCAGCATCAGCGGCGCCTTCGACGGCAGGAACGGCCAGAGCAGCACGGCCAGGAAGCGCACGCCCTCGCACAGTGTCGCCAGCGTCTGCTCGAGTGCCGCCGCGGCCTCGGGCTCCTCGCTCTTGGCCAGCTCCCACGGCGCGCGAGCCTCGACAAAGCGGTTGAGCGCACGCACGAGCTCCCAGACGCGCTCCAGCGTCCCGGTGAAGTCGAGATGCTCGAACCGCTGGTCGTAGGCATCCGCGATCTCCGCGGCCAGCTCGGCGAGCTCGGGCGCGGGAGCCACGGTGGGGATCACGCCAGCGCGGTAGCGCGTCACCATGGCGATGCTGCGGGAGACGAGGTTGCCGAGCTCGTTGGCGAGATCGCTGTGGTAGCGCTCGTGCATGCCCGCATAGCCGACGCCGCCGTCCTGCCCGAAGGCGACCTCGCGCAGCAGGTAGTAGCGCAGGGCGTCGGGACCGTAGAGCTCGGCCACGGGCCGGTAGTCCATGGCGTTGCCACGCGTCTTCGACATGCGGTGGCCGTCCTGGCCCGCGAGCATCCCGTGGATGAACAGCTGGCGCGGCAGCTCGTAGCCCGCCGAGAGCAGCATCGCCGGCCAGATCACGGCGTGGAAGCGCAGGATGTCCTTGCCCAGCAGCTGCCAGCGCGCCGGCCACAGGCGCTCGGTCAGATCCTCGCCCGGGCGCGCGTAGGTGAGCGCGGAGGTGTAGTTGATGAGCGCGTCGATCCAGACATAGATCGCCTGATCGGCGTCCCAGGGCAGCGGCACGCCCCACTTGACGGACTCGCGGGTGATGGAGACGTCCTGCAGGCCGCTCTCGACGTGCGAGCGCACCTCGTTGAGGCGCGTCTGCGGCAGCACGAACGGCGGGTCGGCCGCATAGCGCTCGAGCAGAGCATCGGCGTAGGCCGAGAGGCGGAAGAACGTGTTGCGCTCTTCGGTGAAGATCGGGACGGTGCCGTGCTCGGGACAGCGGCCGTCGATCAGGTCGTCTTCGGTGTAGAAGGCCTCGCAGGCCGTGCAGTAGAGGCCCGAGTACGTGCTCTCGTAGAGGTCGCCGCGCTCGCGCATGCGCTCGACGAACTTCTGCACGAAGGCCTCGTGCTCCGGGTCGGTGGTGCGGATGAAGAAGTCGTTGGTGGCCTCGATGTCGCGGGCCAGCTGACGGAAATGCTCGGCGATCGGGTCGGCCCACTGCTTGGGCGAGACGCCCGCTGCCGCCGCGGCCTGCGCCACCTTGGCGCCGTGCTCGTCGGTGCCGGTCAGGAAGAAGGCATCCGCGCCGCAGCGCCGGGCATGCCGCGTCGCCACGTCGGCGGCGATCGTCGTGTAGGCGTGCCCGAGGTGGGGCTCGCCGTTGACGTAGTAGATCGGCGTCGTGACGTAGTAGGGCTCACCCGGGCGCGGCATCAGGGCAGTGTAGGTCGGGGCTGGCCGACGGCCGCGTCATAGAGCGCGCGCCGCGGAGCGCCCGTGAGGCCGGCCACGAGCTCGCTCGCGCGACGCGCCGGCAGGCCCAGCGAGACGAGCTCGCGCACGGCCTCCAGTGCCTCGGGAGCCGGCGCCCCGCGCGCGGCGCGCGGCGCCGCCCCGACCACGAGGCAGACCTCGCCTCGCTCGGTCACGCCGTGCGCCGCGACCTCGGCCGCGCTGCCGCGGACGACCTCCTCGTGCAGCTTCGTGAGCTCACGCGCCACCGCGACCGGATGCTCAGGGGCGATGCGCGCGAGGTCGGCGAGCGTGGCGGCGAGGCGCCGGGGCGACTCGAACATGACGCTCGGGAGCGAAGCCGCTACGGCGCCCGTGAGGAACCGCGCCCGCTCGCCCGCGGCGCGCGGCACCCAGCCGAGGAAGGCGTAGCCCTCCGCCGCCAGCCCGGACGCCACCAGCGCCGTCTCGACGGCGCTGGGTCCCGGCAGCACGACGACGGGGCATCCCCCGGCGAGCGCGCGCGCCATGAGCAGACGACCCGGATCGGCGACCAGCGGCATGCCCGAGTCCGAGACCAGCACGACCTCCTCGCCCGAGAGCGCCCGGATGATCAGCCGCTCCGCCACGTGCGGCTCGCGGCGCTCGTCGCAGGCCACGAGCTCGGGCGCCGGGATTTCGAGCGCGCTCAGCAGCGCCCGCGTGCGGCGCGTGTCCTCGCAGGCGATCACCGTCGCGGACTCGAGCGTGTCGAGCGCGCGCAGCGTGATGTCGCGCAGGTTGCCGAGCGGCGTCGGGACGACGGTGAGCACGGGCCCGACGATAGAGCTTCGCGGCGGCGCTGGTAGGGTGCCGCCGTGGCCGGGGACGACGCCAAGCCGCCGTTCCGGGTCTACCGCGGGCGGGGCGACGAATCGGCGGACCCGATCGAGGAGCGCGCGCGAGCGGCTGCCGCGGCGAGCCCGCCGGCGTCTCCCGTGGTGCCCCCGGCCAAGCCGCCCGAGCAGCCCTCGGAGGCTCCTCCGCGCTCCCGGCGCGAACCGCCGCGCGGACGTCCCGGCGTCGTCGTGCTTCCCGAGGAGCAGCCGCCGCGTCCGCCCGGACGACCCCCGTCCCGGCGACCTCCCCGCCCCGCTCGACGACGGCTGCGCCCCTGGCGCCTGATCCTGCTGACGGTGGTCGGCGCGCTGCTCGTACTCGTGCTCTGGGTCGGCTACGGCTACTGGCAGTTCCGGGGCTCCATGGACGACGCCAACAGGCGCGTCGATGCGGCCACGCGCGCCCAGCTCGTGCCCGGCGGCTCGCTGCTCTCCGATCCCTCGACGACGCTCGTGCTCGGATCCGACCGGCGACCGGACGGCGGCGCGGGACGCTCCGACTCGATCCTGCTCGTGCGCGTCGACCCGGGCGCCAACCGCATCGCCGAGCTGTCGATCCCGCGCGACCTGCGGGTGACGATCCCGGGCCACGGCGACGACCGCATCAACGTCGCCTACACGCTCGGCGGCCCGGCGCTCGCGATCCAGACCGTACGCGCGCTGACGGGCATCCCGATCAACCACGTAGTGCTCGTCGACTTCTCCGGCTTCCGCGAGCTCGTCGACGCGCTCGGCGGCGTCACGATCGACAACCCGTCGAAGATCATCTCGAACAGCTTCGACGGGCACCCCTGGCGCTTCGGGCGCGGCAGCCTGCATCTCGACGGCCGTCACGCGCTCGCCTATGCGCGCGTGCGCGAGAACACCGCCAACGCCTCCGACAACGACCTCACGCGCGGGTTGCGGCAACAGCGCGTCCTCCAGGCGATCGCCGGCGGCCTGGCGTCGCCCGGCACGCTGCTGCACCTTCCGCGCGTCGGACGGGCGATCGGCAAGCCGCTCACCACCGACCTCTCGGCCGACAACCTGATGCAGCTCGGCTGGCGCCAGCTGCGCGCGAGCCGCACGCTGCACTGCCGCCTGGGCGGCACGATCACCTCGGTCGGCGGCGCGAGCGAGTTGATCGGCGGCGACGAGAACCGCCGCGTGATCCTCGCGGTGCTGGGCAAATCCGCCCCGCTCGTAGCAGCAGCGGGCGACACCTTCGCCGCGGGCTGTACGTAAAGCGAACCCGGCGGGCCAGGGGTCTGACCCCTTGCAAGCCGAGTGACCCGCCGCACCGATCCACAGGGGGTCTGACCCCGCGTGTAAACGGTCGCACCCAGGCGCCTTGCCGTAAACCGTCGCCGAACCGCCCCTCAGCACCAGCGGGACATCAAGGGCCAGACCCCGAGTGTCCCGCTCCCCTGCGCTCGCAGCGCGCGGGTTACGACGCGGTCTTGGAGCTGGAGCTGTCGCTCTTCTTCGAGGAGCTGTCGCCGCTCGAGCTCTTCGAATCGGAGCTCTTGGAATCGGAGCCCTTGCCCTCCGAGTTCTTGGAGCCGGAGTCCGACGACGCGGCTGCGCCTTCCTTCGAGCCGGACTCGGAGGACGATCCCGAGTCGGGCTTGGCGCCGTTGGCGCCCTTGCGACCGTAATCGGTCGAGTAGAAGCCCTTGCCCTTGTAGTGCACCGCCGGCGCGAACAGCACGCGCTGCACCTGCTTGCCGCAGACCTCGCAGACGCTCACGGGCTCGTCGGAGAACCGCTGCACGACTTCAAAGCGGTGTCCGTCGGGGCACAAATACTCGTAGATGGGCATCCTGGCCTCAGTATATCCAGACCCTCCGCGGAGTCTGGCACTCTCGTATCGAGAGTGCCAAGATGCGAGGCGGCCGGTATGCTGGCCCGCGCCCCAGCATGCGGATCGCCATCGTCACCGATTACTACTACCCGATGCTTGGCGGCATCACCGAGCACGTCCACGGACAGGCTCGCGAGCTCGCCCGGCGCGGCCACGAAGTGACCGTGGTCACGGGTCATCTGCTGCACACCCCGCCGATCGCCGACCAGGACGCGCGTCCCGCCACGGACGAGGGCTTCGAGGTCGTGCGCGTGGGTGTCGGCATCCCGCTCTACGGCAATGCCTCGCAGACGATCCACACGGTGCCCGCGGGGCTCGTGCTGCAACTGCGCAGGCTCTTCAAGCGGCTGGACGTCGACGTCGTGCACCTGCACGCGCCCTACAACCCCAGCATGTGCGCAATCGCGCCGCTCGCCATCCCGAGCAAGGCCATCGGCGTTGCCACGTACCACTCCGTCTTCGCCCCCGGGGTGCTGCTCGACGTGTTCGCGCCCATCCTGCGCCGCTGGCTCGGGCGGCTCGAGGCGCACGTCGTGGTCTCCGAGGCCTGCATCGGCTCGCTGGCGCCCTACTTCCCCTTCGACTACCGCATCATCCCGAACGGAATCGACGACCGTCACTTCTCCCCGGATGCCGAGCCGCTGCCGGAGTTGCGCGAAGGCGGCAAGCCGCTCATCCTGTTCCTCGGTCGTTTCGATCCCCGCAACGGACTGCCGACGATGCTCGAGGCGTTTCAACAGGTGCATGCCGAGCACGAGGGGTCAGTGCGGTTGTGCGTCGTGGGCGACGGGCCGCTGGGGAACGTCTACCGGCGCAAGCTCCCCGAGCGCGTGGCCGGCGACGTGATCTGGGCCGGCCGCGTCGACTGGTCGCGTCCGCGCTACTACGCGTCGGCGGACATCCACTGCACGCCATGCCAGCGCGCTTCGTTCGGAATGGTGCTGCTCGAGGCCATGAGCACGGGACGCCCGGTCGTGGCCAGCCGCATCTCGGGATTCCAGTTGCTCATGGAGCACGGCAAGCAGGGGCTGATGGTGGGCCCGGCCGACGACGCCAACCGCTTCGCCCAGGCGCTCCTCTACCTGCTCGACCGTCCCGCCGAGCGCGCGCGCATGGGCCGCGAGGGCCGCATCACGGCCGTGACGCGCTATGCCTGGTCGAGTGTGGCCGCGCAACTCGAGCACCTCTACGACGAGCTGCTCGCCGGCAAGCGGGGCGCTGGATGAGGAAGCGAGCGGTCCTCAGGCGCTTCATCGGCGCCTCGGCCCTCATGATCGCCGTCGGTGCCGGGCTCGCAGCCGTCGTGGGCTGGGCGCTCGTGGGCTGGGCGGGGTGGGCCTTCTTCGCCCTCATCTGCCTGCTCGTCCTGGTCTGGGCCTGGGCCTCGTTCACGCCGAATTCGCCCCTCTTCGGCAAGGTGGTGACCGGACGCGGGACGAACGACCGCGTGCTCGCCCTCACGTTCGACGACGGCCCCTCATCCGAATGGACGCCGCCCGTGCTCGATGCCCTGCGCGCGGGCGGCGCGCGCGCGACGTTCTTCGTGCTCGGGCGTCACGCCGAGGAGCACCCCGAGCTCATCCGCCGCATGAGCGAGGAAGGCCACGAGATCGCGTCGCACGGCTACGACCACGCGTTGCTGACGTTCGCCTCGCAGGCGGACGTCGAGCGACAGCTGGAACGCACCGAGGCCTCGCTCGCCACGGCGCTCGGCAGGCAGTTGCATCCGCTGCTCTTCCGCGCCCCGCACGGGTTCCGCAATCCCTTCGTGGCGCGCGCGACGTCGCGCCGGGGATACGAGGTCGTCGGCTGGACGAAGGGCGTCTGGGACACGGCCAAGCCGGGCGCCGAGGCGATCGTGCGGCGTACCATCGGCGGCTTCCGCCCGGGCGGGATCCTGCTCCTGCACGACGCGGACGGCAGCGGGGCGGGCGCCGACCGCAGCCAGACCGTGGAGGCCGTGCCCGAGATCGTCGAGCGCGCGCACGCCGCCGGCTACGAGCTCGTGACCGTCTCCGAGCTCGCGACGCTCGCGCCGCCCAAGCGCACGGCGCCCTGGCGCATCATCGCAGGGCTCGCGCTCTTCGGCGTGCTGGTCGAGCTCGCGCTGCGCTCCGTCAACATCCGCACCGTCACGACGGTCGACGTCGCCTGGTGGTGGGTGATCGCGTCGCTCGGGCTCAACCTGCTCTCGATCCTGCTCAAGGCCGTCGTCTGGAAGGTGGCGCTCGACACCATCCCGGGCAAGCCGAAGTTCCTCTACGCGCACGTCGTGCCTGCGCTCTTCATCGGATTCCTGCTCAACACCCTCCTGCCCGCGCGCCTCGGCGAGATCGCGCGCGTCGCCGTGCTCCAGCGACGGCTCAAGCTGGTCGGCACCGATGTCCCCACCGCCACGCTCGCCGGGTCCGTGGTGGCCGAGCAGATCGTGCTTGCGATCGCCCTGGTCGTGATCATGGCGCTGCAGCTGCCCTTCGTGAACGTCCCCGCGCGCTTCGAGCACATGATCCTGGCCTTCGGCGGCGTGATCATCGTGGTGCTGCTGGCCGTCATCGGCCTCGAGGTGTTCTCGCGCCGCAGCCGGCGTCGCGCGCCCGCCGACCTCGCCTTTGCACGCGGGCAGCAGGCGCTCGCGATGCTGCATCCCATCGCACGCGGCATGCAGCGCGGCCAGACGGTGCTCCGGCGACCGCGCACCGCCGCCGGCGCGCTGGCTGCGGGCCTCGCCTCCTGGGCGGCGCAGATCGCCGGCATCTACGCGGCGCTCGCCGCGGCCGACATCGATCCGTCGCTCGGGCAGGCAGGGCTGGTGTTCCTGGTCTCGACACTGGTGCAGCTGTTCCCGTTCTGGCCCGGCAACATCGGCCTCTTCCAGGCAGCGGTGGCACAGGTGCTGGTGCAGGCCTATCCCGTCGACTTCCCGCATGCGATCGCCTTCGCGGTCGGCCTGCAGTTGATCGAGGTGAGCCTCGGCGTCGGCCTCGGCTTCTGGTTCCTCTCGCGCGAAGGGCTCTCGCTGGCGGAGGTCCGGCGACTCCGCGGCGACGACTGAGAAGAGGCGAGACCCTGAAGCACGGGTTGATACTGCTGCGTTTCTAGGAGCGCACGTCCCCCCGCGTGGGGGAGGTACTCGCATATAGCCGAGTCGATATGCAGAGCTATGGGCAGGTTCTTCTCGATTCGGCTGCGCACGGCCGCGGCACCGATCGCGGCCGGGCTGACGATCCTCGTCGCCGCGCTGCCGGCCGACGCGGCACGCCGCCCGCCCGGCCCCAAGCAGGCGGCGCCCGCCGCGCGCTCGGTCGTGCAGAGCGCCCGGGTCCCCTTCCGCTGGCACAAGGCCGCGCACGCCAAAGGCTATGACCTGCGCATCGCCCGCGATCGGCGCTTCCGCTCGCAGATGGTGACGCTGCACGTCCGGGTCGTGGGTAAGCGCGTGCTGCTCGCACCCGGACGCTGGTTCTGGAAGGTGCGCGCCACCGGCAAGGTCAATTCCCGCTGGTCGAACATGATGCAGGTCGTCGTACGCCCCTCGGGCGACGCGTACCCGCCTTCGCGCCCGACGGCGCTGCGCGTCACCGCGGTCGCCGCCGACAGCATCACGGTCATGTTCGGGGCCTCGCAGGACGACGGCCGCGTCGCGGCCTACGAGCTGCTCTCGGGCGGCAAGGTCATCGCTCGCGGTGCGGCCGCACCGCTCACGGCGCAGAGCCTCGCCTGCGCGACGACGTTCACCCTGCGCGTGCGCGCCCTCGACGCCGCGGGCCACCTCTCCGTGACCTCGCCCGTCGCGCATGCCCGCACGCGTCCCTGCACCGACACCGCGGTGCCCGACGCGCCCGGCAACGTGCACGCGATCACGGTCGCCGACACGAGCGTGGCCCTGGCCTGGGATCCCGCGCACGACCCGGACGGGATCGTGACGCGCTACGCCATCTACCGCAACGGCGTGCTGCTTGGACAGCCGCACAGCACCGGCTTCCTGGCCTCGCACCTCGCGCCCGCCACGCCGTATGCCTTCACGGTCGTGGCGTTCGACGCGGGGGGCCATCGCTCCGCCGCCGGCGCCGTGAGCACGACCACGCTCGCGCCGCTGCCCGCCACCGGCCCCGCCTACGCCTACATGCTGGCCACGACCGGGCGGAGCTTCGAGGACCTGCAGCGGCACTACATGCAGATCGCGGCCGTCTCGCCGACCTACTACCACCTCGGCCCCGACCTCGCCATCCTGGGTCAGGACGACCCGCTCGTGACCGGCTGGGCGCGCCTGCGCGGCATCGACGTCGAGCCCCGCGTGGAGTCGCAGGACCCGGCCATCCTGCACACCCTGCTCTCGAGCGACGCCAACCGCTCGGGTCTCGTCGCGCGCATCTCGGCGCTCGTCGCCGAGAACGGCTACGACGGCATCAACGTCGACTTCGAGGCCGGCGCCGCCTCCGACCGGCCGCTGCTGACGGCGTTCGCGAGCCAGCTGGCCCAGACGCTGCACACTCAGGGCGCGAAGCTGACGATGGCCGTGGCCGCCAAGACCGGCGCGACCCTCACGGGACGCGCGGGCTTCTACGACTACCCGGCGCTGGCCGGCATCGCCGACCGGCTGTTCGTGATGGCCTGGGATCTGCACTGGGCGACGAGCCCCGCGGGCCCGATCTCGGACGCCACCTGGGTCGGCAAGATCATCAAGTACGTCACCACCGTCCCGAACGCCTCGCGCTTCACGATCGGCACGCAGCTGTACGGGTTCGACTGGCCGGCCGGCGCGAAGGCGACGCCGCTCGAGTGGGACGACATGACCGCGATGCTGACGACGCTCGGCGCCGCGACGACCTGGGACGCCGTGGCCCAGGAGCCGTACTTCACCTACACGGACTCGGCAGGCGTCACACACACGGCCTACTACGCCAACGCGCAGAGCGTGCAGGGGCGGCTCGGGCAGGCGCGCGCGGCAGGACTCGGCGTCGGACTCTGGCGCCTCGGCGACGAAGACCAGGAGACATGGAGCATCCCATCACTCAAGCCGTGACGCGTATCGGTGACATTCTTGCCGGGCTCTGCTGGCGGAGCCTGCTGGGCGGCTATTTCCTGCTGCTCGCGGGCATCGTCTGGTTCATCAAGAGCTCGTACCTGCCCGCCCTTTGGCTCGATCCGGTCTTCGGGCTCTACAGCCTCTGCGTGACCGTCTACCTGCTCTCGCGTTTCAGCCTCTCGCTGCTCTACCACCCCGCGCGCCGCGGGCCCGACGAGCTGCCGAGCGTGGCGGTCGTGATTCCCGCCATGAACGAGCAGACGGCGATCGAGACGACGCTCACGTCGATCTTCGCGCTCGACTACCCCCAGCACCTGCTCTCCGTGTTCGCCGTGGACGACGGCTCGACGGACGCGACGTGGGAGCGCATGGCGTTCGCCGCGCGGCGCTTCCCGAACCTGCACGCCATCCGCTTCTCGCACAATCGCGGCAAGCGCGCCGCCATGGCCGCCGGCATCCGGGCGACCGACGCGCAGATCGTGTGCTTCGTGGACTCGGACTCGACGCTCGAGCCCGACGCCCTGCGCGAGATCATCAAGCCTTTCCGCGACCGCCGCGTCGCTGCTGTCACCGGCCACGCCGACGTCCAGAACCGTGCCTACAACGTGCTCACGCTGCTCCAGCAGGTGCGCTACTTCGTGGCCTTCCGCGTGATCAAGGGCTCGGAGTCGATCTTCGGCGCGGTCACCTGCGCCTCGGGCTGCTTCTCCGCCTACCGCCGCGACCGCCTGCTCGAGGTGCTGCCGGCCTGGGAGACGCAGTCGTTCCTCGGTCGCGAGGCGACCTTCGGCGACGACCGCGCGCTGACCAACATGCTGCTCAAGCGCTCGCGCGTCGTCTACCAGTCGACCGCGCGCTGCGCCACCAACGTGCCGCACAAGTTCAAGGGCTTCCTCGTGCAGCAGACCCGCTGGAAGAAGAGCTGGCTGCGCGAGTCGCTGATCGCCTCGACGTTCTTCTGGCGCAAGAACCCGATCGCCTCGATCCCGACCTACGCCTCGAACGTCTTCCCGATCGTCGCTCCGATCGTGATCTTCCACGCCTGCATCTGGAATCCGCTCGTGCACGGCTCGGATCCCTGGATGTACCTCGTCGGCCTGTACGCGATGGCCGTGCTGTACAGCCTCTATTACGGCTTCACGCGCCGCAAGCCCTACTGGTGGGCCGGCATCGCCTTCGTGCTGCTGTATGCCACGGTGCTGATCTGGCAGACCTACTGGGCCATCGCGACGGCGCGCAAGACCGCCTGGGGCACGCGCTCGGGCCGAGCCGACGACGGCCTCGGCTTCCGCATCATCGGCACGATCGGCTCGCCGCAGCCCTCCGGCATCCCGCTCTGCGCGGAGGTCGAGCGCATCGGCGCGGTGGCCGCGGGCAGCGAGCTCGGAGTGGCTGCGTGATCGAGCGGAAGCTGCCCGTGAACCTGGTGCGCGGCACCCTCGCCTGGGTCGTCGGCCTGGTCGCCGTTCCGCTCACGGCATTGCCGTTCGTGGCCTACGCGCACTACAGCCAGGAGGGGCGCCTGATCGCGCTGCACGTCGACCGCACCTTCCGCGGCCCGGCCTTCGCGCGTCTCAACGGCGCCGACCTGCGCTACTTCCGCAGCCAGCACCTGCACTACAGCAACGCCGTGATCGTGCTGAACGTGCACGCGGTGATAGACGGCGGCGGCGGCGAGGCGCCGAACCCCGAGAGCAGCGTGCTGCCGGTCAAGCTCTTCGGCGACGACATGCAGATGCTGCACAACGCGGGCTACCACACGGTCACGCCCGAGCAGGTCACGGCCTGGCGCGCGGGCGTGCTCGACCTGCCCCACGACGCGCTGCTCCTGACCTTCGACGACGGGCGCACCGACACGATCCTGAACGCGGCGCCGATCCTCAAGCGCGTCGGCATGCGCGCCACCGTCTTCGCGATCGGTGACGCCTGGAGGCGCTCGCCCCTGTACGAGGCCTCGGCGGGCGGTCTGCGCTCCCTGCAGCGCCAGGGCTGGTCCATCGAGGCCCACGCCTCCACCCCGCTCGCGAGCGTGAACGCCGGCGGCGGTCGCAGCCTCCCCTACCTCAGCGCCCGCCGTTCGCAGAGCGGCCGGCTCGAGACGCTGAGCCAGTTCCGCCGGCGCGCCGCGATCGAGTACACCGAGGCGCGCAAGGCTGCGCAGCGCATCGCGCACCGCCCCGTGGTGGCCTTCGCGTGGCCGTTCGGCGCCTACGGAGCCGACACGCGCACGAACGATCCGCGGGTCGCGGCGATCAACCTCGAGGAGGCCCGCCGGGTCTACAGCCTGGGCTTCAACGAGGACGGCCAGACCACGTTCAGCCTGCTAACGAAGGCCACAGATCCCATGCGGATCGCGCGCTTCGAGCTGGTACCGACGCTCTCGCCGCGGGCACTCTTCGAGCGGCTCGAGCTGGCGATCGCGGCCACGGCCCCGGAGGTTTCTCGTGCCGGGTAGAGCGTTTGCGGCGTTCGGAGCGGCCAAGTGGCACACCCCGCGTGTGCCACTTGGCATCCTCGCCCTGCTCGCAACAGCCCTGGCAGCGGCAACCGCAGGTGCCGCGACGCCGTCCGCCGGCCCCCCGCGCGCCCGTCCGGAAGGCCCGCCGATCGTGCTGGCGCTGACCGCGACGCATCCGACCTCGGCCGCGCTCGGGTCGCTCTCGGCGCACCTCTCGTCGATCGGGATGCTCTCGCCGGCCTGGCTCGAGCTGCAGCCGGCCGGGCGCTTCGCCTACAACGCGGAGGACGCCTTCACGGCGGGTCTCACGCAACGCGGGGCGCGGCTCGTGCCGGTGCTCGCCGACCCGCAGCATCTGGCGGGGGAACTGCTCGCCAACGGGCCGGTCAGGCGCCGGCTGGCGGTTCGCCTGAGCGTCGCGCTGCATGCGCTGGGCGCACGCGGCGTCGTGCTGGACTGGCGCGACCTGGCGCCGCAGGCCCGCGCGCAGTACCCCGTGTTCGTGCACGAGCTGCGCGTCGAGCTCGGCCCGGCAGCGCAGATCGTGGTCACGGTGCCGCCGGTGCGCACGCTGGTCGCACTCAAGACGGGCGCCTACGACCTGCGCGCACTCGCACGGCCGGCGCGGGTGCTCGTACTCGCCTGGAACGAGCACGGCCCGCGCAGCGAGCCGGGCCCCGTCGCCTCGCTCGCGTTCTGGAAGCGCACGCTGCGCACGGTGCTGCGCGCCGCGCCCCGCTCGCGCGTGCTGATGGGCGTGCCCACCTGGGGCTGGCGCTGGAGCGCAGGCGCCGGTGCCGAGCAGGCCACGCAGGCCGAGCTCTTCCCGGAGGCGACGCAGGTGGCCCTCTCGCGGCCCTACGGCGCCCGCGTGGGGACGCGAGCCTGGGTCGAGTCGGATCGCTCGGTGCAGCTCAAGCTGCTCACGGCGCGGGAGGCGCGCATCGGGGGCGTCGCGCTGTGGGTGCGCGGTGGCGAGTCCTCCGCGACCTGGCGTCAGCCGCTCTTGGCGCCGCCCGGAGGCGGGCTCTCGCGGTAGCACGGCGCGCTCGTGAACGCTGCGAGCGGATCGCTGCCGCGCGATGGAAGCAGCGGCTCGCGCCGCCGGCGCCGGCGATCGAGCACGAAGACCGCGCCGCCCACGAGGCCGCCCGCGATCACGCGGCGCGCACGCCGTAACCGCGAGCGCCGGCCAGTCACTGCACCCGGCGGTAGGCGATGACCGCGGCGACGACGCCGAACACGAGCTGCAGCGTGATCCAGTTGCTGGAGAGGCGCGCGTGCGAATCGAGGATCGGCACGGCCTGCCAGGCGATGACGTAGGCCAGGATGCTGCCGCCGGCGGCGATCGCGCCCGACTCCCGGCCGCGGTAGTACCCGCTCGTGCGCGTCACGACCTCCGCCATGACGACGCCGACGCCGAACGCGACCAGGAAGCCGAAGAACCCGAAGCCCGAGTTGGCGAGGGCTCCCATCGCGATGCCCACGCCCAGCGCGGTGCCGGCGGCGGCAGCGATCGCCCTGGCCGCGCGCGCGGGCTTGAGCCGTACGAGCGCACTGCGCGGCATGCGCGCGCAGTCACGGCATTTGACGCCGACCGGCGCGTGCACCATGCAGTCGGGGCAGATCGGCTTTCCGCAATTCGAGCACGACACGAGCGTCTCGACATTCGGGTGATTGGCACAACGGGGAGCAGGTTCCTCCTCGGGAACGCGCTCCTCCTCGATAGCAGACATGACCCGAGCGTAGACGATCGTTTTCCCGCGCTCTGCAGGTCAGTCCGCAAGCCGCAGGCGCACGACCAAGCGGCCCGAGAGGGCGCCGTAGAGCGAGCGCAGCATGAGCCCCGCGATGGGCCACGCGACGGCCGCCCAGACGATCAGCGTCGCGACCACGCGCGCGCGCCCGCCGAGGGGTGAAAGCGCGACGCCGAAGGCCAGGAAGAGCACGGCCGCGAACGACGCAGTGATCGCGCACGGGACGAGCGAGCGGCGGTAGCCGCCGCCCCGGCACAGCTCGAGCGCGCGCCGGCAAGCGGCCAGGCCAGCCCCGTCCCCCGCTCCCGCGGCCACGGGCGCGAGCCCGAGCGGGGCCAGCAGCAGCGGCACGAGGAAGATGGCGGCGAGGTGCAGGACCGCGACGGCGCCGAAGGGCGGCGCCACGAGCAGTGCCGTTCCGACGATGCCGGGGAGCGTGCTGCGCAGGCGCCGTCCGATGAACGCCGTCATCGCGCCGGCCAGCGCCAGTGCCGCGGCGGCCGCGGCGAACGAGCCGACCACCACGATCGTCTCGGCACCCGCATGCGCGCTGCGTAGGGCGGCGACCACGAGTGCGGGGAAGGCCGCCGCGACGAGCGCCATCAGGCCGAACGTCGCGAACGCCTGCGCATAGCGCGTCAGCGCCGTGGCGACGAGATCGGCCGTGCGGATCTCGCCTCCGCGCGTCTCGCCCTTCGTCTCCGCTGTCTCGGGGACACTCACCGCCGCCATTGTGGCGGTGCGGGCCGCACGAGGGTGCCGGGCAACGCGGCCCGGCACCCTGCGGGCCTACGAGATCTGTGCGACCGCCGAGCCGACCTTGAAGAGCTTCTTCGTCACGATGGCCGTGAGGTTGCCCGTATTGCTGGGCTTGATCGAGAAGGTGACGATGCCCTTCTTGCTCGACCGCTTGCCGCCGGTCTTCACGCCCGGGCCCTTCAGCTTCACGGACGCGCCCTTGACCGGCTTGCCCTTGGCATTCGTCACGGTCACCGTGACCACGCCGCTCTGGCCGTGCGCGGGCTGATTGCCGATCTGGACCTGCAGGCGTGCCAGGAGCGTGAACTTCTTGGCCTTGCTGAACGCGCCCGTGTTGTTGTCGGGATCGACCACGGCCACGCGCCAGTACATGACGCCGCCGTCGACGAAGTCCTGCTGGCTGAGCAGCGGCGTGTACGAGGCCTGATCGGTCGTGTCATCGAGGAACGGCTGCGTGAAGCCGGGAGTCCGCGAGACCTGCACCTTGTACTGCTTGGCATTGGTCTTCGTGTTCCAGGCGAACGTCAGCGCGAGCTTGTTCGGCTTGTTGATCAGCTGCGTCTTCGACCCACCTGGCTCGGCGATCGTGTGGATGACGTCGCGCGCCGGCGTGTAGGCGCTCTTGACGCCGTTGCCGAAGACCGCTCTCACCTGCACGGTGCCATGACCGGTGCCGGTCATTTTCGTGTAGCTGACCGCGGTGCTAGGGATATTCGAGGTCACATGGACGCTCGCGTCAGGCCACACGTCCTGCACCTCGTAGCTGCTGGCGCCATCCACGGCATTCCAGGTGAGCGCCGGGAAGGTCTCGCCCGTGAAGGCCTGCGGCGTCGTGATGGCCGGGACGGGTAGGGCCTGCACGAACGTCGACGTCCCCGACCAGGCGAGACCCTTGCTGTCGTCGTTGTTGGCGCGCACGCGCCAGTAGAGAGTGGCTCCAACCGGATACGTCTGGGTGGCGGCGTAGGCGGTGGCGTCGGTAGTGGCCGACTCGAGGATGGTGCTGAACGAGCTGTCCTGCGCGATCTCGATCGAATAGTGCTTCACCTGTCGGGGAACGGGGTTCCACTGGAACAGGACCGGCCCGGAGACCGACGCGCCCCCTACGGGCTGGATCCCCGTCGGCGGAACCGAAGCGTGCTGGAAGCTCGGCGAGGCGAGGAAGCCACCTGT
This sequence comes from Gaiellales bacterium, assembly GCA_035696365.1. Lineage (GTDB taxonomy): Bacteria > Actinomycetota > Thermoleophilia > Gaiellales > JALYLC01 > JALYLC01. The sequence continues at coordinate 36,079 of DASRQS010000128.1, read as the reverse complement.
CCGGCCGGCCGCCCCGCTCAGGTTCGAGAAGCCTCCGGCGCCGCCGATCGTGGGAACAACCTGCCAGTAGTAGAGCGTCCCCTCGTCCAGGAGCGGCGAGCGCGGGGCGTAGCATGGCTCGTCCGTGTATGCCGCCTGCACGATCGTCGTGAAGAAGAAATCACGCGAGATCGCAACCCAATAGCCCGTGCTGGGGGTGACACCGGACGCGGGATTCGTGTCCGCTGGCTTCCAGCAGAGCAGCGGGCTGCTGTTGACGATGGCCACGTCCGGGGAGATGACGTCGCCGAGTCCGGAGTTGAGCTTCCCGACACACGATGCGCTCAGGCAATCGGTCGTGGGCGGGTTGGAGAACGACTGGCCTCCGAGGATGAAGCTCGTGGAAGTGGCAGGCAGCCCGGCTATGGACGAGCCGTCGATCGCGTAGTCCGTGAAGGCGCGCACGCGCACGCTGCAGGTGTTCCCGTTGGGGAGTGGCGTTTCCTGCTGGGCGCTGAAGCCGGGCGTCGCGGCGAACTTGAGGGGAGGCGGGGGATTGCTGGTGTTCGAAAAGGGCGTCCAAGCCGTGTTCGTCGTCGTGTAGGTCGACGTGCCGCTCGGCGAGCAATCGGTCTGCACCTCGTAGGAGCGCGCGCCCGGGACTGGATCCCATGTGATGACCGGCTCATTGACATTGGCGCCGTCGCTGACTGGCTCGAGCGTCGAGTCGAGCACCTTCAGATTCGCCGGCCCCGGGGCGACGGTCTGGTCATAGGTCTTGTCGAACTGCGGCCCGTTGTTCCAGGGACCGGCTTGGCCCTGCGGATCCACGCCGCGAACGCGCCAGTAGTACGTGTTATTCGGCAGTGTCTGCGTCGGGGCGAACGACGTCGCCGACGTATTCGCAGAGAACACCTTCGAGCCCGTCGCGAACCCGGACGTGGTGTTGATCTCGATCTGGTAGCTGGCCGCGCCGGGGATCGGACCCCACTGGAAGAGCGGGTCGTAAATCTCGATGCCCGGCACGATGTCGGTCACGGTCGGCGTCGTGGTGCCCGCCCAGATCCACACGAATGAGAGGATTGCCGACGGCGCGCCGGTATGGCCCTCGGCGTCGACCGGCACGACCTGCCAGTAGTACGTGCCGGGATGCAGCGCCGTGGAGACGGCGAGGTTGGTGTTCGAGGTCTCGATCGGGTTGCCGCCGCTGCTCCAGGCGAGCGCGCCGTTGGAGATGATCCCCCCAGGTGCGTCGACGCCGCCGCCCGACGCGCCGCCCGCGACGGACACCCGGTAAGTCACGGCGCCAGGTACGGAGGACCACGTGAGGATCGCGGGCGACGGGTACGCGATCGCCGTCAGGCTAGCCGGCGACAGCAGCGTCGCCACCGCGTTCCACTTCTTCGTGAACTTGCGCGCGCCCGACCACTTCGACGAGGCGTTGTCCTTGTCGATCGAGCGTACCCGCCAGAAGTACGCGCCGTTCGGCAGCGTCTTGCCGTTGACGAAGCGCAGGTTCGACGTGTTCACGTCCACCACTGCCGGGTTGAACCCGGCGTCGCTCGAGATCTGCACCTCGTACTGCACTGCCCCCTTGGCGGGGTTCCAGGTCAGCGCGGGCATGCTCGCGACCGTGGTGTTCAGCTTCGGGGCAGTTGCCTTCGGTGCCGCCAGCTTGGCCTGGGCCACGGCGGGTGCGAAAAGGACTGCTGCCGCGAGCGTCGGCGCTAGAAGGCGTGCGAAAAGGCGATGAGTCATACACGTGACATCGCCGCTGACGAGGCGCTCTTGATCACCCGCGAGAGTGATCAAGAACGCACCGCCCGGGTTACGCCCTACATGACCAGTGCGACCGAGGGCTCGAGACGCAACTCGATGGCGCCCTCGACGGCGTCGACGTGCACCGAGGCATCGCCGGCTGGCGGTGCCTCGAGCAGCAGCTTGGCCAGCGGATTCTCGATCAGGCGCTGGATCGCGCGCTTGAGCGGCCGCGCGCCGAAGGCCGGGTCGTTGCCCTCCTCGGCGATCAACTCGCGCGCCTCGTCGCTGACGACGAGCGCGAGCCCGCGGTCGGCCAGACGTGCGCGCAGGCGCTCCAGCTGCAGGTCGACGACCGCTGCCAGCTCCTCCCGGCCCAGCCGGTGGAAGATGACCGTCTCGTCGATGCGGTTCAGGAACTCGGGCCGGAACGTCCCGCGCAGCACGTCCTCGACGCGCTGGCGCATGCGCTCCGGGTCGCTCTCGGCGAAGATCACCTCGGAGCCGACATTCGAGGTCATGATCAGGATCGCGTTGCGGAAGTCGACCGTGCGGCCTTGGCCGTCGGTCAGGCGCCCGTCGTCCAGCACCTGCAGGAGCACGTTGAAGACGTCGGAGTGCGCTTTCTCGATCTCGTCCAGCAGCACGACCGAGTACGGCCGGCGGCGGACGGCCTCGGTCAGCTGGCCGCCCTCCTCGTAGCCCACGTAGCCGGGCGGCGCACCGATCAGGCGCGAGACGGAGTGGCGCTCCATGTACTCGGACATGTCGATGCGCAGCACGGCGCGCTCGTCGTCGAACAGCAGGGCGGCGAGCGTGCGCGCGAGCTCGGTCTTGCCGACGCCCGTAGGCCCCAGGAACAGGAACGAGCCAATCGGGCGATCGGGGTCGCCGAGGCCCGAGCGGGAGCGGCGGATGGCGTTGGAGACCGCCTCGACGGCCTCGTTCTGGCCCACCACGCGCTCGTGCAGGCGACCCTCGAGGGCGACGAGCTTCTGCATCTCGCCCTCGAGCAGGCGCGAGACCGGGATGCCCGTCCAGGCGGCCACGACGTCTGCAATATCGTTGGGCCCGACCTCCTCGTTGAGCAGCCGCTCACCGCCATGCGCCTCGAGGGCGATCTGCTCGTCCTCGAGCTCGCGTGCGAGCTCCGGCAGGCGCCCGTAGCGCAGCTCGGCCGCGCGCTGCAGGTCGCCGTCGCGCTCGGCGCGCTCGGCCTCCTCGCGGGCCTCCTCGATCTGCGCCTTGGCGTGCTGGATGGCCGCGATGCGGGCCTTCTCGGCCTGCCAGCGCTCCGTCAGGACGCCGAGCTCGGCGCGCACGCCCTCGAGCTCGCTGGCGAGCGCCGCCCGCCGCTCCTCGGAGGCCGCGTCGGTCTCGCGGGCGAGCGCCGCGTCCTCGATCTCGAGCTGCTGGGCCCGGCGCTGCAGCACGTCCAGTGCGTGAGGCACCGAGTCGATCTCGATGCGCAGCCGGCTGGCGGCCTCGTCGACGAGGTCGATCGCCTTGTCGGGCAGGAAGCGGTCGGCGACGTAGCGCTCCGAGAGCTGCGCGGCCGCGATCAGCGCGGCGTCCATGATGCGCACGCCGTGGTGCACCTCGTAGCGCTCCCGTAGGCCGCGCAGGATCGCGATCGTGTCGGGAACCGACGGCTCGCCGACGAACACGGGCGCGAAGCGCCGCTCGAGCGCCGCGTCCTTCTCGATGTGCTTGCGGTACTCGTCGAGCGTGGTGGCGCCGATCGCGCGCAGCTCACCGCGCGCCAGCATCGGCTTGAGCAGGTTGGCCGCGTCGACCGCGCCCTCCGCCGCCCCGGCGCCGACGATGGTATGCAGCTCGTCGATGAACAGGATGATGCGGCCGTCGGCCGAGGAGATCTCCTCGAGCACGGCCTTGAGGCGCTCCTCGAACTCGCCCCGGTACTTGGAGCCGGCCAGCAGCGCGCCCAGGTCGAGCGCCCAGATACGCCGCCCCTTGAGGCTCTCGGGCACGTCGCCCGCGACGATGCGCTGCGCGAGCCCCTCGACAATCGCCGTCTTGCCAACGCCAGGCTCCCCGATCAGGACGGGGTTGTTCTTGGTGCGCCGTGAAAGTACCTGCATCGCGCGGCGCACCTCGTCGTCGCGCCCGATCACGGGATCGAGCTTGCCGCTCTCGGCGATCGCCGTGAGATCGCGGCCGAAGCGCGCGAGCGAGTCGTAGCGCTCCTCCGCGTTCTCGTCGTCGGCGCGCTGCGCGCCGCGCAGCTTCTGCGCCGCCTCGAGGAGCGCGGTGCGCGCCGCGCCGCCGCGACCCAGCCGGTCGGCCAGCGCGAGCAGCAGGTGCTCGACGGCGACGAACTGGTCGCCCAGGTCGCGCGCCTCCTTGCGGGCGCGGTCGAGCGTCTCGCGGAACGCCAGCGACGGCTGCTGCGTGGCGGTGGCGCCGCTGGCCGACGGCAGCTTGGCGACCGCCCCCTCGGCGTGCGAGCGCACCGCCTCGCGGTCGGCCCCGGCGCCGCGCAGCAGGACCGACGCGGTCGCGTCGGGCTCGGCGGTCAGCGCCAGCAGCAGGTGGTCGGGCGTGATCTCGGGATTGCCGTTGAGACGCGCGAGCTCGGCCGCGGCCGCGAGCGCCTCCCGGGCCCTGATCGTGAACTGATCGTTGGTTGCCATCTGCGAATCCTCTTGGGACGGATGAGTCAGGAACGGGGTGCGAGCGCCTGGGAGGGCGGTTCCCAGACGACGAGCTCGTGACGCACGCTGCGGTCGCGCTCGGCGATCACGCGCGCGTGCGCCCGCCGAAGCTCACTCAGCTCGCGCTCGAGCTCGGCCACGCGCGTCTGCAGCCTGTTCAGCGTGTGCTCGAGTGCGAGCACGTGCTCGACGCCCGAGTGGTTCAGGCCGAGTGCCGTCGTCAGCGCCTTGACGCTCCGCAGGCGGGCGAGATCGGCGTCGGAGTAGAGCCGGCGGCCGCCGGCGGAGCGCCGCGGCACGACCAGCCGGCGCGCCTCGTAGAGGCGCAGCGTCTGCGGGTGCATGCCGACGAACTCCGCGGCCACGGAAATCGCGTACTTGGGCGTCTGGTCGATCACGGCGCCTCCGCTGCGCGCGCGAACAGCTCTGCGCGCGGATCGTCGCCCTCGAGCGCCGCGTACTTCTCGAGCGCCTCCTTCTGCGCCCTGCTCAGCTTGCGCGGCACCGAGATGTGCACGCGCGCCAGCAGGTCGCCGCGCTTGCCGGAGTCGCCGTTCTTGGGCGCTCCGCGGCCGCGGGCGCGCAGCAGCACGCCGTCGGAAGTGCCGGCCTTCAGCTTGAGCCGCACGCGCTCGCCATCGGGCGCGGGCACGTCGATCGTGGCGCCGGCCGCGGCCTCGCTGAACAGCACGGGCACGTCGACGACGAGGTCGTCGCCGCGGCGCGTGAAGACGGGCGAGGGCTCGACCGAGACCTGCACGTAGAGGTCGCCGGCAGGCGCGCCGTGCGAGCCCGCCTCGCCCTTGCCGCGCAGGCGGATGCGAGCGCCGTCCTTGATGCCGGCGGGGATCGGCACGGCGTAGCGGCGTAGCCGCTGGGTGGAGCCGCGCCCGCCGCAGTTCAGGCAGGGGTGCTCGATCACGTGACCGGTGCCGCCGCAGCGCAGGCACGGCTGGGAGAGCGAGAAGAACCCCTGGGCCTGGGCGCGCACGCCGCGGCCCTCGCAGTCCGGGCACAGGCTCGGGCCCGTCCCGGGCGCCGCGCCGGAGCCCTGGCACACGGTGCAGGGCGCGAGCGCCTCGACACCGATCGAGACACGCGCGCCGTCGAGGCTGTCGCGGAACGAGATGGTGACGCCGGCCTCGAGGTCGTGTCCCCGCTGCGGCTGGGGCCCGCGAGGCCCGTTGCGCTGGCCACGGCCGAAGATGCCGCCGAGCAGGTCGGAGATGTCGATGCCGTCCTGGTTGAACATGCGCGGATCGAACCCGCCGCCGGGAGCGGCACCGCGCATGCCGGCCTCGCCGAGCAGGTCGTACTGCTTGCGCTTCTCGGGATCGGAGAGCACCTCGTTGGCCTGCGAGATCTGCTTGAAGCGCTCCTCGGCAGCCGGGTCATCCGGGTGCTTGTCGGGGTGCGTCTCGCGCACGAGCTTGCGGTAGGCCTTCTTGATCTCGTCGGCGTTCGCGTTGCGCGGGACGCCGAGGGTCGTGTAATGGTCAGACATCAGGATTCACCAACGCCAAAAGTGCCTCACGGTCATCGGGACTCACGAGCGCCCCGCCCTCGCGGCCGAGCACGAGCACGGCGCGATCGCGTGAGGTCAATGCAGAGGCATAGCGCCCGCCCTCGGGGCGGTACATGCCCTGGTAGCCGAACAGCCCGCCGGAGCCGAGCAGGCGCGCGCCGAGCAACTGCCGCGGCTCGACCGCCTCGACGCGCAGCGGGCCCTCGACGCGCACGGCGCCGAGAGCGCGGCGCACCGTCAGCCCGCCGTCCTCGATCACGTAGGCGCGCGGTGCCAGCAGGGCGCACCCTGCGGCGATGCCCGCCATCGCGGCGGCCAGCCCGATCAGCGGGCGCGGGCCCGAGAGCGCGAGCAGGACGGCCAGCGACAGCGCACAGAAGAACGCGCCCGTGAGAGCGCGCGCCGTGAGGTCGAGGCGTGCGGGCGCGAAGCTCACCGCTCGCCTCCCTCCGCGGAGGTCGCGACCACGACCCGGGCGGGCCGCAGTACGTGCTCGCCCAGCCGCCAGCCCGCCTGGACCACGGCCAGCACCGTGCCCTCCGCGACCTCGGCGGTCGGCTGCGCGACCAGCGCCTCGTGCTCACGCGGGTCGAAGACCGCGCCCTCGGGCGCGATCTCGGCCAGGCCCTCGCGGGCGAGCACGTCGCGCAAGGCGCTCGCAGTCAGCGCCACGCCGCGGCGCAGCGACTCCTCGACGCCCGCCTTGGAGAGTTCGTCGAGCGAGCGCTCGAGATCGTCGAGCACGGGCAGGAGCGCACGCAGGATGCGCGCGCCGGCCTGCGCCGTCTGCTGCTCGGCGAGCCGAGCCTGGCGCTTCTTGTAGTTGTCGAAGTCGGCCGCCAGCCGTCGCAGGTGATCGAGGTAGGAGTCGCGCTCGCGCTCGAGCTCCGCGATCCGATCGAGCTCGGGCTCGGGCTCGGCGGCATCGTCAGGCCCGGCCACGGGCGCCGGCGTTGCGCCGGCGCCCGTGACGGGGGCCTCGTCGGGGTGCTTGCGATCGTTTGTCATGGGTTACGACCGCGCGTGGTCGCCCTCATCCACGATCTCGGCGTCCTCGATGACCTCTTCCTCGGCCTCGGCCTCGTCGGAGGGCGGCGTGGCGCCACCCTCAGCGGAGCCGCCGCTCGCGCCGGTGTTCTGGTACACGACCTCGGCGAGCTTGTAGGAGGCCTCGTGCAAGGCCTGGGTGCGGGTGCGGATCGCCTCGGAGTCATCGCCCTCGAGCGCGCTGCGCAACTCGCCCGCCGCGCCCTCGATGGTGGTCTTGACGTTCTCGTCGACCTTGTCGCCGTGCTCGCGCAGGGACTTCTCGACGGAGTAGAGGGCCGTCTCGGCCTGGTTCTTGGCGTCGGCGAGCTCGCGCAGGCGCTTGTCGTCGTCGGCATGCGCCTCGGCGTCCTTGACCATGCGCTCGATCTCCTCGTCGGCCAGGCCGGAGCCCGAGCGGACCTCGATCTTCTGCTCGTTGCCGGTGCCGAGGTCTTTCGCGGAGACGGAGAGGATCCCGTTCGCGTCGATGTCGAAGGTGACCTCGACCTGCGGCACGCCGCGCGGCGCCGGCGGGATGCCGACCAGCTGGAACTTGCCCAGCGTCTTGTTGAAGCCGGCCATCTCGCGCTCGCCCTGCAGCACGTGGATCTCGACCGACGTCTGGCCGTCCTCCGCCGTGGAGAAGGTCTCCGACTTGCGCGTGGGGATGGTCGTGTTGCGGTCGATCAGCTTGGTCATGACGCCGCCCTTGGTCTCGATGCCGAGGGACAGCGGCGTGACGTCGAGCAGCAGGACATCCTTGACTTCGCCCTTGAGCACGCCGGCCTGGATGGCGGCGCCGACGGCGACGACCTCGTCCGGGTTGACGCCGCGGTGCGGCTCCTTCCCCAGGACTTCCTTGACCTTGTCGCCGACCGCGGGCATGCGCGTCATGCCGCCCACGAGGATGACCTGCTCGATGTCCTTGGCCTCGAGGCCGGCGTCCTTGAGCGCCTGCTTCACGGGGCCGACGGTGCGCTCGACGAGGTCGTGCGTGATCTCGTTCAGCTTGGCGCGCGTGAGTGTGAGCTCGAGGTGGCGCGGGCCGTCGCTGGCGAGCGCGATGAACGGCAGGTTGATCGGCGCCGACTGCGCGGAGGAGAGCTGGATCTTGGCTTCCTCGGCCTTGTCGTAGAGCCGCTGCAGCGCCATCGGGTCCTTGGACAGGTCGATGCCCTGCTCGCGCTTGAACTCGGCCACCATCCAGTCGACGACGGCCTTGTCGAAGTTGTCGCCGCCCAGGTGGTTGTCGCCCGAGGTCGACTTGACCTCGAACACGCCGTCGCCCAGCTCGAGCACGGACACGTCGAAGGTGCCGCCGCCGAGGTCGAAGACCAGGATGGTCTGATCGGCGCGGTCCTTGTCGAGGCCATAGGCGAGCGCCGCGGCGGTCGGCTCGTTGATGATGCGCAGGACGTTCAGACCGGCGATCTTGCCGGCGTCCTTGGTGGCCTGCCGCTGCGCATCGTTGAAGTACGCGGGCACGGTGATCACTGCATCGGTCACCGTCTCGCCGAGATAGGCCTCGGCGTCGGCCTTGAGCTTCTGCAGGATCATCGCCGAGAGCTCCGGCGGTGCCAGCTCGTCGTCCCCCGCCTTGATGCGCACATCGTCGTTGGGGCCGGCGATGACGTCGTAGGGGACCATGGTCATCTCCTCGGACACTTCGGCCTTCTTGCGGCCCATGAAGCGCTTGATCGAGAAGATGGTGTTCTTGGGATTGGTCTCACGCTGCCGCTTCGCGGTCACGCCGACGAGGCGGTCGCCGTCCTTTGCGAAGGCGACCACGGAGGGGGTCGTCCGGCCACCCTCGGCGTTCGCGATCACGGTCGGCTCACCGCCCTCCAGGACGGCCATACACGAGTTCGTGGTACCGAGATCGATGCCGATGACCTTGCTCATTCCGCGTGGTGCTCCTTGATCTCATGCGGGCAGCAGATTGCCGCCACGCGAATCCTTAGTGTCTGCGCAGTCTAAAACATGAGTGTCTCGTTAGCAAGAATTGGCGCCTCGTACGCGAGATCACCAAATCCCTCACGCGGAGGACATGGAGCGCCCCGCTTGACGCCGACGCTACGAAGGTGACCAGCCAACGGTCGACCCAGTCCTCGCTCCGGAACCGCGTCTCGCGGGCCGGCGCCCTCGGCGCCGCCGCTCTCGCAGCCGCGGCACTCCCCTCCTCCGCCGCAGCCGGCCCGGGAGGCGGGACGGGCACGTGGGTGTGGGCGCTCGCGGCCGTCGGAGCCGCCGTACTCGTGTTCACGCTCGTCCGCCTGCGCGGCGGCCTGCGCCGTGCGACGCACACCGTCAGCGACATGGCCGACGGCCGTGAGCTGCTGATCGCGCGCGGACGGCGGGTCACCGAGGCGCTGACCGAGCTCGCCGAGGCCGTCGCCGAGCGCGAGGACGAGGGCGCGACCAAGCAGCACGCACGGGCGCTCGAGACCGTCTCCTCGGCGCGCGCACGCATCGGGCGCTCCTCCGGTACGCGAGTGATGGCCAAGGCGCACGAGGAGCTCGACGAGGCCGAGTGGCTGATCGGCGTGCTCGGCGCGCGACTCGACGGGTTCGTCGAGCCGTTGCGACCGCGAGCCGGCCTGCCCGCGACCTGCTTCTTCGACGGCCAGCACGGCCTCGCCACGGTCGAGGTCGACCTCGAGGGCATGGCGCTGCAGCGCGTGCCGGTGCGCGCCTGCGCGGCCTGCGCCGTGGGGCTCGTACGCGGCGAGCGGCCGCACGTGGGGTCCGTGACGATGGGCGGCCGGTCGGTTCCCTGGCCCGCCGCGCCGCGCTGGTGCGGCTCGTACGCCTGGGCGGTGAAGGATCTGAAGCACCTTCGCTATGACGGCTCGCCGCTCTTCGCACCGCCGGAGCGCCCCGTCGGGCAGCGCAGGCAGACGGTCGCCGAGCGTGCCCGCGGCGTGCGTGCGCGCGTGCTGCCGCCCGGGCCCGAGGTGCTCCCCGAGGACGAGCTGGAGGAGATCGAGGAGTTCGGCACCTTTGCCGACGATCCCGCTGCCTCGCGGGAGCAGGACGAGCAACTCGAGTCCTCGCCCCTGAGCAGCAGCGCGTTCGCCGCGATGGGGGGCGAGGCGGAGCCCGACGTCGAGACCGCGCCCGTCGCCGCCAGCGACACGCCGCCCGAATGACCTCAGCGCTCTAGCGAGCCGCCCAGCAGGGGCTCGCTAGCATGCGCGCCGTGTCGAATGTCCTGCTCTGGCCGGTGCGCGCGATCGGCGCGTACCTCCCGAACGGCTGGGGCGGTCTCCTCCGGCAGCTTGCGATCTTCGTCCCGTTCGACATCGCCTACGAGCTGTCGCGGAGGGTCGCGACGGGCGGCCGCGAGACCGCGATCCAGCACGCCCGCGACGTCGTGCACGCCGAGCGCGTGCTCCGCATCTTCCGCGAGCTCGAGGTGCAGCGCTGGGCCCTTGACGCGCCCGGCTTCGTCATGGAAGTGGCGAAATTCACCTACTTCCAGTGCCAGTTCACGATCACGTTCGGGTTCGTTATGTGGGTGTACGTGCGCCGCAACTACGCCTACACGCTGCTGCGCAACGTGCTCTTCACCACGTTCATGCTCGCGCTGCCCGGATACATCCTCTATCCGACTGGGCCGCCGCGCCTGTTGCCCGACCTGGGCTTCGTCGATCCGCTGGAGGAGGCGATACTCAACCAGAGCGGTTTCCTCGTGACGCTCTTCGGCAACCCCTATGCCGCCATGCCGAGCCTGCACACGGCCACGGCCATCCTCGTCGGCGCGACGGGCGTGCTCGTGACGCGCAACCTGCTCGTCCGGCTCCTGTGGGCCTTCTATCCCGTGCTCGTTGTCTTCTCGATCGTGGCGACGGCCAATCACTTCTTCCTGGACGCGATCGCCGGCGCGGGCGTGCTGGCCCTCGCGCTGAGCCTCGTGATCACGCTGCATCGTCAGCAGGGATGGTCGCTCGCGCCGCTGACCAACCGCTCATCGGCGGGAACCGACCGCTCGTCGATACGGCACGCAGACCCTGAGCCGGGACTGCCACCCTCCCATCGATGAGCACGCCCCCCTTGCGCCTGGACCGCATCAAGTCCGGTTACACCGACGGTGCGCGCCAGCTCGCCAGCCGGGCCGTGCGCGTGCTCAGCGAGAGCCGCGTCACTCCCAACCAGCTGACCGCGCTTGGCTTCAGCCTCAATCTCGTGGCGGCGGTGCTGATCTACCGCGAGGATTACATCCTGGCCGCCGTCGTGTTCCTGGCGGGCTCGATCATCGACATCCTGGACGGCGCGCTGGCGCGCTCGCGCGGTCAGGCCACGGTGTTCGGCGCGTTCATCGACTCGACCACCGATCGCATCTCCGAAGGCGCCGTGCTGTGCGCTGCGAGCCTCGTGTTCGCGCGCCATGGCGACACCTGGGCCATCGCGGCTGTGTTCGTGGCGCTCGTCTCCTCCTTCCTCGTGTCGTACACGCGCGCTCGCGCCGAGGCCCTCGGCCTCGACGGCAAAGCCGGCCTGATGGGCCGCGCCGAGCGCGTCGTGCTGCTGGCCGCCATCCTGGTCGCCGCGCCGTGGGGCGCGCTGCCGTACGGGATCGCCCTGCTCGCCATCCTGGCGAGCGCGACCGTCGGGCAGCGCATCCACTCCGTCCACCGTCAGCTCGCCGAGCGCGAGCAGCATTCCAAGGAGCACGCATGACCCCGAACGGCAATGGCGACGGCAACGGCCGTGCCCAGGACGGGCGCGTCCGCGTCGCCATCGTGGGCGTCGGCAACTGCGCCTCCTCGCTCGTGCAGGGCGTGCACTACTACCGTGACGCCGCCGCCGACGAGTTCGTCCCGGGGCTGATGCACGTCAACCTCGGCGGCTACCACGTGCGCGACATCGAGTTCGTGGCGGCCTTCGACGTCGACGCCGAGAAGGTCGGCAAGGACCTCTCGCAGGCCATCGTCAGCGGTCAGAACAACACGATCAACTTCGCCGAGGTGCCCCACACCGGCGTCACGGTGCAGCGCGGCATGACCCACGACGGCCTGGGCAAGTACCTGAGCGAGATCATCACGAAGGCCGACGGCCCGACCGCCGACATCACGACGATCCTCAAGGAGTCCAAGGCCGACGTGCTCGTCAGCTACCTGCCGGTGGGCTCCGAGGAGGCCACCAAGTGGTACGTCGAGCAGGCGCTGGCGGCCGGAGTGGCCTACGTCAACTGCGTGCCCGTGTTCATCGCGCGCGAGAAGTACTGGAGCAGCCGCTTCGAGAAGGCAGGCCTGCCGATCGTCGGCGACGACATCAAGTCGCAGGTCGGCGCAACGATCATCCACCGCCAGTTGGCGCGCCTCTTCCGACAGCGCGGCGTCCTGCTCGAGCGCACCCACCAGCTCAACGTGGGCGGCAACACGGACTTTCTCAACATGCTCGAGCGCGAGCGCCTGGAGTCCAAGAAGATCTCCAAGACGAACGCCGTCACCTCCACGCTCGACTACGAGATGAACGCGGACGACGTCCACATCGGGCCGTCCGACCACGTGGCCTGGCTGAAGGACCGCAAGTGGGCCTACATCCGGCTCGAGGGCCGTGCCTTCGGCGACGTCCCGCTGAACGTCGAGCTCAAGCTCGAGGTCTGGGACTCCCCCAACTCGGCCGGCATCGTGATCGACGCCGTGCGCTTCGCGAAGCTGGCGCTCGACAACGGCATCTCGGGCGCGCTCGAGTTCCCGTCGGCCTACCTCATGAAGTCGCCGCCGGTGCAGCACCCCGACGAGTACGCCCGCGAGCAGGTCGAGGACTTCATCCGCGTCAACGCGCGGCCCGGCGCACCCGTCCCCGTGGCCCCGACGCCGGTCGTCTACGAAAATCGGTAGGGCATGAACGCGGGAGCCAGCCTGCTGGCCGACCTGCACATGCACAGCGAGCACTCGTGGGATTGCACGACGCCCATCGACGAGCTGCTCGACGCCGCAGTCGCCGCGGGCTTGGGCGCGCTCGCCCTCACTGATCACAACACGATCGCCGGCGGGCTCGAGGCGCGTGCGCGCGCCGTCGAGCGCGGACTGCCGCTGCACGTCGTCGTCGGCTCGGAGATCAAGACGGCCGCCGACGGCGAGCTGATCGGGCTCTTCCTGCACGAGGAGGTGCCACGCGGCCTGAGCTTCGCCGAGACGATCGAGCGCATCCGCGCGCAGGGCGGCGTCGTCTCCCTCCCGCATCCGTTCGACCGCTTCCACACGACGCCCGACCCGGCCCTGCTGGAGCAGCACGCGGGCTCGATCGACGTCGTCGAGACCGCCAACGCGCGCCTCTGGCTGGAGCGCGACAACCGCAAGGCGGAGCGCTTCGCGAGCGAGCACGGGCTACGCCGAGGCGCCGGCTCCGACGCCCACGTGCCGGCCGGCATCGGCACGGGAGCGCTGCGCCTGGCCCCCTTCGACGACCCGACCTCGTTCCTGCGCGCGGTCGACGACGCGGAGATCGTGCGCCGCCCGCGCAACATGCTGCGCCTGCAGGTCGAGAAGCGCCGCCGCCAGCGAGCCAAGCCGAGTTAGTGCGGTGAATAACTTGGGGTCTGACCCCAAGTTATTCATGACCCCAAGTTATTCGCCGCACAAAGTCCCGCACATTTTGGGTCAGGCGCGCAATTTGCGTGCCTGACCCCGATGCGTGCAGGGGGGACCGCAGGGATCGAGAGCCAGCGGTCGAACTCCGACGCGGTGCCCGCCGACGAGCTCTACGAGCGTTACCTGGCGCGTGCGATCAGCGAGGTCAACGCGCTTGGCGATGAGATCGCCCGCCGCGGCGACGCGCCCTCGCGCCAGCCCGTGCTGGGCTCGGGCCACCCGCTGGGCGACATCTTCCTGCTCAAGCACGATCCCACGCCCGCGGAGCTGACCGAGGGCGTCGCCTTCTACGGGCGCGTCGGCCAGGCCGTTCTGAAGTCGGTGCAGCGGCTCGACATCGACCCCCTCCTCGTCTACGGCACGAACGTCGTGAAGCTGGGCGGCGAGCACGGGCGCGACGAGCGCGAGCTCGCCGAACGCGTCTATCCCATGTGGCTGCTGCGCGAGCTGCACATCGTGCAGCCCAAGATCGTGGTCGTGATGGGCGACGACACGCTCGCCGTCGTGAATGGCCTCGATCTCCCGTTGGCCAAGCCGCTGGAGCCCGAGCTCGGCGTCGTGCAGCACCTCACGCCGACGATCGAGGCCCTGTTCACTCCCCCGCTCGAGCCGTCCCTCGACGATGCGGCGGCCAAGCGCCGCTTCTGGGCCGCCTTCCGCGCGCTCGGCGAGTGGTACGCGGCGCTGCCGCCGTACTGACCGTCGCTCAGGCCGTGCGGTCGAAGCGCGCCACGCACTCGACGTGGGGCGTGTGCGGGAAGAGGTCGAACGGCCGCAGGCGCGTGAGCGAGTAGCCGCCCTCGGCCAGGATCGGCGCGTTGCCGGCCAGCGTCGTCGGATTGCAGGAGACGTAGACGATGCGGCGCGCGCCCAGCTCGGCGACGCGACGCGTGGCCTTGGGCGTCATGCCGGCGCGTGGCGGGTCGAGCACGACGACGTCGGGGGCCGGGAGGCCCTCGGCGATCAGGTCGCGCGGCGCCTTGCCCGCGTCGGCGCACACGAACTGCACGTTGGCGACACCGTTGGCGAGCGTGTTCTCGCGTGCGCGCTCGACGGCCTCGGCGACGATCTCGACGCCGATCACGCGACGAGCTGACCCCGCCAGCGCCAGGCCGATCGAACCCGTGCCGCAGTAGAGATCCCAGACGGTCTCGCCGCCGGTCAGGCCCGCCTGCTCGATCGCATCCTGGTAGAGGACGTCCGCCATCTCGGTGTTGGTCTGCAGGAAGGAACCGGCCGAGACACGCAGGCGCAGGCCGCTGATCTCCTCCTCGAACCAGGAGCGCCCGAAGAGCGGCCGCGTCGGGATGCCGCTGGCGACCTCGGCGACGCCGTCGTTGACGGCGTGCAGGACGCCGACCACACCGGGTGCGCGCTCCTCGAGCAGCGCCTGCATGTCCTCGACGCCGGGCACATCGCCCGGGGCGGTGACGAGGATGCACAGCAGCTCGCCCGTGCGCACGCCCTCGCGCACGACGAGGTGGCGCAGGTAGCCGCTGTTGGAACGCTGGTCGTAGGCCTCGAGCGCCTCGGCGCGGGCCCAGTCGCGGAAGGCCTCGCGCACGGCGTTGCCGGGATCGCCGGTGAGCAGGCAGACCTGGATCGGGACGATCTCCTCCCAGCGGCCGGCCTTGTGGAAGCCGAGCGACACGCCCTCGGGCGAGTCCGTCCAGGCGTATTCGAGCTTGTTGCGGTAGGCGTACTGGCGCACAGCCGGCACGATCGGCTCGAGCGGCGGCTCGGGCAGCCCGGCGATGCGCTGGAGGGCGTCCAGCACCTGCTGCTGCTTGTGCTCGAGCTGACGCTCGTAGCGCAGATCCTGCCAGCGGCAGCCGCCGCAGGTGCCGAAATGCGGGCACGGCGCCTCGATGCGGTCGGGTCCGCCCGACAGCCGCTCGTACGCGATCGCCTCACCGTGGCGGCGCTTGACTCGCTGGATGCGCGCCATCACGCGGTCGCCGGGCAGCGCGCGGTCGACGAACACGACCACACCATCATGGCGCGCGACGCCACGCCCCCCCGCTGCGAGCGAGTCGACGGTGAGCTCGAGCTCCTGTCCGACCCGAAACGGCGCAGCCACGCAGGCAGCATAGGCGCGCTGCCGTCGCGGGACCGCTAGTGGGGAAGCGCCTCCCGGCGCGGCGAGGGCTGGAGGCCCAAGGTCACGAGCACGCCGAGCCCGGCCGCGACGGCCGCCGCGATCCAGAGGCTGCGGTAGCCCTCGGCATCCGCCAGGGCACCGAGAGGGACGGCAGCGAGTGCGCCGCCGCCGAAGAGCGCCGTCGACATCAGGGCGACGGCCTGCCCGGCGCGGGCCGCTCCCGCGATCTCGCCGGCGATGACGTAGAGCACGCCGTTGAACCCGAGCGCCCCGAAGCTGAGCACGACCAGCGCCACGATGCGCACACCGGTGCCCTCGGGCCACACCAGCCAGGTCACAACGGCCGCGCCACAGGCGAGCAGGCCGATGTCGCGCAGGGTGGCGACGCGTCGCCGTCCGCCGCCGAAGTCGGCGAGCCGCCCCCAGGCGATGCGCGCGATCATGGCGCTGATACTGACGAACGCGAACAGGACACTGCCGTCTCCCCTGCTCCCGCCGCCGTGGCGCAGGGCCGGCACGCCGAACGTGAGCACGGCGGTGAGCATCACGATGTAGCAGACGCCGATCACGAGCAGGCGCGGCATCCCGGGCGCCTTGAGCACCTCGAACGGCGCGACCACCTTGCGCGCCGCCGTCGGCGGCACGAGCGGCCCGTGGGGCGTGTTGAGCGCGAACACGACGGCGGTGATCGCCGTCAGCGCCCCGCTGAGGGCGAGCGCGAGGCGCACGCCGCTCAGGTGCACGGCCAATGGCAGCAGCAGCGCCGCGAGCAGCCCCCCGAGCGCGACCGACATCTGGCGCATGCCGAGCGCGAAGCCGCGCCGCTCGGGCGGAAAGCCGTAGAACACGGACACTGTCGCCCCGACTGCGACGACGGCGCCGGCGACGCCGCTGGCGAAGAGCGCCAGTCCCAGTCCGAGGGGATTCGTCAGCAGCGAGCCGACGATCAGCAGGACGCCGCTGGCCGAGCCCGCGAACAACAGCGGGATGCGCGGCCCCGAGCGGTCGACGACCACACCGGCGGCGATCAGCGCGAAGGCGTTGCCGAGCGCCGTCGCGTTGACGAGCGCACCGAGGCCCGCCGCGCTCAGGCCGTAGCGGCTCTGCAGGTCGGGGGCGATCACGCCGAGCCCCCACTGGACGATCGAGATCGACGCCTGGCAGGCGAGCGCGAGCACCAGCAGCCGGTAGGGGCTGCGCAGCGTGTCCGGGGCCGTCACTCCTCGTAGGCCGCGGCGGCCAGGAGTGCCGCGCAGAACAGGCGCCAGGCGAGGTAGGGGTCGTCCTGCGGCGCTGCGAGCTCCCGCAGCACGGCGGCTGCGCGCGGCAGGTGAGCGCCGGTCGCGCGGGCAAGGTCGCCGCGAATGGCATCCGACAGCGCGCGGCGCCGATCGGCGCTCGAGAGCTCCTCCGAGAGAGCGGTCACGGCCCGCGCGTCGGCGACGCCGATGGCGTCGTTCGGATCGCCGCCGGCCGCGGCCAGGAAGAGCGCGCGGCGCACCGCGCCGCGCACCTCGTCCTCGTCGATCCCGACGGCGTCGCGCAGGCGCGCGAGCAGCGGCGGGCCGGCGAGGGCCGCCCATTCGCTCTCCGGGTACGAGGCCAGGGCGAGATCGATGTCACGCAACTCGGTCACGATGTGCATGCCATCTTGACACCCGCGAGTCGCGTCTTGCCGCGCTCTTGACGCCCCCGCCGCGAGTATGGGTTCAGATAGCGGTGTGACCGGATGCCTGCCCCGGTCACACCGCTTTCCTGATTTTCCGCGTGCTAGGCGCTGACGCCGGCACGGGTCGGCGCACGATGGTCGCGCACCGCCTGCTCGAAGGCCTCGACGACGGCCGGGTCGAACTGCGTGCCGGAGTGCTTGCGCAGCTCGACGAGCGCGTCGGCGGTGCTACGCCCGCCGCGGTAGGGGCGATCCGACCCCATCGCGTCGAAGGCGTCGCAGACCGCGATGATGCGAGCGCCGAGCGGGATCTGCTCACGCGCCAGGCCGTCGGGGTAGCCGCTGCCGTCCCAGCACTCGTGGGAGAAGCGCACGAGCGGGGCGAGCTGCCGCAGCCGCTCGACCGGCTCCAGGATGCGCGCTCCGATCTCGGGGTGCGCGCGCATGTGCTCGCGCTCGCCCGAGCTGAGAGGACCGCGCTTGCGCAGCAGCTCCGAAGGAATGCCGATCTTGCCGATGTCGTGCAGCACGGCCGCATGCTCGACGTCGCGCAGCGCTGTTGCGTCGAGCCCGAGCACGCGCCCCACGCGCCGCGCCAGATCGGCGATCGAGAGTGCGTGGCCCGACGTGTACATGTCCTGCGCCTCGAGCGCGCGCACGAGCGCGTCGATGGTGGCCAGGAAGCTGGCCTCCAGCTCGCTCGCGATGCGCTGCCCGTCGAGCGCCAGGGCAGCCTGCAGCGCCATGCCCTCGAGCAGCGCGAGCTCGGGGGCCGCGAAGGGCGCACCGGCCAGCCGCAGCAGGCTGAGCGTCCCGACCAGCGCCCCGTGCAGCTGCACGGGCACCTCGGCCGTCAGCGCCGCCGCGGGATACTGCGAGCCGGGCGGCAGGCCGCGCTCGTTGGCGGACGAGACGACCGTCTTGCCACTCGCGAGGCGCAGTTCGGAGGCCAGCGAGCGATCGCGTTCGTAGCGTTCGACGACGGCCTCTCCGTCGGCGCTGCCGGCGCTGCCGCAGCGCACGCTGTCGCCGTTCTCGTAGAGCCACAGCGAGCAACGGTCGCAGGCGACGCGCTCGACCACCGCGCGGGTCAAGGCCTCGCCGATCGTGTCGGGCGTCGCGCTGTGCGCGAGCTCCCGCGCGAGATCCAGCAGCACCTGGGTGCGTGCCCGCTCCTCCGCCGCCTGCTCGTGCAGGATCGCGTTCTGGAACGCGAGGCCGGCCACGTGGGCCATCACCTCGAGCATGCGCACGTCGTCGCGGTCGAAGCGGCCCTCGCTGTCACCTGCCAGCACGAGCGCGCCCACGGTCGCGTGCTCGCCCACGAGCGGCGCGGCCAGGAAGGTGGCGCCCTCGGTGTCCACGAGCTGCGCCTGGCCGCCCTGCATCGCCTCCAGTGCGAAGGGGCGCAACTCCGCGAGCGAACGGCGCTTGCGAGTACCCGACGATGCGATCGGCGCTTCCCCCACGTCGTCGCCGGCCCGCGCCCACACGGCGGCGCGGTCGTGCGGCAGGGTCTCGCGCAGGACGCGCAGCAGCGAGCGCGCGACGTCGGCGGGACGCTGGGCCGCCGAGAGCGTGCGCGAGAGCGTCTGGAGGTGGCGCATCTGCTCGAACGAGCGCCGGGTTCGGGCTGCCATCGAGGGCGAGCGCCGGGCGATCAGCCGCTCGTCGGCAAACGTGATGCGGTCCTTGCCGAGGCGCTTGGCCTCGTACAGCGCGGCGTCGGCGGCCTGCAGGAGATCGCGCAGGTCGCTGCCGTCGCCGGGCCAACTGGCGACGCCGAAGGACAGCGTCAGCCGCCAGCCTTCGAGGTCGATCGCAGCGAGACTGCGTTGCAGGCGGCGACAGACCGTGCGCGCGTTGGCTTTCGTGGTCTCGGGCAACAGCAGCGCGAACTCCTCGCCGCCAATGCGGAAGACGCTGTCGGCCGGGCGCATGCCGCGCCGCAGGAGCACGCCGACCTCGCTCAGCGCGTCGTCGCCCGCAACGTGGCCGCGGGTGTCGTTGAGCTCCTTAAAGTCGTCGATGTCGGCCAGCACGAGCGCGAACCCGGCCGAGCGCGCGGCCACGAGCCCGCGCATCGTCTCGTGGAAGCTGCGGTGGTTGGCGAGGCCGGTCAGCGCATCCGTCGCCGCCTCTGCCTCCTTGCGCTCGAACGCGCGCAGGCTCTCGAGCGCCACGGCCGCGTGCGCCACGAGCAACGCCGAATCGTCGACCAGATCCGCGGCCAGCGCGCCGCGGCCACCGTAGCCCACCAGGTAGCCGTGCGTTCCGGTCGACGTGCGTAGCGGCAGTCCCAGCCGGCAGCCCTCGAGCTCCACCGTGCGCTCGTAGTCGCCGGCGTCGGCCAGCGCCGCGAGCGCCGCTCCGTCCAGGGCGTGCTCGCGCGAGCGCTCGTCGCGGAGCCAGGTCTGCGCCAGCACGAGCTCGCCTTCCACGATCTCCCCGACCTGGACGCAGGCCAGCCCGAGCGCGCTGCCGAGGGCGCGAGCCACGACGCTCAGCACCGCGCCGTGCTCGCGTGCCTCGGCGAGGCGCGCGAAGGCCTGCCAGAGCCAGCGCGTGCCCGCTGGCTGGCCGGTATCGGGTGGCTCGCCGCCGAGCGCGTCGCTGAGCAGCGCGGCGGCGCTCTGCAGGGAAGCGGCGTGCGCTTCGGCCACGCCGGGGCTGGCGACGAGCACCGCCGGGGCCGCCGCGTCACCGAGCGGCTCGACCAGGGCACCCGGCACGTCGACGCGCGCACGGCGCTCGACGATCCAGTCGTGGCCGCGCTGCTCGCAGAGCGCGAGCCCGCCGTCCCGCGGCACCCAGACCGCCACGGGCACCGCCAGCCGCCGATGCAGGAGCGCACAGGTGATGTCGCAGAGCTCGGCAGGCGTCAAGTGACGCGCAAGTGCTGCAGCAAGCGCATCATCAAGGTTCTCGGACGACGCGCCGGCAGGGTGCACGTGTCCCAGTCTAGTGATCGCCAACCGTATACTCTTGCGTCTGAGTGAATGAACATGCAACAACAGCGCTGCCCGAGCCTCCCGCCTCGCTCGCAGGCCGCGACTACCTGCGCGCGCGCGATCTGAGCCGGGAGGAGCTGGACGGCCTGCTCGACCTGGCACTCGCCCTCAAGGCGGTCCAGGCGGCGCGGGAGCCGCACCCGCTGTGCGCCGGTCGCACGCTCGGGATGATCTTCCACAAGGCCTCGACGCGCACTCGCGTCTCGTTCGAGGTCGGCATGAGCCAGCTCGGCGGCACCGCGCTGCACCTCTCCCAGGGCGAGCTGCAATTGGGCCGGGGCGAGACCGTGCGCGACACCGCCATGGTGCTCTCGCGCTATCTGGACGCGGTCATGATCCGCACGTTCTCCCAGGCCGACATCGACGAGCTTGCGACCTGGGCCAGCGTCCCGGTCATCAACGGGCTGTCCGACGACCACCATCCCTGCCAGGCGCTGGCCGACCTGCTGACACTGCGCGAGCGCTTCGGCCCGGATCTCGACGGCGTCCGGCTGGCTTACGTCGGCGATGCCAACAACGTCTGCCGCTCGCTCGTCTGCGCGGCCGTGGTCGCCGGCATGGAGGTCGTCGTCGCGGCGCCCGAGGCCTACCAGCTCGACGAGTCGACGATACATTTCGCCCAAGCGGCCACGGCCGCCGGAGGCGGCTCCCTGACACTGACCGAGGATGCCGACGAGGCCGCCCGCGGCGCCCACGCACTGGCCACCGACGCCTTCGTCTCCATGGGCCAGGAGGTCGAGACCGCCGAGCGGCTCGACGCACTGATGCCTGGCTATCGCGTCGACGAGCGCCGCGCCTCGCTGCTCGCGGACGACGGGATCGTGCTGCATTGCCTGCCGGCGCACTACGGGCAGGAGATCGACGAGGCGGTGCTCTACGGCCGGCGCTCGGCGGTCTGGGATCAGGCCGAGAACCGCCTGCACGCGCAGAAGGCTCTGCTGGCCGCCCTGCTCGCAAGCTCCGCCTGAGAAGGTCTAGCCGGCGAGCTCGATGCCGACCTCAGGGCTCCAGCGCCCCGGGCGGTCGGTCCCCGCGTCGCGGTCTTCGGCGGAGCCGCGGGCGACACTCGCGCTGCGGGCGACGAGGTCGAGCGACACGATGAACATGCGCGGCTCGCCGTTGAAGGTGAAGGTGATGAAGACGCGGCGAGGCAGCCCGACGCCACGCACGCCGAGCACGACCTTGGGACGCCCCTGGCGAATCGCCAGCTCGCGCACGCGCTCCAGGTGCGGAGAGCGGTTGAAAGCGCGCGCAGCGATCCCGATCAGCTCGCTCTCATCGGCCTCCCGCTGCCGGGCGCGCAGCACGCGATCGACCTCGCTCGGGTCCTGGGCGACGACGGGCCGGCCGTCCATGGCAGCGGTGAGGGCGGCCTTGAGCTCCCTGCGCTCCTCCGCCTCCTTGTGGCGCGCGGCGAGCACGCCCTCGAGCTCGTTGCGGGTCGACGCGAGCCGAGCCGTGAGGCGGTCGATCTCGCCGTGCGCAGCGACCAGCGCGGCCTGTGCCGCCTCCGCCTCCTCGCGCACGCCGCGCGCCTGCTCGAGTTCCTCCTCGAGCGTCGCGAGCTGCCCCGTGAGCCGCTCGACGAGCGCGTCGCGCCGCTCGGCCAACTCGAGCCGCCCGGGATCGGCCGGCATGCGCAAGCGCCGCCCGGTCGACTCGGCCGGCATCCAGCCGCGCGCCTCCGCGGTCGAGGGGCACAGCTCGCAGACCCTCACCGCAGCCCGGCTCGGATGGTCGCGGTAGAGCCGCACCGTCTCGCCGGCCAGGAAGCTGCGCCGGCAGATGGCGCACTCGTGTGCTCTATGTGCAGTCGAAGGCATTCAGCCTTCGATCGTAGCGGTTTGCAGGCAAACAGCGCGAGCCGGTGTGCGCGATCCGCCGGCCGGTGCGCTGGCGCTGCACGACCCGCCAGGGGGCTCGAGGCCAGGTGGGCAGTGCGCTCGGAGCGGCCAAGTGGCACCTGCCGCGTGTGCCACTTGGCCGCCGAAGGCGCGCGCCGGATCGACTACCCTGAAGGGCGAGAGGGGCCGTAGCTCAGCTGGGAGAGCATCTGGTTTGCAACCAGAAGGTCAGGGGTTCGAGACCCCTCGGCTCCATCACCATCCAAGCCGTTTCTAGTCGTTTGTCGAGTCGACCGAGAGTCACTGGCACCGCGCGTTGTTACCGATTTTCTCGGGAGCTCTGCAAGATGCTGGACAGCACCGCGCTGCGTCGAGCGGTCGGCGAAATCACGACGCTATGCCCCGCCCTCTTGATCGAGTGTTCTCGGCTGTCGCCAAAACTGGATCGAACTGCGATCCGGAGAAGCGCGGCGGCGACGAGCAAGAGCGCGACAAGCGTACGCCGTGCGCAAATCGCACTAGGCGCCCGTCACCTGCCAAGCGCAAGACGACGGATAGGCCGTCCGGGGGCGAAGCAGCGAGAGGACTGCCCACCTCGTTGTCGCGCGGCCCTACTGCGAGAACGCAACCCTCGGCCGCAGCGCCGAGGATCGGACTCTCACGACTCTTACATGGCCGACGTGCCCGTCCTTACGCGTGAGCGACGACCTCTCGCACCTCCACACTCTCGAGCGTGACGTCGGCGGTGATCATGTTCGGGACCTGCTGGCTCATTGGGGTTGCGGCGTCTTCGGATTCGAAGACGACCATCGCTAGACCTGTGTTGTCCTTCCACGTCCAGTAACCGTGCACGAACCCGGGCGCCTGGGAGACCCGTGGCACGACCTGGTCCCGCAGGTGCTGCTCGGCGGCTTCGCGATCGTTGATCGTGACTCTGACGACAACAGCGTGCACCTTGATCTCCTTAGGTCGCTCGATCGCTCGACGCCGGGAGTGTCCCATACTCGGGTCCGCCCGCGACCGGCATTGCCGCCGGATGACCCGTCACGACGAGGAGATCTCGGCGTTCTGCGCAGGCCGCCGTCGGCGTCTAGCCAGAGGGGATGTCGCTCTCCCAGCGGGAGGAGTAGGGCACACCCGGGCGGCCGCCGACGGCAAGGATCGCCGTGCCGTCCTCCGTCGCGCGCGCAGAGCGGAGCAGTCCGGGATCGCGAACGAAGACGAACGTCCCGGCGGGCGCGTCGACCTCCTCGCCGCCGATCGTGAAGACCGCATGCCCCGTCATGACGGCGAAGAGCTCCTCGTGGCCGTCTGTGCCGTTCTCCTCGCCGTCCCGCTCGTGGTGCTCGGTGACAATGATCTCGTCGGCATCTGCCGTGATGCCGTTGACACCGAACGCCTTGATGTCGAAGTGCCGCCGGACCATTCGGAACCCGGGAGCGTCCTCGTCGGCGTTCTCTGGGTCGACGTCGGACCGTCGAGCGATGTCTGCCAGGCGGACGGATGCGAACGGCTCGGTGCGCGGATTGCTCATGGCGGTGATGGTGTCAGGTTGGTTCATGCCGGCGAGTCCGCTGCCACATCCGGGCCTCTGGCGGAAAGCCGCCGTCGGCTCGGCACCAGGTGCTCTGAAACGGCCGCCATGGTGCCGCGAAGTGGCCCGTTCGCACAACGAACGATGCGCCTCCGCGAGGATTGCGTTGGAGGCGCAAAGAGAGTATGTTTTCGCCCGCATTGTAACGATCGCCACGAGAATTCAGGAGGACGAGATGCCCCGCACCGTGGGGCGGCGGATGGCGTGTCGGGCGCTCGGGGGTGCGATCGGGTGTGCGGTCGTGCTCGGCGCGGCGTCGGCTCAGGCCGGCTTCCCCGGAAGCCCGGGAGGGATCGTGTTCTCCTCGACGTTCGCCGGCGATCGCGAGATCTTCGTCGCGGGGGCGGATGGTTCGGCCCGGGTCGACCTGACCCGTGACCCGCATGCGGATGTCACGCCGAGCTGGTCTGCCGATGGGAGGCGCATCGCATTTGCCAGCGACCGCGCGGGCTCCATGGAGATCTACCTGATGAACGCGGACGGCTCGGGCGTCGTGCAGTTGACCCACGACGCGTCCTTCGCGGATGCTCCTCGATTCAGTGCGGACGGTCGCTACATCGTGTACGAGTCGCGCAAAGGCGGCAACTGGGAGATCCGCCGCATCGGCACGGATGGCAGCGGAGAGGTCGATCTCACCCGAAACCGTGCTTCGGACCGCTACCCGGCCACGTCGCCGAACGGCAGGCTGGTTGCGTTCGCGAGTAACCGCGGCTCACGCGGCACGCACATCTGGGTCATGAACATCCGCGCTGGCGCGCTGCGGCAGGTGACGCTGCGCAAGGGCAATCAGATCGACCCGGCATGGGCTCCGGCCGGAGGCCGGCTCGCCTACGTCTCCGGTGCGCTCACAGCGGGCACGAACATCCGAACCGTCCTCGCCAACGGCAAGGGCGACCGGCCGCTGACCGCGCTGGACGGCGATGTCCAGCGCACTCCTTCGTGGGCACCCGACGGTCACTCGATCGTCTTTCAGCAGTGCGCTCTCGGCGGTGGTGGTGGCACGTGCACGCTCTCGACGATGCCGCTCGGTGGCACCGTCGTCGACATCTCGGCGCTGCGCGCGCCATTCGTCGACACGTTCGACGTCGGCGACGGCAAGCTCTGGCAGGCGTTCCAGGAAGGCACCGGCGCCGCGAACACCGAGGTCGACGGAAAGCTCGTCACGACGGTCCGCGCAGACGCGACGCAAGGCGGCCAGTTCAACACCATCGGGACGCACTGGGGCACCTATTGCCGCCTCGCCGGCGACTTCGACGCCCAGGTCGAATACCAGCTCCTCGAGTGGCCTGCGACCAATGGCGTCCAGGCCCAGTTCAACTCCTTCGACACTTCGAATCTCGGATTCTTCGCGGTCCGCGAAAGCCAGGTGTGGGGCGAGCAGTACGGCTCCTGGATTCCACAATCATTCGTGTCTCAGCCGACGAGCGACCTGGCGGGCACGCTGCACCTGCAACGCGCGGGCAGCACCGCGGTCGTCTCCTACCTCAGTGGCACGAATTGGGTGCCCGTCTCCTCCGGCCCGACCTCGACAACTCCGGTCACGATCACGCTCGGAGCGGACAGCGGCATGGACCGCTTCAACCACCAGGAAGTAAAGGTCGCCTGGGACAACTTCCGCATCAATGCTGGGACGATCTCCTGCTCCAACCTGTCCTGGGAAGACGACTCTCCCGACTGGCAAGCCGCCGCCAGGTAACGGAGCATCGTCGAAAAGCCTGGCCGCAAACGGCTGGTCGAACGCGATCTCGACGACTTCCTTCCATGGCCAGCGTACGCCGCCGAGGAAGCACTCCGCACGCAGCAGCACAAGGCGCTCGAGGTCGAGCGCGAACAGGTTTCGGTCGCTGCCCGGAGCGATGTCGAACAGCGCTGGGAGAGCGACCTGGCCGCAGGCTGAGGGGCCTAGAGCGTCGCGGCGGCCTGCACTGCGCGCAGGCGGCGGGTGAGCGTCGCCATGATCGCGAGTGCGATCTTCGGCTCGGCCTCGAGCAGCTTGAGGAACTTCGCGCGCGGGATCATCAGCACCAGAACCTCGCTCAAAGTGACGACGGTCGCCGAGCGCGGCTGGCCGTCGAGGAGGGCCATCTCGCCGAAGAAATCGCCGCTTGCGAGACCCACCGCGCGGCCGGGCGTTTCCACGCGCGCGCTGCCGTCGAGCAGGACGTAGAACGCGTCGGCCGGCCGTCCCTCGCGCACCAGCGGCGCCCCGGTGGCGTAGCGCTTCGTGACGGCGATGCTCGCGACGCGGCCGAGGTGGCGGCGCGAGAGCGAGGCGAACAGCGGTACCTGCGCGAGTAGGTGGATCGCCTCCCGCCCCAACCGCCTCGGCGGCGCGGAGGGCGAGTCGGGTCCCCCCGTCGCGCCTCGGACGACGAGCCGTGTCAGTCCTGCCTGATCCTGCATGCGCCCTCCCTTTGGGCGCGAGTTAAGCACATATCTCAGTCGCGGTAGCGCTCGGGCAACTCGACGGTGCGCGTCGCCGGCATGAGCGTCGCCGCGGCCGCCTCGATCCTCCTCAGCGCCAGGTCGTCGTCGGCACCCGGGATCGACACCACGAGGCCTTCCTCCAGATCGCGCAGGCTCGCCTCGACCACCGACGCCGGCTCCATGCGCGGCACCTCGCTCATGTCCAGGCCCTGGCGGGAGTGGAACTCCGTGCGCACGACGCCGGGACAGACGACCTGGACCCGCACACCGGAGCCCTCCAGCTCGCGCGCGAGGATCTGGCTGAACGTGACGAGGAAGGACTTGCTCGCCGCGTAGATCGCGCGCTGCGGCAGGTGCGGCTTGTCCCAGGCACCGCTGAAGGCGAGCAGCGAGGCCACGTTGATCACGGCGCCCTCGCCGCGGGTCATCATGCCCTCGACAACCGCACGCGTCAGCAGGACGGGCGCCAGCACGTTCAGATCGACGAGCTCCTGCGCCTGGCCGGCGGGCAGCGTGGCAAACGGCTTGTAATGCGCCAGCGCCGCGTTGTTGACGAGCAGGCCGAGTGGGAGCTCCGCCGTCTCGGCGCCCAGCGCCTCGAGCTGCACGGGGTCGGCGAGATCGACGTCGAGGACGACGGCCGAGACTCTGTGGGCTCGCTTCACGCGCTCGGCCACCTGCTCCAGCCGGTCGCGGCGCCGCGCCACGAGCACGAGATCCCACCCGTCCCCGGCCAGACGATCGGCGAATGCCTCGCCGATTCCCGAGGACGCCCCGGTGATCATCGCCAAACGTGCCATCTCCGACCTCCAACAGCCGACACAGTGCCTACGAAGCTCGCAGGGCACAGTAGTTGCACGGGAACAGCTACGGTCGGCAGTGATGACCGCCGCCGCGCCACCCACGCTCGCCAGCGCCCGTGACCTGCTCTCCGAACGTTTCGGACTCGCCGACTTCCGCCCAGGGCAGGCCGAGGTGATCGAGGCCCTGCTGGCCGGCCGTAGCGCGCTGGCCGTCTTCCCGACCGGTTCGGGAAAGAGCCTCTGCTACCAGCTTCCCGCCTTGCTGCTGGAGGGCGTCACAGTCGTCGTCTCACCCCTGATCGCGCTCATGAAGGATCAGATCGATGCGCTCACGGCGCTCGGCGTGCCGGCCGCGCGCATCGACTCGAGCCTCTCGCTGGAAGAGCTGCGCGACGTCTCGGATCGTCTGCGCCGGGGCGAGCTCCGCCTACTGTACGTCGCCCCCGAGCGCTTCAACAACGAGCGCTTCGTGGCGCAGCTTGCGGGCGTCCAGATTGCGCTCTTCGCCGTCGACGAAGCCCACTGCATCTCCGAGTGGGGCCACAACTTCCGGCCCGACTACCTCAAGCTCGCACAGCGGGCCCGCGAGCTGGGCGCCTCGCGCGTGCTGGCTCTGACCGCGACCGCGACGCCCGCGGTGGTCGACGACATCTGCGCCGGGTTCGGCATCGCCCCGGCCGACGCGGTCGCGACCGGCGCCTACCGGCCCAATCTCACGCTGCTGATGACGCCCGTCGCCGCCAGTGAGCGGGACGACCTCCTGATCGAGCGGCTGCGCTCGCGACCCCCGGGCTCGGCGATCGTCTACGTGACGCTGCAGCGGACCGCGCTGCGCATCGCCGGGCTGCTGGCCGCCCATGGCCTCCCGGCGCGTCCCTACCACGCCGGCATGAAGGACGAAGAGCGCACCGCCGCGCAGGAATGGTGGGCGGTCGCGGGTGACGGCATCGTGGTCGCGACGATCGCCTTCGGCATGGGCATCGACAAGGCCGACGTGCGCTACGTCTACCACTACAACCTGCCCAAGGGGCTGGAGAGCTACGCGCAGGAGATCGGGCGCGCCGGGCGCGACGGCGAGCCTTCCGTGTGCGAGCTGCTCGCGTGTCCCGACGACGTCCCCGTCCTCGAGAACTTCGCCTACGGCGACACGCCGGCGCGCGAGGCGCTTGCGTCCCTGCTGGGCGAGCTGCTCGCCGGGGCACCCGGCGACGAGCTCGTCGTCGCCGAGTACGACGTGTCCACGCGGTTCGATGTGCGCCCGCTCGTGCTCAAGACCCTGCTCACCTACCTCGAGCTCGAGGGGCTGCTGCGCCAGGGCACCCCGTTCTACGCGGGCTACCGCGTCCGCCCGCTCGGCGACGACGACTTCGAGCAGGTCTTCGCGCGCTTCGACGACGCGCGAGCCTCGTTCCTGCGCCGCGTCATCGCGGCCGGCAAGCAGGGCCGCGTGTGGGTGACGCTGGCGCCGGACGAGGTCGCCGCCGCGCTCGGCGAGGAGCGCGCGCGCGTCGTCTCGGCGCTCGGCTACCTCGATGACCAGGGGTTGGCCGAGCTGCAGCCGGCGGAGCCGCGGCAGCGCTACGCCGTCCTCGCTGCACCTTCCGACCGCGCAGCGCTGCTGGACGGCATGGCGGCGCGCTTCGACCGGCGCGAGCAGGCCGAGATCGACCGCATCCAGCGGGTGCTCGCACTCGTGACGGCCGACGAATGCCAGGTCAGGGCACTCGTCGCCTATTTCGGCGAGGAGCGCACGGAGGCGTGCGGTCACTGCAGCCACTGCCTCGCGGGCGCCGTCACGCTGCCACCGGCGAGCCCGCTCCCGCCGGCCGAGTCGATCGTCCCCCAGCCCGTGATCGCAAGCCTGCGTGCCGGGCATCCCGACGAGCTCGGCCAGCCGCGCCAGCTCGCCCGCTTCCTGTGCGGCCTCTCGAGCCCGGCCACGACGCGCGCACGGCTGTCGCGCCACGAGCTCTACGGCGCGCTCGCGGCCCACCGCTTCGCCGACGTGCTCGCCGCGTGCGATTAGGGGCGCCCCCGGCGGTCCTCACGTTTCTGAAATTTGTGCCGATGGCAACGACATGGGCGCTGTCCCCGACTCCCCCAGGCCGACGGTGCTGGTGTGCGACGACGAGCCTGTCCTGCGCATGCTCGTGCGCGCCACGCTCGACCAGGGGAACTACACCGTGGTCGAAGCCCGTGACGGTGATGAGGCACTCGAGCGCACGCGCGCCGAGCACCCCGACCTGATCCTGCTCGACATGATGATGCCGGGCCGTAGTGGCAGCGACGTCCTGCGCGAGCTGCGGGCCGATCCCGCCACCGCGGCGACGCCCGTCATCATGCTCACGGCGCGCGCGCAGGCGTCGGACCGCGAGGCCATGGACGTCGCAGGCGCCGATCACTACCTCACCAAGCCGTTCAGCCCCGTCGGGCTGGCCGCGCTGGTCGAGGAAGTACTCGGCACGTGAGAGACGCCCCGGACAGGCGCCTCGTCAGCGCGAGTGCAGTGCTGACAGTGCTCGTCGTCCTCATCTTCGCCGCCATGCTGAACGCGATCAGCGACCTGCGCGACGCCGGGCGCCAGGAGCGCCATTCCGAGCAGGTCATCGCCGCCTCGAGCGCGATGCAGACGCTCGTGCTCAATCTCGAGACGAGCGCGCGCGGCTACGTGATCACACACGACGAGGCGTTCCTCGCGCCCTGGACGCGCAACGTGAACGGCTTCCCCGTACGTGCTCGCGAGTTCGACCAGCTCGTGCGCGCAGAGCCACAGCAGCGGCAGACCGCGGGCAGGATCGTGTCCGGGGTCGCGTCCTATATCCGCGACTACGCGCGCGGACTGGTCGCGACGGCACGGCACGACCCGGCGTCGGCCGCGTCCATCGTGAGCAGCGGCGAGGGCAAGCGCCGCGTCGACGCGCTGCGCACGCAGTTCGGCGCCCTGGTGGCGTCCGAGCGCGCCCTGGCCGCGGATCAGCGGGCGAACGCCGATGCTGCGGGCCGCTGGGCCATGCGCGCCGGCATCGCGGGCATCGTCGGCTCCGCGCTCCTGATCATGGCCTTCGCGCTCTACCTCGGCCGCGCCATCGTCAAGCCACTGCGGCGCATGGCAGCCACGGCCGGCGAGCCCACGACCTACGACATCTCGGTGCGCGAGCCGGAGGCCGGGCGCAACGCGAGCCTCGAGCGCCAGAACACCGCGCTCGAGCTCCAATCCGACGGCCTCAAGGCCCATCAGGTCACGATGGAGGCCCATCAGGTCACGATGGAAGCGCACCAGGTCACGCTGGAGCGCCTCGTGGACATCAACCGCGCCCTGCTCGACGCAAGCGTCGACGGCATCCGCCTGGTCGATCTCGAAGGCCGCACCCTGCTCGCCAACTCCGTGATCGAGCACCTGACGACGGAGATCTTCGGCGTTCCCAAGTACGCGACATTGCAGGAGGGCTCGGCGATCGCCGACCGCCTCACCGATCCCATGTCCTACCTGGCCACGATGGAGACGATCGCGGCCGACCCCGACTGCGCGACGCGCGACGACTTCGAGCTGGCCGACGTGCGCAGGGCGTTCGAGCGGCACACCGGTCCCGTGCACGACTCGGCCGGCGAGCTCATCGGCCGCATCATCGTGGTGCGTGAGATCACCGCAGAGCGCGACGCGGCGCGGCTCAAGTCGGAGCTCGTCGCCACCGTCTCGCACGAGCTGCGCACACCGCTCACGGGCGTGCTCGGGTTCGCGGAGCTCCTGATGCACCACGACCTCGACGACGACACCGGCCGCCGCTATCTGCAGACCATCCACAGCGAGGCGCAGCGGCTGACCGCGCTGGTCGACGACTTCCTCGACGTGCAGAAGATCGAGGCAGGCCGCTTCACGCTCGCGCTCGAGTCGTTCGAGCTGGCTGCGCTGCTCGAGCACCAGGTCGAGATCTTCGCGGCGCAGGCGACCAACCACCGGCTCGAATTCGACACGCCGGAGGAGCCACTCGCAATGGTGGGCGACCGCAATCGCATCGGCCAGGTCATCTCCAACCTGCTCTCCAACGCCATCAAGTACTCGCCCGCGGGCGGTGCCGTGACCATCACTGCGATTCCCCGCGAGGGCTTCGCCCGCGTCATGGTCAGCGACTCCGGCCTCGGGATCCCGGCCAACCAGCAGGCGCAGGTGTTCACGCGCTTCTTCCGCGTCGACTCCTCGGACACGCGCCAGATCGGTGGCACGGGCCTCGGGCTGGCTCTCTGCCACGAGATCGTGACCGCGCACGGCGGCCGCATCGGCTTCGAGAGCACAGAGGGCGTCGGCAGCACGTTCTGGTTCGAGCTCCCCAGCGCGTGGCGCGCCAGTGCGGCCGACAACCGCGCGCGCGTGCTCGTGATCGAGGACGACTCGGCGCTGGCAACGCTGCTCGCTGAGTGCCTCGCACTGGACGGTCTCGAGGTCGAGCTGGCGGGAACCGGCGAGTCGGGGCTCGAGCGCGCCCTGGCGCAGCCGCCGGCGGTGGTCTGCCTCGACATCTACCTGCCAGGTGCACTGGACGGCTGGCAGGTGCTCGTGCAGCTCAAGGCCAATCCGCTCACCGCGCACGTGCCCGTGATCGTCTGCACCAGTGAGAAGGGCCGCAGCACGGCCGGCACGCTCGGTGCCACCGAGTTCGTGGCCAAGCCGTTCACGGGCGACCAGCTGCGCGAGGCCGTGGCCCGGCAGTTGTCCGCCGAGCGCTCGTCCGTGCTCGTCGTGGACGACGACGTCGCCTTGCGCCGGCTCGTCGTGGAGACGCTCGCACGCGACGGAGGCGAGCTGCGCGAAGCGGCCGACGGCCTCGAGGCGCTCGCCATGATCGCCGTGCGCGCACCGGACGTGCTCGTCATGGACCTCGCCATGCCGAAGCTGGACGGCTTCGGCGTGCTCGATCGCCTGCTCGAGCGCGCGGAGACCCGCCAGATTCCGGTAGTCGTGCTCACGGGCCACGAGCTGACGGGGGCCGAGCGACGCCTGCTCCGCGAGCGCAACGCCTCAGTGCTGGAGAAGCGCAAGTACTCGGGCGACCAGCTGCGCTGGCTCGTCCGGCAAGCGCTGGGGCAAGCGGCTGAGCCCGCCCCGGTCTCCACCCGCGCGGCCTAGCCGGGCCCGAAGTTGACAGCGCGCGATCGCGCGCGACATCATCGCTGACTCGCCGGTACGGGGGTCTCTGGGCGGCCACGTCTCCGGGCCACACTCGAGCGGGGGACGGGCAGCCGATGCGGTTCAGCATCTACACGGAGATCCAGCAGCACGGCCAGACGCCCGAGCAGCTCTACGCCGAGGTGCTCGAGCAGATTGTCAACGCGGACAGGCTCGGCTTCGACACCTACGCGGCCATCGAGCACTTCTTCTTCCCGAAGTTCTCGATCTCCAGCAACCCGACCGCGCTGTTCGCGGCAGCCGCCCAGAGGACGCGGAACATCACGTTCCGCACGATGCTGCACGCCCTGCCGTACCACAACCCGCTGGTGCTGGCCTCCGCGATCGCCGCCACCGACATCCTCACCGGCGGCCGCTACGAGTTCGGCGTCGGCCGGGGCCACGGCTGGATCCCGACCAAGGCCGGCGTCGCGCTCGACGAGGACGCCCGGCCGCGCTACGAGGAGGCTGTCGATCTGCTCTTCGAGGCGCTCGGCAAGGAGCGCTTCTCGCACCACGGCACCTTCTTCGACGTCGACGACTCGCACGTCGTCCCGTTCCCGGCCCGGAAGTTCCGCATCTACCTCGGTGGCACCTCTGACCGCACCTACGAGCTGGCGGCCGCCAACGGCTGGGGCGTCGCAGTGCCCCCGCTGCTCCCGTACGTCGCGCTGAAGCAGCAGCTCGATCTCTACCGCGCCGAGTGCGCCAAGCACGGGACGACGCCGGACATCGTCTGGATCCACGCCTGCCATCTCGACCACGATCGCGCGACGGCCATGCGCGAGGCGCGCGAATGGGTACTCGGCTTCATCCAGGGCAACTGCTCGCCCCTGATCGACTACGCGACGCCCCCGGCGGAGGACCTCGTGAAGGCCGGCTACGGCTTCTATGCGGCGGGCATCATGGAGGGCCTCGCCCAGCTTCCCTTCGAGCAGCTGGTCGAGGAGGACTACGTCTGGGTCGGGACGCCGCAGGACATCCTCGAGCGGATCGCGCACACGCGCGAGCTGTGCGAGTGCGTCACGGAGATCGGCATCACCGTCAACGCGGGCGGGGCCCCGCACTGGATCGCGATCAAGAACCAGGAGCTCTTCGCGCACGACGTAATGCCGCACGTCTGAACGAGACGATCAGCCAATGAAGCGACTCGCGCGCCATCGCGACTTCCGCCTGCTCTTCGCAGGGCACGTGACGAGCCTGTTCGGCGACCGCGCGCTCTTCGTGGTGCTCGGCATCTGGGCGCTCGAGCTGACGGGCTCGTCGGGCGCGGGCGCGATCGCGTTCGGCTTTCTCGCGCTGGCGGGGTTCCTCGCGCCCTTCGCCGGGGTGATCGCGGACCGCTTCCCGCGCCGCCACGTGCTGATCGGCAACGATCTCGTGACGGCGGGGGTCGTCCTCGGGCTGCTGTTCGTGAACGACGGCGGGGACGTCTGGATCATCTACGCGGTTGCGCTGGCCTACGGCTTCTCGCAGCAGGTGGGCGCCGCCGCGCGCACCGGTCTGGTCGCCGGGATGCTCCCCGATGACCTGCTGGCGCAGGCCAACGGGCTGCTCGAGAGTGCCCGCTCGGGCATCCGCATCGCGGCTCCGGTCGCCGGCGCGGGACTCTACGTGCTCTCGGGCGGCGGGCTCGTCGCGATCGTCGATTCGGTGACGTTCGTGCTCTCGGCTGCGGCGCTCGCGCTCGTGCGAGCGCCGGACATCGCGCGCGTGAAGCGGGGTCGCGTGCGCACCGCCGAGCTCGTCGCCGGGTTCCGGCACTTCTTCACGACTTCCGTGCTGCGCGCGATTCTGCCCGCAGTGGTCTTCGGCGCGGGCGGCGTCGGCCTGGCCGAGGTCATCCCGTTCGCCGTCGTGCACGACGGGCTGCATCGCCGCGGCGCCTTCCTCGGGGTGCTCGGCGCCTTCCACGGCACGGGCGCGATCGCGGGCGGCCTGGGCGCCGGGAAGTTCATCGACCGCCTCGGCGAGGTGCGCACCCTCGCCCTCGCGCTCGCCCTCGGCGCCGGGGGCATGGCGTCGTATGCTCTTGCCACGGTCGTCGGCGCCCTGCTCGCATCGCTGCTCTTCGGCTGCTGCCTCGCAGGCGTGATCGTGTCCTGGACGACGCTGATCCAGCGGCAGACGCCGGTCGAGCTGCGCGGCAGGGCGGCCGCCGCCGGGGAGGCGCTCTCCTCGGTGCCCTACGTCGCCGCCATCGGCCTCGGCTCCGCGCTCGTGACGCTTGTCGACTTCCGCGTGCTCACGCTGGTCGCAGCCGCCGGCTTCGCGCTCTCGAGCATCTATCTCGCGCGCGCGCCCGTGTTGCGCGCGAGCGCGCGCGCGCACCAGGCTGCGCGCGCCTCCGCCACCGCGCCGCCGTAGAGTCACGGCCATGAGCGAACGTGCCCCGGTCGCGCCGTACATGGCGGTCGGCCTCTCGACCATCGTCCACGGCGTCGCGGAGCGCCGCCACATCCAGCGCAATCTCGACATCATCGAGGACGCGATCCACGCTGCGGTCTCGATCATCGGCATCAACATGCCCGTGAAGCTGATCGCGCTGGCCGAGGGCGCGCTGACCGGCTTCACCGACGAGATCTTCGATATCCCGCACGTCACCGCCGCGCGCGAGCTGTTCATCGACATCCCGGGCCCCGAGAGCGACAGGCTCGCCGAGCTCGCCCGCCTGTACGAGACCTACATCGTCGTGCAATGCAAGGCGCGCTGGCCCGAGGTCATGCCCGACCGCTTCTTCAACACGCTGTTCGTACTCTCGCCGCAGGGTGAGGTCGTGCACCGCGCGGCCAAGAACCACCTCTGGTGCCGCGAGCGATCCTGCACGCCGCACGACGTCTACGAGCGCTGGGTCGAGCTATTCGGAGACGGCATCGAGGCCTTCTACCCGGTGCTGCGCACCGCCGACATCGGCAACCTCGGGACGATCTGCTGCTCGGACGGCGAGTATCCAGAGGCGGTGCGTGCGCTCGCATTCGGGGGCGCGGAGGTCGTCTACCGGCCGAGCGAGGCGGTGCCGATGACGCAGACCGGCGAGCCCGGCGGCACGTGGATGCTGCAGAACCGCGCGCACGCGCACTTCAACAGCCTGTATGACGTGGCCCCGAACGTCGGGCCCGTCTACGTGCACCCGCGCATGGAGCACCCCTACGACATCGGCGGCGGCAACTCGCACATCGTCGACTACCAGGGCGCCGTGATCGGCCACACCGTCTCCGGCGCCAACAGCTTCGTGGCCGGCATCGTCGACATCGAGGCGCTGCGCCAGTTCCGCGTCATGAACCTGAACTCGAACTGGATGAAGGACCTGCGCACCGAGCTCT
This sequence comes from Gaiellales bacterium, assembly GCA_035696365.1. Taxonomy (GTDB): domain Bacteria; phylum Actinomycetota; class Thermoleophilia; order Gaiellales; family JALYLC01; genus JALYLC01. The sequence continues at coordinate 581 of DASRQS010000128.1, read as the reverse complement.
TCCAGCGGATGTACGAGCAGCCCATCCATCCGCCGAACCTCTGGCTCGAGCAGGATCCGCTGCAGCACGAGGCCGTCGACGAGATCTACCGCGGCAACATCCGGCGGCTCGTCGAGCGCGGCGCGTTCACGCCGCCGGCGCACGCCTTCCCGGGCTCGCGCTTCCTGCCGCCCAGCCGCGATCCGGCCGACGCCGACTGGGCGAACGTCAAGCAGCTCTGGGCGGACGAATGACGGCGCGCTGCGCGGCGCGCTGCTCGAGCCACTCCGCGAGCTGCTCGACCGTGCTCGGCCGCGCGAACAGGTAGCCCTGCCCGAGGTCGCAGCCGATCTCGCTCAGCCAGGCGTGCTGCTCGGCCCGCTCGATGCCCTCGGCGACGGCCGGCACCCCGAGGCTGCGTGCGAGCGTGACGATCGCCGCGACGAGCGCGCGATCGCTGCGGCTCGACGGCAGGCCCGCCGTGAAGCTGCGATCGATCTTGAGCGCGTCGAACGGCACGCGGCGCAGGAGCCCGAGCGTCGACCAGCCCGTGCCGAAATCGTCGAGCGCAACTGAGACGCCGAGTGCCCGCACCGCGCCGA